>CAZTSX010000003.1:47311-134020 GCA_964616825.1 uncultured Prolixibacteraceae bacterium
TGGAATCCCGATCCTGAAATATTCCGCATCGGGAGTATCGCTGTCAGGTGGTATGGTGTGTTGTTTGCTCTCGGATTCGTTTTTGGGTATATTATTCTTCAACGGATGTTCCGGAGGGAAGGAGTGCCAATTAAAGTACTGGATTCCCTCACTACTTACATGATCATTGGCACCTTGATCGGGGCGCGACTTGGGCATTGCCTTTTTTATGAGCCAGAATACTATTTAAGCCATCCGCTCAAGATCTTTGCTATCTGGGAAGGTGGCCTTGCAAGTCATGGTGCGGCGATCGGAATTATCTGCACCTTGATTATCTTCTCCATTGTCAAGAAACGCCCTTTCCTTTGGGTCATCGACAGGATCGTTATCATTGTAGCCCTGGCAGGTTTTTTAATCAGAATGGGGAACCTGATGAATTCGGAGATATTCGGTCATGTTACGGAGTTTCCATGGGGTTTTATGTTTGTGAATGCATCCAACCCATTAGAGGCAACGGCCGCCCGGCATCCGACTCAGATCTATGAGGGGCTATCCTACCTGCTGATATTCTTTTACCTGATCTGGTACTATTACCGGCAGGAGGGGAAGCCCGAGCCAGGTTTTCTCTTCGGCATGTTCCTGATCCTGATATTCGGAATCCGGTTCCTGATTGAGTTCGTCAAGGAGCCCCAGGTTGGTTTCGAGGATGCCATGGCGCTCAATATGGGGCAATTGTTAAGCATTCCGTTTGTAATTGCCGGAATATTACTTGTTGTGAGAGCGAAGAAGAAGGTGACGGAGGGATAAAGGGACAAAGGGACAAGGTGATAAAGGCGAAATAGCGAAAAGCGAAATTTTCAATTCATGGCAATATCATGGCAATTATTTATGGCAATATATGGCAATTCTTTTCCCCAGCTCCTTATAGTCGTTTTCAAGCACCATCCCCGGGAAATTTTTCGACATCTCCAGGGCGTAGATCAGGTCGAACGTTTTTTGAGGCATTGAAAAGTAGATTTTTTTCCTGAGCAGGTATTTTGCCAGGTACTCCTGTTCTGTCTGACCCGGAGTAGGGATAAAGATGGCTCGCTTCCCCATGGCAGTAATATCCATGATGCTCGAATAACCAGACCGGCAGATTACCACCAGCGCTTTCCGCATATACTCTTTCAGGAGATCAGATTCAAGGTGTGAAAAGATCCGGATATGTTCTCCAAGCTGTTTCTCCTCTTGTTTCTCCGTGATCCCCCTGACAATTACAGTCTGAATCGTTGTTCGCTGAAGCTGCCTGAGAAGCCGTTCCTCCAGGATCGTCCGTTGTGGTTCTGGTCCGGAGAGGAGAACCAGGATTTCAAAGGGCGGTATCTCTGTAACCTCCCTTTGATTCAGGGATCCGGTGAACCTCGATAGTGTGCCGATATAATAGGCATGAGCAGGTAAAGATTCAGGATGAGAGAGTTCTCCGGCAAGTCCGTTATGACTTTCAAAATCGGGGATCCAGCATTCGTTGTATTTATTGATAATCGCGTAGTTGAATTTCTGAATCAAGGGAGAAAGTACTTTCAGATATGGAGGAACCTTGATCTGGAGTTGATGTGTCATGAAGATCGATGGGATCTCTGCAGACCACAATCCATACCTGTTGTCAGAAAAGATGATATCGATATCGTACTCACTGATGATAGTCCGTAATTCCTGGTGCTCTTTCCGAACCCCTTTCAGCAGTTTGGGCCCTTGAAGAAGCATCTTCATGACCATCATTGATCGCTGGGGATAGATGACGTGGGTACCGGGAAACCGGATGTATTCAAGATCGGGAAACTCTCTTTGTAAAAATGCCATCGGGCGTTTGTCGGAACCAATTACTACCTGGCAACCATGGTCGATGAAATGTTTGATAACAGGCACACATCGGGTTGCATGCCCTATTCCCCAATCCAGGGGACAAACCAGGATGCGTATTCTCTTTTCCGGCACTTCCATATATGCAAAAATAACACTTGAATTACCATTTCTGACAAAATTGTGAATAATTGGGTATTACTTTTTGTACCTAAACCTGATTAATGGCTAAAAATCCAAAATATGTTATTGTATCAGATTGCGTTGGTGTTGATTCCCGGTATCGGTGATGTCCTGGGAAAGAAGCTGGTTACTATGTGTGGTAGCGCTGAAGCCGTTTTCCGTGAACCAAAACGAATTCTCCGGAAGGTTCAAGGGATCGGGGAGGTATTGAGCCATGCTGTGGGGAATAAAGAGATTCTGAACCGTGCCGAGCAGGAGATGAACTTTATCTCACGGTACAGGATCACACCGCTTTTTTTTCAGGATCCAGGATATCCCCGGCGGTTAAGTCATTGTATCGATAGTCCAGTGATGTTGTTTTACAAGGGTATGGGAGATCTGAATTCCGAGCGTGTTATGGGTGTTGTTGGAACCCGTAGTGCCACGAGGTATGGCAAAGGCATTTGCCGGGAGTTAGTGAAAGGACTGGCTTCACATAATCCACTTGTGGTTAGTGGGTTGGCTTATGGGATTGACAGCTATGCACACCGTGCCGCACTTGAAGCCGCACTGCCAACGATCGCTGTTCTGGGACATGGCCTTGACAGGATCTATCCCTATGCCAATACCTCTTTGGCTGAAAAGATGCTCTCCTCTGGTGGATTGCTGACAGAGTTCCTCAGCGGGACCAATCCTGACAGGGAAAACTTTCCCAAGCGGAATCGAATCATAGCCGGCTTGTGTGATGCATTGATTGTAGTTGAGGCGGCCCGAAAAGGGGGAGCATTGATCACGGCCGGTATTGCAAACTCCTATAACCGGGATGTTTTTGCCACACCGGGACGAGTAGGAGATACCTGCTCTGAGGGAGCCAACCACTTGATCCGGAATAACCAGGCCCACCTTCTTCAGTCATATCATGATGTAGAGTATATCATGGGATGGAGAGAAGCGGACCTGAAACCGGTCCGACAGCGAAAGATCTTCATCGAATTAACATCTGAGGAAGAGTTGGTAACCGAATACCTGGAGAAGGAGAAACAATCGGGTATTGATGATATCATGTTACACACCGGACTCACTCCAGGCAAAGTTTCAGCAGTCCTATTGAACCTGGAGTTTGAAGGGATTATCAAAGGATTACCCGGGAAAATATATCAGATGACGTGAAATGTGAAATGTGAAACGTGAAACGGGATAGGTAAGAGGGTATGAGGGTATGAGGGTATGAGGGTATGAGGGTATGAGAAGTATGAGGGTATGAGGGTATGGGGGTGGGGGTGATGTGGCTATATTTTATCCAGGGGATCGGATTTGGTAGATGCTGATTTGATGCCCAGGATGAAGACAATTACCATGCTGCCGAAAGCAAACAGGCTCAAAAGCTTGAAATCTTTCGTGAGCAAACAGAAATTGAAAAGACCATGGAAGAATGCAGCCGCGAAGAGACCAGTCATGTTATATACAAACCGCGACTTGATAAATTTTGTCATTCCTACATAGAATCCCATGATGACAGCGAAAATAAGGTTAGCAGGAACAAAAACGAACGTATAAAGGGTTTCAGGAAACAGTGAACTGATTCCCATAGGGTTGATGATAAAGTAAAGGATCCGTATTGTTGAGAAGCCAAGAGCAACCATAATGGAGAAGGTAATGCCGTGAATGGGTTTGTCAACCTCCTCTTTAGGATAGATCAGGTACCGGAAGATGATGTACATGCCCAATTCTGATCCAAATCCCACAGTCACAAATGAGTAGAAGATGATCCTTTTCAGGGTCCGGAGATCATTCAAACCAAGAAGGGAACTTATGTATTCTGCGGCGATGAGGACAATGATGCCAAGCATCCCGAGAAAAAAGCTTTTTATCAACAACGTGATAAAATTCCGGTCATATTTCCGGGAGAAATAGAAAAGAATCATGCCGGCAATGACAGGAGCAAACGCTAACGTGAAATAGACAATAGGCCTCATGTTGTGTGAACTTGGTGATTCAGTATTTCAAATGTAAGATATTTTATACTTTTACAAAGCATTATTTATTAATAGATATAAACATGAGCACTGTAATTCCCTTGATTTGATGGCACAAAATCAAATCAAGGAAGGAGTTGTAGTGAAGTCTACCGGGAGTTGGGTTTCTGTCAGAACTCCAGATGGAACGGTCGTTCCCTGTAAGGTCAAAGGGCAGTTCCGGATTAAAGGGATTCGTATGACAAATCCTGTTGCTACGGGCGATCGGGTGGCATTCACCTCGCTTCCCGTTAGCGGAGAAGGACTTATCCATAAAATTTTCCCCAGAGATAATTACATCATCCGGAAAGCCACAAAGCTCTCTCACGAGGCTCATATTATCGCCGCTAATGTGGATCATGCGTTCCTGATTGTAACGCTGGTCAATCCTCGTACTTCTACCGGTTTCATCGATCGTTTCCTCGTGACGGCAACAGGGTATTTTGTCCCTGCCAGCCTGATCTTCAATAAACTGGATATCTATGATTCCGCGCAGCAGAATCACATGCAGGAGCTCTTCCGGATTTATGAAGATGCCGGCTATCCCTGTTACGCTGTCTCCGCGCTCCGGGGTGATAACGTCGAACAGATCAGAGACCTGGTCAGGGATAAGGTCAGTCTGTTCTCCGGCCACTCCGGATCGGGCAAATCGGAACTAATCAAAGCCATCGATCCACAGCTGGATCCACGGATCGGAGAGATCTCTGAGGTGCATCGCAAAGGGATGCATACGACTACCTTTGCCGAGATGTATGATCTGGCAGATGGTGGATTTATCATAGATACACCGGGCATCAAAGAGTTTGGATTGGTTCATTTCGAAGAGAATGAGATCCCCAGATGCTTCCCGGAAATGGACCGTTTGCTTCCACAGTGTCAGTACAGCAATTGCACCCATATTCATGAACCGGGATGCGCTGTAAAGCAGGCTCTGGAGAGAGGGGAGATCAGCCAGCTCAGATATAATAGCTATCTTAGCATTCTTAATGACGACAACAAAAGATAAGTTCGATTATGATCGCCCGCGACCTGATCAGTGACTCTCTGATCCCTCTGAAAACCTCTGATAGTGGTGCCCACGCGCTTAGTGTGATGGATGAGTACAGGGTGTCACATCTTCCTATCGTAAATAATACCAGCTTTCTGGGGATGATTTCTGATACGGACATCTTTAATATGAACACAGTCGATGATCCATTGGGAAATTTTGCACTTTCACTCAGTGGCGCTTATGTGAAAGAGAATCAACCCATTTACGATGTCATTCAGACATTCGCCAACATGAAGCTAACCCTGATACCTGTTCTTGATGATAAGGACTCATACCTGGGTGTGATCACGCTGGCGAACCTGGTCCATCATCTGGCCGGGATCACATCCATCGATACTCAGGGAAGTATCATTATTCTGGAAATCAACGATAAGGATTACTCGCTGGCGCAACTTTCCCAGATTGTGGAAGCAAACGAAGCCAAAGTACTGAGTTCATACATCACCTCCTATCCCGACTCTACCAAACTCGAAGTTACATTGAAGATCAGCAAACTTGATATCGGCTCCATCCTCCAGACATTCAAACGGTACGATTACATTATCAAAGCAAGTTATTCCAATAAGGATGCTTACTCCGAAACGATCCAGGAGCGGTTTGATTCGTTGATGAATTACCTCAATATCTGAAATCCGGCCATGAGACGTTTATTGGCGACCGGAATAGTGCTGCTCATAAGTGTCATCCAGATACAGGGCCAACCTGACACCACGGGAGTTGCAATTATCGATCGGATTACGCTGGAGGGGAATAAGATCACCCGGCCAAAGATTATCCTGAGGGAGTTGAAGTTTGTTGCCGGAGATACCATTGCCCTGTCCGGGTTGCCTGAGTTACTCAGTAAAAGCAAAGAGAATGTCTTTAACACATCGTTGTTCAACTTTGTGGAGATAGATACCCATGCAATCCCTGACCGTCCGGATCATCTTGACGTGACGGTCAGAGTGATCGAGCGTTGGTATATCTGGCCCATTCCTTACGTGGAGTTTCCGAATCGAAACATCAATGCCTGGTTGGAGACCTTTGATTTCAGAAAGTTGACGTGGGGATTGAATTTCAAATTCAATAATGCCCGGGGAAGGAATGAAACCCTGACCCTGCTGGTCCACCTTGGATTCAACCAGAGATACGGATTCACATACCAGACTCCCTACCTGAATAAAAAACAGACATGGGGATTTGGATTTGGCGGGGACTTTAGCCTGAATCGATCCCTTATCGTTAGTACAACGAATAATAAAAGCGATTATATCGATACGACCTCTCACTTCCTGCAGAAACAAGCACATGGTTTCGTTGAAGGATATTTCCGCCCCAACCTGTATAGCCATCATCTCCTTATGCTGAGCTATGATTACTATAAATTTGCTGATACCCTGTTAAAGATTCCTGGCTACCTCACCGACAGCACAAGCGACCAATCGTTTTTCTCACTCTATTACAAATTCAAGCTCGATCACCGGGATATGATGTACTATCCGCTGAAAGGATACTATTTTGATGTGATACTTGTTAACCACGGCTTTTCATCCAGGCCGGTTCACATGTTTTCGGTTCAGTCGGCTTTCAGGAAGTACTGGAAGCTCACTGAGCGCTGGTACCTGGCTTCCGGTCTTACTGCGAAGTGGTCGTGCCCTGATGAACAACCGTTTTTTCTTCAACGGGGGTTAGGGTATGGTCGTGATTTCATCCGTGGATTTGAGTATTATACCATTAACGGACCCTGGTTTGCACTGCTGAAAACCAATGTGAAATTTGCCCTGATCAAGCCACGTTTAGGAAAGCTCTCCTTTATCTCAAGCCCGAAATTCAGTGTGATTCCATACGGCCTTTTTCTTAACCTCTTTATAGATGCAGGATATGTTGGGAATCCGGTATCGTATGTCAAGCAGAATAACAACCTGGTGAACACCTTTCTGGCCGGATATGGACTCAGCATCGATTTCATTACCTATTACGACATCGTACTGGACCTTAATTTTGCTCTCAATTCACTGGGTGAACCGGGTATCTATATCCATTTCATCGCGCCCATATAGACCCATTGGATTTTCTGGAAAATTGAAGTATCTTTGCGCCTTGAAATTCAGAACTATCCATGAATTTAGCCCTATTTGGCCATACCATCACTGACCAGATGCTTCCTTACCTTCAGGAGTTTGCAAACAAACTTGGTGAGGTAAATGGAACTACCTACATTTTCCAACCGTTTTATCAACTTCTGGAAGGGCGGGTCCGTTTTACTAAACCGCCTGAAGTGTTCCTTGGTCCGTCTGATATTTGCGGGAAGGTAGATTTTCTTTGCTCGATTGGTGGTGATGGTACCATTCTCGATGCTGTTGCTCTGATCGGCAACAGCGGAATCCCTATTATTGGGGTAAACATGGGAAGATTAGGATTTCTGTCCAGTATCTCAAAAGATGAGATTACCTCTGCACTGGATGACATCATTCATAACAAGTATACTCTGGAAGACAGGATATTATTGGAGCTTCATTCAAAGGATGGGTTGTTTGGTGATTTTCCCTGCGCATTGAATGATATGACGATCTATAAGAGCGATCTTCAGACCATGCTGACCATTCAGACTTATATCAACGATGAATTCCTCAACTCTTACTGGGCAGATGGATTAATCGTATGTACACCTACCGGATCTACTGCATACTCATTGAGTTGTACCGGCCCAATTGTGACTCCGGGTTCCGCGAACATTGTCATCACACCCATTGCTAGTCATAACCTGACCGTCAGGCCTATTGTGGTTCGCGATGATAGCCTGATCAGGATTGTTGTCAAAGGAAATGGGGAAGAGTTTTTTGTGGCCCTGGATTCAAGGAAAGAAAAAGTGCGGACAAGCGTTGAACTGACGATTACAAAAGCCGGCTTTTCGATCCAGCTGGTTCGATTACCCGGGCGTCATTTTTTTAAGACCATCCGGGAAAAACTTAACTGGGGACTGGATGCAAGAAACTAAAGTTGTTTAACACCTCAATAAATTCAGGATTTTAGCGTTAAAGTGTTTTGTTTGTAAATGGGTATGAGACTTTCTTTGATTACACTTTTTACCATTGTTTTTCTTTTTTTCGGGAACGCCCAGGATCTTGAAGTAGGTCTATTTGGTGGTGGCTCTTATTATCTGGGTGATCTTAACCCGTCCATTCACTTTCAGGGGACACGAATCGCTTACGGTGTTCTTGCTCGTTATAATTTTGATGACAGGTGGGCTGTCAAGTTGAGCGGTTACCGGGGAAAAGTGGTTGGAAACTCTGCCGACTCCTGGTTCCTTCCCGACAGGAACATTCAGTTTTCGAGTCCGGTTACCGATATCTCTGCTGTTGCAGAATTCAATTTCATGCCCTATTTTACCGGAAGTAAACGAAATTTCATCACACCTTATGTGTATGTCGGAATCGGTATGTTTTTCTTCAAGCCCTCTTCAGAAGGCACGGAGCTACAACCATTAGGAACCGAGGGTCAACAGGCTGGGTATGAGGGGCGAAAGCCATACTCTTTGATAAGTTTAAATATTCCATTCGGACTGGGTGTAAAATATGGTGTAAGCCGGAAGATTGGAATCACAGCCTTCTGGGAGTTGCATAAAACATTCTCCGATTACCTGGATGATGCAAGTAAAACCTATTATTTAGACGGGCCTGCTATTGATCGAAATGATCCACAACAGTATCTCTCCGACCCAACATTAAGTCACAAGCCGGGGATGCAGAGAGGGAACTCTCGAAATCAGGACTGGTATTCTTTTTTCGGTGTTACAATTACTTATAAATTTGCACTCGACGGTGGAAAGAAGTGCCGGGATGTATATAATAATTGATGTGACCATAATTTCATGGAGTTAAAGGAGCAGATCAACAGGAAGAAATTGCCGGTTCACGTGGCTGTGATCATGGATGGCAATGGGAGATGGGCAAAGAGGCAGGGTTTTACCCGGGTGAAAGGGCATGAGAAAGGTGTTGGCGCTGTTCGTGATACAGTAGAAGCTGCAGCTGAGTTGGGCATCAAGTACATGACGATGTATGCATT
Source organism: uncultured Prolixibacteraceae bacterium (assembly GCA_964616825.1). GTDB lineage: Bacteria > Bacteroidota > Bacteroidia > Bacteroidales > FEN-979 > QYOJ01. Next base: position 56,405 of record CAZTSX010000003.1, read on the forward strand.
CTCAACCGAGAACTGGAATCGGCCTAAATATGAGATTGATGCATTGATGAGATTACTGGTTCGATCGATTCATGATGAGATGAAGACCCTGATGGACAATAATATCCGGCTTGAAGCAATCGGTGATCTGAAATCGTTGCCAGTGAAAAGCCAACGCGAACTGAAAAAGGCGATTCAGACAACGTCAGTCAATACCGGACTGACACTGATACTGGCGCTCAGTTACAGTTCACGCTGGGAGATCGTTGAAGCTGCCAGAGAAATCGCTGTTAGGGTAGCTGCCGGAAAGCTGAAGCCAGAAGAGATTGATATACACACAGTAACTGCAAGCCTGACTACGACAGACTTCCCAGATCCGGAGTTTCTTATCCGGACCAGCGGGGAGTATCGGATCAGCAATTTCCTGCTTTGGCAGATCGCTTATGCTGAGTTATATTTCACCCCGGTTTTGTGGCCCGATTTTACCAAAGAGGAATTTTTTAAAGCCATCCTGGAATTCCAGCATCGCGAACGGAGATTTGGCCTGACAAGTGAACAGATAAACGGATTGGAAGTCAAAAAGAAGCATAAAACTACATGAAGCTAAGAGTACTCATCATTCTCATTTTGTCAGGTATCCTCATGCATCCTTTGATGGCCCAGGTCTCACTTGGAGAGATGAATGTTGACTACAGCAAAATCAAAGATTATGAGATTGGAGGGATAACTGTAAGTGGCGTTAAGTTTCTCGATGCAAATGTTCTGATCATGCTGTCGGGCCTGACTGTGGGTGATCATATCAAGGTACCGGGAGATAAAATCACCCAGGCGATCAAGAAACTATGGAGCCAGGGACTCTTTGAAGATATACGTATCAGTGTAACCAATATAATTGGGAATCAGGTTTTTCTGGATATATACCTGAAAGAACGCCCCCGCTTATCCAAGTTTTCTTTCACCGGGATTAAGAAGTCTGATGCAGACAACATCCGGGACAAGATCCGTCTCGTGAAAGGGGATTATGTGACTGATAATCTGATCATCAAGACTACAAATATTATTAAAAGGTACTATGAGGGAAAAGGTTTTCTCAATGCAGATGTTGAAATCAAATTGAAGAAGGATTCAGAAGCGGGTAATTCGGTAACAATGATCATTGATATCAGTCGGAATGGCAGGGTGAAAGTATACCAAATGCAAGTTCATGGGAGTAAGCATCTTACAAAAGAGCAGATTTCCGGTGCGTTTAAAAACACCAAGGAGATGGCGATATTCAACCCGATGGATGGGTTGGACATGGTTATCTGGGAGTCAATGAAAGCAATATATCGGATCGACTTCGTAGAGATTGCGAGCATCATACAGCAACATGCATTCAACACGGTTCGGATACGCATTTTCAAGGCTTCCAAATTCATTCCGGAAGATTATGAAGAGGATAAGTTCAAGCTGATTTCCAAATACAATTCATTGGGATATCGCGATGCGCGGATCATTGCTGATACAATCACCAGGAATGAAGACAATACGATCAACGTTGATATCTGGGTGGAAGAAGGTCCCAAATACCATATCCGTAAAATCACATGGATAGGAAATACTAAATACAACGATCGCCATCTCGCCCGGTATCTCAAAGTGAAACCCGGAGATGTATATAACAAAGAGGCGCTGGAAGCTGCATTGAGTTATGATCCCAGTGGGGGCGATTTACGTTCGTTATATATGGATGATGGATATCTGTTTTTTGATGTTGTCCCGGTGGAGGTACGTGTCGAAAACGACTCTATCGATTTAGAGATCAGGATGCACGAAGGGAAACAGGCAACAGTTAACAAGGTCACAATTACCGGGAATACCAAGACTAATGATCATGTGGCTCTCCGCGAAGTGCAAACACGTCCGGGTCAGCTATTCAGTCGCGACAGGTTGATCCGTTCGCAGCGTCAACTTGCACAGCTTCGGTATTTCGATGCCGAGAAGCTAACCCCAAATGTTATCCCAAATCAAGAGGATGGAACGGTAGATATCGAATACATCGTTGAGGAGACGTCAGCAGATCAGATTGAACTCTCCGGTGGCTGGGGGTATGGCCGGATTATCGGAACCCTGGGTCTTTCGTTTAACAATTTCTCCCTCAGGAATATCTTCAATTTCAAAACCTGGAGGCCGATCCCATCGGGTGATGGACAAAAACTGAGTCTACGTGTTCAAACATACGGAAAGGGATATTTCAGTTATAGCTTCTCCTTTACTGAGCCTTGGCTGGGAGGAAGGAAACCGCTGGCGCTTAGTTTATCTTATGTCCACTCCAAATACAGCAACGGCCTGAACAAAAGTGATTCCCTCTACGGATTTTTTAAGATCGACGGGATATCTCTTGGATTAGGAACCCAGTTGAGATGGCCTGATGATTATTTCGCTCTCTACAACAGCATCAACTATTTCCGGTATAATACCCATAACTACTCTGCCATCTTTACTTTTGGAGGTGGTAACGGAGTCTATAATGCCCTCTCATATTCAGTCATGCTTTCCAGAAACTCCATCGATAATCCTATCTTTCCACAAGTCGGATCAGAGATGGCCGTGACCCTTGAACTGACTCCTCCATACAGTCTCTTCCGGAGTGGAAATATTGATTACGATACACTTCCTTACCATGAGCGTTTTAAATGGGTAGAGTATTATAAAATCAAATTCAAGGGCTCCTGGTATATCAATGTGATCGGGAAACTGGTCCTATCACCGAGGATTCAGGTTGGCTACCTGGGGGCCTATAACTCAAATCTTGGGGTGACACCTTTTGAACGGTTTTACCTCGGAGGTGATGGTCTAACCGGTTACAACAACATGGATGGCAGAGAACTGATCGGTATGCGAGGATATGCAAACAATTCGTTAACACCAGGATATCCGGCTACTATTGGCGGGACAGTCTATACAAAAAACACACTTGAGCTCCGATACCCGATCTCCCTGAATCCCAGCGCTACGATCTATGCACTCGCTTTCGTGGAAGGAGGTAATGACTGGCTCAGATGGAAAGATGTCAATCCCTTTAACCTTTACCGTTCGGTTGGACTGGGAGTCAGGGTTTTCCTGCCGATGTTTGGCTTGCTTGGACTCGATTGGGGTTACGGTCTGGATGCCGTTCCTGGTGTGCCGGGAGCAAATGGAAGTCAGTTTCACTTCTCCATTAACTCGTCACTTGATTGAGAAATTGTGAAAGGTGAATCGTGAAAAGCAAATAATAAAAATCATAATTATGAAAAAGATTGTATTGGTTATTGCTGGTCTGATGGTAATCACGGCCGCTTTGCAAGCACAAAAAGTTGCTTATGTAGATACCAGGTATATCCTTGATAACATTCCTGAATATGCGGAGGCACAAGCGCAGATCGATGAGCTCTCCATACAATGGCAGAAGGATATTGAAGAAAAGTTTGCCGAAGTGGAGAAGATGTATCAAGATTATCAGGCGCAATCAGTCTTGCTTCCTGAAGATATGAAGACTAAGAAAGAAAAGGAGATCATTGATCTGGAACGGGAAGCCAAGAATTTCCAGCGTAAATATTTCGGAAAGGATGGCGAGTTGTTTAAGAAACGTCAGGAGCTAGTCAAACCTATCCAGGAGAAGATCTATAACGCCATTCAAACGATTGCTGAAGATTATAACTATGGAGTGATCTTTGATAAAGCAGGTAGTTTGACCATCATGTATGCCAATCCGAAATATGATATCAGTGATGATGTTCTGGATCAACTCGGAGCCGCTATGGGCTCACGAACCCGAAATCAATCATCAGGAGGGAGAACATCAGGAGGGAAAACACCAGGAGGTAAAAAGAAATAATCAATAGCAGGAATATGTGAGTATTCATATTTTTCCTATTTTTGCGAACCCAAACGTAAATACACATTATACCAGAAAAAAATGAAAAAAGTAACCAAGATCATTGCCGTTATTGCTCTCTTTATTGGCATTGCTATATCTTCTCAGGCACAGACTCCTCAGAAGATAGGACATGTTAACTTCAATGAGCTTCTACAATCCATGCCGGGAATCGACTCTGTGCGGATCGCCCTTCAGGAGTATCAGCAGACACTTACTGACCAGATGGACCAAATGCGCGTTGAGTTCGAGAACAAATACCTCGATTACCAGAGCAAGTCCGCTGGCATGTCTGATATCATTAAACAGAATAAAGAACAGGAACTGGCTCAATTGCAGGAACGGATAGATGCATTCCAGCAACAGGCTCAGCAGGAGCTCCAGAACAAACAAGCCGCGATGCTTCAACCACTGATTAATGAAGCCAAGCAGGCTGTCTCCGATGTAGCGAAAGAGCTTGGATACAACTATGTATTGAATTCCATCGAAGATGTGGTTCTCTATTCGGAACCCTCTGATGACCTAATGCCTCAGGTAAAGGCGAAACTCGGTATTGAATAGATATACCTGATTTCATTACAGCTTCTGATCCAATCAACGGTAGCTGCTACTATATATCAGTTTCTTGTAGTTGAATAATCCAGTGAGTAGTGTAATCCCCTGTTTTCTTTTTGTGCGATAGCCTGTTTAATTACCAGGTATGCTACGTTGATCATATTTCGCAGCTCACAGATACGAGGAGTAAGAATCGATTTATTGTAGAGATCTTCGGCTTCTTCATAGAGTAGGACAAGCCTGTCGATGGCTCGTTGTAATCTCAAATTGGATCGTACAATCCCGACATAGCTGCTCATGATTGCCTGGAGCTCTTTTTGTGACTGGGTGATCAGAATCATCTCCTCGGTAAGTACCATGCCCTCTGCATCCCAGTCTGGGATCGCATCGCAAAAATCGATGCTTCCAACACGTGAGATGGCATGTTCACTGGCCCGGTGCGAAAAGACTACTGATTCCAGAAGTGAATTCGATGCGAGACGGTTTGCTCCATGCATTCCTGTACTGGCACACTCTCCGGAAGAATACAGGTTCCGGATTGTTGACTGACCGAATTCATTCGTTTTGATGCCACCACAAATATAATGGGCAGCTGGAACAACCGGAATCATATCACGTGAGATGTCAATTCCTAGGCTTAGACATTTCGCGTAGATCCTTGGAAACTGACGGATCAGTTCATTTCTATCAAGGTGCCGGCAATCAAGATAGACATAATCCTCACCGCTGATCTTCAGCTCATTGTCAATCGCCCTGGCAACTATATCCCGGGAAGCCAGCGACAAACGATCATCGTATTTATGCATGAACTCGTTTCCGTCGAAGGTCTTCAGGATACCGCCAAAACCACGCAAAGCTTCAGTGATCAAAAAAGATGGGCGTTCTTTCGGATCGTAGAGCGCCGTAGGATGAAACTGGACGAACTCCATGTTTTCAATCACACCTCTGGCCCGGTAGACCATAGCTATACCATCGCCTGTAGCGATGGTTGGATTGGTCGTATTGCTGTAAATGTTTCCGGCTCCACCAGTGGCTACCAGTGTTGACTTTGCCAGGATTGTGTCAACGAGGCGGGTTTTTGGGTTCAGGACATATGCGCCAAAACATGTCACATCTGCCGTATGGATGTTTACCTCTACACCCAAATGGTGCTCGGTAAGAATATCGATGGCATAGTGGTTCTCAAGTATCTCGATGTTTTGATGCTTTCTGATCTGATCGATAAGGGTATCTTCAATCTCTTTCCCGGTGCTGTCTTTATGGTGGAGCACCCTGTGTTCAGAATGCCCTCCCTCTTTAGCGAGGTGATAACGGCCCGATTGTGTCTTGTCAAATTTTGCCCCCCATGTAATCAACTCCTTGATCCTTTCTGTGGACTCAGTAATGGTCAACCTGACAACCTCTTCATTGCATAATCCATCACCTGCAGAGATGGTATCCTGGATATGTTTCTCAAATGAATCCGGGTTATACATTACAGCAGCTATTCCACCCATAGCATAACTGGTGGCTGTGTCGTCCATCTTTTTCTTGGTGACAATACAAACCTTTCCATGCTCGGCAACTTTCAGGGCGTAGGTCAGACCGGCAATTCCCGATCCAATGATAAGAAAATCAACGTGTGTTCTCATGCAAGTATCAGATATCGAGTAGGATCCGATTGAGATCCTCATCGGCAGTTAACATTATTTCAGGCTCTTCGATCAACTCTTTAATCTTAATCAGGAATTCGACAGCGTCTTTTCCGTCAATAATCCTGTGATCATATGAGAGAGCGGTATACATCATGGGCTGTATTTCCACTTTGTTATTGATTGCAACCGGGCGATCCATAATTTTGTGCATACCCAGAATACCACTTTGCGGTGGATTCAGAATAGGGGTTGACATCAGGTTGCCAAATACACCTCCATTGGTTATGGTAAAGGTTCCACCTTTCAAATCGTCGATGCTGATCCGGTTGTTACGGGCTTTTTCAGCCAGCTCTTTGATGTATATCTCGATTTCAATCAAACTGAGCGACTCCGTATTGCGAATGACCGGAACCATAAGACCTTTAGGTGCACTGACCGCGATGCCCATGTCAACGTAATTAGGTGTGATGAGCTCATCTCCGTCCATCATCGAATTCACTTGAGGATGCTCCTGCAGAGCCTGGGTGGCAGCTTTGGTAAAGAGCGATATCAGGCCTATTCCCACACCGAACTCTTCTTTCAATATATCTGTGTATTTCTCCTTCGCCTCCAGCACTTTCCTCATATTGATCTCGTTGAAAGTGGTAAGCATTGCAGTGTCGTTCTTAACAGCCACGAGTCGTTCTGCGAGTTTTAACCGGAGGGGGGATAGCTTTTTCCGTTCTTCTGTCCTGTCACCTGAAAAAGCAAATTCATTCTTCGTTTCTTTCCGGTTTGCGATAAAGGCATTAATTTCTTTGCGCGTAATCTTTTTCCCAGGGAAAGCAGCAGTGATTGCGGAATAAGTAATCTCTTTCTCTTCGATGATCTTTTTTGCGAGGGGAGTGGCGTTTAAATCGTGAGACGTGAGATGTGAGACGTTAGACGTATGGGGTGAATCGTGTTGCTTCGCTTCGCTCGAAATGACATTTCTGGTGATGGAAGAGGTAGTGCCTGTGTCCCTCTGTTCCTCTGTCCCTTTTTTGACTTCGAGCTCTTCAACCGTTGCGATTACTGCACCAACAGCTACAGTTTCTCCTTCTTCTATGTTGGTTGTTAATATGCCGTCAACAGGAGAAGAGAGAGGGAATGTAGCTTTATCCGAATCTATCTCAACGATCTCCTGATCTCTCTCGACAATTTCACCATCTTCAACCAGCCAGTTGGCAATCTGGACCTGTGTGATTGATTCACCCGGACTGGGTACAATGATCTCTATCATGATTACAGTTTACGTAGAATTCTTCTTTTGCGTTGCAAAAATACGGAACAAATCGATACTGGATGTGATGAATCCATTTTTAGGACGACGTTACCTGATTGACGTAAATAAATCTGTTTCAACACATTCGAGTTTACAGGATCCATATTCGTGTTCACATTTGCAAAGATCCAGTGCTTTTTCAGCTATCAGGTTTTGCTGGATCTTATGCAGCTTTGATGACCCGGTTGCCGTACTCCCACTTGGCGGACGAGCTACACAATGAAAGTTTACACCTTTGAAGCTCTGGTTTACAAAATTCCATGGGCCCATGTTCGCCGGCTCTTCCTGAGCCCATTCAAACCTGTTTGCATTTGGATATCTCTTCAGGATACCGGACAATTGTGTTATCGGAAATGGATAGAGCTGCTCTATTCTGATGATTGCGATATCTTCGTTGCCTATTTCTTCCCGTTTCTGAAGGATATCGTAAAAGAGTTTCCCTGAGCAGAATACTAGTTTTTTTGTTGTCGCCGGATCTGTTAAAGGATCGTCGATGACCTCCTGAAACCGCTCATAGATAAAGTCATCCAAAGGGGAGATACATTGGGGATGACGAAGCAGGCTTTTTGGTGTGAAGATCACCAGGGGTTTTCTGATTTTGCGATGAAGCTGGCGACGGATAAGGTGGAAGAAATTTGCCGGGGTGGTGGGATTCACCACCTGGATGTTCAGATGGCCGCACAGGGAGAGGTAGCGTTCGATCCGGGCACTTGAATGCTCCGGCCCCTGGCCCTCAAAGCCATGCGGGAGGTACATCACCAGTCCGTTCATCACCCGCCACTTTTCTTCTGCCGAGCAGATGTATTGGTCTGTGATTACCTGTGCGCCGTTGTTGAAGTCGCCAAATTGTGCTTCCCAGATGGTTAACGCCTCCGGACGCCCCAGGGCATAGCCATATTCAAAACCAAGTATGCCATACTCCGACAAGGGAGAGTTGACGACATGAAATCCGGCCTGGTTGTCTGAAAGATGATCCAGTGGAATGTAGCTCTCTTCTGATTGTTCGATAGTAAGTACAGCATGCCTGTGAGAAAAGGTCCCACGCTTGGAATCTTGTCCGCTGAGGCGAACCGGATGCCCTTCTCTAAGCAACGACCCATAGGCAAGGAGTTCTGCCATGGCCCAGTCGAGCAAACCTGCTTCCAGCATCGTTTTCCGGTCGTTTTGCAACTTAACCACTTTTCGAAAAAAGGGTACTCCTTCAGGCAGAGATGTGATCTTTTGCCCGATATCTACCAATACTTTCTTAGGCACTCCTGTTTTGGGTGATTTAATGAAATCGTTTGCTTCTGCCTTTTTAATATCCTTCCAATAGGTGTCAAGAAAATGTGCAATATCTGCTTTCTCTATTTTTTTCGACTTCTCAAAACTCTGATCCAGTTTTTCGCTGATATTCTGGCGGATGAACCGCACGTCCATTTTTTCCAGGCTTCCCTCTGCTTCCAGTTTGTTAAGATAGATTTCAAGCGGATCAGCGTGTTTCTCAATAATCTTGTAGAGGATGGGTTGTGTGAACCGGGGTTCATCACTTTCGTTGTGGCCATATTTCCTGTAACCGAGCAGGTCGATAAAGACATCTTTCCGGAAAGTTTGCCTGAACTCCATGGCCAGTTTTACAGTATAAACAACAGCTTCAACATCATCAGCATTGACATGAAAAATTGGGGCCTGTATTGTCTTGGCTACATCAGTACAGTAAGTGCTTGATCTGCCATCGAGATAATTGGTCGTGAAGCCGATCTGGTTATTAATCACAAGGTGTACAGTTCCACCTGTCGAATACCCGTTGAGATCTGACATCTGCAAAAGTTCATAGATGATACCCTGTCCGGATATCGAAGCATCACCGTGGATCAGTACCGGAGATATCCGGTCGGAGTTACCCCGGTACATCTTATCGATGAATGCCCTGGTGAGGCCCTCCACCACCGGATCTACTGCTTCGAGGTGAGAAGGATTCGGACACATAGTAAGGTGGATCGGACTGCCATCTTCAGCGTGGATCTCAGTGGAAAAGCCCAGGTGGTATTTGACATCTCCAAGTAGTTGTTCATCACTGTATTCTTTTCCTTCAAATTCGGAGAATATTTGGGAATAGGGTTTTTGCATGATGTGAGCCAGCACATTCAACCGGCCCCGGTGAGCCATCCCGAAGATAAACTCTTCGTTCCCCAGCTCTCTGCCATGACTGACCAGGGTATCCAGCGCCGGGATCAATGATTCACACCCTTCAAGACTGAAGCTTTTGTGGCCAGGGAATTTTTTATGGATGAACTTCTCAAAAAGTACAGCCTCAGTAAGCTTAGAGAGAATATGAGATTTTTCTTCACCAGAAAAGAGAGGCGTGTTCTGTGTCGACTCCATTTTCTGTTTGAGCCAATCAATGATCCCGGGTTTCCGAATATACATGTATTCCACACCAATCGATTGGCAATAGGTTCGTTTCAGGTGCTCAAGAATGTTCTTCAGCGGGGCATTTCCAATCCCGATCTCATTTCCAGCCTGGAATATGCTGGGCAGCTCTTTGTCATTCAAACCGAAATTTTTAAGATCGAGCGTGGGAGTATATTTTCTACGAATCCGGACCGGATTGGTTTTGGTGAAGAGATGTCCCCTCTCCCGGTATCCCCGGATCAGGTTCATGACTAAAAATTCACCGGGGATGAGGGAGGTTTTTTCTTTCCTTGTTTTGTAATTAATCTGACTGAATTCAAAGCCCTCAAAGAATTTCCTCCAGCTTTCAGAAACGGAATCCGGATCGCTTTTGAACTGTTCGTAAAGCTCCTCAAATACGGAATTATCCAGGCTGTTTAAATATGAATATTCGTCCATCTTGTAAGATTCACTGAATATCTGAGAATAGTATACAAAAATACGGCTTAATTCTATACCTTTGCTGCAAAATTTTTTAAAGAGAATTATGACTGTACAAGAGTATATTGAATCGAATAAAGATCGTTTCCTCCAGGAGCTTTTTGAATTGATCCGGATTCCCTCTATCAGCTCCCAAAAAGAGCATAAAGAGGATATGGTGAATGCCGCTGAATACTGGAAGAGAGCGATCAGGGATGCTGGCGCAGATAAGGCAGAAGTTATCCCTACCAAAGGAAACCCGGTTGTTTATGGTGAAAAAATCATAGATACCTCCCTGCCAACTGTTCTTGTTTATGGGCATTATGATGTGATGCCTGTTGACCCGGTTAGTTTATGGGAATCTTCACCTTTCGAGCCGGAAGTCAGAAACGGAAAGATCTATGCACGTGGTGCAGATGATGATAAAGGTCAGGGTTTCATGCATGCCAAAGCATTTGAGTTCATGGTGAGAACCGATACGTTGCCGTGTAATGTCAAGTTTATGATTGAAGGGGAAGAGGAGATCGGATCACCCAGCCTTTCTGCTTTTTGCATGGAGAACAAAGAGATGCTGAAATCGGATATCATCCTCGCTTCTGATACAAGTATGATATCCCTGGATTGCCCGTCCATCACTATTGGTTTACGGGGCCTGGCATACATGCAGGTAGAGCTGACCGGCCCGGGTCACGATCTTCATTCAGGCCTTTTTGGTGGAGCCGTGGCCAATCCAGCGAATGTACTAACAAAGATGATTGCCTCTCTTATGGATGACGATGGCAGGATTACCATTCCGGGATTTTATGATGATGTGCAGGTAATTAGTGAAGAAGAGCGGAAGTTAATGGCTAATGCCCCATTTGATGAAGAAGCATACAAAAAGGCAATAGATGTGGCAGCTGTGAGTGGCGAAAAAGGATATACCACACGTGAGAGAACCGGTATTCGCCCCTCTCTGGATGTAAATGGAATCTGGAGTGGCTATACACAGGAGGGATCCAAAACCGTCCTTCCTTCCAAAGCCTATGCGAAAATCTCGATGAGACTTGTTCCTAATCAAAAGCACGAAAAGATTGCTGAACTTTTTGAAAAGCATTTTATCTCGATTGCACCAGAAACGGTCACCGTGAAAGTGAAAGAATTACACGGCGGACAGGCCTATGTGTCGCCGATTGATATCAACGGTTACCGGGCTGCCAGTAAAGCGATGGAAGCAACTTTCGGGAAGATACCTGTTCCGGTCAGGAGTGGTGGGAGCATTCCGATCATCTCTACATTTGAGCAGATTCTTGGTGTAAAGTCCATTCTGATGGGATTCGGACTGGAGGCAGATGCGATCCACTCACCAAATGAGAACTATCCCTTAGAGAACTTTTTTAAGGGGATTGAAACCCTTCCATATTTCTTTAAGTATTTCGCGGAGTTGGAGAAGTGAAGCAACCTGCAAAAATTCCCCGAAAGCTTACTTTTTTATGAATCTAATTACCTGGGTTTGATAAGTTGTAATGAATCTGACCATATAGACTCCGGCTGATAAGTCAGATATATCAATCACTGATGGACTTCCCTGTATGGAAGTAGATAAAACCATCTTACCTGCTACAGAGTAGATTCTGATATCGAATCTCTCAGTTTGACTGGATGAGACAAAGAGACGATCTTTAACCGGATTCGGATAGATTGAGAATTCTTTGGTCAGTTCGGTACCCCTGATCCCGACTGCATTGATATTGAAGGTTTGCTCCGGACTGAAAAGACTACCCATGAAGCCGTTGTCGATGGTTTGAACACTCCAGAAATAATCCCCGTCTTCCAGGTCGCTGATGGTCCAGTTGGTATCCTGGCTAGTGTTACCTAGTAGTGCCAGATGCCGGATGCCGGATGTAAGACCTGAATTTGGTGAAACCACATCAGGTAAAGCTGATGAGGTGCCGAGGTAAAGATTGTAACTCAGTCCTTTGGATGGCGTTTGGGCATCGATTGCTCTCTCCCAATTTAACGTTACACTATTCCCACTTGTACTGGCTGAAAGTCCTTCAGGCATTTCAGGAGCGGTATTTGTTGCGAACACCCCAAATCCAAGATTATTTGAATAGATATGGGTTGTGGGGACACCAAATCCGTCCAGCCCGGTGAAGACCAGGTCGGTGTATCCGCCGTTGATCATCACATCAGGTTTGCCGTCGTTGTCATAATCTCCCCAGGCTGCGCTGCTGTTGTTTAATTGCTGAACCGTAACCGGGATGGCAGTAAAAAGCTGGGCGGTAAGAGTTGAAGATATGAATAGCAGGAGTCCAAGAGTTGAGAAAATGGTTTTCATTTGGTTGGGTGTTTTTGATTTTTGTAAAAGGCCTCTTTCCCTCTGTCAAGAAACTCAACGAAGCCATCGATATCTTTACCGTATGCCCTGGGTTGCACCAACATATTCTCATTTGTGTCCAGCAATACATAATAAGGCTGGGCATTGACGTTGAAGCGGTCAACCTGAAAATCGGCATTTTTCTTTCCGATAGTCTTCTTCACTTTCCCGTCGACGGTGGATGTGATCCACTCTTCTTCCGGAAGTTCTGTTCTGTCGTCAACATAAAGAGCGATGATGATGTAATCTTCCCGCAACCGTTTTAACACTTCATCATCAGGCCAGACACTTCTTTCCATCACCTTGCAGTTGACGCATCCGTGTCCGGTAAAGTCGATGAGGACAGGCTTGTTCAGCTCTTTTGCACACCGCATACCTTGCTCATAATCAAAATATCCCTGTAATCGATGAGGAAATTTGAACTTATCCCCATGTTTGGGCTCTTCACAAAGGATAGTTTCATAATCAGATATGATGGGGCCTCCTCTTTTTTCACTGATAATCTCTACCAGATTAAAGGATGACTCGGAAGGCAAGAATGCAGAAACCGCACGAAGAGGAGCTCCAATCATACCTGGCAGGAGATAAACTACAAATGTAAATGTAACGATAATCAACAATAGCCGTGGAACGCTGATGTATTTCACATCACTATCGTGCGAAAACTTGATTTTACCCAGCAAGTAGAATCCCATCAATGTAAACAGTACAATCCAGATGGCGATGAAGAGCTCACGGGTAAGGCCCCATCCCAAAGCCTGGTTTGGCACCAGCAGGAATTTCATACCCAGGGCAAGAATCACAAATCCAAGAACGACTTTCACTGAATTCAACCAGCCACCCGATTTGGGCATCTTGCTTAACCAGGAAGGGAAAAAAGCCAATATGGTGAATGGCAACGCAAAGGCTAACGAAAACCCAAACATACCGATCGTAGGCATGAGGATACTTCCTGTGGATGCTTCAACCAGGATTCCACCAATAAATGGAGCTGTGCAGGAGAATGAAACGAGCACGAGTGTTAGCGCCATAAAAAATGTTCCGATCAGGCCACCCTTATCAACCTGCTTATCCGATTTGTTGGTCCACCTGGAAGGCAACACGATTTCAAATAATCCAAAGAAGGAGGCTGCAAAAGCTGTAAAAAGAAGAAAGAAAATAATATTTGTAATCCAATTTGAACTGACATCCTTTATAGAATCTGATCCGAACAGGACTGTTACAAGAACGCCAATCAAGGTGTAGATTACAATGATCGAGAGCCCGTAAAAGAGCGCATTTACTTTAGCGCCTAATTTGCTTTTACTGCTGCTCAGGAAAAAGGTGACGGTCATTGGGATCATCGGATAAACGCATGGTGTCAGTGCCCCGGCAAATCCAGCCAGTAGTGCGATCACAAAAAAGGTCCAAATCGAACTATTTTCCGATTCTGTTTCAGGAGACACGGATTCAAAGGATTCAACGATAATAGTCGTTGGTTGAGAACCCTCGATCCTGAAATTAAAGTCGACATCTGTAGGGGGGAGACATTTCGTGTCGTCGCAACACATGAATTCCAGATATCCTGTTATGTTGAATGACTCCTTGCTAAGGATTTGAATTTTTTGTTTAAACACAGGTTTTCCATCGAAAAACTTCAGGAGCATCTCAAAGTTGGGATCATATTCTTTGATGGCATCAGACTCTTTTACTTTTCCGATCAGTTTGAAATTCGGATTCTTATCAAACTCAAAAATAGTGGGGAGCGGACCTCCTGGAGGAATGTCCTGTGAATAGAGGTGCCATCCCTCATCAACATCGGCAATCATTAACAAAGTAGCTTCTTCCTGATCGGTTTGTTCGACCTTAAAAGACCAGGTAACCGGATCCAGTATCTGAGTGCATGAGAACAGGGGAATCAGGAATAAAACCAGACTTGTTAAAGCAAGTTTTTTCATTGGATAACGATGTTAGTTGTTTGAATGCACAAAGGTAGATAATTTTATGTTAGAGGCAGGTAGTCGATGATCAGCAGATCTTTCGTTCGGGTTGTTACCCTGAACCGGTGATCAATGCGATGCCCTATGACCCATATGATTCTGGATCCGGAGCAGAGCAACCAGGTATTCTCTTTTTCAGGGATAGAGATCTTTTCATCAATGAAAAAGTCGCTTAACTTTTTCCGTTTGTTCATGCCATATGGATGGAAAAAGTCTCCGGGTTTCCATTTTCGGATGGTTAAAGGGAAGCTGAGTTTATTTCTATCCAATGTGGCCTGGTTGCAGGAACCGCTGATCTGGTAATCAGGCGTTCGGGCGAGTATTTGGAGTTGTAGCCGGAGAGGCAGATAACAATCCGTTTCTCCTGCTTTAATCATGTATTCATCGTGATCTTCCGGCTGCTCTGTTTTTGGCCTCCGTGTCAGAATCAGGCTATCTCTATCCTTTACAATACGATATTCGGGCGAATAGAACGACTTCCCACTCTCCCCATATAGGTGGGAAACAAGATCATGAACAGTAGTTTCATTGAATCCAAATGGAAGCAGCAGCTCACAGAGCCATGGCTGAAGGGGTTGCAATTCCATCAGGATAGCTATATTTATCACCCAGTGGTCTTGTTTTTTTCGGATCAGCTTCTTGCTCGTTTCCACGATAAAAGGTCTCAGGATGGATTCAGTATCTCTGATTCGGTTGATTGTTGTGGAGATATTCCCGGCGTAATCAGGTTGGATGGAATGGAGCAACGGAATCAGCTGATGGCGGATTTTATTGCGCTTATATTTAACAGAGGTGTTTGAGCTGTCTTCCCGGTAGGATAACTGTTTCGCTTTCGCATGGTTTTCAATTTCCTGTTTTGAAGCGAAAAGGAGTGGCCTGACAAGATGCCCCTGTTTTGCTGGAATCCCATGCAGCCCCGCAATTCCGGTTCCACGCAACAGGTTAATAAAGAGAGTTTCGATCTGATCATCGTGATGATGTGCTGTCGCAATAAAATCAAAATCTTTGGTTGCCCGGATCTCCTCAAACCAGTCATATCGCAGCTTGCGTGCTGCCATCTGAACAGAGATTTTTCGTTCTTTTGCGTAGGAGCTTGTCGGAAATCGTTTTGTGAAGAAGGGAATGTCGAATTTTTTTGCAATCTTTTGTACAAACTCTTCATCCCCGTCTGACTCATCACCTCTCAATTGGAAGTTACAGTGAGCAATTCCTACCGGATTCCCGGATTGTTGAAAAAGCTCGGTCATTACTATTGAATCCAATCCTCCTGAAACCGCAAGTAAAATTCGGTTCCCCGGATTGAACAGATCATTCTCTTCAATATAAGAGGTAAACTTCCGAATCACTTTATCTCCCAGGTCTCGCCGGATTTTAGCAGGTGGTCCATTTTCTTAATATTCGACCCTGCTTGCCCGAGTTTGATCTTATCCTCCACCAGGTCGTCGTATGTAGGGAACATGGCTGAGCGGATTACGCCAAACACTCTCGGAAAGTTGGGTGGGCTAAGTTTAGCCAGCATAACATGAATCCACGGTTCGGGATTATACTGATCGTGAATCAGAATATCGTCAATAGAAATGCCGTTTTTGTTCAGTTCGACTACTTCCAGTTCAGTTCCAACCAGCCGTAATCCTTTCTCCTGGTTCTTGCCAAATAGCATGGGTTGACCATTTCTGACGACACACATATTCTCATCACGATTTTCTTTACCCGTGATACTGAAATGAGCCTTATCAGAAAAGATGACACAGTTTTGCAGGATCTCGATGATCGAGGTGCCATCATGCTTGGCAGATTCAAACATCGCTTCTGTCATGAGCGTGAGGTCATTATCGGGAACGCGGGCAAAGAACGTTCCCTGGGCTCCCATCACCAGTTCCCCAATGTTGAAAGGATGTTCAATGGTCCCGTGCGGACTGGTTTTGGTGATTGTATTCATCGGTGTGGTTGGTGAATATTGTCCTTTCGTCAATCCATAGATCTCGTTGTTAAAAAGCAGTACATTTAAATCTACGTTTCGCCGGATGGTATGGATAAAGTGATTCCCTCCGATTGCCAGCGAGTCGCCATCACCGGTAGTTACCCAGACACTTAGATGTGGATTGGCTACTTTCATGCCTGTTGCAATAGGTAATGCACGTCCATGGATTCCGTGGATCCCGTATGTGTTCACATAATAAGGAAAGCGGGAGGAACAGCCTATTCCGGATACGAGGCAGAAATTTTCTTTCTTATATCCCAGTTTCGGGAATACACGTTCAACAGCGTTTAAGATAGCATGAGCGCCACAACCCGCGCACCATTTTACCATCTGGTCACTTTCAAAGTCGGATTTCTCAAGTTGAACGGTTGTTCTTTCAATGGTTGAATTGATATATTCCATATCTATTTCTCCTCCAGGATTTTATTGAATTGGTCGGTTAGCTCATTCATCATGAAAGGCAGTCCTTGTACTTTATTGTATTGATGGATATTTGGTATCGGAAAAATCATCCGGAGATAGTTGACAAATTGCCCGGAGTTCAGTTCACAAACAAGGATCTTCTTGTAGCTTTTCAGGATTTTTTCTGTATTCCTTGGTAATGGGTTGATATAGTGGAAATGAGCGTGACTGATTTTCTTGCCCTCTTTTTGCGCCTGCTGAACTGCTGAATGAACAGCTCCATAGGTGCCTCCCCAGCTGACCACCAGAAGGTCGCCTCTTTTTGGACCATCTATCTGCTGAAGAGGGATATAATTGGCTACCTTTTGTACTTTTTCATGACGTAGGTCAACCATTTTCTGATGGTTTAAGGGATCCGTGGAGACGACACCGGAGACATTTTCTTTCTCAAGTCCGCCAACTCTGTGCCGTAATCCCTCAGTACCGGGGATGGCCCACTTCCTGGCAAGGGTTTCAGGGTTTCGTTTGTAGGGTTTGAAATCGGGATCTTTTGCCATGGCAACCGGCGGTTTGATCGAGGGCAAGTTTGCCATTCGTGGATCACGGAACAGGGAAGAGCCAAAGGCCAGATATCCGTCAGTCAGGAGAATACATGGGGTCATATGCTCCATCGATAATTTGGCAGCCATGAAGGCATAATCAAAACAATTATCTGATGTGGATGCAGCAATCACGATGACCGGGCACTCCCCGTTTCGTCCGTAAAGAGCCTGCATCAGATCAGATTGTTCTGATTTGGTAGGCAGGCCGGTAGAGGGACCACCGCGCTGGACATTGACGATCACCAGTGGCAGCTCGGTGATGACTGCCAGACCGATCGCTTCACCCTTCAGTGACAGTCCGGGACCAGATGTAGTGGTACAGGCCATCAGTCCTGCATAACTGGCCCCGATGGCTGAACAGATTCCGGCAATCTCATCTTCAGCCTGAAATACTTTTGCTCCAAGTGATTTATGCTTTGCCAGCTCCATTAAAATTTCTGTAGCGGGAGTGATCGGATAGGATCCCAGAAAAAGTTGTCTCTTGGATTTTTCTGCGGCAGCCAGAAGGCCCCAGGCTGTGGCGACATTGCCGGTGATGTTTCGATATCTGCCTGGTTGAAGCTTTGCAGCAGAGACATGGATGACCGATTCGATCATCTCAACTGTATCGGCAAAGTTGTAACCAGCTAACAGAACGATCTTATTGATCTCGGCCAGCTTCTTGTTTTTCCTGAATTTCTTGCCAAAAAATTTAAAAGTTGGCTCCAGTGGTCGTCCGAAGATAAAATAGAGAATTCCCAGGGCAAACATGTTTTTGCTGCGAGTTGCAGTTTTATTATCCACTTCTGAATCTTTCAAGCTCTCCCGGGTAAGTGATGTAATGGGAGCTTTAATCAGATTATATTTTTTAAGACTAGCATCTTCAAGTGGATTCGTTTCATATCCCGCCTTTTCGATCGCTTTTAGATCAAACGCATCTGTATCAACCAACAGGGTAGCTCCTATTTTAGCCCATTTCAGATTTGCTTTCAGAGAGGCTGGATTCATCGCAACAATCACATCGCAAAGATCCCCTGTGGTGTAGATCTTTGCACTGCCTATATGAACCTGAAATCCGGATACTCCGGGAATGGTATTGTGAGGCGCACGAATTTCAGCTGGAAAATCAGGGAAGGTAGCAAGATCATTTCCTGCTTCTGCAGCAGATTCGGAGAAGAGACTTCCGGTTAATTGCATGCCGTCTCCGGAATCACCAACGAACTTAACAACGACAGATTCACGTTCTTCAACTGGTCGATTTTTTTTAGTCATGATGGGAGTTGTTTTAATCATACAAATTTACAGATTTCGTGGTATCAATTAAAGAAAAACGTGAAAACTTTTGTGTATTGTAAAAAATCATATATTTTTGCCGCCAGAACCCAATTTATTTAACAAATCCCCGCACTGCGGGTCTATAAAATTCCTAAATCATGGCTTATATTATTAATGACGATTGCACCGCTTGCGGTTCTTGCATCGACGAATGTCCTGTGGAAGCAATTGCAGAAGGAGATATCTATGTGATTGACCCTGATGAGTGTACAGATTGTGGCGCTTGTGCCGATGTTTGCCCGGTAGAAGCGATTCATCCTGAATAGGACAAACTACACAAAAAAAAAGAGGCTGTCTAACATTTGAGACAGCCTCTTTTTTTTATTCAAACGTCTTTACTTTGAGCTCTTCCCCATCGAATTCGGCATAGGTAAAATGGGTCAGCCAGTCACCCAGCACAATTTGACGTGTATGATCGGTCAGAGAGATATCCAGAGGATAATGGTAATGTCCGTAAATCATGAAATCCAAATCAGGATTTTTTTTCAGGATCTCTTTCGAATGAGTTGTGATTCGTTCTTCATCCTTATTCTCTCTTACCTCAGCTATATACCGACTGCGCCGTGACCAGAAGAGTGCCATCCGGATACCGATATCAGGGTGAAGCCATCGAAAGAGCCACTGGTTGAACCGACAGGCAAAGATTTTTTTTATTAATTTATACCCGTGATCTCCGGGACCCAATCCATCTCCATGAGCCAGGTAAAACAGTTTTGCTCCGAGCCGTTTGATTTCCGGCTCCCTGTGAAGCTGGATGTGGAGTTCATCCTGAAGGTAATGGAACGCCCACATATCGTGGTTCCCGCGGAAAAGGTGAACCGGGATTCCTGCATCAGTGATCTCTGCAAGTTTGCCCAATAAACGGGCATATCCTTTTGGAATCACGTTCAGGTACTCAAACCAGAAGTCGAAAATATCCCCCATCAGGTATATTTCAATAGCATCTTTGCGTACCTCATCCAGCCATCTCACCAGCTTGATTTCACGTTTCAGACTACTCTTGTAATCGGGAATGCCGAGGTGAAAATCGGATACGAAATAGATTTTGCTACTCATGGAATTATCTTGATCCAAACTTACAATTTTTTATTTTATCTCCTTCAACCAATGGTGAAAGAGTTGTGTATGCTTATTTTGAGGATAGTTCGCCATCAACCCGCTGTCGACTTTCTTGAAATCAGAATAATCGGTATCCGGGGAGAGGACCGGCCTGACACCGAAGTGATAGTTTACCACCAGAAGAGCGGCCAATGTGCCCGGATGATCCCGGATGAAATCTTTTTCATAAACTCGCTGCTCTTCCCATATTGTTGTAAATACCGAATCCAAATGTAGTGTTAATTGATAAAAACCGGGATCATTCTTGTGTTGTTCTACAATTGATTGAAGAGAGTCTACCTTCCTGTGGTTTTTGTTCGAATAGGAATAGAATGTTTGAAGAAGAACAGACTCCTCATTTCCTTTGACCTGGATTGAACCGGTACCATTATTCTGATCGCCAATAATGTCTATGGTGTCGCCTGGGGAGGCGATGAAAACCACCTGTTGTCCCGGATCTAACCTGAGTGCATAAATACCAGGTTCAACAGGGTGGATGATAAATCGAAATGTTCCATCAGATCCCACGTTAACAGAGTCAATCTTTTCAAGCTCCGATGTTCGTTGTTCAAACAAGAAAACCATACTGTCAGTTTGCGGGACTTGTCCTAAAACATGGATTTCCTGTTTCATACCCGTTTGGTTGCAGGACAGGGAAAATGCAAGGCAGGTAAATGTGACTACCAAAATCGAGGGCATTTGCCTTAAAAATCCCTTGACATCCGAAAAAAACTGTGTCATGCTTACTCTATTATCTGAATTTTATCCTTTTCAACCATCGATTTCCCCTTAAATTTTAACAACAGGTTTACTATGGTTATTACATCTTTCTGGCAATAGTTAACGATCCGTGGCATGTCATGGTCCTGCCAGTAGACTCGTCCAACATCACTTCCTTCAATATCATCTTTAGGTGTGGGGATGTTGAAGAGCGCTGCCAGCAATTCCAGTGATGTGTAACTTTTGAAGTCTCCAAACTTCCATAGCTCCATGGTATCCAGGTGGTTCACCTCCCATGGCTTTTTGCCTGAAAGATCGAGAATTGGCGGAACGGGGATGTCGTTGATCAGCATCCGGCGGATGATGTAAGGATAATCAAACTCTTTCCCATTGTGAGCGCAGAGATAGATATATTTTTTCTCCTGGGCTTTTGAAAGCTGGTAAGCAAAATCGGTCAGGATCACCGTTTCATCCTCTCCGGAAAAGGATTTAATCCACAGGGTGCCATTCCGAAATATCCCGGTTGAGATGCAGATAATCTTCCCAAATTCAGCATATATCCCAGCTCGCTCATAAAGTTGTTCCGGAGTCTTCAGTTCCTGATCCGGGCCCTTTACGAATCGATTCAGTTGTTCTGCTTTTTTACTCCAGAGCTTCTTAAAAGGCTCCGGGAGCTCTTCATATTCACTGAACATTGGAACAGTCTCAACGTCGAGGAAGAGGATGGATTCAATGTTGATATTCTTTAACATGTTATTAGTTATTAGGTCATACAGTCATATGGTCATATAGTCATTAGGGGAATTGAGTAGCATGCCAACTACTTTTTTATCAATCGGAAATGTCACATCATCTTCAGATAGGTTGGAAAGTGACAGCCATCGAAAGCTCTGGGCTCCTTCTATTTTTTCGGGGAAGTCGAATTTTTTATGGGAAATGAGAAATCGAAACGGATGAGTTGCCTTTACCAGATAGTAGATACTGATCAACTGCATAGTTGAAGGAAGGAGTTTGGTAGGTTGGTAGTAATCGGTAGTATAGAAGTGGCTAACTATCTCTGTCTCCGCACCAAGCTCTTCTTTGAATTCCCGTTGAAGGCATTCGATGGTTCCTTCACCAAATTCCAGCGCTCCGCCGGGGAATTTTGTCATGAAGGTATCCAACCGGAACTCATCTGACACCAGTATTTTGCCGTTGTGAACCAGCAAACCATACACCCTGATATTAAATTTTTTTTCACTCATTGTTTTGGTTCAGCCTGTCAAACTTACATAAAATCTTTCAACTTTTCCGGGCACGAAGGATCTCTCGTTTGCCCGGAGGTCCGGGCAGTTTTTCACTCTCAAAGCCTGCTGCTTTCAGATTTCGTTTCACTTCACCTTTGCAGGAATATGTGATGAAGATCCCTCCTGTTTCAAGTAGCCGGTTCATATTTTGGAATATCTCTTCACTCCATAGATCAGGCTGGACATCCGGGCCAAATGCATCAAAATAGATGATATGAAAATTTTCTTCCAGTTGAGGATAGTTCAACTGGCCCCATACCTCTTTTTCCAAAGGATATTTCTCAATAGCTGTATAGTGCACCTCGCGTCTCAGCGCTTTTGCGGTCAAGTCGGTCAAGAGTGCATTCAGCCCAGTTCCAAATCCTACCTCAAAAATAAAAACCGGATGTTTATCCGGTTCAATAGCTTTGAATGCATGCTCGATGAAAATATACCGTGACTCATGGATCGCTCCGAATGTAGAGTGATAATGTTCGTTTAATTCAGGCACAAACAGGGTATCCGAACCATCTGCTGTTTGAACAATTTTCACTATCTCACTATATTATTTTGTCGCTGAGATTCTAATAGTTCATGGCTTTGATCTCAAAGTAGCCTAAGGGGTGATTGCACACAGGACACTTATTCAGGCCTTTGTTGCCATAATGAACGTGTCCGCATTTGCGACATATCCATGACTGCTTCTCTTCACGGGTGAATACCTGGTTATTCTCAATGTTGTTCAATAGCTTCAGGTATCTCGCTTCATGATCGGCTTCTATCGTGGCAATCAGGTTAAACGCTGTCGCAATCTTCAGGAATCCTTCTTTTGTAGCAATGCTGGCGAATTTGGGATAGAGCTCTTCCCACTCTTCATGTTCGCCCATGGCGGCAGCTTTCAGATTCTCTTTGGTTTTCCCAATCACGCCGGCAGGATAGGCTGCCGTAATCTCCACATCTCCTCCTTCAAGAAATCGAAAAAAGATCTTTGCATGCTGCTCTTCATTCAGGGCTGTCTCTTCAAAGATTGCTGCAATCTGCTCGTACCCGTCCTTTTTGGCCTGAGTAGCAAAAAACTGATATCGATTTTTGGCTTGTGACTCTCCTGCAAAGGCTTTCAACAAGTTCTGCTCGGTTTTAGTTCCTTTGATACTTTTTTCCATGATGGTTTTGCTTAACGATTCATTCTATCATTGACCCTCAAAGGTATAAAAATCCCGTGAAGGGATCAGCTAATGAGAGAAAAACCTTATTCCATAGGCTCATATTCATCTTTCGATACCTGGCATACCGGGCACTCCCAGTCGTCAGGAAGATCCTCGAATGCTGTCCCCGGGGCTATCCCCGAATCGGGATCTCCTTCCGCCGGATCATAAACATGACCGCAGACTGTACACTTGTATTTTTTCATATTATACTTTATTTACATTAGATCTACAATTCTTCCATGATGCAAATATAATGAAAATCATTCTATTTAAACTGAATCTAAATAAGAACATTCTGGCAGTTTCATCCTGTCAGGATGTAGGAGAGCTAATTTAGTGTATGCACTGGTTTGATTAAATCACTTCCGATCCTAATTGCTTTTTCGTTATCGGGAATTAATTTATGGTGCCTGGACGGAAGAGATTTTTGCAGTCCTTTATGAATATTATCCAGGTTAACGATTGGTTTCAGCTTAAGGAAGCCACCCAGAACCATCATATTGAAAACTATTGACAATCCCAGCTTACCTGCTTCGTCAGAAGCGGCAATTGAGTAAATATTGATGTCTTTCCGTTTGGGAAAGCGCGTGATTCCATTCGGGTCAAAAATCAGCAATCCCCCCGGTTTGACCGAGTCTTCAAACTTATCCATTGATTGCTGGTTCAGGATGATAGCGGTATCAAATTTATTGAGAATCGGAGAACTGATCCGTTCATCTGAAACGATGACCGTAACGTTTGCTGTTCCACCCCGCATTTCCGGTCCATATGATGGCATCCAACTTACTTCCTGATCTTGCATCACACCGGAGTATGCCAGGATTTTTCCCATCGACAGAACCCCTTGTCCACCAAAACCGGCTATAATGATCTCTTCAGTCATAACGTTTAATTCTTTATTGACAATTGTTTCTTCTATTTTTCAACCAGCGTTCCATCCACTTTAATGTCTCCAAGACGATAATACGGAAACATGTTTTCTTCCATCCATATATTGGACTGAACGGGAGTCATTTTCCATCCTGAGTTGCAATTTGAAACGACTTCAACCAGGGAGACACCCTTGTTTAGGTCCTGGTTGTCAAACGCTTTTCTCAGGGCTTTTTTTGTTTTCCTGACGGCACCCGGTGTTTGTACAGATTGACGGGTTACGTAATAGGTACCTGGCAGGTTGGCGACCAGTTCGGTAATCTTGAGCGGATGTCCCATGATATCTACATCCCGGCCGTAAGGAGATGTAGAGGAACGCATACCGGGCAGGGTAGTGGGTGCCATCTGGCCGCCTGTCATCCCATAGATGCCATTGTTGATAAAGATGATTGTGAAGTTTTCTCCCCGGTTACATGCATGAATGGTTTCCGCTGTCCCGATAGCAGCCAGGTCGCCATCGCCCTGATAAGTAAAGACATACCTGTCGGGCCACAACCGGGTAATAGCTGTGGCTAAAGCTGGTGCTCGTCCGTGAGCGGCTCCTTGCATATCGACATCAAGGAAATCATAAGCCAGGACAGAGCATCCTACCGGAGAGATACCGATCGTTTTTGAGACGATGTCTTTCTCTTCAATAACTTCCATAAGCAAACGGTGGACAACACCATGTCCACAACCCGGGCAGTAACTGAGTGGACGGTCAACCAGGAGATCGGTTCGCTTGTAGACGATATTCTCCGGTTTTCTGATTTCCGGCCGTGCAAATTTCTCTTCCATGTTAGTCTCCTATAATTTTGTTCTCCAATACGTTAACTATTTCATCTGGTGTAGGGATGATACCTCCGAACCGTCCATAATGTTCAATCGGAATATCAGAATCAACCGATAACCTGACATCTTCAATCATCTGGCCTGCATTCATCTCCACAACCATTATTCCTTTTACTTTCCTGCCTAATTCTCTGATCTCTTTTTTCGGAAAGGGGAAGAGTGTAATAGGACGGAAAAGGCCAACGTTGATCCCTTTTTCCCTGGCCAGTTCAATTGCTTTCTGGCAAATCCTTGCAGAAAGGCCAAAGGCGGTAAAAATATATTCAGCATCTTCACATTCGATCTCTTCATACATGACTTCATTCTCTTCAATCTTCTTGTACTTTTCCTGAAGGACCAGGTTTAGTTTTTCCTGTCCTGCCGGATCAAGATCAAGAGAGGTGATGATGTTATGGTCTCTGGTGGGAGGTCGTCCGGTAGTAGCCCAGGGACACTGGTTGATGATCTCCTCTTCGGTACGCCGGGGGACCGGATCCGAGAGATAAACTTTCTCCATCATTTGGCCAATAGCGCCATCAGAAAGAATCATGACAGGCGTTCGGTATTTGAAGGCTACCTCGAAGCTTTTTGCGACAAAATCAGCCATCTCCTGAACAGAAGCTGGAGCATAAACAATCATGTGATAGTCGCCATGACCACCGCCTTTTACTGCCTGGTTGTAGTCGGCCTGAGAGGGCTGAATTGTTCCGAGTCCAGGACCCCCTCGTACAATGTTCACGATTAGCGCAGGGAGCTGAGTCCCGGCGAGATAGCTGATCCCTTCCTGCATCAGGCTGATGCCAGGACTGGAGGAAGATGTCATCACAATTTTTCCGGTACCGGCACCTCCATATAACATATTGATGGAAGCGACCTCACTTTCAGCCTGGAGGACCACCATGCCGGTCGATTCATATGGCTTTTCTGCCATCAGGTATTCCATAACTTCTGACTGGGGTGTGATCGGATATCCGAAATAGCCATCACAACCGGCCCGGATTGCTGCTTCAGCAATCGCTTCATTCCCCTTCATTAATCTTAATTCACCCATTCGTTATAGTATTTAGTATTTTATTCTGCAGCAACTTTTACCCGGTATACGGTAATCACGCCATCCGGACAAACGATTGCGCAGTTTGTGCATCCAGTACACTTATCATTAACTTTGGTAGCAAAACGATACCCTTTGCTGTTTACATCTTCTGACATTGCAATCACCTCAAAAGGGCATGCGGCGATACACACCTCACAGCCCTTGCACCGTTCGATATCAATTACAATGTCTCCTATCATTTTAGCCATAATATGAGAGATTATTAGTTCTGAAAAGGTACCACGAAATTATGGAAATTTATCCGAACGATTTAGCGGATTGGATAGATTTTTTGGGGAAAACCAGTTAATTTAGAATTGATATAATTTATTGAGAATATGCAAGGGAACGGAAGTACTCTTCTGTAAAGTTGGAATTGATTTTATGATAAAATTCGATGATCAACTCCACTTTCTTGTTGATGTTTTCGAAGGTGTCGACAATGAACCAAAACTGCTCACCTCCTGAAAAAAGATTCTGAGCAAAGACGTTGAAGTCTTCTTCAAATGCTGATTGTGAATATTTATTCAGAAAACCAATGGCAAGTAGATTGTAGTCAAATTTCATCGAAGCCTCCCCCTGTTTAATTGCTTCCACACCTCCTTCGCCATATTCAAACGCTATCGGGTTAATGTTGAGCCACTTCTTTTCATTAAACTTTTTATGAAACTTCCGAAAAAGGACACTGGAGAACTCATGGTGAAAGACTCCTTCAACATATGGAGCTGTTCGTTCCGGGTTGATGTTGTCATAGGTCAGGTAGACGACATTCTTGGTATTTGTCCCTCCATATGGCACATCGAAAAATGTAAGCGATTGGAGTATGTATATCTTTCTCAGATGGACAAAGAGTACATCCTCGGGATATTTTGCAATGGCTTTATTGATGATATCCATGGCTTCAGTTCGATATTTTCGTGGGAGAGAGACAGCCTCAGCTCCAATACGTTTACCATACCATGAATGGGGGAACATCCTGGGCTTTGCATCAAACAGAATATCAATACCTTCCAGGATAGAAGGCTGATCGGGAGCATTGGCAGGGATGACAGAAGTAAAGAGAAGCAGGGGCAGAAACAAAAGCAGGGCCAGTCTACTCTTTTTCGTGGGAGATTTTCTTTTATTTAGTTGGATGTTGTTCATAAAATTTTTTCAATCGCTCTTCAAGTGCAGGGAATTGGTTTCTGTTAACCAGGGAAACACAGGCACGAATTCCTTCATGCCTGGTACTACCTGTTATAGAGAGGGCAATAGCGCTTATGCCATAATATAGCAATTCTTCAAGTAACTCTTCCCCCGTAAATCCGGGATAACTTATTGTGAAATAGAAGCCATCCGCAATCGGGTTATCTTCGTCTTTGTCATAAACAATTTGAAAGCCATTATCGGTAAAAAGTTTCTTCATGATCTTTGCTTTGTGACCATATTCTTTGACAACTTCCACAAAGTTATGGTCTCCATCGTTGGATGCCTTCAACATAGCAGCAAGTCCGTATTGAACTGAATGTGTGGTTCCTGCGCTGAGTGCGTAAAGCGTACCGAAAATGATGGCCCGGCCGAGTGTGTCGGTGGTAAAGTATCGCAACAGGTCTTCCGATTGGACGTTGAAAAGATAATCGGAAATCAGCATCATGCCAATCCGTTGACCGGCATAGCTGAATGCTTTTGAACTACTGATCAACAGGATGTAGTTATCAGTGTATTTGGCAACAGTAGGTTGATATGGCGGAACGCCTGGTTGAGAGTAATCTTTTCTGAAATCCATAGCAAAATAGGCGAGATCTTCCAGGATCACGACATTATATTTGGTTGCAAGTTCACCGATAATTTTCAGCTCCCGATCGGTAAAACAAATCCATGAAGGATTATTCGGATTAGAATAAAGAACGGAATGGATATTTCCTTTGGAAAAGTAGGACTCGAGTTTTTCCCTCAGCTTCTCACCACGGTAATCGTAGATGTCGAACGATTCGAATTTCTGCCCCAGGATGATATTCTGCTGGCGATGAACAGGGAATCCGGGATCGATAAACAGTGTTGTGTCTTTGTCTTTGTGTAATCTGGCCAGGGTAAGGAAAGCTGCAAATCCTCCCTGCATCGATCCGACTGTTGGCACACAATGATCCGGATCAATATCGATATCGAGAAATAATTTGGCAAACCTGGATGCCTCCTTTTTTAGTTCAGGGATGCCTTCAATCTCAGTATAGATTGCTGCAATCCCTGTTTTTAATGCTGCAATCTCCGCCTGTACCCCAATCTCAGTTGCTTTGAGACCAGGAACACCCATCTCCATTCGAACATATTTTTGTCCGGTTTCACATTCAATATCGTTGATTAATCGCTTGATTTCCCGGATAGAAGCTTTTCCGATATTCCGGATCTTACTTTTTTTAATATGCCTGCTGACAATGTCGTAAGGGATGGGTGTCTCTTTTTTCATCAGGCAAAATTGGAAAAATATTCCGAAAGTTCCAATGTTTTTCGGCTCTCCGGAAGACCGGGATTGATATTTTATTAACAATCTGGTTGTTGAAAACGTGAAAGGAAGGATGAGGGACGAGGGACAAGGGATAAGGTTCACGTCTCACGGCTTACGTCTCACGATCTTTCCCTTAATGACCTTAATGACTAATGACCCTGATGACTAGTGACTGGTGATTTGATGGATCTGGTGTCGCAATGAATCCGAGATAGAAGAATAGCTGAAAAAGGAGATCCCATCCGCTCCTCCTTCAAATGCCGCTTCCATGGCTTTTGTCAGGTCATCTCCCGCTTGAAGTGCCGGAAGGTATAATCCGCAAAATATCGGGGTATTTGGGAGTGCTATTTTATTCTTCTCCATTACTTCCTTGATCCATACAAACGACTTTTCGTAGAAATTGTGATAGACCATGGGAAAATAGCAGTCGAGTTTCCATTGATCCCAATCCTGCCGGACCATATCCCGGGACATTTCCGGGGTAGGAAATACGGCAGCGGAGATTGAGATTCCATTTTCAATGACCTGATCGCGGATGAGCCCGACAGTTTTATTCAATTCATCCAGGCGAAATCGGATCCAGGATGTATCTGTTTCAGGATGAGGAATATCGATAGGGTCGATGCCGTATTTTTCTTTGTACTTTTGCCGCATTACGGGATGAAATCCATAATCAAATTGAGGCAACTCCCGATCCTGTACCAGCCCATATTTTGGTTGAAGTCCGGACGGCAGAATGACATCCACATAGCGGACATAATCCATATGAACTCCGTGTAATCCTTTTATTTTTGCCAGATTCCGGAATTTGGTGTTGAGGAATTCCCTGACTTCAGGAATTGCCGGGTTCAGGAATTTGTAATACCCCACATACGCTTGCTGATGAGCCAAAGATTGTCCCAACCGGTTGTAATCCAGCCATGAAGGATCTCCATCTCCCCGGTTCATGGTCCAAACCCATACATGGACCTGGATACCCAACGGGGCTGAGAGGTTGGCAACCAGGCTGAGAGTTGTACTGTCGGCGCTTAGCAGGATTCCGCTGATCCCTAAGGTGTCCAGATCTTCTAGGACAGAAGCCCACTCCTCGTGGGTTCGTTTTTTTCCACCCATCCAGACCCAGAAATGAGGGAGGGGAGTGTTGTCACTGAATTCAACATATCCCCAGTGTTCCGGAATATGCATATTAATGACTCCCATAGGCGACCAAACCCAGTTGTCTTCGGGAAGAGATTTGCCCGTCTCCGGATTCACCTGGTTCCGGTATCTGCCATTCTCGAGATCTAATTTCCATTCGACCCTCGAGAAATTCATTCGCCACGTATCTCCGCTTTCCGGTCTGGAATCGATATGTCCCCCTCCCTGGAAAGCGCTCCATGGAATCTCGATCTCCACCGTCCAGCAAGTGTCCGTATCGCCAGGCTCATTGACTGAACCGTATAGGCGAATGGCTGACCGGAGCCCGGCAAAATCCCAGTCCAATCTCGGCCTCCCCTGTTGGCTATAAGGTTTGGCCAGGAAAAGGTCCATTTCTGTTCCCAGCACGTTTACCTCGAACTCATAGTAGTTTCGGGTATCTCCGTCGGGGTCGATAAATACTTCAAAATCTGGGTCATAGTAGATCAATGTATCACGGTTTCTTAGTGTGCCAAAGAGGTGAGGTTCTTCCAGTTGTGCGGCGATATAGAGCGAACTGTTGTCCCAGGCCATCTTCATCCGGGTCTCCAGGGGTGGAGAAGGTTTGGCACCTCCTTCAATGTCTCGGAAAGGAACTGACCAGGGAATATTTCTCCATGAGGGGTCAGACAAATCTCCATCTACTTTAATCGGTGTGGAGGCACGGAAACAAACATATGTTAATGGTAAATCGTCAGTCTGTGCCTGTGTGATGTGAGTGAACAGGAAGGTGAGCGAAAGGGCCAGGCAGATTGATTTCAAAATCAAATAAATTTAGACAAAGATGCAAAAAAGGCCGGACACGTCAGGCAAAAAACAACAGGCTGATCGCCATGATTACCATACCTGCAATCAGGCCATAGATGGCGACATGGTGTTCCCCATACTTTTCAGCAGTTGGCAGGAGCTCATCAAGGGAGATGAAAACCATGATACCCGCCACAGACGCAAAGAGGATACCAAACACAATGTCGTTCATGAAGGGCATCAGGATGAAGAAACCGACCAGAGCTCCAACCGGTTCGGCCAGACCGGAAAGAAATGAGTAAAAGAAAGCCTTTCGTTTGTTCCCAGTGGCGTAATAGATGGGAACTGAGACTGCGATCCCTTCCGGGATGTTATGTATGGCGATGGCTACCGCGATAGAGATACCTAAAGCCGGATCGGTGAGAGCAGCTGTGAATGTCGCCAATCCTTCGGGGAAATTATGGATGGCGATCGCCAGGGCGGAGAAGAGTCCCATGCGCAACAGGGTCTTGTTTTTTTTGTCACCGGTAGCCGGTTTCAGATCTTCCACACTTCTCGGTTCATGTGGGTTTTCGAACGAGGGGACCAGCCTGTCGATCAGGGCAATGAATGCAAGCCCTCCAAAGAAAGCCAGCGTCGTTACCCAGTATCCTTCGGTTTCACCAAGTGCAGCAGATAGAGTATCCTTAGCTTTAGGAAAGATCTCCACAAGTGAGACATAGATCATCACGCCTGCAGAGAATCCCAAAGCTCCTGCCAGGAATTTCGTGTTGGTTCGTTTGGAGAAAAAAGCTACAGCGCTACCGATGCCGGTTGATAATCCGGCGAAGAGGGTGAGTCCGAAAGCGAAGTAGAAAGGTTGAAGCTCCATGGATCAAGGCTAAGGCGTACACATTTCATTATACTCCTCGACAATTCGTTTCATGTCTTCGGATTTATACGTTCTGTCGGTTATTTTCCCGGCAAGACCAGGGCAATCTGATAGATAGTTGCACATATCTTTTCGAAAGAAGGCTATCCTGGGCCTGAAAAGTTCTCCGCTGTTTTTCTGTAGAATTTTCACAACACGCCATCCGGGAGACTCTCTCATCACCACATCAGGAGATGTGGAATTACTCCCTGCAAATCCATCGTATTCATAAAAGTTGAACATGTTTAATGTTCCATCCAGAATCAGTTGGAGAAATATTCTTGGGGCTGGGTTAAACCCGCTACTGGAAGCTTTAATGGAATTTTTTACAGAGAGAAATCTGACCGGAGTGCCCCGATAGGTAAAACAGAACTCCCTGGCCTGATCTGGCATCAGGGTGTGAGCCTGGGTATTTTTATCACCATATTTTACCTTCCATTGCATTTTCTCATAGGTGAGGACATTTGAGAGCAGATTGACCGGAACACGAAAAACTGTTCTGACCGTATCCCCGGCATTGGTAATGAAATATCCCTGGACTTTTGCTCCAAACGACACAGGAACTGAACAAGCAATGATAGCGATGATGATGATGAATCCTTTTCGCATTGTACAAATTTACATAAATCCTTTTTTCCGATCAGCCAGGATCGCATCAATTTCTGTGACCAATTGATCAGCATTCTCTTTGGTGAAGCAGAGAGGAGGTTTAATCTTCAGTACATTTTCAAAGGGACCATCCGTATCTACAAGAATCCCCCTCTCTTTCAGTTCATTCTGAATGAATGCTGCCAGACTGGTAGCAGGCTCCCGGGTCAAAGGGTCGTTGATAAATTCCACACCCAGGAAGAGACCTGATCCGCGAACATCGCCGATGTACAGGTAATTGGATTGTAGTTGTTTCAATCGTTTGATCAGATAGTTCCCTGTTTCAAGGGCATTCTCCTGAAGTTTTTCACTCTCCATTACATCCAGGACAGCCATACCGATCGCACAGGAGACCGGATTCCCTCCATACGAACTGAAGAACTCCATCCCATTTTCAAAGGAGCTTGCGATTTCTTCTGTGCAGACAACAGCAGCCATCGGGTGTCCGTTTCCAATTGGTTTTCCCAGGACCACGATATCCGGGATCACATCATACATCTCATAACCCCAAAAATGGCTTCCCAGCCGGCCAAAACCTGTCTGCACTTCATCGGAAATGCAGACTCCACCCTGTTTCCGGATGAGCCCATATATCTCCTTCAGATACCCCTCAGGGAAGGGAACCTGCCCGGCACAACCGATGATTGGCTCAGCAATGAATCCGGCTATTTCTCCATCCCGAGGTGCGAACTTCTTTGTATTCTCTTTTGTAGTCAACTTTCCCCGTGTTATTGCCGGAATAGGGACAGTAATCACATGTTGAGGATTCCCTTTTCCTCCTTCTCTGCTGAATTTATAGTGACTGATGTCAATCCCGGTGCCGGTATTCCCATGATACCCCATCTCCATCACCACCAGATCTGATTTTAGGGTGTGCTTGAAAGCCAGTCTGATGGCCAGGTCGCTGGCAGCACTTCCGGAGTTGACAAAAAAGACTTTGTTTAATGAATCGGGAAACTTAGACAGGAGTCTCTCCGCATAGTCATTCAGTTCATCGTAAAGATACCGGGTATTGGTGTTAAGTCGGGCCATGGTTCGTTGCCCGGCTTCCACCACAACCGGGTGGCAATGCCCGACATGCGGGATATTATTTCGTGCATCCAGGTAAGTGTTCCCAAGGGTATCGTACATATATTGAAATGCAGCACGCTCCATTTGAATCGGAGTGGAGTAGGAGAGGGATAGCGATTTGCTGATATACTTAGATCGTTTTTCTAAACAGTTCTCTATTGATTCCGGGATTTCTACAGGGAGATTGGCTGCTTTTCGAAAAGCTGATCTGGCATGAATGGGATTAATGGTGATCCATTGATGTAACAATGTCCATGAAGATTTCTCACTGATCGTCATGTATTCATTATCCGGGTGGGTTATTTTTGCATGTGCAGCGTGACTTACTCCGATGCAGAGACGGGCAGCAACCAGGTAGTATAGAACATCTATCTCCCTAGTTTCAAGTGGCAAAATCTTGCAATACCCACGAATGACAGGTAGCGCCCATTTCAACGGATCCTTTTTATCGAACATGATGTAGGAGATTGCGATAGCCAGATCATTGATCAGTAATGAATAGAACAGGTCACCGAAATCGATTATCCCTGTAACCCTGTTATCCTTCACAAGTACATTCAGGTCGTTGACATCCCCGTGGATGATGCTCTGACGGAGTTCCGAAACCCGGGGCCTCACCAGTTCGTTGTATTGCATGTAAAAATAGTCGACCAGTTTTCTGTCTGCCGGGTTAGAGATAAGTTTGCTGTATTTTCTGGTCAGGTCTATGTGCAGGGTATCCCATTCGTACCTGCGGGCTTCGATTACCGGGTTTCGGATTTCCAGAAGTTGGCTGTCCATTCGGCCCAGCAGGGTGCCAAATGATTCCAGCAGTTCTTCTGTGTGATCTGTTTTTCCAAGAAGGTCACCGTCAAGATATGGTAGAAGACGAAAAATCAGGTTGGTTTTACCATCTTTAACGCTGACGAGATAACCGCCTGAAGTTGTTTTGACTGGCTTAGGGTAATAGCCTGGCAGGTCTTCTGAAAGCTTATTCAGGATCTCATTTTCAGCATCCAGTAGCTTGCTGAGGTTTGGCTCCTCAGAATATTGTTTCAACACAAAGCTCCCATCCTCTGTGGTTACCTGATAGTTTTTATTATCATATCCCCAGAGCTCGATAATCCCTGCTTGATCAATCGCATAATTTTTTCTAAGAATATGACTAATTGTGTTCATCTTTGAACGATTAGTATCACTCCTTCCACAGCAAATGGACCGCTAGCCGTTCCCCAGGCTCTTTTGGGCTGCTTCCTTGGTTTTCTCTTCTCCATTGTAAAGGGGAAATCGGGATTGATACCGTTGATGGGCTTGCATATTTTCTCCATGTCATCCCACATCGCTTCAGATACAAACATGCTGGTTGGGGCAGTCGGACCCCCATCCCGGCTGATCATATTGGAGATCTTCTCCAGCTTCTCCTTATTCCGTTTGATCCAGCTTCTGGAGCCCAGCAATCCGAATTCTTCCCCAGCCCATAAGCAGACCAGGATTGTCCGTTTTGGTTTTCCGCCGGCTTTCATGATCAACCGGGCGGCTTCAATAGCTGGGGCCACACCTGAACCATTATCAACGGCACCGGTTGCCACGTCATACGAATCCAGATGCCCGCCCATGATTACATACTCATCAGGGTATTTCGTTCCCGGAATGATACCAATAACATTGTGATATTTCACCGGACCCATTTTGAACCAGTTGCGAATATCAAACTCCAACTCAAAGGTGCGACGCTCTTTTGCCATCTGTTCAATGATCTTGTACTGATGTTCATCGAGTTTGATATCCGGTACCGTTGGTAATGTTTCGAAGGTAATGTGATCGATATTCTTACGATCATACGTTGCTACGATCGGATAGCCATTGTTCTTTCCGGAAATCAAGATCCATGCTCCTTTTAATCTTCCTTTCATCCGGTCAAATTCGGATTGTGATTTTGGCTCCAGCAATACATGACCACGTTGAACGCCTTTTGTTCCTGAGGTATATGATGGAGTAGCAAAATGCAAGTGCATGCCCTCTTCTCCCAGCAACCTGCCAAACCATGGCCCACGGTTAAAACCAATAGGGAGTTCGCCAGCTTCGTCAAGCTCAACTTCCATCCCCCACTCTTCAAATTTGCTAGCGGCCCATTCAGCCGCATTATCATAAGCTGCAGAGCCGACTGGCCGTCCGCCAAACCGGTTGCAAAGGATGTCGAGGTGGTTCATTGTCTGGTTATCGTTTTTCCCGATCTCGATGATCTGTTCGATAACTTTTCGTTCCGATTGAGCAGAAGATGAAGTGGCCAGCCATATAGATATAATAGACAAACTAATTAGTGAGAGCTGTTTCATGTTTTTTTCAATAAAAGTACTCAAATATCAGAAATGAGAGTGATAACTGAAGCTATTTAGTTGCCAGACAATTTTCGCCAACCAGGTGCCCGGTGCTCCATGCGACTTGCAGATTATACCCACCAGTCGGACCATCAATATCTAAAATTTCCCCACCAAAATAGAGATTATCAACTAGTTTTGACTTCATTGTTTTTGAATCAACTTCTTTTAAGTTCACACCACCTGACGTAATAATTGCTTTTTCAAAACCAACAAGTCTTTTGATACTAAGCTCAAATTCTTTTAAAAGGTGTGCTAATTTTTTTCTTTCAATTTTTGTTATTTCATTGACTTGTTTATTCCCATCAATTTCAGATAATTCAACAATAACTGGAATTAGTTTTTTCGGGAGCAGTTTAGCTAAGCTATTTTTGAATAGTTTGTTTTTATATTCTTCAAAATCCCTGAGAATCCTTTTATCTAAGGTTGGATAATCAAGTGCTGGCTTATAATCTATTTTTATTTTTAAGTCTTGTATTTCCTTTTCATTAATTTTATTACTCAAATTTAATACTGTTGGGCCATTTAAACCATCTCTTGTAAAATATGCTTCACCAAAACAGGAATAAAGTTTACGTTTTTTCCAGATACTAACTTCAACATTTTTCAAGTTCAGGCCTTCAAGTTTCTTCACTATTTTTTCGTTGATAATAATAGGGGTAAGTGCTGGTTTTGGTTCTACCACTGTATGCCCCATCTCGTCAAGCCATTTATAGGCATCACCGGTAGAACCAGTAACAGGATAAGATTTTCCTCCGGTTGAAATTAAGAAATTATCTGCAACAATCTCTTCGCCATTTTCTAAAATAACATTATCTATTTTTTTACCATTCTTCTTTTTCGTACTGATGGTTATTTTTTTAACCGGACTATTCAATTTGACTTCTACGTTGTTATCTTTCACGTATTTTTTTAAACAATCGACAACATCCTTCGCATGATCTGAAGCAGGGAAAACTCGTCCACCTCTTTCTACTTTTAGTTTAAGTCCATGATTTTCAAAAAAAACCACCACGTCTCTGTTGGAAAATTTAGATAAAGCAGAATATAGAAACCTGCCGTTTTTCCCATAAATATCTATTATATTTTTCCACTCCTCTTCAGCACTTGTAATATTGCATCTGCCTTTTCCGGTAATTGAAAGTTTCACTCCCAGATGTTTATTTTTCTCAAGAATAATAACGCGGGAACCGAGTTCTCCTGCGTGTCCTGCTGCGATCATTCCGGCAGGTCCACCACCAATAACGGCTAAGTTGTAGATATTACTTCTCATAAAACGAAATCCTTGGATTGTTTTTGAAAAGTGGTTAAGATTCCTATCACGACAAAAAGGAAACCCTATATCCCAAAAGACTTATGAATCATTGTCTGCTTGTAATCCACTGTTCCACTGGCATCTTTCACATGAAAAATAAATAATCCGTCAGGTAAGTAGTCGATCTCCCAGCACCGGACGATGTACTTTTCATCTTTATTGAAGGTTCGTTGAAAGACAACTCTTCCATACATATTGCTGATAATAAGCTCAAGTAATCCAGTATATGGATGCCGCATCTTCAAGGCAAACCGGTAAAAAAAAGGGTTGGGGGAAATCCTGACAGGATTTAGTAGTGGATCTTCTGAGATGAGCAGTTGTGTCATGGTTTCAGGGAAGCATTCCCAGAGTTCAAAAAGGTAGCCACTGGTGGATGTTCCGGCTGCTATGTATCCTGTATTCTCAATATTGAATCCTACCCCATATCCCCGGGCAGAACCAGGAAAGAGATTCACCTGTTCCCATGTATTGAGAATAGGGTCAAACGCCCATACGTCATGCAACGGTTTAAAGGCGAAATTGACACCACCCACAATATACCCTTTCCCACCGGATACAAACCCCATAGCTCCGGTACGGGCATCCCCCGGAAGATCTGACATCCGTTTCCAGTTGTTGTTCGCCGGATCATATTCCCACCAGTCTTTCAGGTAGGATGAACCATTATTACCCAATCCGATATAAATTTTACTATGGATCGCAAAGCCTGTGGCATAGCACCTGCCACTGCCAGGGAGACTGGCTTTTCGTGTCCAGGTCCTGCTAAAAGGATTATACTCCCAGATATCGTTTAATGCCTTCTCAGCCATATCGAACCCGGTGGCAATAAATCCACGGTTGCCGTAATTGATCCCAACTGCAGCCATCCGGCTCTGGCCTGAAGGGAATGGTGTGCCGGTGCTCCAGGAATCTGTTGCCTGATCCCACACATAGAGTTGGTGATTCATGCCGGAAGGATCCGCTCCTGTTGTGATATATGCTTTCTTACCAAGTGTAAAAACGGCGCTTGCGCGAAGAGGAGAAGGAAGATTTGACATGTATTTCCAGCTGTTGGAAACAGGATCATACTCCTGCAGGTCCTGCAAAAGATGATCCGATATTCCATTGGTACCGGTAGCGATATACCCTTTGTTTCCAATAGAAAAACCAACTGTCTGCAACCGGGCAGGATCTCGAAAACTTTGACGCTCAACCCAGGTTTGCTGGGCAACAACACACAAACCGCCCGCTATCAGGAGGCCGATTAACGAAAATTTCTTTAGCATATTTCAGCTATATCTTATATTGCTCGAAAACAAATATAGGCGCTAGGAGAGAGCGGTTTTACGGGAATTTTAGGACTTATGAACCGGTCATTGTTAATTCAATGCCGGGTCGGCAGGAAAATTAGCCCAGATTGCATAATCGGTGCCCATGTTTTTCAAGTAGTTCGACCAGAGCTCTTCCGGATTGGGATTGATCACCTCTTGTATAGATGCATGGGAAAGAACCCACGATTTTTCACTGATTTCACGATCAAGTTGGTTAGGATTCCAGCCTGAATATCCAAGGTAAAAGCGGATATCGTTTTCGGTAATCTTACCAGCCTCAATCAGGGTTTGGATAGCGTCGAGACTGCCTCCCCAGTATAAGCCATCAATGATCCGGAGACTATCCTCAATGTCGGGGTGGCTGTGTATGAAAAAGATGCAATCATTTTTTACTGGCCCGCCAAGGTAAACAGGGAAGTCATACCCACGGAATCCTTTGATTACTTCATCCAGGCGGGTGTTGATAGGTTTGTTGACAATGACCCCGAATGTACCTTCTTCATTGTGTTCCGCCAGTAAAACAACCGATTGGCGAAAATAAAAATCCTTGAGAGAAGGCTCTGAGATCAGTATGATTCCCTGTTTCGGCTTTATCATTTGTTGCTCTGTCATTTCAGCGAAAATAATTACATTTGCGAAAGGATCAAAGCAAATATAATACCAAATGATGGATAAGTCAAACCGTCATGACAAATTCCTGCAATTCAGGGAGGAATACCCTTTTTTCGTCTATGAAAGTTACGATTATACCTATTCTGACC
Source organism: uncultured Prolixibacteraceae bacterium (assembly GCA_964616825.1). GTDB lineage: Bacteria > Bacteroidota > Bacteroidia > Bacteroidales > FEN-979 > QYOJ01. The sequence goes on from CAZTSX010000003.1 coordinate 95,162, forward strand.
GTGGATTGGATATTCGATTTCATTTTAACCTGTCAGACAGGTTTCATTTCTATCCTACTATTAACATTCCTCCCAAAACCTTCTTTATTCCAGAAGAGCAGATCCATGAATTGCTGCCTAACCTGGTCTTCCACTTGGGGATGATCGAGCTGATTAGTTACTGGAAAGCGGCGTGCTCTCCACTGGTGATCATTCGGCCTCATCGCCTCTCACCTGAACAACTCTCCTGGTGGAAAAAAATCTGGTTTAACGGTTTGGGAGAGTTTTTTTACTTGAATTCGATCACGACAGATATCGAACAGTTCATGGAGGTGGAGGTTGATTCCCCGGACGAACTGCTTTCTGTCGCATGTGATTTGGCTCCTCAGATCATTATTCCTGTTGGAGGGGGAAAAGATTCCATTGTTACCATGGAGGTTTTATGTAAATTCCATAAAATCACTCCACTCATCCTCGATCCACGCGGAGCCAGTATTCACAGCGTATTTATGGCCGGATATGCATATGGAGAGATGATCGGAATCAGCCGTAACCTCGATCCGACACTCCTTGAACTGAATGCCAAGGGCTTCCTGAACGGCCATACCCCATTCTCAGCATTGCTGGCTTTCCTGACAATTCTGGCAGCTATCATCTCGGGGAGGAGATCGATTGCCCTGTCAAATGAATCCAGTGCTAACGAAAGCACTATACCCGGACTTCCTATCAATCATCAATACTCAAAGACATTCGAGTTTGAACAGGCTTTCAGGAGTTATGTGAAGGAATTTATTTGTCCGGATATAGATTATTTTAGTTTTCTGCGCCCTCTGAACGAAATTCAGATCGCAAGCCTTTTTGTCCTTTATCCGAATTATTTCACCGTGTTCAGAAGCTGCAATGAGGGTAGCAAAAGCGATTCGTGGTGCGGAATTTGTCCCAAATGCCTTTTTACGTTCATCATATTGGCTCCATTCCTCAAGCGGAATCAACTGATTGAGATCTTTCAGAAGGATCTTTTGGACGACATCGCTCTGAAACCGATTTTCGACCAGCTTATCGGCACAACCCCGGAGAAACCTTTTGAGTGTGTAGGAACTATCTCTGAAGTGAATGCTACCTTACAAGAAGTAGTCAAACAATATAACAACAATCCACTCCCTGCCCTGCTCAACTACTATTCTACATTGCCATCCGGGGTCATTGCGAGCGCAGCGAAGCAACCCACCACTTCTCCACTGCATCATGGTACTACTTCATTCCAAACACTTCTCCAAACCTGGAATCCGCAGAATTTTTTACCGCCGGAACTCGAAACTCTGTTGAAAGGAGCGCTCAATGGTTGATTTCCTGCGTAAACGACTGGAAGGAAAAAAAGTATTATTGCTGGGCTTTGGCCAGGAAGGACAATCTTCTTACCAGGTGATTCGTCGGGCGTTTCCTGAACAAGAGATCTGTATTGCTGACCGGAATTCAAGTATCAGGGAGTTGCAGGCGGTTCAGGATGACCACCATTTGGATTTTCAGTGTGGAGACGACTATCTCTATGGATTGAATAATTTTGATGTGATCATTAAAAGCCCTGGTATATCGTTAAAAGGAATTATTGCCCCCTTTGACAGATCCATAATCACCTCACAGACGGACCTTTTTTTACAGGCTTATGCTCCTCAGGTGATCGGGGTGACCGGCACCAAGGGAAAAAGTACCACGTGTAGCCTGATTACCCACATCCTGAAAACCGCCGGAGAGGATACGATCCTCCTTGGGAACATCGGAACTCCTGCTTTCCATTTTCTGGATCATATCCGGGCGGAAACGCATGTTGTCGACGAGCTCTCATCCTATCAGCTTGAATATATCCACCGGGCGCCACATCTGGCAGTCTTGCTCAATCTTTACGAAGAGCACCTTGATGCCTACGATTCATTCCGTGATTATCAGCTGGCAAAACTGAATATCGCCCGGTTTCAGGTGGCAAAAGATGTATTTGTTTACAATGCGGATGACAAGCTTATTTGTGAGCACCTGGAGTTGATCAATCTGAAACAGAAGTGTGTTCCGTTTTCCCTGAAGAGTTCCTTCACAAGAATGGAATCTCAGAACACACACAATCGCTATCTGAAAGGAGAACATAACCGGCAAAATATCCAGGCCGCTATCATTGTATCGAAACTGATTGGTATTGATGAAGAGATGATCTTAGATGGGCTGGCATCATTCAAAGGACTGGCTCACAGGATGGAGTATGTGGGATTTTTTCATGGAATCCAGTGGTACAACGATTCTATCGCTACGATCCCCGAAGCATGTATAGCTGCCATACGTTCTCTACCGGATGTGGATACATTAATCCTTGGAGGTTTTGACAGAGGAATCGGATACGACGATTTGGCGTTATTCCTGATTAACTCTGAGGTAAAGAATCTGATTTTGATGGGGGATGCCGGTCGACGGATCGGAACTGAGATCGAAAAGACAATAAAAGCTGGAAAAAAGTTGTTCTATATCAATCGGTTTGATGACTTTCTTCCGATCGCATTGGAACATACCAGGCCAGGGGCTACTTGCCTTCTTTCTCCGGCAGCAGCAAGCTATGATGAGTTCCGTAGCTTTGAGGAACGAGGCTTTCGTTTCCGGGATCTGGTTGAAGAGGTGATGAGAGGGTAAAAGGGTATGAGGGTATGAGGGTATGAGGGTATGAGAGTAACAAGGTAACATGGTAACAAGGTAATTATGAAATTACAACATCACAACACTAACTCACCATTGCCGCGTCACTTCGTTCCTCGCAATGACATTTCTCACCAGTTAACCACTTCACCACCTCACCACTTCACTATCCTCACAATAATCTTCATCTTCTCGACTTGCTTCTCCTTTGCTCAAAATTCCTATGAGCTGCAGGTTCGCAATTATATAGACAAATACAAAGGGATCGGGATACAGCATATGACCACATACGGAATCCCGGCAAGTATCAAGATGGCACAGGCAATTATTGAGTCTCGGGCCGGAAAGAGTTTGCTGGCCAGGGAGGCTAACAATCATTTTGGCATCAAGTGCCATAAGGAGTGGAGCGGCAAAACCTATCGCATGGATGATGATGCTCCCAATGAGTGCTTCCGGAAGTATGAGCATGCAATGGAGTCTTTTCAAGACCACTCAGAATTTCTAATCACCCGTAACCGGTATAGCTTCCTGTTCACTCTTGATATTCAGGACTACAAGGCATGGGCTTATGGATTAAAATCGGCCGGATATGCAACCAATCCAAAGTATCCCGATCTACTCATCCGGGTGATTGAGAAATATTCCCTGAACCAATATGATCTCCCGGAGAGAGCTGTAGCAGCAGTTGCCACCACAAAAGCGGATGAGGATCTACTGGAAGCGTTCAAATCGTTTTTCACCTATTTTGGTCCTGGACCAGGCAAACGGAAGATCTATCTAAATAATCATATTCCCTGCACATTTGCCCTCGAGGGTGATGACCTGTTAAGGATTGCCCGTGATTTCCATGTCAAGGCTTCTCAATTGATGAAGTTCAATGACCTGAAACGTGCAGGTGGAATCAAAGAAGGACAGGTAATCTACCTGCAGAAGAAAAAGCGGAAAGCAGTCCAGAAAGTACATGTGGTAGGCTTTAATCAAACCATGTGGGAAATCTCCCAGGTCTTTGCCATCCGGTTGAAATCATTAAATAAAAAAAATAACCTCCCTGCAGGGTTCGAGCCTGCCGCCGGTAAGATGTTAAAATTGCGTTAACCGGAAATTCTTCACGTACTTGCCCGAACCGATCACAAGGTTCAGTTTGTACTCTCGTTCAAGGGTGCCAATGTCGAATGGAGTTGTTCCCTGTACTCCCGATTCAATCTCAACATACCCATGCCGGTCAAACAGAAATACTTCATTGGTAGTTGGAGATACGATACCAATAAAGATTTTATCGCTAAGGGTCTTGATCAGATGTGGTGGAGAGACATCATGGCGAAATGTGTAGAAGTAGATAAGATTAAAAAATCTATTGTAGTAGTAGATGGTGTTGTTATCGAAAAAGATGAATTCCGGCGTACCATCCCCCATGATGTCTTCATATAAAAAGTAGTGGTTGGGCGAGAACGCATTGAAGCTGACCCTGCTGGTTTTTCCATTTCGGTTCAGGTAGATGACATAGCCATCAGGATCTGTGGTGAGAAATGGCGCTTTGGGGTTGGTGCGGTTTACATAGAAGGCTGAATTAGGCGAGTTTGAAAAACTTTTTTCCGGCGTGATTCGTTCAACACCATTTTGGTCGGTAATTAATACGGTGCCATCTTTACTTGTAATGAACAGATAACCGAGAGAAATATGACTGATGGGTGTGGTCACCTCTTCAATCACTGTAGGCGATTGCCAGCCATCCACGAGCTGGCCGGTCAGGTTAAAATTGTAGATCCGGTTGTTCCTGAAGGCGATAATGACTTCATATTCACCGGTGTGAACTGACTTCTTCAGGCACAAACCGTTAGAAGCGCGAACCGGAAATTTCATAGGAAAGCGCTGGGCAATTTCTCCGTCGCTGCGGATCAGGTAAAGGTGGTTTGCCGTGTTGAAGAGGTAGAAAAGGGAGTCGTGATCTTTGATCCTGATATCGTGAAATGTTCCCAGCACACGCCCGTATAACTTTTTCTTCCAGCGTATCTTGCCTGCAGCGTCTATTTTGTAGAGAGTATTATTTGTATCTGTGACAAGAACAGCAAATCCCTGTCCTGTATTCGACCTGGTAATCTGTGGGGTGCCGGCCACAAGGGTGTCGAGTGCTGTTTGCCATACCATTGGCCCTTCGTCGGTGGTTTTTGGATTGAAATGGACCAATAGGTTAGTAAAAAACATTCGACCCTCAGAAGATAACTGAACAGCTATGGATTGGAACTTCTTCAAAGAATCAAGGATAGGTGTGAAAAGGGGCAGATAATCGGTAGTCAACACTTCCGGGAGGTAGTCAAGAAGACTTCGGGAATTGCAGTAGAACGACAGACTGGCCTGGTCAAGGATATTGTCATCGAGCTCCAGGTATGCCGGAATTTCTTTGAGGAGATCATTGTTTAACTTTCTGTCGAGGAATTTTTCCAGAATGGTGTGACTCTCGGCAAAGCAAATATAATCATCGATGATAGTGAAATTTGATAGGATCGCAGGGTCCAGGAGCGGATTCAGCCAGATGTTCATTACCTTTCCGACGTTAGCACGATAAATCATGTGGTTTTTAAATATCACTGAATCCACCTTTTGATCCATGACATGAGCCAGGATCAATAAGTTTTTTCTAGCTGAATCGGGTAGTGATGTCTGGATGATCGTTACCGGAAATATCACACTATCTCTTCTTGATGGTTTAATCCAGCATCGACCTGCCTGGTTGCCCATCCACTGGTCTAAGAATAATCTGACAGTCGTGTCACATCTCTCATTCATCTCTTCAAAGAGGTTAAATCCCGTAACATTGAATTGAGCCCGTTTTCTTCGATTTTCCCAGCGGTTGAAAAGGGCCGGGTAGTTGTTGAAGGCATAAATCAGGTAGGCTTGAGTCGTGTTGGGAAGGATATTAGTTATGCTCAGGCTTCCAGGTGCCTGATCGCTAATCAGGGCAAGTGATTGCATCTCATTGTCGGAAGCAATCGTATATCCATTCAGTAAAAGTTCATCTTTTTTGATGAAGAGATCGAGTCCGCTCCAGTCAGCAAACTGCGCAAATTTGACCAGGCTACTGTTGTGATCTTTGTTTACGGATTTCCAAACCGCGAGTGAAAAGTATGGAAAGTTGATATAGACATTGGCGTCCACTTTTTTCCCTGTGGTAGAGGCAACGGTATTGAACCCGGTCATTATAGAAACAGGTGTATTCAACGATAACTTATCGATGGCTTTTTTCACCAGGATATCCTGAAAGCTGAGCATACAGACTCCTTCATGGATAGCGGCGAAAAGTACGTTTCGTTTGTTCTCAAAATGGATCCTGAAGATCTCAGTCCTGGCATAGGGGCTTTGCAAGATAGTGATCTTACCCGGGTAAGACTCTTCCAGGAAGCTGGAGAATGTCTGCCCATCGAGTGTTGTCGGGACGGATGTGAGAAAGAGGGGATCGAATGATGCGCGGCTATGTAATGAGAGAGTGATAAAGAGTGGGGAATTATTGATGATCTGCCGTATCTCATAGTTACCACGCGTCATCGAATCGAGTAAAAGGATCTGATCCTGGACGGGTCTGATTCCCGGATACTTCACCAGATCCTTCCATATCAGGTTATTCCTGGTTAGCTCTCCAAGGAGTTCCAGAGGTTTGTTCACTTTGATGATCAGGGCGGTCTTATCCGGGATCGCCTGCACGGGATTTTTGAGCGGTCGATCAAGGGATGTAAAAAGCAGATATCCGAAGTAGGGAATACCACCCGCGAGTGCGAGAATCCCTGCAATCAGCAGAATACGTCTGAAGATCCTCATCCCTGTGCTATGAAGAAAGAAGTGAGCAACAAAGGTATTAAAATATCATCTTGAGCTGTCGTTCCAGCCGGAAGGTTTTTCGGTGGTGAGGCGTGATGCCATATCGTGATAGAGCTTCATGATGTGCAGGTGTGGGATATCCTTTGTTCCGGTTCCAGTCATACAAAGGATACTCTTTGTGGATTTGTTTCATGTAATCATCACGGAAGGTCTTGGCTAGAATGGATGCAGCTGCTATGGAAAAAAACTTCCCATCCCCTTTGATTATGCATTGAAAAGGGATATCAAGATCAGATTTAAACCGGTTCCCGTCGATCAATAGAAGTCCGGGCTTTGGATTAAGTTTTTTTACGGCCGTTTCAATAGCAAGAAAGGAAGCATTCAGAATATTGATCTCGTCGATTGTTGCAGGGTCAATCTGTGCAACAGCCCAATCTATGGCACGTTGCCGGATCTCATCCCGAAGATGTTCACGTTGTGCTTTTGTAAGCTGTTTGGAATCATTCAGGAGTGGGTGTGTAAACTTTTTTGGCAGAATAACAGCAGCAGCAAACACTGGCCCGGCAAGGCATCCTCGCCCAGCTTCGTCACAACCGGCCTCTATAAAATGATCCGAAACGTGGCTTTGTAACATATATCACTGGAAAAAAAAGAGAATGGTATTCGCAAAAATGGCAATAATAAATAACCAGAGTAATAGTTGAAACAAGAACGGCTTCCTTAGGTTCAGGTAAAAATTGGATACAAAGGATGCCAGGCAAATGGCAAACAATCCTATGTGGTAAAGCTGAAATATACCGGAAAACATCAGTGTAATCAGGATCCAGAAGAACAGCCAGGCCAGAATAATGGTTTTTTTCCGGAGTTCAACCGTTTTCTCGCTCATATGGAAAACAGTATCCCAGAAACCAAGGATCGAAAACAGCCCGGCCAACCCAATCATAATCCAGTTATATGATGAAAGTACCGGAAGAGAGAATGAGAGTTGAATGAAGAAGTCGGAATACATCTCTATCAGCACTGGAAGTTGATCAGTAAGAAAATAGATTGCGAAGAGGAAAAGATATGGGGTAACTAATCCGATAAATGAGCTTATCCACTCCCTCCACTGGACTGTCCTGTATACCAGGAAACAAATCAGCAGAAATCCATATAGCAGGATAGCCGGGAAGTAGAAAAATGATGCCAGCGAGATGAAAAACCCAGCCGTAAAGATCAGTTCTACAGGCTCTATCTGGCTGTAAGCTTTCAGAAGTGCATTCAGGAAAAAGAGCAGGAACAGGATGGCAATATTGACAGGAGTGAATGTCAGAAATTGGGGAAGAAAGCTGATAAAGAGTAGGAAGAGCAAAGCAGCAAGTGAAGTATTATGCCTGATCAGGTCATGTTTTGAGAAGATGTAGTTAAGCAATATGGCTTCAAAAAGGACTAACAGAAAGCCGATTGCCAATGCCAAATAAGGAATACCCGAGAGCCAGTTGAACAGAATGGAATAGAACGGAATAGGACCAGCGGGAAACGGCATCGCCGGAGGATCATAGGCAGCCATGCCCCAGATCAGCAATCCGATCACTCCAATAGTAATATACTGGACTGGGAAACCCGATTTGAAATACCTGACTATCATTTATTCCACATTATTGCCACTATTGCCACCATATCACCATCTCACCACCTCACCACCTCACCATCTCACCATCTCACCACCTCACCACCTCGCCATCTATAAATCGAATCCAATATCTGTACGGTAATACTTTCCCTCAAACTGAATCCGTTCAGCATTCTCATATGATTTTTGGAGTGCTTCCTGCATGCTATCTCCGAAGGAGGTCACGGCAAGCACACGTCCGCCGTTGGTTACGATACGATCGCCATCCGCAATCGTTCCGGCATGAAAGAGCATACTCTCAGACACCTGATCAAGCCCGGTGATCTCCTTCCCCTTCTCATAAGCTCCCGGGTATCCTTCTGAAACCAGCATGACAGTAGCTGTATATCGTGGGTCCAGTTCAATCTTCATCCGGTCGAGACTGCCCTCCACAACAGCAAGGCATAACTCCACAAAATCTGATTTGATGCGGGGAAGAACCGACTCAGTCTCAGGATCACCAAGCCGACAGTTATATTCAATCACGTATGGGATCCCGTCAACGTTCATCAACCCGAAGAAGATGAATCCTTTGTATTCAATCCCTTCAACATTCAACCCCTCCAGGGTTGGGCGGATAACCTGTTCTTCCACTTTTCGCAGGAATTCCCCTTGTGCGAAAGGAACAGGTGAAACAGAAGCCATCCCACCAGTATTGGGGCCGGTATCACCAACGCCAATCTTTTTATAGTCTTTTGCTTCAGGAAAGATTTGATAGTTCTTCCCGTCTGTGATAACAAAAGCGGAAAGTTCAATGCCTGACAAGAACTCTTCGATGACTACTTTACCGGAGGCCTTGCCAAACTTTGCATCTTTGAGCATCGCTGTTAATTCGGCGGCAGCCTCCTTTTCTGTATGGCAAATCACAACACCTTTTCCGGCAGCCAGTCCGTCTGCTTTCAGGACATATGGCGGCTTCAGGGTTTTCAGGAATTCGAGACCCTCTGCAAGCGTTTCCGGGGTGAACGTGTGGTAGGCTGCTGTAGGTATATTGTATTTCTGAAGGAAGGTCTTGGCGAAATCTTTGCTCCCTTCCAGCATGGCTGCCCGGCTGGTTGGTCCGATCACAGGGATCTTGGCAAGTTCAGAATCGTTCAGGAAGAAGTCGTGGATGCCTTTCACCAGTGGATCTTCGGGCCCCACGATCACCATCTGGATAGCCAGGTCGAGACAAGCTTTCCGAATCGCTTTAAAGTCGTTTACATCCAACTTCAGATTGGTGCCCGTGGTGGCTGTCCCGGCATTACCCGGTGCGATGTAGAGATTGGTTAACAGTGGGCTTTGTGCAAGTTTCCAGGCCAGGGTATGTTCCCGGCCTCCTGCACCCAACAGCAGAATGTTCATAGTCTATGTCGTTTTTATTGCTTTTTCAATCGACTCCCAGAGCCGGTCAGCGGTCTTTTGCCAGGTGAAAAGTCCCTCCCGTGCATGTCCCCGCTTGACTAACTCTTCCCGTATCGTGTTGTACTGGTAGATTTTGTACATCGCTATGGAAATTGATTCGGGGTCAAACGGATCGACCAGCAGAGCGCCATCTCCCGCCACCTCGGGCATGGAGGTGACATTGGCCGTGATTACGGGAATTCCACTCCGGAAAGCTTCCACGATGGGAATCCCGAATCCTTCAAAATAAGAAACATAAGTAAGTCCTAATGAGCTGCCAAGTATATACCTGAGGTGTTCAGTGTTGAGCCTGCCTGTGAAGATCACATCGTTGCTGTAGATCATCTTCTGGTATGCAGAGTCGATCTCCGGTGTCCACCATTTTTTTGCACCGACGACAACTATCTGAACGTCAGATGGATTGGCTTTCTTAAAGAGATCAAAGGCGCGAAAGAGGTTAGAAAGGTTCTTCCGGGGATGAAGTGAACCGATGAAGAGGAAAAAGGGTTTCCCATCTGTATAGAATTGGCGTGTAGCAATTTTTTCTTCTTCGGTAAGGGGATGGTATTCTTCATTGGCGCCATCGTAAACGACATCAATTTTATCATCGGATACGTTATATTGTTGGACGATGTCCTGCCTTGAAAACTCTGAAACCGTAGCGATCCTGACAGCCTTTCTGGCATACCTCGGAAAATAATAGCGATAATACCATCGTGTCAGGGCAGGGAGGTCCTCGGGATAATGCTCAAAATTCAAATCATGGATTACATTCATCGATTTCCCCTGATACCTGAGTGAGAGATATCCATCGGGAGAGAGGAAAAGGTCGGGTTTGAGTTTGTTGAGAAGAGATGGAAGCGCATATTCAAACCAGGCATAATAGAGGAACGGGTGGCGGGCAGGGGGAAACTGAATCAGCGGTGTGATGTTGTCAGAAAAGATGAACTCTTCTGAAAAATCCCTGTCGAAAATAAAGAAAAAATGATGTTCAGGGTGCTGGGTAGTGATCCGTTTCAGTGACTCAAACGTGAACCAACCGATTCCTTCGAGCTTGTTCTTTAACAGCAAACGGGTGTTAACCGCGATATTCATCTACAGGGATTGTTTAAGAATGTGGATTATTTCATAACTTTGTAGCAAATATCACACTATTTTTTCGAAGTTTAAACCGATTTCTTATCTTACCCGGGATTTTTCTAAACATTCATGCAACGTAAATTTCTGACAAACCTGGGATTGCTTCTTTTCCTGAACCTTCTCATCAAGCCGTTCTGGATTTTCGGTATCGACCGGACCGTTCAGAATACAGTTGGCGTCGAGGAGTATGGCTTCTATTTTGTAGTTTTCAACTTCTCTTTTCTTTTCAATATCCTGCTTGATCTCGGGATTACCAACTTCAATAACCGGAACATCGCGCAGCACAACCACCTCCTGAACAAGCACGTTTCGGGGATTCTGGTATTGAAACTTCTCCTGGTGCTGGTTTATTTCCTGTTTACTTTTTTGGCAGCGCTCCTTTGGGGATTCTCCGGAGATCAGTTGAAACTTCTGGTACTCCTTGGATTTAATCAATTTCTCATCTCGTTTATTCTCTATCTGAGATCTAACATCTCAGGATTATTATTTTTTAGAACCGACAGCATTCTCTCTGTCCTCGACCGCTTCCTGATGATCATTTTTTGTGGTGTGTTACTCTGGGGACATGTGACTAAAGAGGCATTTCGCATAGAGTGGTTTGTGTACTGCCAAACGGTTGCCTACCTGATCACCGTGTTAATCGCGCTCTACATTGTCATCCGGAAGGCGAACTTCCGAAAGCTGAACTGGAACTGGCTCTTCTTTCTGATGATCATAAAAAAAAGCATGCCCTTTGCTTTGCTGGTGCTACTGATGATGTTTTACACCCGGCTCGATCCGGTATTGCTGGGGAGTATCCTGGAAGGGCGTCTGGGAAATGAACAGGCAGGAATTTATGCACATGGTTTCCGGTTGCTGGATGCTGCAACCATGATTGCATTTCTCTTTGCGATCCTGTTGATCCCGATATTTTCCAAGATGCTCAAACAGAAAGAGTCTGTCGAGCAAATGCTCAAGCTCTCTTTCACCCTGATCATTACCGTGGCTGTTATTGTGGCTTCTGTCTCCTTTTTTTACAGCAAGGAGATGATGGACTTGTTATATAATGACGACATCTCACAGTCGGTGCCTGTATTTCAGCTTCTCATGATGGGATTTATAGCAATATCGACGACATATATTTTCGGGACATTGCTTACAGCAAATGGGAATCTGAAAGAGCTGAATATCATAGCTGTTATCAGTCTGGTGATCAACCTGGCAATTAATATCCTGCTGATCCCTCACCTGATGGCACTTGGCTCTGCCATAGCCAGCCTTACAACCCAATTCTTTGCTGCTGCTGCGCAGGTTGTTATAGTGCAACGCATCTTCAGGTTTCGTGTCAACTACTCGTATATCTTTACGTTATTATCGTTTGTTGGCGGTGTTATCCTTGTCGTTTACCTCTCGCGCCAGTTCACTATCTCTATCCCGGGTATCCCCGAAGATCTCGGATGGCTGCTAAACTTCGCTCTTGCACTTATTACCTCCCTCTTATTAGCGGTCATTCTCAGGCTTTTACATTTCCGCTCATTGATCGGGATCCTGCGTCAGGAAAGCTAATAAGGTTCAGGAAAATTCTTATCTTTGGCAAAATTTTGATTGGTTTGCTATGATCCATGATCCAAAAAAATGGGAAGACTTTGATTCTTCCAATATTGTAGTTTTCCTGTACAAATGGCGAAAACCTTTATTCATTGTGATAATTGTAGCTCTTATCGGCTCCTGGTTCTTTTCGCTGCCCTGGTTTATTACACCCAAGTACAAATCTACCGTAGTCATGTTTCCGGCAAGTACGAACTCCGTATCAAAAGCGTTACTGATTGAACAACGGCAGGTCGGACAGGATATCATGTCGTTTGGAGAGGATGAGCAGGCAGAACAGATGATGCAAATACTCAACTCCAACAAGATCCGCGACCGGGTGACCAGGCAATTCAACCTGATGGAACACTACGGCATCGACTCCACTGCCCGGTATAAATACTCCTTACTTTTCAATGAGTATGAGAGAAACATCAGCTTCCGGCGCACTCCATTTATGGCTGTGCAGATCATCGTTTATGATACGGATCCACAACTGGCCGCTGATATCGCGAATACCATTGCTGCTTTGCTGGATTCTATAAAGAATGAAATGCAGCATGAGCGTGCGATCCAGGGTCTAGCTGTAGTAGAAATGGAGCATGAAACCCTTCAGCAGGAAGTGAATACAATTGTTGACTCCCTCATTACACTTGGGAAACTTGGTGTAAACGATGTGGAGTACCAATCGCAGGTACTCAACCAACAGGTGGCTATCGCTATCATGGAGGGGAATACTGAAGCACAGAGACAGCTCCAGAAACGGCTTGATATTCTTGGGCAATATGGCGGCATTTACATGTCGTTGAAGAATGCCCTCGAATATAAAACGGAACAACTGACAATGATTCAGGCACGATTGAAAGAGGCTACAGTAGATGCCCGGGAGAGCCTTCCACAGAAATTTATCGTAAGTGATGCATTCAAAGCCGAAAAAAAATCATATCCGATCCGTTGGTTAGTTATCGTTGTGTCAACCCTGTCGGCACTGTTTTTAACCATCATTGTAATCATGATCATTGAGAAAATTGCAGCGGCCAATGCTCGGAAGAAATTTCAACTCGGACAAGAATAACGGAAGATATAATCGTAAACCACAAAAAGAACATATATGGACACCTTTTTCAACAGTAAAAACATCGTTGATATTCTCTTCCGGTGGAAGATCCATCTGGCAGTAATTGTAGTGGTTGCTGTGATCCTCTCGGTCTTTTTCTCCAGCCCGATGATCATCACTCCACTCTATAAATCATACGTTGTTGTCTATCCCTCGAATGTATTTCCCTATTCTGATGAGAACGAAACAGAACAAATGATGGAGATATTTAATGCTGGAGATATCCGCGATGATGTGATCCGGAAATTTGACCTGGCGAAGCATTGGAAAATCGACTCAAATTATAAATATTTCACTAGTACTCTGTACTGGATTTACTCTAAACGGGTGAAAATCGCCAAAACACCTTACGAAGCTGTTACCATTGAGGTGTGGGATCCGGACCCACGGATGGCTAACGACGTAGCTAACGCCCTCCTGGATTTTTACAATCTAAAGGTTAGAGGATTACATAAAGAGAAGTTCTATGAGGTAGTTGTCAACTACCAGACAATTGTCAATGACAGAAAGCAGAAACTTGATTCACTAAAAGAACGTGCACAGGAGCTGGGAACAAGATATGGGCTGATGGATTACCAGGCACAAACACGTGAGGTGATGCGTGCGCTTCTCGGATCAGGTGGCCGGTATGGAGAAGCGTTAAAATACAAAAAGAATATTGAAGAGAAAGGTGGCGAGATGTATCTGATCCAGGAGATGATCCGGGCAGATGCTGATGAACTAGGCCTGTTTAAGCTTGATTTCGATCGGGCCCTGCTCGACTACAACCGGAAGTATACTCATATAAATATCCTTACGAAACCCTACGTTGCTGATAAGAAGAGCTATCCTGTTCGCTGGCTTATCGTCGTAGGTTCTGTGCTGGCTGCCCTGTTTCTGGCTATCATAATCATCGGAATTATTGAGCAGAACAGATACGCAAAAACATTTCCTGCTGAGAATGCTTAACCTGCTAACTGGATCGGGCATCTCCAACGTTCTGGAGAAATATAAGGTTGTGTGGATCTATCTCATCTGTATAGGCTATATTTCATTGAATGCCTATTTGATCTACAAGGATTTCTACTATTCACTCGCTCTTCCTGTCATCCTGATCTTGCTATACATATACTTCACCCGGCTTGACTGGGTGCTGCTTCTAATTGCATTTACCACGCCCATTGCTGTAAACTTTGTTCAATACGAATTGGGAGCAGGTATATCTGTCCCTACCGAACCACTGTTGTTTGGTGTATTGTTGATGTTTATTCTGAAGCTTTTTTACAAGAACGATTTTGATAACAGAATCTGGACTCATCCAATAAGTATCATTATAATTATCTCACTGATCTGGATGTTTATTACAAGTCTGACCAGCCAGATCCCGCTGGTATCGTTTAAATACTTAATTGCCCGGTTGTGGTTTGTGATCCCATTTTATTTTCTGGGAATACACCTCTTTCGGAGAACTAAGAACATCCGGTTATTTATCTGGTTATATACGATCCCACTGCTCGGTGTGATTTTTTATACCATCTATTCACACTCCACATTTGGATTTGAGGAGGAGGCAGGACACTGGGTAATGGAACCATTTTATAATGATCACACGGCATATGGCGCCATCCTGGCTCTCTTCCTTCCGTTGTTTGCAGGTTTCAGCTTCAGCAATGTATACAGTAAAACCACGCGTTTTTTTTCGGTTATCATCCTGCTGATTTTGATCATTGCGTTATTCCTCTCTTCATGCCGTGCAGCCTGGATTAGTGTGGTGGCTGCTTTCCTGGTCTTCTTGGTGATCATCTTCAAGATCAAGTTCAAATGGATCGTGGTTGTGATCGGATCGTTTCTGTTTTTCTTCTTTGTGTTTCAGGACCAGATCTGGGATGTATTGGAGCGAAATAAACAGGGACCCTCCGGGAACTTTATTGAACACGTTCAATCGATATCCAACATCTCTACTGACAACTCTAACCTGGAACGAATCAACCGCTGGCAATCGGCGCTGCGAATGTTCCAGGATCGACCTGTATTTGGCTTTGGTCCCGGAACGTATCAGTTTGAATATGCTCCGTACCAGATATCGCTTGAAAAAACCCTTATCAGCACCAATGTCGGGGACCGCGGCAATGCACACAGTGAGTTTATTGGGCCTCTTTCAGAGGAAGGAATATTTGGGATGCTGATCATGTTAGCCCTTGCCGTGATGACCATTGTTTATGGATTACGCGTATATAAAAATGCGATCACACCTGAAATCAAACTAATAAGCCTCACTATCCTGCTTGGTCTGATCACCTATTTTCTGCATGGGACACTCAACAACTTCCTCGATACCGACAAAGCCTCTGTTCCCTTCTGGGCATTCATTGCTATGCTCGTGGCGATAGATCTTTATCAAAATAAAGAGTCAGGGACGAAGGAGGAGGGGTAAGGTTCAAGATTCACGCTTCATCTTACTCAATCAAGCGTTTCAACTTCGCCATATCCTTCCACTTCTTGCGTGCTTCTTCGGCAGGAACACCCCAGTAGGTTTTTCCGCCTTCCAGGGATTTGTCGATACCCGACATGGAGTAGACGACAGCACCTTTACCAATGACCAGGTCTTTATCAACCGACACCCTGGCCCAGAGGATTACATCATCTTCAATCCGGGTCACACCTCCAATAGCAGTATGAGCTCCGATCAGACAATTTTTACCTACAAATGTATCATGTCCGATCTGTACATGGTTGTCGATCTTGGTGCCGCAGGATATGATCGTGTCGCCTGAAACACCTCTGTCGATGGAGGTTAGAGCCCCAACTTCAACATTTTCTTCCAGTACGGTTCGCCCACACGAATCCAGCTTTTTCCAGCCTTCAGGGCGTCGTTGAAAATAGAAGGCATCTGCCCCAATTATAGCGCCCGAATGGATGATGACATCATCACCAATCACACAGTGATCATAAATGCTGGCGGAAGCATGGATGAGGCAGTTTTTTCCTATGGATACGTGATTCCCTATAAAAGCTCCGGGCTGAATCACCGTTCCTTCTCCAATGTTCGCATTTGGACTAACAGAAGCGCTGGACGGCAGAAACGGCCGGAATCGTTTCACCAACGAAACATAATCATCAAAAGGAGTATCAGAGATGATCAATGCTTTACCCTCCGGGCAATCAACTTGTTTATTTATCAGAATTGTCATGGCATTTGAATTCAATGCCTTGTTGTAATACTTCGGGTGGTCAACAAAAGTAAGGTCACCATGTTCCACCATATGGATCTCGTTAATGCCGGTGATCCGGTGATCCGGTGATCCAATATACCTGGCTGACAATGAGTCGGCAATATCTTTCGCAGTAATTGGTTGAAGAAACTTCATAGCAATCACCTACTTCTTAACCCGTTCCCCATATTCGCCTGTCCTTGTGTCGACTTTGATCTTTTCTCCCGTGTTGATAAAGAGAGGGACTTTCACAACAGCGCCAGTCTCCATCTTTGCTTCTTTCAATGCATTGGTGGCTGTATTTCCACGAAAACCAGGCTCTGTATAGGTAATATCCAATTTTACGAACGCTGGCAGGTCACAGTTCAAAGGGGTCTCCGTATCGGCATGGAAAACAATCTCAACCTCCTGGCCTTCTTTGAGAAACTGGTGTGCACTGATCAGCTCCTCCTGGAGCGGGATCTGTTCATAAGTCTCCATATGCATAAAATGATACCCGGTATCGTCTTTGTAGAGAAACTGATATTTTCTTCGCTCTACACGTGCGATATCGATCTTTTCCCCTGAGTTGAATGTATTGGAGATTACGCGTCCTGTACGGATACTTTTTAGTTTGGTACGGATAAAAGCACCTCCTTTGCCGGGCTTTACATGTTGAAATTCTACGATCAGAAAGAGGTCGTTGTTGAAGTTGATGACCAGCCCGTTTCTGATATCTGCAGTTGTTGCCATATAATTTGTGATTGAACCCAATTCGGGTTGCAAAAATAAGGATATTATTTATAATCCTCAATCTGAATACTCTCTTCACAAAACCCGGTTTCTACCTGTTGCATGTTAGAACAGACGATGATCGTCCGGTTTTTCCTATGGTCATTGATCAGGTTAAGGTACCACGCAATTCCGTTGCTGTCAAGATTGGTTGTGGGCTCATCAAGGAACAACAAGGGTGTTTTGCTGAGGATCGCACAAACCAGTTTGACCCGTTGTTTCATCCCGGAGGAATATTTCAGAATCTGTTTGGTTCTCGATTGTGGAAAAGCTAGCAAATCAGTGATTCTCGGAACCGTAAATCCGTCGACAATAGGTTTGAATGAGAAATGGAACTTCAGCATCTCCCGAAGTGTGAACTCCTCAATGAGTTCCTGGTAGGGCGCGACAAGCGAAAGGTGACGAAATATCTCAGGATCGGGTATCTCTTTCCCTTTTTGGATATAGCTGATTTTTCCGGAGGTAGGGTGGATATTCCCGGCAAGGACCTGAAGGAGGGTGGATTTTCCAGATCCGTTCCGCCCCAGAATCGCATATCCTTTACCCGGGTCGAAGCGGGTGGACAGATCGCGGAAGATCCACTCGGTGCTGAATTTCTTTCCGATCCCAGTAAGGGTGATCGTCATGCCGGTATGGTTTTATTTTTCGCGGTTATTTTTCGAAAAGCCTTTCATGATTCCCCGGCTGGAAGAAGTGATGAAGCTCAGGATCTCATCCCGTTCGGGGGTGGCTGGCACATCAGCTTCGATGATCGCAACTGCCCGGGATACATTATGGCCACGCAGGTAGATACTACGGTAGATATCCTGAATCTGGTTGATCTGGTCCGTTGTGAACCCTCTTCTTCTCAATCCGATGGAGTTAACTCCCACATAGGAAATGGGTTCCCGGGCCGCTTTGGTATAGGGCGGTACGTCTTTCCGTACAAGGGAGCCTCCGGAGATCATCGTGTGGATGCCGATGTGTGAAAACTGGTGTACGGCTGCCATGCCTCCGATAATGGCCCAATCGTCAATCTCTATGTGCCCGGCCAGATTTGTCGCATTTCCAAGAATGACGTTATTCCCGATGATACAGTCATGGGCAATATGAACATAAGCCATCAACAGGGTGTTGTTTCCAATAACCGTTTCGTTATTCGCTTTGGTGCCTCGGTTTACGGTTACATACTCACGGATCGTGGTGTTGTCGCCAATCTTAACGATCGTATCTTCTCCATCATATTTGAGGTCCTGTGGGATTGCGGAGATCACTGCACCTGGAAAGATCCTGCAATTCTTGCCAATGCGGGCTCCTTCCATGATCGTAACGTTGGAGCCGATCCATGTGCCTTCTTCGATCTCTACATTCTTATCGATAGTTACAAAAGGCTCAATAACTACATTGGGTGCGACTTTTGCCTGAGGGTGTACGTATGCTAAAGGTTGATTCATTGGATGTTATTTGCGTTGGATTTGTGCCAGCATCTCTGCTTCCATCACTAATTTCTGGCCGACAAAGGCCTGGCCTCGCATGGAGATTAATCCCCTGCGTATGGGAGCGTTGAGTTGGTTGTAAAAAATGACAGTATCTCCGGGTACAACTTTGTTTCTGAATTTGACACCCTCAATCTTAACGAATAGAGTAGTATAATGTTGTGGGTCATCCACTGTTGATAATGCCAGGATGCCTCCGGTCTGGGCCATCGCTTCAATCTGGATTACACCAGGCATCACTGGATTCCCTGGGAAATGACCAGCAAAGAATGGTTCATTCATGGTCACATTTTTTAATCCAACCACATAATCCGGTCCCATCTCCAGGATCTTGTCGATGAACAGGAAAGGAGCACGATGGGGGAGTATCTCCTGGATCTGGTTGATATCGTAGAGTGGGGTTTTGTTGAGGTCGAAGGTGTGAATCGTCTGGGATTTACGGGATGTTTTCCGGATCTGTTTTTTGATCAACCGGGCAAACTGGATATTGGAAAGATGCCCGGGGCGGGTAGCGATGATGTGTGCTTTAACAGGCATACCTATCAGGGCAAGGTCGCCTATCAGGTCGAGAAGTTTATGCCGGGCAGGTTCGTTTGGATAAATCAGGTCAAGGTTATTCAATACACCTTCCCGCAATACCTCAACCCGGGGTTTTTTGAAGATTTCTGCCAGGTGATCGAGCTCTTCCTGGGCTATGATCCGGTCGACAAAAACGATGGCATTGTTGAGGTCGCCGCCTTTGATCAGATTGTTGTTGAGGAGATACTCCAACTCATGAAGGAAGACGAAGGTCCGGCACGGAGCAATCTCATCCTTGAACTCTTTGATATGCGACAGTGTGGCATTCTGTGTAGTAAGGATCTTTGATTCGAAATCGATCATCACGGAAATCTTGAACTCCCTGGAAGGGATCGCCAGAATCTCGACCTTATTCTCCGGATCGGTATAGGCGAGGTTAGATTTCAGTTCAATGTATTTTTTAAGCGCTTTTTGTTGTACGATGCCTGCTTTCAGTAGCTTCTCAACATAGATTCGGGAACTACCGTCAAGAATTGGTGTTTCCGATTGGTTGAGCTCAACCAGCACATTGTCGATCTCCAGTCCGGCAAGGGCTGCCAGCACATGTTCAACCGTTTCGATACGGACACCATCCTGCTCAAGGGAGGTTCCGCGGGAGGTGTCGATCACGTTATCGACATCGGCATCCACAAGAACGCCGGAGTTCAGATCGAGTCTGGTAAATTTGTATCCATAATTCTCCGGAGCAGGCTTGAAGGTTAACTTGACCTTTTTTCCCGTATGCAATCCAACTCCTTCAATACTGACGGAGTTTTTTATGGTTTTCTGTTTTTCACTCATCAGGGATTAACTTTTTTACCTGTTTTTCTAATGAACTTAATTTACGTACGATATCGTCCAAATTCCTCCAATGAACATAGTTTCGACGAGCTTTAGAAATGTCAATAGCAGGGGCGCCAAAATAAATACCACCCTCTTTTGTGAGGCTATTCTCCACACCAGAACGGGCGCCTACTTTTACGTTGTCGGCGACAACAAGATGACCTACAAATCCTACTTGTCCTCCAACCATGCAGTTTTTTCCGAATTTGGAAGATCCCGAAAGGCCTGTCTGGGCTGCCATCACCGTATTTTCACCAATCTCCACGTTATGAGCAACCTGGATCAGGTTGTCCAGCTTTACACCACGCCGTAGCAGAGTAGATCCAATCGTTGCCCTGTCGATGGTCGTATTGGCCCCGATCTCCACGTTATCTTCCAATATCACATTCCCCACCTGGGGAACCTTCCGGTAATTTTTATCATCCTGTGGAGCGAATCCGAATCCGTCGCTACCAATCACGGCACCGCTGTGTATTGTACAGTTGTTTCCGACCAGGCAGTCGTGATAGATCCGAACACCGGGAAAAAGAATGGTCTCGTTTCCGATTTTTACATGATCTCCGACATAAACCTGCGGGTAGATCTGCACCTTGTCACCGATCTCAACATTTTCTCCGATAAATGCAAACTCACCAATGTAGAGTTCGTTACCTAGTTTGGCTGAAGGAGAGACAAATGAATGAGAGGAGATTCCTGATTTCCTATCTTTCAGGCTGTCATGAATCTCCAGCAACTTAGCAAACGCGTCATAAGGATCTTCTACCCTGATCAGGGTAAGGTCATCTGGCAGCGGTTTGTCGGGAATAAAATGTTTATTGACGATTGCAAGCGTGGCTCCGGTTGTATAGATGTAATTTGTATAGGCCGGATTTGCCAGGAAAGTAAGCGTGCCGGGAGTTCCCTCTTCGATCTTCGAGAGGTTCGAAACCCTGGCATCAGGATTCCCTTCAACAGTGCCTTCAAGTAACTCGGCAATCTGACGGGCGGTAAATTCCATTTAGCTTGATTTAGAGGTTTTTACTTTACTGGAAAAGCGGTGCAAGTTACCAATTATTTCGAAAACGAGTGGTTTTTTTTCAACGAAACACCTTCCTTTTTCACAAATCTTTCGGGTATGAGAGCAGATATTTTTCCGAACGCGTGGAGAGAATCGAAATATTCAATTGTTCGGAAGCTTCCGATACATCCAGCAAATCACCATCCCGTGTCCTGATATTGATCCGATCGTGGTCGGGGTTGTAAGCATTGTTGGAAACAAGTTCCTCAGAGACAAAAAATCCGACTTCTCCATCTTTCAGCCTGAATTTCTCAGCTGTCGCAATTTTGATCTTTTCAACATATGATGGATCAAAGGGTTTGTGCTGGATCTCGGCCCGAAAGAGGCGGCGATTGACAAGCCGGTTGCTTAGCTCAGAAAGAATGTGATCATCATGGAGAATCCAAACCTTGAGGGAGGAGAAAATATCAGAATCATCGAGTTTGGAGAAATCATCCAGATAATCATCCCGAGAAAGCACTTCTTTATCATGAACAGGTTCCTGTAAAAACCGTTTCAACGCAGGAGTTGCAAAAAGTTCTGCCCCCATTTCTCCCAGTTGTTTCGATCTCGTGAAGATGTTGGAGAGCATGACATCGGCTGCCAGTACTGCTTTGTGAAGATATACTTGCCAGTACATCAACCTCCTTGCCAGGATGAATTTCTCAATGGAGTAGATCCCTTTCTCTTCTACAACCAGTTCGTCATCCACCACTGTAAGCATATTGATGATGCGATCTGTGTTGATCACCCCCTCTGCGACACCGGTAAAGAAACTATCACGGGAGAGGTAATCGAGCCGATCCATGTCGAGTTGACTCGAGACAAGCTGATGAAGGAATCCTTTGGAATAGGTGTCGGTAAAGATTCGGATCGCTGTCTCCAGTGTTCCGTTAAATTGATTGTTTAATTTCTCCATGAAGAGAAGGGATATCTCTTCGTGTGAGATTCCTGTGATAATCGATTTCTCCAGCGTGTGTGAATAAGGACCGTGGCCGATGTCGTGCAACAGGATCGCCAGCAAGGCACCCTGCTCCTCAACAGGAGTGATCTCAACCCCTTTTCCCCGAAGGACATGAATCGCCTGTTTCATCAGGAAAAGACAACCCAGGGCATGTTGAAAACGGGTATGGGTGGCAGAAGGGAAGACATAATCGGTGATTCCAAGCTGCTTGATCCTTCGTAGACGCTGGAACCAGGGATGTTCTATCACATCAAAAAGGAATTCATCAGGAATTGTAATGAATCCGTAGATGGGGTCGTTGATATTTTTCTTTTTATTGATGATTTCCGATACCTTTGTTAATGAAACATAAAATTAATACTTACAGGCAATAAAAGGTTAATTCCGACATTAAACTTAGGACAAAAATAAGGAGAACAATGGAGAAGATAAATATTTTGTGGGTAGATGATGAAATTGACCTGTTGAAACCTCATCTTCTATTTCTGCGTCAAAAGGGATATGATGTGGAGACAGCCAACAATGGACATGACGCATTAGAGCTTTTGGATGGCAATATTTTTGATATTATTTTTCTGGATGAACAGATGCCGGGTATGTCAGGGATTGAGACACTTGCAAAGATCAAAGAGAAATCCTCCCCCCCCCCTGTGGTGATGATCACCAAAAGCGAGGAAGAGTCGATCATGGAAGATGCGATCGGAAGTAATATAGCCGATTACCTGATCAAACCGGTTAATCCCAACCAGATCCTGTTATCCCTGAAGAAGACATTGGAGAATAAAAAGCTCGTCAGCGAAAAGACAACATTTCAATATCAGCAGG
Source organism: uncultured Prolixibacteraceae bacterium (assembly GCA_964616825.1). Classification (GTDB taxonomy): domain Bacteria; phylum Bacteroidota; class Bacteroidia; order Bacteroidales; family FEN-979; genus QYOJ01. Next base: position 118,144 of record CAZTSX010000003.1, read on the forward strand.
AGTTCCGGAATATCGGAATGGAGATCAGCAACAGGTTAAATTTTCAGGAGTGGATCGATGTGTATAAAAAGATCATCGGATGGGAGTTACGCCTGGGAACTTCACAGGATGAAGGCATGAATGAAGTATTACAGATGCAAAAGACGGAGGCTAACCAGGTTTTCAGCAAGTTTGTGGAGCGAAATTACATTGACTGGATTCATGGCAAGACAGATGACAGACCGATTCAGTCACATAATCTCATTAAGGAGAGTATTTTCCCTATGTTGCAGGATAACAGACCAACCTTTGTGATCCTGATCGACAACCTCCGGTTCGATCAATGGAAAGTCCTGCAACCAACAATCGAAGAGAGTTTCCGGGTGGAAGAGGAAGATATCTACTATAGCATCCTTCCCACCACTACACAATATGCTCGTAATTCAATTTTTTCCGGATTACTTCCTACTGAGATCGAAAAAAAATACCCCAAATACTGGGTGAATGAAGACGAGGAGGGACCAAAGAACAATTGTGAGAGCGAGCTCCTGGGTGAGTTGTTAAAAAGGTATGGCAGGGATATCAAGCACGCTTACTACAAAGTCCTCAATATGTCGTATGGAAAGAAACTGGTAGAACTGATGCCAAACATGATGACGAATAAGCTGAACGTTATCGTTTACAACTTTGTAGATATGCTTTCGCATGCGCGCACCGAGATGGAGATGATCCGGGAACTTGCCAGCGACGATAAAGCTTACCGGTCATTGACCCTTTCATGGTTCCAGCACTCTCCGTTGTTGGAGATCTTTCGATTCTTGTCGGAGAAAAATGTGAATGTTGTGATCACAACTGATCATGGGTCTATCCGAGTCAACAATCCTGTGAAAATCCTGGGTGACAGGAATACCACTTCCAACCTGCGATACAAAACAGGGAAAGCGCTTAAGTATGAGCGAAACGAGGTGTTTGAAGTGAGAAATCCGGCCGATGCTTTCCTTCCCAAAGTCAACGTGAGCTCTACATTTGCTTTTTGCCGGGGCGATGATTTCTTTGCCTACCCCAACAACTACAACTACTACGTGAACTATTACAAAGACACGTTCCAGCATGGTGGGATCTCGATGGAGGAGATTTTGGTGCCGTTTATTACGTTACGGAATAAATAGGATTGCCATGGTTGAAAAACCCAAAAAACATCGGGTAAAATCTGAAGCCGAACTTCCTGAAGTTGCCCGGAAGCTGCTTGCTGCCTTCCCCGATCAACGGGTTTTCGCGTTCTATGGTGAGATGGGCGCCGGGAAAACTACTTTCATCAAAGCGCTCTGCCTGCAACTGGGTGTGGAAAATAGTGCTTTGAGTCCCACATATGCAATTGTCAACGAATACCATACTCAAGATGATACCCCGGTCTATCATTTCGATTTCTATCGGATCAACAAACTTGAAGAGATCTACGATATCGGGTATGAAGAATATATCCACAGTGGCCACTACTGCTTCATCGAATGGCCTGAGCTGATGAGAGAGTTGTTGCCGGAAGAGGTTGTTAGCGTATATATCTCTTCAGATACCATCAGGACCTTTAGTTTCTGACCTTTTTTGTAAATTTGACCTTAATTACCAAAAAAAGGAGGTCATCATGATTAAAACAAAGAAATTTATTCAACCCATCATTTTTGTTGTCCTGATCAGTCTTTTATGCATTTCATGTGAGCAGGAGATGCCCGAAGCACAGGAAGGAGAAGCCCAGGTCTATCAACTCTGGAATAACTTGAAGCAAAAGAATTTCGAGATTATTGAGAAAAATATGGCTTCAGGATTTCAGTCTATCCATCAGTATGGTGCCAATGATATGGAGGCAGAGATGAAGCTGATCTTCAATCTGGAGATGTCAGACTATACCATTACCGACCTGATAATCACCAGCAACGAGGATCTTATCATTGCCACATATTTTGTTTCTGTAGCGGAAACCATTGATGGAGAACGCCTTTCCAAAGAGCCGGCACCCAGAATGACAATTTTTATCGAAATCGACGATGAATGGAAATGGATTGCTCATGCAAATCTCAAGCCTATCCCGGAGAAAGTAGAAGAGCATTCGGAAGGCGACAACGATAGTGAACATTAAAATTTCCCAGTATGGAAGACTCTATGTCTGACACGACCAGACCTTCGACAGCTGAACAATTGATGCCACAGGAAGAGATGCTGGAGGTAACCCGCCGCAAGAAGAAACTCTCTATCGGTATCCCCAGGGAGATTACCCTGGAAGAGACCAGGGTATCACTGGTCCCTGATGGAGTCAACCTTCTCTCCAGACAGGGTCATCAGGTGCTGATAGAGGCAGGAGCCGGAGAATCTGCCCACTTTTCTGATCATGAATACAGCGAAGCCGGAGCCCGGATTGTCTACTCTCCGGATGAGGTTTTTAAGTCAGATATGATCCTGAAGGTAGCTCCACTTTCAGACAAAGAGATGGAGCTATTGCAACCCAAGCAAACCCTGATCTCGGCACTTCAGATAGCTGTTCAGCAGGAAGCCTATTTCCGAACCCTGATGAACAAAAAGATCACAGCACTCGGGTATGAGCTGATCCGTGATAAAACACAATCATTTCCGGTCATTCGTGCCATGAGTGAGATTGCCGGATGCACATCGATCTTTATCGCTGCTGAATACCTTGCCAATCCTGAGTTTGGTCGAGGCATGATGTTCGGAGGTTTCACGGGGATAGGTCCGTCGGAAGTAGTAATTATCGGCGCCGGAACTGTCGGAGAATTTGCCGCCAGCTCAGCTATCGGTTTGGGAGCTCTGGTGAAGGTGTTTGACAATTCTGTTTACCGGTTGCGACGTTTGCAGAATAGTCTTGGCAACCGGATTTTTACTTCTATTCTTCATCCGAAAGTGCTGCTGGAATCTTTAAAAACAGCCGATGCAGTTATCGGGGCTGTTCACTCAATGGAAGGTAAATCACCCTGCCTCATCAGCAGCGAGATGATCAAAGAGATGAAAGAGGGGACAATCATAATCGACGTAAGCATCGATCAGGGAGGTTGTTTTGAAACTTCGCGTCCAACCACACACAGCAATCCTGTATTCAAGGAGTATGGAGTCACTCATTATTGTGTGCCAAACATCGCTTCACGAGTCCCGCATACTGCATCCCAGGCATTGAATAATATTTTTGCCCCGATTCTCCTGGACATCTGTTCTGAAGGAGGCATCGAATCATTGATTAAGAAGGATCCTGGTGTCAGGCAGGGAGTTTATCTCTTTAACGGAACTGTTACTAACCTGTCGATAAGCAACAGTTTCAATCTGCCTTTCCAGGATATTGACCTACTGATGGCAGCACTCAGGTAAGCATGAAATTATCGGCCAGGACAGTGAAAACAGAACGCTATCCCATCCATATCGGAGAGGAGGTGTTTACTGTCTTGCAGAAGGAGTTGAAACACTACAGGAAAACCAAATCTGCTATTTTCCTGTTAACCGATTCCAATACATTCCGCTTTTGCCTTCCTGCGCTTGTCTCCAAATGTCCTGAACTGGAAAAGGCTGTTGTCATAACGCTCGATTCCGGTGAGGAGAGCAAAACCCTGCGGAATGCGGAGTATCTCTGGAAGGAGCTTGCCGGGAAGCAGGCCAACAGACACTCTTTACTGATTAATCTCGGTGGAGGAGTGATTACAGATCTGGGAGGCTATGTCGCTTCCGGTTTTCACAGAGGGATAGATACGATTCATATCCCTACATCGATGATCGGCCAGATCGATGCCTCCATCGGAGGAAAGACAGGTGTGAACCTGGATGGCCTGAAGAACCAGGTCGGGACGTTCTTTTTTCCTAAAGGTGTTTACATCTGGCCCGGTTTTCTGGCTACTCTTGATCCAAAACATCTTCGTTCCGGGATCGCAGAGGTTGCTAAAACTGCACTTGTTAAAGATGAGCAGTTCTGGCGCTGGCTTACAAAAAGATCAATAGAAGAGATGCTGGCTATCCCGTTTGAGGAACGATTCTGGAAGGATCTCATCTTAAAGACGATCCGGATCAAACAGGAGATCGTCAGCAATGATCCTTTTGAACACAATCAACGTAAGCTGTTGAATTTTGGCCACACCATCGGTCACGCCATTGAATCGCTAGCCTTGCAACGGGATACTCCTGTTCTCCATGGAGAGGCTGTTGCAGCAGGAATGATCTGCGAAAGTTTTCTTTCTGTTGAGCAGACAGAATTGGATCCGGCCGAGTTGCAATCAATTATTGCCTGGCTGATGCCGGGGTTTGGGAAACTGCCTCTCATCTATGAGGATGAATCTGTCAGGATGGACCTGATGCAACACGACAAAAAGAACAGGCAGCAGGAAATTCGGTTTACTCTCCTTTCACGGATCGGTCAGGGAAAAATCAACCAGGTATGTGATTCGGAAAGGATCCGGGATGCTTTTCGTAATTATTACGACCTCTGATCGGAGCTCATTCAATGAAGATTTGTACAGTATATAAAGAGGATCGGACAGTGAACGGAATGATTCTCCTTCCGGCTTCAAAAAGCATCAGTAACAGGTTGCTGATCATTCGTTCCCTTTCTGAGACTGGTTTCCGGATAGCTAATCTTTCAACTTCGGATGATACAGCTCTGTTAACACAACATTTAGCCACGATCAACGACCATCAAGGGAGTTCAACGTTGTGTACGCTTGACACCCACAATGCCGGAACGGTGATGCGATTTCTTACTGCTTATCTAGCCGTGAAACCGGGGAGATGGACTCTGGTGGGAAGCGAGCGGATGTATGAACGCCCGATTGGGCCCCTGGTGGAAGCGCTGATTAACCTTGGAGCTGATATAGAATACCTTGGCACATCCGGATTTCCTCCTCTGAAGATCACAGGAAGGTCATTACGCGGTGGTGACCTGCAGGTAGATGCTTCGGTCAGCAGCCAGTTTATTTCAGCTCTTTTGATGATAGCGCCCATCCTCCCTGGTGGGCTATCGCTCACCATGACAGGGAAGTCTGTTTCAGCTCCTTATATTGAGATGACGATCAGGGTCATGGAGAAATTTGGCATAGATCTCCATCATGAACAAAACATGATCAGGATAAAACCTGGCAAATACAAAGGGGTAGATTATACTGTGGAGGCTGACTGGTCATCTGCGGCTTTCTGGTACGAAGCAGTCGCCGTGTCGGATAATGCGGATCTCCACCTGCCCGGACTTCTTCTGCCCAGCATCCAGGGAGATGCCGTATTGCCCATGGTATATAAAGACCTGGGTGTGCATACCGAAAAGAGACTCAATGGCATCATCCTGACAAAGAAAGAGATGGGAACAGATGTGTTCCGGTACGATTTCAGGGGATGCCCGGATATTGCTCCTGTCGTGATCTCAACGTGTGCTGCATTGGGAATCAAAGGCGCATTTCACGGACTGAAGAGCCTGAATATCAAAGAGACTAACCGGATAACCGCATTATTAAATGAGCTCAGAAAAATCGGAATTATTCTGGAACTTACTGGAGAAGGCGATCACATTGATCTGCTTGCAGAGAGTCAGGCTTCGCTCAGCCAGCATGCTAACATCGTTTTTGAGAGCTATTACGATCACCGGATGGCCATGGTATTTGCTCCACTGGCGATGATGCTTGGATCGATCAGGATTGCCAACCCGGATGTGGTATCAAAATCATACCCGGGATTCTGGGAGGAGATGATGAAAGTGGGATTTGTGATTTCTAATTTGTAATTTTGACCGCATGCTTGTCGATATTTTCATTCCCTGTTTCATTGACCAGGTTTATCCGAAGACCGGGATAAATATGGTCAGGGTGCTGGAGAAACTAGGTGTGGCAGTTCATTACAATGGAAACCAGACCTGTTGTGGTCAGATGGCCTTCAACAGTGGTTTCTGGGAGGAGGCTAAAGCGATGGGAGAGAAATTTATCGGTGATTTCACGAATGACCGTCCGATAGTAGGTCCTTCGGCTTCCTGTATCGGATATATCCGGAACTATTTTCCCTGGTTATTCCACAATACAGCTTTCCATTACGAATACAAACAACTTCGAAAAAATGTCTATGAATTTACCGATTTCGTGGTCAATATTCTGAAAAAGGAGGATGCAGGAGCCACTTTTGAACATGTAGTAACCTATCACAGCTCATGCGCATCTTTAAGGGAATATGGCCTCAAAGATGAGCCACAACGACTTCTTTCACATGTGAAAGGACTGGAGCTGAGAGAGATGAAAGAGCATGATGTCTGTTGTGGATTCGGAGGTACATTTTCTGTCAAGTTTGAACCGATCTCAACTGCTATGGCTGAACAGAAGGTTCAACATGCACTCGATACCGGAGCCGAATATATTGTCTCTACTGATTCCTCTTGCCTGTTACACCTTCAGGGTTATATTGATAAGCATCAGTTACCTATCCAAACAATTCATATCATCGATGTGTTAGCCTCAGGGTGGTAAATTTATTGTATATTTGTTCAACGAGACAGCAAATTTTAATGCCATTTAGTAAAACATTTACTGTAGTAACTCATTGTATTGCAGGCTTAATCGGGTTTCTTTTATTTATTAGCCCTGCATTTGCACAAGACCTAAGCAGGTCGCCTAATAATCAGGATTGTCTGGGTGCGATCCCTGTTTGCCAACCCATTTATAGCACAATCGCCTCATATATTGGATGCGGTAATGTTTGTCCCGAAATTCATAATAACAGTGTATGTCCACTTTGCATGGACGGAGAGATCAACGATGTGTTTTACATTATCACAGTCCAGACTGATGGTATCCTGAGGTTTACACTGACACCAAATAATTCTAGTAACGACTACGACTGGTCGGTATTTAACATGACCGAGTCAGATTGTTCACAACTCTATCCGAATGCGGTAGAGCTTCAGGTGAGCTGTAATTCATATGGAGTATTAGGATATAATGGTCCTACGGGGATCAATACTGCACAGAGTGATAATACTGATTGCAATGGACCAGGTACCACGAATGGTCCCGCGTTCAACAAAGATCTGGACGTGCTGGCAGGTGAAACCTACCTCATCAACATTAGCAACTGGTCCTCTTCTAACCAGCAAGGGTATTTGCTCGATTTCAGTGGTTCCACATCAACCATTTACGATGATATACCCCCTGTGATCGACTCAATTCAGCAAGAGGTTCCCTGTAATGGGACTACTCAACTCTACTTCCGGTTTTCCGAAAATGTCATGTGCGATGATGTCTTTCATCATGAAGAGAATTTTTCACTGACTGGCCCGGGTGGTACAATTACTATAACAGATGTACTCAGCGAAGATTGCGGAACCGGCGCCAGCCAGTCCCCATTTTTTTATCTACAGTTGGATACGGCGGTAAACACAGGTAGTTATACCTTAAGTATCATAGGTGATATTCGTGACCTCTGCTCCAATATTGCATTGTATGAAAGTTACCCGTTTGAGATCTCCCAGTTGAACGCACCAGTAGCTGGAGCAGGGAATGATACCACTGTTTTTAATGGTGCTGTTATTACTTTAAACGGCTCTGGTACAAACGGCACACCGCCTCTTTCATTTCACTGGGAACCTGCTAATTTGCTGATAAATCCCAATGTAGAGGACCCCACCACGGTACCCATGGGTGGCTCCACAGAATTTACTGTTACGGTCACTGATGGCCTGAATTGTTACGATGAAGATGATGTACTGGTCACGGTCCTGGGAGGTCCTCTCGGCGTCACTGCTACTGCCACGCCGGGTACGATCTGTCTGGGAGAATCGGTTCAGCTCAATGCAATCGGCTCAGGTGGAAGTGGAGATTATACCTACTCCTGGAGTTCCGATCCTCCAGGATTTTCATCTACATTGCCTGACCCGGTCGTCTTTCCAATCGTAAACACCACGTATACTGTTGAGATAGCCGATGGCTTCAGCACTAACTCAGGTTCTACCTCCGTGACTGTTAATCCCCTTCCGTTAGCTGATGCCGGTCCGGACATCAGTATTCCTTTTGGAACCAACACCACACTCACGGGTACAGCTTCCGGAGGATCGGGAAGTTACAGTTGGTGGTGGACATCCACTCCCCCGGGTTTCTCTTCGACCCAGCAGAATCCGGTTACGAATAACCTGGAAGAGACGACCATATTCACGTTGATAGTAACAGACCAGATCACTGGATGCGAGAGCATCCAGGACGAAGTCCTTGTTACAGTGACAGGAAGTCAGCTGGTGGTGAATCCAATCGCATTTCCTCCGATCATCTGCCAGGGGAGCTCTGTCCAGCTGCTACCGATGACAGGCGGAGGTACAGGTAACTATACCTACTTATGGACCTCACTCCCAGTTGGATTTAATTCAACAGAGGCCAGTCCAGTAATCTCACCGATGCAGACAACATCCTATTTCCTTACGGTGAGTGATGGTTACAACCAGGCCAGCGGATCCGTCAATGTGATTGTCAATCCTGTTCCTCAGATCCATCTGGGACCAGCAGATACGAACGTATGCATATACGATACCGTGTTGCTCGATGCCGGAAATCCCGGTTCGACTTACTACTGGTCGAATGGCGCCACCAGTTCGACCATCCAGGTTGGCTCAGCCGGAATCGGGTACGAGGTGCAAACATACTCTGTCAATGTGATTAATGAATATGGCTGTATTGATTCGGCATCGATCAATGTCATCTTCTCCTTTGCCGCCTGTACAGGCATTGATGAGACCATCATGGGCATGGATCTGATGCTTTTTCCCAATCCTACCTCAGGGGAGTTGACTCTCTCATTGAAACCGGTAAAGGAGCGCATTGTTTTTTCATTCATGACGCTATATGGACAAGAGGTCATCCGGGAGGTCATTGATCCGGGGCACATTTCAATTTTCGAGAAACGGTACAACTTCTCCAGGTTGCCTAAAGGGATATACCTCGTTGAAATCACCGGAGAGCATCAATCCGTAATCCGGAAAATCATTCTGAAATAGAATAACAGAGAGAGAATTCATATGAAACATAAAAGCTTTATTTATACTCGTTTTTTTCTCTTACTCTTTTTCCTTGCTTCATCAGGACTAATAGTTGCTCAACAAGAGTCCGAACCGTGGGTTGCGCCGTCAGACCCTGACTTCAGGGCGAAATATGCAGGTGTTGAGTTCGGAGAGACCATCGCTGTAAAGGTTATTGAAAGTCAAACCAAGAATTATTTCATCGTTGATCTGACAAAATTTAATTCGCGATTTGAGAAGATCTGGTACCTCAACCTTATATTTAAAGAGGAAAAAATCGTAAACATTGATCCTGATATTGCGAATGATCGACTATGGTTTCAGGCTAACAGGAAATATGATGAATCAGATGTGCTTGAACTTTTTACCCTGCTAAAAGAGAAAACGGATCAGGTCTCGCTGAAGATGACATTACAGGAGAAGGAGGAGTGGATGATAAAGAATGATAAGTATCAACAAAGGAACATGAGGTCGTATGAAGAGAAGTAAATTTGTGTTTTTCATTGTCACGGGTTTATTTGCCTGGCTCTGTACTCAATTACATGCGCAGAATAATCTTTGCGAGGATGCCGACCCTTTTTGTACAGGATCCATCTACACCTTTCCAGCTGGCGTGAATGCAGGCTACGGGCAGCAAGGGCCTGATTACAACTGCCTGTTAACAACCCCTAATCCGGCCTGGTATTACATGATGATTGACGATCCGGGGAGCATCAGTATTTACATGTACAGTACACCACTGAGAGATATCGACTTCTGTTGCTGGGGGCCATTTCCATCTAAAGATTGTTGCAACGATCTCACAGGAGCCAAAGTAGTAGATTGCAGTTATTCACCCAACCCAACGGAGACATGCTATATCCCAAACGGCCAGACGGGAGAGTATTACATGCTGGTTATTACCAATTATTCAAATCAAGCGTGCGATATCACATTCTCACAGACTGGGGGTTCGGGCTCTACCGACTGCACCATTCTGCCTCCTCCAGCAACCAATAATAGTCCGATTTGTTCGGGTCAAACCCTTCAACTATCTGCTGAAGACGTTAACAATGCAGAGTATAACTGGTGGGGACCTGATAATTTCACATCAAGCGAGCAGAATCCCACGATCCCAAATGCGACACCTGTCAATGCCGGCGACTATTTTTTGACAATCATGGTAAATGGCCAGCCCAGTGCTGATACAAGTATGACAACAGCGTATATCTATGAACCAGAAGCCGATGCCGGGAATGATACTACTATTGCCAACGGCGTTTATGCCATTTTGCATGGGAGTTGCACTAACGGTAGTGGCTCATACAATTATCACTGGGAACCTGCCAATCTACTGGTCGATCCGAATTTGCAGCATGCGCAAACGGTGAACCTCTTCTCTACAACCCTGTTTACCCTGGAAGTGACGGATGATTCTGCTGCCTGCCAGTCCACTGACCTGGTAACCGTAACAATTGAAGGGGGTGTGCTGGCAGTGAATGCTGTTGCAACTCCTTCTTCGATCTGTCTTGGGGCTACATCGCAACTAACAGCGATCGGTTCTGGTGGGTCGGGAACCTATTCCTATGAATGGACCGGTCCTGGAGGCTTTTACTCTACCCTGCAAAATCCGACTGTTCAACCTTCCGAAACCTCAATATACACAGTGACTGTCAATGATGGGTATAACACCGCCTCTTCCCAGGTAACGGTGACAGTGCTTCCGCTGCCTATTGCTGATGCAGGGCCAGACCAAAGCATCCCTTATGGTACATATACCTACCTCTCAGGATCGGTGACCGGTGGTGGCTCAACCAACTACTTTTTTGAATGGTCACCTATTGATAAACTTATTAATGCGAACGTACAAAATCCTCAGACAGTCAACCTCGAAAGTACGACGGTCTTCTCCATGGTTGTAACGGATCTGGCAACCAATTGTGTAAGTAACAACCCAGCGAATGTAACAATCGATGTCACCGGAGGATCGCTGAGTGTGAATCCGGTAGCAACTCCTGACCGGATCTGCAATGGGGATACCACACACTTATATGCTTCAGCTGGTGGCGGGAATGTTGGTTTCTACGAGTATACATGGTCTTCGGATCCTCCGGGTTTTACTTCTTCCGAGCCGGATCCCTATGTGCATCCGGTAGTCACCACAACCTATACTGTATCTGTGTACGATGGATTCAATACGACTACAGGAAGCACAACCGTGAACATTCATCCACAGCCATTTATCTACCTTGGCCCACCGGATACAACCGTTTGCATCTATGATACGGTTGTGCTGAATGCCCAAAATCCGGGAGCTTCTTACCTCTGGTCGAACGGAGCGACTACACGGACAATCCATGTAGGAACCACCGGCATCGGGTATGATGTGCAAACCTACTCGGTGGAGGTAACAAATGAGTTTGGATGCACATCAACAGGCACCATCAATGTGATTTACTCGTTTGAAGCCTGTTTAGGCATCGGCGAACTGTCATTGCCACGAATTCAGATCTATCCAAATCCAACCAGCGGCATGGTCATCTTGAACAGGGGTGAAGTTCCCGATGAAGGTAAATTGCATATCCTCAATATCTATGGTAAGCAGATGATTGAACTCATCATACCCAGATTGACTTCCGGAACAGAGGAGATGGAGATCAACCTGTCTGAGCTTCCAGCAGGTGTATATCTTCTGAAGCTGGAGACAACTCAAGGAGTTTTAACTCAAAAACTAATTGTCAGATAGATGGGTAGAGGCCGGTTTTTTATCTGTTCAATGATCCTGGTATGGGTTCTTCTTATCCCAATGCGAACTTCTGCACAACGATCTATCTTTACACCTCCCGAGAAATCAAACTGCCCCCGTTCTCAAAAGCAGGCAGATATCTGGTATTTCGGAGAGCATGCCGGAATTGATTTTACATCCGGATCAGCAACCATACTTACCAATCAGGATGTGATGACAGCTTACAAAGCCAGCTCGGTCATGTGTGACAGCGTGGGGAACATGCTCTTCTTTTCCAACGGAAGAAAAGTATGGGACAGATCGTTTAACCTGATGCCGGGAGCAACTGAGCTAGCAGGTAATGTGGGCGTTACGCAACCCTGCATAATCGTTCCCCGCCCCGGCGAGGATAGTATTTACTATCTTTTTACTGTGGATGTGCTGGCATTCATGCCGGATAATTCGTATACCACCAGTGGGATTAACTTCACACTGATAGATATGAAAAAGCGTGGAGGGATGGGAGAGGCTGTAACCTATATTAACAGCCCACTACTTTCTCCTGCCTGCCAGAAAATAACGGCGGTCAGGCATGCGAATGAGAAAGATATCTGGGTGATCGCACATAAGTGGGATTCGGATGAGTTTTATGCATGGCTGGTACACCAGGGTGGGATGAGTGATCCGGTGATCAGCTCGACAGGCAGTATCCAGGGAGGTGGATATGCCGACCAGGTGAATGCCATTGGCTATATGAAAGCTGCTCCAAGCGGGAACCAACTTGCCCTGGCAGTTACCGGATCCGACAATATTGAGCTGTTTAGCTTTGATAAAGCGACCGGGGAGATCATGTTTACAGAATCGTATACCACCCAGATCAGCGGAATCAGTCCTTATGGCATCGCTTTCTCTCCCGATAGCCGGAAACTCTATGCTTCACTGCTGCAGATTGTAGGGAACGGCCCGCCGTCGACACCATCATATATCCTCCAGTTCGACCTGGATGTCGGGTTGGCCAACCCGGTTGTCATCGATTCAGCAGCGGGGATCAGATTAGGGGCCTTGCAACTTGCTACAGATGGCCGGATTTATATCTCACGGACTGTTAACCTTCTCATTAAGCGGGATTCACTGGATGTGATCTACAACCCAACCCGTCCGGGACTCGAATGCAACTACAACAAGTTGGAAAACCTTCCGGGCAGCCGGTTTTCGCTGGGGAGCAGAGCGGCCATCTACAGTCTTCCCAATGTGGTCCAGAGTTATGTGGATATCCCTGTGTTTACCTATGACAGCTGCTGTTACCTGGATGCCACCCAATTTCATATCACCAATCATGCCAACATCGATGAGGTCTCCTGGGATTTTGGAGACGGAGGATCATCAAGCGATATGGATCCGGTGCATGGATATGCACAGCCGGGATCCTATACAGTTACGCTGACCGAAACATTCAACGGTCAAACCTTTATTGATACGGGTACCATCGTGATCCATGATTTACCTCAGATCGAATTGGGCGATACCATTATGCTATACTCCGGAGCCACAGTCAATATCTATGCAACACCAGATATGCAGTCATATTGGTGGTCAACACAGTATACCGGGCCTGTTCTGCAGGTTGAAAGCCAGGGCGATTACTGGGTGGAGGTCAAAGACTGGAATTGTTGTACCAACACCGATTCTGTCTATGTGAAAGTGTTTGAGTATTTCATCCCCAATGCGTTTACACCCAATGGCGACGGATTGAATGATCAGTTCCGGGTTGTAGGGTTATATAGGAATATCACGTTTGAAATGTACATTTACAGTCGTTGGGGACAACTGGTTTTCCAGTCGGACGATATCGACCAGGGATGGGACGGAAGCTATAAAAACAAGATAGCAGAAGCCGATACCTATGTCTGGGTTGTCCATGTTGATTTTCTTGGAGAAGATATCAGAACCAACGGTGATGTTATACTTAAAGGAACCGTTACACTGATAAGATGAGTAGTGAAACCTATGCTGAAGTCATTGCTGCCGAACTTGGTATAGCTGTAGCATTTGTCCGGAATACCATTTCTTTACTGGAGGGCGGGGCAACGATTCCCTTTATTGCACGATACCGGAAAGAGATGACGGGCAGCATGGACGAGATGGTGATCACCGGAGTGCGTGATCGTTTGCAGCAGCTGAAAGATCTGGATGCCCGCCGTAACACGATTCTGAAATCTCTTCGCGACCAGGAGAAACTTACGGATGAATTGGAACGGACGGTTGAAAAAGCTTCTACCATGGCAGAACTGGAGGATATTTATCTGCCTTATAAGCCAAAACGGAAAACCAGGGCAAGCATGGCCAGAGAGAAAGGGTTGGAGCCTCTGGCCAAGGTCGTCATGACTCAGCAGTATGACGATATTGATATCAGGGCAGAGGAGTTTGTTGATCCGGAGAAGGGTGTGGAGGATGTGAAAGAGGCGCTGAAAGGTGCCAGTGATATAATTGCAGAATGGGTTAACGAGCATGGTTATGCCCGGAAACGGATCCGACACCTTTTTCAACGTGATTCTGTAGTTACTTCCAAAGTAGTCAAAGGGAAAGAGGAGGAAGGGGTCAAGTACAAGACCTATTTCAACACCCATGAGTTGTTGTGGAAAGCGCCTTCACACAGGGTGCTGGCTATCCTTCGGGGGGAGAAAGAGGGATTCCTCAGGGTGAGTGTCGATGTGGAGGATGACAGGGGGCAGAAGATCCTTGAGAAGATATTCGTGAAGGAGAACAATGCCTCTTCTGATCTGGTTAAACGTGCCATTGAGGATTGCACCAAACGACTTCTCTATCCATCCATGGAGACAGAGATGCGACACTGGATCAAGGAGAAAGCTGATGAAGAGGCAATCCGGGTTTTTACAGAGAATATGCGGCAGTTGCTAATGGCGCCACCACTTGGCCAGAAACGGGTGCTTGCAATTGATCCGGGATTCAGGACCGGTTGCAAGGTCGTTTGTTTGGATGCACAGGGAAAGTTATTACATAATGAAACCATCTATCCGCATCCGCCCCAGAACGAGGTAAAGGAGTCGATCAACAAAATTAAATCATTGGTCAACGCCTACAAGATTGAGGCAATCGCTATCGGGAACGGTACGGCTGGCCGGGAGACCGAACGACTGATCCGTTCTGTCCGGTTTGATTCCGACCTGATTGCCCTGGTGGTGAATGAGAGTGGAGCTTCGGTTTATTCAGCCAGTTCACTTGCACGAAAGGAATTTCCAGATTATGATGTGACTGTAAGAGGCTCTGTGAGCATTGGCCGCAGGCTCATGGATCCCCTTGCCGAGCTGGTCAAAATCGATCCGAAATCTATCGGTGTGGGGCAGTATCAACACGATGTGGATCAGACGGCACTGCAGCAAAGTTTGGCCGATACCGTCGAGAGTTGTGTGAACCAGGTAGGGGTTGAGGTTAACACAGCCAGCGAACAACTACTGACTTTCGTCTCCGGTGTAGGCCCAAATCTGGCAAAAAACATCGTCGCATACAGGGATGAAAACGGGCCATTCTCTTCACGGAATGAATTCAAGAAGGTCACGCGGTTTGGCGAAAAAGCCTTCGAGCAGGCTGCCGGATTCTTACGTATCCGGGATGCTAAAAACCAGCTTGACGGGAGTGCCGTTCATCCGGAGAGTTATCATGTGGTTGGCCTGATGACGAAGAGATTGCATTGTGCGATTTCCGATCTGATTGAGAAATCAGACTTGAGAACACAAATCAAACTTGAGGAATATGTAACCGAAACGACCGGGCTGCCTACCTTAGAAGATATTGTGACCGAACTGGCCAAACCGGGACGGGATCCCCGGAA
This sequence comes from uncultured Prolixibacteraceae bacterium, assembly GCA_964616825.1. Taxonomy (GTDB): domain Bacteria; phylum Bacteroidota; class Bacteroidia; order Bacteroidales; family FEN-979; genus QYOJ01. The sequence goes on from CAZTSX010000003.1 coordinate 133,696, forward strand.
GAAGTTTGAGATCTTTGAATTCGCGAAAAATATTCACTCCATCAACGACCTCCATCCGGGCATGAAACTTCCTGGCATCGTAACCAACATCACAGCGTTTGGCGCTTTTGTTGACCTTGGTGTGCATCAGGATGGTCTGGTTCATATAAGTCAGATGGCTGATAAATTTGTTCGTGATCCGAACGACATTGTGAAGTTAAACCAGAAGGTGATGGTGGAGGTGAAGGATGTTGACATCAACCGGAAACGGATTCAGCTTTCGATGAAGGGGCTGAATAATAACGGGGAGAGTTAGGCGTTAGTAAGGACGTAGGGAAGTATGGAG
>CAZTSX010000003.1:134120-158801 GCA_964616825.1 uncultured Prolixibacteraceae bacterium
GCTGAATAATAACGGGGAGAGTTAGGCGTTAGTAAGGACGTAGGGAAGTATGGAGGTAGGACGTGAGATGTAAGACGTGAGATGTAAGAGGTGATGTGTTTCTTGAACCTTGAGTCTTGAACTTTGAATCTGAAAATTGAACAAATGACTAAAAAGTACTCGTTTTTTCTCTTTTTCTTCCTGCTGCTTTTTGTTTCGGAAGCACTCTTTTCTCAACGATTTCAGGGCGCTATTGCTGCCGGAATCAACCTTTCCCAGGTCGATGGTGATGAAGTGTATGGATTTAAGAAAGTGGGTTTCAACGGAGGTCCATCTATCATTTTCCCTTTTGGCAAAAACAAAAACTGGTCAGTCACCATGGAGATCTTGTTCTCGATGAATGGGGCTTATCAGAAAGGAGGGCCTGCAATTCCTGACACACTTCCGCCCGACACCACGGTGCCTCTTTCCTATAATGGCTATAAATTGAATCTGAATTATGTCCAGATCCCGCTGATGATCCACTTCACTGATAAGAAAATCATCGCCGGGGGAGTTGGTTTTGCATATAATCAGCTCGTATCTGTTAAGGAGTGGGAAGATGGTTTCAGACAGGACAGCACAACACTTAGAGGGCCTTACACCTTAGCGGACTTTCAGGTTTTAGCGGATGTACGCCTTCGTCTTTGGAGAAATTTATGGGGTAATATCAGGTACTCTTATTCGATCCTTCCTATTCGAACAAGACGCTTTACAAATTTTACAGAAACTAAGGTCTGGACGCGTAAGCAATACAACAATGTGATCACCCTCCGGCTGATATGGATCTTCAATGATCCATATGTCAAAAACAGGGAAGGGAGAACAAGAAAGAATTCAAATTAATCGTTCCGGTTTCAGCAATTACCTACCCGTATCCTGAGGCCAACACCAGCGGGATATTCGCTTCAATTGGCAGTCCTCATCCTTCCTCCCTCATCCCTTACATCTCGTTTTTAAGTATTGATATGTTCGAAATATTGAGTATTTTTACTTCCAAAGTTTTCAGTACGATTAGAGATGTTGACATTAATGATGCGGTTAGCAGAATGAAATACAAACTGGGAATTGATGTAGGTGGTACATTTACCGACTTTTTTTTAGTAGGTAATGATGGCTCTTCCCTCGTACACAAAACATTATCTACGCCAGAGGATTCTTCCATCGGCTTCATGACAGGGATTCATGAGATTGCAGAAAAACTGAATTTGCCTTCCTCCTCGTTGATCGAAAAAATAGATACCATTGTCCACGGTACAACAGTTGCAACCAACGCCATCCTGACCATGAAAGGAGCTAAAACTGCGCTGGTCACCACCGAAGGTTTCCGGGATGCGCTGGAGATGCGCAGGGGTGTACGGGAAGAACGATACAACAATCATTATCGGAACGTCAAACCATTGGTACCTAGATATTTAAGGTTTTGTTTGAATGAAAGGATAGATGCATCCGGTCAACCCTTAGTAACTGTAGATCTGAAAGAATTGGATGCTATCATTGCCAGGATTAAAACCGAAAAGGTGGAAGCCGTAGCTATCTGCCTGATGAACTCCTACCTGAACAACGAACATGAAAAACAGGTTACACACTATCTGAGAGATGCTCTGCCTGATCTTTTTATCTGTGCTTCATTTGAGGTGCTTCCATCCATCCGTTTTTATGATCGGGTAAGTACCACCTGCATCAACGCTTATATCGGAGTGGTGATCAACCGTTACCTTGAATCCTTACTGGAAAAATTATCAGCGATTCATTTCAAGGGCAAATTGATGATTATGCAGTCAAACGGGGGAGTAGTTACACCTGAGGTGGCACGTAAGATTGCAGCAGTGACAGTTCTGTCAGGGCCTGCCGCAGCGCCCATTGCAGGTTCCTATTATGCCCGCTTGCTGGGTTTTGACCATTGCATCACCATGGATATGGGAGGTACCAGCTTTGATACTTCCCTGGTCGTAAACGGTCAATGCATCACCAGTACAGAAGGGGAGATAGACAGACACAGGATTGCTCTTCCCACACTCGACATCATCACAATTGGAGCCGGAGGCGGAAGCATTGGATGGATTGATCAGGGAGGCCTGTTGAAAATGGGGCCTCAAAGTGCGGGTTCTCTACCGGGTCCTGTTTCTTACATGAGGGGAGGGGAAGAGCCGGCTTGTACGGATGCCGACCTGATCCTGGGCTACCTTGACCCGGATTATTTTGCCGGCGGCAAATACAAGCTCAACAAGGGGAAGGCCATTGAAATAGCAGCATCCCGCCTGGGAGATCCTATGGGATTGGATGCACAACAGGCGGCAGCCGGGATGTATCGTGTAATTAATATGAATATGGCCCAGGGAGTCCGGCAGGTATCCGTGGAACGAGGTTTTGATCCCAGGGAATTTCTGCTTATTTGTGCAGGAGGGGCTGGCGCTATACACGCCGGCGAAATCTGCAGGGAACTTGAAATACCTATGTTTGTGGTTCCTGCTGTGGCGTCTATCTTTTGTGCCGCAGGAATGTTGCTGGGCGACTTGAAACATGATTATGTCCGCTCTTATGTTTCCGGATATTCAGCCATTGATCGTAAACGATTCCTTGAATTGTACCGGGAAATGCAGGAAGAAGCAGAAAACACCCTGAAGGGAGAAGGGATCGAAGCCGCTAAAATTGAATTTTATCCCTCGCTGGATTTACGCTATACCGGCCAATTTCATGAAGTGCCACTTGAGGTTTCCATGCAGGAAATACGCGACTTCAGACTGGACGAAATCAGGGAAGCTCTTCATGACGAACATAACCGTTTATATGGATACGAATTGAGGGAAGAAGGCACGGAGCTGGAAATGATCAATGTACGGCTCCGGGCAGTGGGAATAACGGAAAAGCCAGTCTCACTTTCTTCCACCACTGGCGAAAGCACCGGTGAAGCACAACAAGCCTTTAAGTGTATGAGAATGGCTTATGTTCCTGAGGCGGATGAGATGCAGGAGCTTGCTGTCTATGACGGAAATAACATGAGTGAAGGGATACAAATAGAAGGACCTGCTATTATAGAGCAGGTCAATACGACGCTTTTTTTAGGGTCGAGTTATCATTGCGAAACAATCACAGGAGGAAGTTTTATCGTTTATAACAAGGAGTTGATGCCTGAAGGGTATAAAAAGAAATCCGCAACTGAAATGAGCAGAACGTAATGGTAAATATCAACATTGATACAATATTGCTCTCTATATTTCAACGGGCATTCAAGTCTATAACCGATGAAATGAGTATTTCCCTGACGAAAACTACTCGTTCACCCATTTTGTGTGAAGCAAAAGATTTTGTGACCGGCCTATATGATGCAGAGGGGAATATGCTGGAACAAACGGAGAACCTTCCCATCCTGAGTTTTTCTCTGGGACCCGTATGCAAAGTCATTATCCAACAATATGGAGATCAACTATTTCCCGGAGATGTCATCATTCACAATGATGTATTCAGCATGGGTAACCAGAATAATGATGTAGCCATCTTCAAACCCATCTTTGTGGAAGGAAAACTGATGGGTTGGTCGGCAGCCAAAGGACATCAGGCCGATATTGGCGGTGCGGTTCAGGGAGGCTACAACCCTAATGCCACAGAAGTCTGGCAGGAAGCTTTACGGATTCCGGCTGTCAAAATTTATGAAAAAGGGGTGTTAAGAGAGGATGTCTGGAACCTGATTTTTGCCAATATCAGGCTCAGCATTGTTCAGGAAGACATCAAAGCACAGATCGGAGCCTGTAGTTTGGGTGAGAGAAGACTAATGAAATTCATCAGCAAATACGGGGTGGATTGTTTTAATACACACAAACAGGAACTCTTCAAGAGCACGGAAAAGATGATGAGGGCTGAAATCGCCTCGGTTCCCAACGGGATTTATGAAGGAAGCAGCAAGGTATATTATGATGGACGACATCCGGGTTCAGAATTTGAGGTGAAGAGCCATATTGTTGTGAAGGATGAAGATATCGTATTTGATTTTTCTCAATCCTCTCCTCAAACCAATGGCTTTGTAAACGGCACCTTTACCTCCTCCTGTTCTGCAATCACACTGACCTTCCTGCAAATGGTGGATCCCAATATCCCGCACAACGAAGGCATGATTAAACCGTTGACCTACCTGGTTCCGGAAGGAACTATCCTGAATGCCTCCTACCCCAAAGCAACCACGTTCGGGAACCATTTATGTCCCCAGATCGCAGACTCCATATTCAAAGCCCTGGGTCCGGCTATGCCCGACCGGGTAACAGCAGGCTGGAACCACTTGCTGTGCTCACTCACTACAGGCATACATCCGGAAAAAGGGGAAAAATATGTCGACATTTGTTTCATGGGATTGAAGGGAGGTTCAGGGGCTTTGCGAGGTGATGATGGGTATGATCATATTGGTATGATCGACGCTTCAGGCGGACTGCTTGACCAGGATTACGAGATGTACGAGCAGCAAACCCCTCACCGGATTATAAGACATGAATATTTGACAGATTCAGGTGGAGCCGGGACCTGGCGGGGCGGACTGGGTGTAGAGACCATCATCAGGCTTGGTGGAGATAACACCACAATGGTTGTCTTTGGTGATGGGGATGTAGAAGAAAATTATGGCTTGTTTGGTGGCAAAGGCAGTGTGCTTAATAGTATTGAGTTAACCTATCCAGATGGTAAAACCTATAAAGCGCTGAGCAAAGACCTGATAGAAGAGATCCCAAAAGGAACAGTTTACAGACAGATTGCGGGTGGCGGTGGCGGATATGGCCCTCCTCATGAAAGAGATAAGGATGCTGTGAATGAAGATGTATTAAATGAAGTAGTTTCCAGGGATCAGGCCAGGAATGAATATAAAGTGAAATTTTCAGATAGATAACTATAAAAATCATGCATTATGGATGAAGCAACGTTAAACCATGAGAAAACGTTACCTGATGGGTGGACGAGGCCAACGGGATATACCCACGGGATATTGACCCAGCCAGGAAGAATATTGTTTATGGCAGGAAAGGTTGGCTGGGATAAAGATCAAAAGTTTCACAGTACTGAATTGGTTCCTCAATTTGAACAAGCGCTAAAAAATATTATCGCCATTATAAACAAAGCCGGTGGCGAAGCTAAGCACATCGTAAGAATAACCTGTTTTTGTAAAGACAAAGATCAGTATCTTGCTTCACGCAAAGAATTAGGAAAGGCCTGGAAAGATATTATGGGAGATCATTATCCCTGTATGAGTATGATCTTCGTCTCTGATCTGCTGAATCATCCTGCAGTAATAGAGATGGAAGCCACGGCTGTTATTCCTAATAAAAAACATCCTATGAATTTTACTATCACGGCTTAATCACTTTGAATAATTATAGAAGACCTCGCTCATGAATTTCGAATTAACTGAGATCCAACAACAAATTCAGCATACTTTCAAGGAGTTTGTCAACAGGAAGGTATTGCCACAAGCCAAAGCCATTGATGAGAATCGTGAATTTCCCATGCAACTATTCAGAGAAGTTGGAGATCTGGGTTTTTTCGGGATGCGATACCCTGAATCAGCCGGTGGCAGCCAGATAGATATCATATCCTATTGTCTGGCAGTTATCGAACTCAGCAGGGGTTCGCTTTCCCTGGCAGCTGTTTGCACCATGCAATCCCTCATGGCCACCTATTTTCTTTACCGTTTGGGAGATGAAGAGATAATGTCCTATTTCAATGAAGCTCTTGAAGGAAAAAAAATCGGTGGAATTTGCATGACCGAACCAAATGCAGGAAGCGATCTTTTTGGAATCCAGTCAAAGGCTGAAATATTGGACGATGGCTTTGTCCTCAGCGGGCAAAAAACCTGGGTCACATCCGGCCCGGTTGCTGATTTTTTAACCGTCCTCGCCAAAACGGACCAGACAGAAGGGCTCTCCATCTTTTTCGTTCCCACCCACCTTGAGGGTGTCAAGATCGGGAAACAAATTGAAAAACTTGGAGTCCGCGGTTCTGTAACCTGTGAAGTATATTTTGATCAGGTCAGGCTTCCCTCCAACTACCTGCTTGGGAAATTGGGTGATGGAACCAAATACCTGATGGAAATCCTGGCAGAAATCCGGATCATGACAGCCGCTTTATCTATTGGAGTAGCCACAGCAGCTTTTGAAGATGCATTGCAATATGCACTGGAACGTAAACAATTCGGGCAGGTGATTTATAAGTTTCAGGCAGTGAAGATGAAATTTTCTGAGATGAAGGTACAATTGGAAACGGCCCGGCATTATACATTATATGCAGCCTCGTTAAGTGACCAGAACCTGCCTCGCCAGCAGGAATCCATGATCGCCAAACTATACGCTTCCGAATGTGCCAATACCATTTGCGACCAGGCTTCACGTATTCTGGCATCCTATGGTTTTGCAGATGATTACTCATTGCAACGCTACCTCAGGGATGCCCGGTTTACTCTTCTAGGCGGAGGAACTTCAGAGATACTTAAACTGAATATTGCTAAAGAACTGGAAAAGTGAGTGAGATGAAAATTCTATTGTCAAAACCCGGTCTGGATGGACATGATGTTGGTGTAAAAGTGTTAGCACAAGCATTAAAGGAGGCCGGTTATCATGTGTTTTACACCGGTCTGAGAAAGACGGTGGATGAAATTCTGAATATGGCTGAAAAACAGCAGGTTGATGTGATTGGATTATCCATCTTATCAGGCACTCACTTGATTATTGCCGAACATATAAGGAACGCGATGAAAGAGAGGGGAATTCAGATTCCCTGGGTTGTTGGAGGGAATATCCCGGCTCAGGATGTAGATGCATTGATGAAACTGGGTCCGGACAAGGTTTTTCCTACGGGAACCCAATTGCAGGAAGTTGTTGAGTATTTTAATTCTTTAACGTAAAGAGATGGCAGAAAGCAAAAGAAAAACAGCGTTAAAAGAGGTGTTCTTAGAAAGCGGGATTACAGTAAAACCCGTTTATACCAATAAAGATATAGAGGATTCAGGTATCGAAGAGGAACTTCCCGGGCAATATCCCTTTACACGTGGAATTCATGCTGAGATGTACCGGAAGAGACCGTTCACCATACGCCAGTATGCTGGATTTGCGTCTCCCGAGGAGACCAACGAGCGTTTTCATTTTCTCCTTAAGAATGGCCAGACCGGCCTGAACGTAGCTTTCGATCTTCCCACCCAATGCGGACTGGATTCAGATTCGCCGGAGGCCTATGGTGAAGTTGGGCGTGTTGGCATGACTGTGGACAGCCTGGCGGATTTTGAGATTGCTTTTAAAGACATTGATCTCAACCAGATCACAGTATCCCTTACCATCAATGGTTCTGCTATCGTTTTAATCGCAATGTATTTTGCCCTGGCAGAGAAATGGGATTACGACATCAGTCAGTTGAGAGGCACTGCCCAAAACGATATCCTGAAAGAATTTATTGGCAGAGGAACCTGGATTTTTCCTGTTGATAAGTCTGTCAAGCTGGTGGTGGATACCATCGAATACTGCGCCCAGCATGTCCCTAAATATAGTCCGGTCAGTGTATGCGGTTATCATATCCGCGAAAGCGGTGCCAATCCGATTCAGGAAATGGCCTATGCGTTCTGTATTGCCAAAGCATACAGCGATGGCTCTCTCAAAAGAGGACTGGATATTGATGAATTTGCTTCTCGTCTCTCTTTCAATTTCGACATTCATGGGAACTTTTTTGAACAGGTCGCAAAGTTCAGAGGAGGCAGGAGGTTATGGGCGAAGATAATGCGGGAAGAGTACCATGCCCAAAACGACAAATCCTGCTGGATGCGTATGATTGCAGGTGGTGGAGGGGGTGGTCTGACCAAAGAGCAACCAGAGAATAACATTATTCGCAGTGCATATTATGCCCTGGTAAGTACCCTTTCCGGCACTCAAACGATGGCGCTTTGCAGCTATGATGAAGCGTATACAATCCCAACTAAAAAAGCGGCCGAGCTTTCGCTGCGAACCATGCAGATACTGATTCACGAAATGGGTATCTGCGATACAGTGGATCCCCTGGGAGGCTCCTATTATGTGGAAGCTCTGACCGATCAGTTCGAAAAAGAGATCCGGGAGGAGATGAAAAAGGTTGATGAATGGGGAGGAATTGAGAAAGCAATTGAAAGCGGAAAAATACAGGAGTCGGTATCCCGGCAGGCCTACATCAGGGAGTCAGGTTTACAGGATGGCAAAATCCCGAAAGTGGGATTGAATATGTTCAGGAGGGAAGAAGAAGCCAAACCTGTTGATTTTCACCCCTACAATGAACAGGCAGCACAAACACAGGTGGATAAATTAATATTGATTAAACAAAATCGTGATAATAAACTTGTTGAAAAACTTTTAATTCGTATTCATAACGATGCAGTTGAAGGAAAGAACCTTATGCCTGCTGTCATTGAAGCAGTTAAAGCTTATGCCACAGTTGGAGAAATAATTGAAACCCTGAAAGATGTTTATGGGGAATTTCAGGAGCCAATATTTTTATAAAGAGATTATATTTTTTACATAGTTTTACTAACTCATAAAATAGGAGGAAACGCATGCTACCCGGAGAAAAAAAGTATCCGCACATTTTCAGCCCGGTTCAGATCGGAAAACTGTGGGCCAGGAACCGAATAAAATATGCGTCTACAGAAACAAATTATAACTACGGTGACGGGTTTGTATCGGAAAAGGAACTTGCTTACATTGAAGCACATGCACGAGGCGGTTCAGGGATCGTAACTACCCAGGGCGCTTATACTGATCCAAGAGGAGAAGGCCAGGGTTATATGGGTATGATGGGAATTTGGGATGACAAGTTTATCCCCGGTCTTAGAAAAATGGCAGATATCATTCATCAGGGTGATGCGCTGGCTTGCCTGCAACTGATGCACTGTGGCCGTGTTGGAGGAATTAACCTTCCATATACGGTCGGTCCCTCTGCAATTCCTCAACGTCTCCGGAGATTTCGTCCTCAACAAAAAATGAGTATTCCCGAAGTAGAAGCATGTATCCAGGAGCATATTGATGGAGCACGAAGAGCCGTTGAAGCCGGGTATGAGATTATTGAAATTTCGGGTATTGTCGGTTACCTGATTTCAAACTTTGTGTCAAGTTACACAAACTGGAGAAGTGATCAATTTGGCGGCGATATTGATGGAAGATGCACCTTTATGAGGAAAATAGTGGAAGGCATCCGTAAAGAAGCCGGCGATGATATCGCTCTTGGAATTCGTTTATGTGGTTGGGAAATGCTTGACGACAGAGGAGGAAATACGGAGGAAGAGAGTTTAAGGTCGTTGCTGATATCAGAAACTGCCGGTTGCGATTACCTGAGTGTAACAGTGGGTTGGCAGGAATCGCTTGGCTCAGTGATTTCAAGGGATATTCCAATGGGCAAATGGCTTTATATAGCCGAACGGGCCAAGGAAGCGTTGAATATTCCTGTGAGCATGGCATACAGGCTTTTCACACCGGAAATTCCTGAAGAAGCCATTGCAAATGGGAAACTCGATATATGGGAAATGTGCCGTCCTCAGATTGCTGATCCTGCATTACCCAATAAAATCATGTGGGATAAACAGGAAGATATTATCCCCTGCATTGCATGCCAGGTTTGTCTGGCAAGGTTGTTCCGCGATGCACCGGTTACCTGTACTGTTCGTCCATCATGCAGTCACGAAGGAGAACGCGAATGGGGGTATTACGGTTTCCCGAAAACAGAAATTAAGCGGAAAATAATCGTTGCAGGAGCCGGAATAGCTGGTCTTCAGGCAGCAAGTATCGCCTCCGAAAAGGGACATGATGTGACCGTTTATGAAAAAACCGGTAATGTTGGAGGCCAATGGTATAATGCATCAAGAAATCCCTGGGGGGAGAATTCTGGAAAATACTGGGACGATGAGGAGTTTATGAGATGGGTAAACCATATGAAAGCTCAATGTGATAAGCATGGAGCAAAATTCGTTCTGAATACACCCGTAACAAAAGAACTTCTCGAAAAGGAAAATCCTGATTCTTTGGTTATCGCAACCGGTGCAGTCCCTGAAGTCCCTGAAATTCACGGTGTTGACAAACCTCATGTAGTAAGTATTTTTGATGTCTTCAACGGCCAGGTAAAACTCGGAAAAAATGTGGTTATTATAGGCGGTTCAGGATCGGCAATTTCATTGTCATTGTTTGTTCTTGACCTTCAGGAAAAGAATGGAGTAAAAGATGCAAGTCTTGCATTGATTGATTCGGCCCCTCGATTTGGATGGGATGTAAATCCTTCTTATATATGGCGATACAGATTAAGGCTCAGGCATGCAAAAGTCAAGGAATTAACCAGTGGACTGGTTAAGGAAATTTACGATGACAGTATAATTGCTGATTGGACAACGTTTAACAGGAAAACGAAAGAGAAAACTAAATTTGAAAACCAGATCGTTCCTGCCGATACAGTAATCCTTGCCAGGCTTGTTCCAAATCAAGAACTTAAATATGGTGCGTTGAAAAAGAGTGATATTTCCATGATTGGAGATTGTGTTTGGGTGAGAAGAGGTATCGATGCCATTCAGGATGGATATCGTCTCGGAATGAGATTTTAATGTTAAAAAACTAAAGAAAAAAATTATGATACTATCTGAAATTTCGAGCGCCCGTCCGTTGATCCCGGGTACCAAAATGAGTGTTTATCCCCATTCAGGGTCAAGTGGCAAGGGATTATATCCATGGATTGATGCATTCAGGTGTAACGGATGCAAAGCATGTGCAAGAGCATGTCCTCCCGATATCATTGGCTTTCATAGAGGGAAGGCTGCCATAGTTCTGGACCTTTGCCAGCAATGTGGTGAATGTTTTGACGCTTGTCCGGTGGAAGGAGCAATTATTTTTAAACTGCCTCCGGGTTCTCAGGAAGGCGAAAACATCCCTTTTATTTCAAGGTATTAGAAAGTAACTAGTGCGAATAATAAAGTAAAAATCATAGGAGAGATTAACAATGAGTGAGAAATTAAATACAAACTATGTTGACCACATTTGCATTGCTGTGAATGATGTGAAGAAAGCTGAAAAGGACTATATCGATTCGTTTGGATGGGATGTAGCTTATCGCTATGTTGATGAACCTGAGAAAATCCGGGTTACAGGTTTTATGGTTGGCCCGACCGCTATCGAGATCATGGAAGATACTGACGGTACAGGAGAGGTGGCAAAATTTATCAAAAAGAGAGGTGAAGGTGTGATGCTTATCAGTTATAATGTGGATAATTGTGAAGAGTCATTGGATGTGTTGAAGAAAAACAAGGTCATGTTAATTGACCAGAAACCCAGGTTTTTTGCTGAATATAAGCGAAATTTTGCTTTTATTCATCCGGGTGCCACCCATGGCATTTTAACTGAAATCATTGACGGGAAATATGAATGAAAAAAACAGTTTTATCTCTTGAACAAGCTTTGGCACTCCCTTACACCACTCAACGATTTGTTCAGTTGGGCTGGAGGGTAATCCGTATTGAATCGCCACCCAGGCGTGAGAATGAAAGAGGAGGTGATCCGAACCGATATATTGGAGAGGATACTGGAGTTGATGATTTGCATGCGTATTATATTGCTCCGAATATTGGAAAAGAAGCAATTACCCTGAATCTGAAAAAAAATGAAGGGCAGGAGCTGCTAAAAACGCTGATTAAGGAGCTACACGTTGACATATTTCTTTGTAATACATTACCTAAGCGTTACAAGGAACTTGGGATTGACTTCGAAACCTTAAAGCAGGCCAATCCGGAATTGATCTGGTGCGGGATCTCTGCTTTTGGTCCGGATTACCCAGACAGCGCAGGGTATGATCCCGCTCTTCAAGCTCATTCGGGCTATATGCACCTGACCGGTGATCCCGACGGTGACCCCATGCTTTGTGGCTTGCCTATAATTGATCTGAAAGCAGGGGATGAAGCATTTTCCCAGGTGTTGCTCGCACTTCTGGAACAGGAAAGCTCAGAGGAAAAAGATAAGGGAAAGGCTGGTGGAAAGGAGATCTTTATTTCGATGGCTCAATGTGCTTCATCCTGGCTGATTACAGCTCTTCCTCAGATCCAGTTTGTACAAGATGAATCGGAGTTATTTATCCGAAGCGGGAGTGAGCACAGAAGTTTTATCCCTTGCAACTGTTATCCTACCAAAGACGGACATGTTTATCTGGCAATAGGCAATGATTTGCAATGGGATAAGCTGACAAAGATCAAAGGATTTGAACATCTGCATAAACCTGAAAGAGTTAGCAATAAGGGACGTAATGATGACAAAGAGACGATTTACCAGGATATAAGACTTGGACTGCAGAGCTATACGACAGCTGAATTTATCAATATCTGCACAGACCAGAATCTGGCCGTAGCTCCGGTAAATTCTACTGCTGATGTGGCCAAACTTGATTTCGCCAGGGATAATATGATGAAAACAACGTTACCATCAGGCAAAACTGTACCGCTTTTTCCGGCACCTGTGATAACCGATTATCTTAAAGAAGTGGACTTTACATTAAGCACCTCTCCCAGTCTTGGTGAACATAATGATCTCATTTATAAGGAAATTGGTTTTTCTGATTCTCAAATCAATGAGTTGAAAAAGAATAAAATAATTTAGCCCGCTCTTGCATGGCAGAATTCAACGACATCGTAAATGCCCCGCCAGACAGTAAATTAATTTTACAGGGGAATACGGCCTTTGCATTAGGGGTAATTCATGCAGGTTATCATGCTGCCACAGGTTATCCGGGCACACCGAGTACTGAGGTAATTGATAAATCGTTAGCCAGTGTTCAGGATAAAATCTTAGTCGACTGGTCAGTGAACGAAGCGGTAGCCGTTTCAGTCGGACTTGGCCATTCGATGGCTGGAATGGATACCCTGGTGACCATGAAAATTCCCGGCGTCTTTCAGGCAGGCGATGCAATTACCACCACCGCATTCTTTTCTGGTGAAGCAGGCGCTCTGGTGATCCTGGCAGTAACCGATTATGTCCCTTCAAGCACCCAGCATGTGATTGATGCAAGGTACTTCTTTGCTTCAACCCGTTTGCCTGTGCTTGAACCCCGGGACCATCAGGAGATGTATGATATTGCCCGGACAGCAGCTGATGTGAGTAAACAATTCAATACGCCTGTCATCGTGCTTGCCTCCGGGATGCTTGCCCATTCCGAAGCGTTAATTAAAACTCATGAAGCCAGAACCGTTAAGCAAAAAGAGTCCCCTGAGAATCTTGACAAATGGATGAACCTGCCGGTTATTGCAAGAGAAAATTATAATAAAGCAACAACAGAGCGTATTCCTTCGATAAAAAACTGGGCAGATAGATCCGACCTGGTAACAATCAGGTACGGCAAGGAAGATTGGGGCGTCATTGTTTCCGGCGACAGTAAAATTATTAGTAGTGAAGCTTTCAATATCGCAAGCGTTAATCCTTCAGTTCTTTCGCTTGCCATAACGTATCCGATCCCTGAAACCACCATTAAGGATTTTGCTTCTAAGATTAAAGGGAAATTATTTGTTATCGAAGATGGAGACAGGTTTCTGGAGGAAAAAATTCGCCTGCTCGGAATCGAAGTTATCAGTAAAGGTGAAGATAGTACCATTACCAGCTGGATGCCTGAGGATGTTCTGTTATTTTTATCGTCTCATAACGTGTTGACGTATAACTCTGAAAAAAAGGAACTGAATATTCAGCCAATCAAGAGGCCACCCTCAATATGTCCTGGATGTCAATACAGGGCCTTTGCTCTTACTGTTGGGAAACTGAAAAAACGAAAAAAGATCTATGCTTCTTTTGGGGATATAGGATGCTCTACGTTGTTATATTTTCACAATGCTATCGATACGGTTTCGTGTATGGGAGCTTCGGACTCGATGAGGCAGGGCTTTGTTTTATCACGTCCCGATATGGCTTCCAGAGTACTCAGCGTCATCGGAGATTCCACTGAGTGTCATTCCGGCCTCGATTCCACGCGAAATTCAGTCTTCCGGAATATCCCCGGAGTAAAAATTATTCTGGATAATTATATTACTGCGATGACAGGTGGCCAGGTTGCTCCAAGCTCCTCGGTAAACCTGGAAGGGCGGCCTCATCGTTTTAGCCTGAAGACCGCCGTTGAAGCTGAAGGAGGAAGAACAGTGGTGGTGGATTCCTACAACCTGGAGGAGGTGGAAAAAGAGCTGATTAAATCGCTTGAACTGGCGGAGCAGGGTCAATATTCAACATTGATTCTCGAAGGTTCATGCATCCGGGAGATTGAAAACAAACAGTTGGTCAGGGAGATTGAGATTGATTATGGTAAATGCAAAAATTGCTCATTATGTGATATTTGCCCTGGAATCGAGCTGGATGAAGACAAACGTCCGAGTTTCACCATTTTATGTACTAACTGCGGGACCAATAAGCCGGTATGTATGCAATGTTGTCCTTTCGACGCAATCGAATATATTGAGAAAGACGGGGTGAGGAAGAAGAAAGTTAAACTTCCGAAGATCACTGAAAAAAAGCAACCTGCAGTGATGAAGAAGGACCAGATCCCCGGATCTTTACGCGTTGCCGTAAGGGGAATCGGAGGACAGGGTAATCTGTTTTTCGGAAAAGTTCTGGCAGAAGTGGCACTGCGCACACCATTTATCGATACAAATATTGTTAAAGGGGAAACACATGGAATGGCCCAACTCGGTGGGCCTGTTATTTCAACCTTCAGTTGTGGTGAAGTCTTTTCTCCTGTCCTGGCCAGCCGGACTGCTGATGCATTGGTCGTGATGGAAATCAGCGAAATACTCAGGCCCGGATTTTTAAACCTCCTTAAAAAGGGTGGAACCATTATTATCAATACCTTCAAGGTTCTTCCAATAAATACAAAAAATGAAGAATATCCGAAATTAGCTGAAATAGAAATGGCTCTGGAAGGCTTTGATGTGATTAAAGTGGATGCTAACCAATTGGTTTTTGACCTAGGGGATAAATTCGGTAGAAGTGCTAATGTTCTGATTCTCGGCATATTATCATCAATAAAACCATTTAGCTTAATCCCTGAACAATTATGGATTGATGCATTATCTTCCATTTCCACAAATGAAACAAACAAATCGTTAAACATCTTAGCCTTTGATAAAGGCAAAAAATATCTGGAAAATATTGGTCACTATGAATGAAAAGCTTGTACCAATTTCTTTTACAATCAACGGAGAAAAGTTGACCAAACAGGTCCGCCCTTCACTACTTCTTATTGACCTCATACGGGATGAACTTAACTTAAAGGGAACTAAGCCTGGTTGCCTCGAAGGAGAATGCGGCGCATGTACGGTTTTGGTGAATGGATCTGCCATCAACTCCTGCCTCTTCCCTGCCGTGAATATTCATGGGAAAGAGATTATTACCATAGAAGGACTCAGCACTGTTGAAAATCCCCTGCATCCTATCCAATATAAAATGCTGGAACATGGCGCTGTTCAATGTGGTTTTTGCAGTTGTGGAATTGTTCTTAGCACGAAGGCCTTCAGCGATGAATGCAAGCTGGAAGGTAAAATACCAACACGGCAGGAAGTGAAAAAAAGTTTGGAAGGTCATCTTTGCCGTTGTACAGGTTATGTCAAAATCATCGATGCAGCTGAAGATTATTTAACTCACTCATCCGTTTAAGATAGCTGGGCATGGTTAAAAAACTCAAAATAATCGGAAAATCCTCCCCCAAGCTCGACGGAAAAGAACGGGTCAGTGGCAAGGCTGTTTATGGGCATGATATCATGCTTCCGAATATGTTGTATGGGATGATACTTCGCAGTCAATACCCCTGTGCACGAATTAAGTCCATTGATTGTTCAGAAGCCCTGGCCCTTGATGGTGTGGAATGTATCCTCACAGCAAAAGACGTGGATGTGAACAGAATTGGCTTCAAACGCGACCATCCTGTGTTTAAAGGAGAGACCGTCAATTGCCAGCGGGATGAGATTGCTGCCGTTGCAGCTACCAGCCGGGAAACAGCTCGTCAAGCCCTCAACCTGATCAAGGTGGATTATGAAGTCATGGAAGGTGTTTTTGATCCTTTTGAAGCTATGAAAGATGATGCCCGGCAGATCAATCTTCACGGAAAAGGAGCAGAAATGTTCGGAAATAAAAATGTGGCCGAATCCTTCAATTATTCCCATGGAGAGTTGGAAGAACAGAAAAAACGTTCTAAAGTAATTGTTACCCGGAGGTATCAGTTACCGCGGGTGACTCATTGTTGCCTGGCAACAAGCAACATCACAGCTGATTATTCGGTACTGGACGGGCGACTGACTCTATACGCATCCACGCAGGTTCCATTCCTCTACCAGCGCGACATGGCCCATACACTGAAGATGGATCCCTCCATGATCAGGGTCATCCAACCGATCATAGGAGGTGGATTTGGAAGCAAGTTGGATATGTATCCCTTTGAACCTATATGTGCCTTGTTATCCATCAAAACCGGTAAAACGGTACAGCTTTTATATGACCGTGAAGAAGAATTTATTGCATCTCCTACCCGCCAGCCCATGATCATTGACCTGACCACGGGTGCGGATTCAGCGGGAAAATTCACCTTCAGGGAGGTCAACATTACTATGGATAATGGTGCTTACACATCCTGGGGGGCCACCACCCCCTTCGTAATGATGCAAACTTATTCTTCACTTTACCAGGTGCCTGCCTGTCGGTTTCAGGCGAAAGCCATCTACACCAATAATCCCTTTGCCGGCTCATTCAGAGGATATGGTAATCCACAGGCTACATTTTCTGTTGAACGAAATATTGACCTGATGGCTGAAGAACTGGGAATTGGCAAAGATGAGATCAGGTTGATTAATGCCAATTATCCGGGTGAGGTTACCGGCCAGGGCCTGCATTATAAAACCTGCGGTGCTAAACCTGCTTTGGAAAAAGTACTTGAGACAAGCCATTACAGCAAGGAAAGCAAAGAGAAACAATCAGGGCGTTACCGAAGAGGCCTCGGTATAGCCTCCATGCTTCATGTGGGTGGCGGGGCTAAGATTTATCGTTCTGACGGTTGTGGTACCCGGCTCAAACTCGATCACTATGGGTACCTCACAATCACCACCGGCTCCAGCGAAATTGGTCAGGGATCGGAAACCGTATTGGCCATGATCGCTTGTGAAGAACTTGGGATTCCTATGGAGAGGATCAATGTAATCAACACCGATACGGATGTGAAACCCTGGGATGTTGGAGTTCACGCGTCCCGTACCAGTTTTGTGGCCGGTAACTCACTGTTGGGAGCCATTCGTTTGCTCAAGGAAAAACTGAATGACAAGGCATCCAAGCTTCTGGATTGTGAATCTGAGGATTTTATTTATGAAGAAGGATTCATTAAAGCCACCCAGAAAGAGATCAAAATAGACAAGGTAGCAAGGGAGATGCATTTTGGTTCTCCTAACGAATTATGCGTGGTGGATTATTTTTATGAACCGGAAAGTAGTTTCCAGGATAAAAATTTCATGGGGGATGTATCAGGGAATTATGCGTTTGCTTCCCAGGTTGCTGAAGTGGAAGTCGATACCTATACAGGAAATGTTAACGTGCTGAATGTTTATGTAAGTCAGGATGTTGGGAGGGTCCTTAATCCGGTAGGTCTGCAAGGGCAGATTGAAGGAGGATTGGCAATCGGAATTGGATATGCGCTCACAGAAGAGATGATCTATAAAGAGGGCCGGTTACAAAATCCCAGCTTCCATGAATACAAGTTACTCACGGCCGTGGATATGCCGGATATTCATTTTTACCCCATTGAGACACTGGATGAGGCAGGCCCATACGGATCCAAAGGTGCCGGGGAGGCTCCACTGATTCCATCAGCTGCAGCCATTGCCAATGCCGTTTCTGATGCACTGGGTATAGAATTTCGATCACTCCCGCTGAATCCTGAGAAAGTATTGAAGGCCTGGAGTGAAAAAAAACAGCATGAACCTGCAAATTCTCAGAAGGTATGAATTTCGAAATAGAAAGTCCGGCAACCAGGGAGGAATTAGTGCAGAGCCTTCGCAAGCATCAGTCAACCAACTTCAGGCTGGGAGCGGGCTTTACTGACCTGCTGATCGAGTTGAAAAATTCTGACCAGGAGGATCTGACCCTGATCAACCTTTCGCAGATGGAGGATGAAGAGTTTTCGGGCATAGTGGTTAATCCGACTGAAATCAGAATCGGTGCGTTGGTCACAGTAGCTCGAATCATCAAGAATTCATCGATCATGGAAAATTCCCCTGTGCTACACCAGGCAGCCCAATCACTGGCTTCCGGACAAATCAGGGAAGTAGCAACCATTGGAGGTAATATTTGCCAGGCCTCTCCATCAGGGGATCTATCCTGTGCCCTGGTAGCCCTGAAAGCAACGTGTGAAATCATGGATACGGAAGGCAGGATCCGTCACGAACCTCTAAACGGATTTTTCAGAGGTCCGGGTAAAACATCCTTGCAAAAAAGCGAGGTATTGAAAAGCATATCCATTCCGGTCAATCTACGCAAAACGCTTAAATCAGGATTCATTAAAATTGGGAAAAGATCTGCTATGGAGTGCTCCATTGTTTCCATTGGCTATCACTTCCAGTTAGAGGCAGACGGACAGGTGATCCAGGCCGGGATTGCGATTGGGGCTGTAGCGCCAACTGTGATCTTTTGCAGTAAAGCTGCTGCATTCCTGGTAAAACGAAATGTTAACAAACTTACTGAAGACGACCGACTTATGGTGACTGAACTGATTCAACAGGCAGCCTCCCCTATAGATGACCTTCGTGCCAGCGCCTGGTATCGCAAAGAAGTTCTTTTCAACACTGCCAGATCCATTTTTGAATAAGCTAACGAGATGAAGAAAAAGAAATCCACATTATACGAAAATCTAACTTACGAAAGCCAGATCAACAGGCTTGCACAAAATGAAAATCCATACGGCCCTTCTCCAATAGCTACTGAGGCAATACTGAAAAATATCCACAAGATATCGTTCTATCCTGATGTGGTGTTGAATGAACTAAAAGAAAAGCTTGCAGAAAATAATATGGTATCCCCGAAAGAGGTCATTGTTTCAAACGGATCGGGTACCATCATTGACTCCCTCATTAAACGAATGCTGGCCAACGGAGAAAACATGGTTGCCCCCGAGATATCCTTTGTTGCATACAAGCTTTGCGCAGCCATAAATGAAAAGGAATGCCGGCTGGCTTCTATGGAAGATTATTCTATCAGTCTTGAAAAGATAGCCCGGTGTTGTGATGAGAAAACCAGGTTAATCTTTCTGGCCAATCCCAATAATCCAACCGGCACCATGTTCACGCATGATGAAATTGCGGAATTTCTACTCAAGATCTCACCTGAAATCCTTGTTGTGCTTGACGAGGCCTATCGGGAATATGTTGACAATCCGCTTTATCCCGATTCCATTCAACTCTACAGGAAGCACCCCAATGTGATTATCCTGCACTCCTTTTCAAAGATTTATGGACTGGCAGGCTTACGGATTGGATATGGCATAGCGCAAAAGCATATTATTGAAGAACTGGAGAAGAACCGACTGCCTTTTTTGGTAGGATCTATTTCCAATATTGCTGCATTAGCTGCCCTTGATGACGAGGAGCACATCAGGGAGAGTGCCCGTAAAAATGCTGAAGACAGGGAATTTCTTTTTAATGGGCTTACGTCATTGGGATACAATGTTATTCCATCTCAGGGTAATTTTCTCTTTATCTCTTTTCCGACGATCTCTGAGCGGGATCACCTTCACGATACCTTGTTTGCAAATAAAATGGTGGTCAGAAAAATGGATGCTTTTGGTGACAATCGTTCTCTCCGTATCAGTCTCGGCAGGAAAGAAGACAACGTCCGGCTTCTGGAATGCCTGAAGAAATAAACTGTAACCAACCTGATCTACCTGGTTTCGATGGTGCTATCTGAGTGAGGGCTCCCTTTGTTTTCAGAGATTTTAGGGATTAGATAATCCGTTTTATCAACCTGAGCTTATGTGTATATCTCTCTTCTTTCCCGTCGTAGATCCCTTCGTGGTCAATAGAATCAATCCTTACTGTTCCGGAAGCGTGAATGATCCGGAACCGGTCAGCGAGGATTCCTACATGACTGATGTTCCCCTCTTCATCATCAAAGAAGGCAATATCACCGGGTTCCGCTTCATCAAGCAGATTGACAATCTCTCCCTGCGAGGCTTGCTGTGAGGCGTCTCGAAGCAACTTGATCTTCTTCAGCCGGTAAGCCATCTGAACAAGTCCGGAGCAATCGATTCCAAACGTGGATCGTCCACCCCACAGATATGGAGTGTGCATATACATCATTGCATCTTCAATCAGGTTCTGACAAAACTCTTTTTTCTCCTCGCGAGTTTCGATCTCTTCCACCCCGGATGTAATTGATACCTGGCCTTCAAAGTTAAAGTTCTCGCCGTTGACTGTAAAGAATTGTCCTTCCAGTCCTGGCAATGAACTTCCCAGAGGGATAGCAAACATGCTCTTCCTGGATTCGTTACCGATTAATTGTACGAGATCCATCACTACCGGTGTATCTGCATTCAGCAATCGTAAATACTCCTCTTCATCAATACGTTGCACCTGAGTGCCAAGCACCCATCCTTCATAATTATCCCAGGCTTGCCGGATTTGAAACCATCCGTTGTGGCTTTCATTTATCCGGAACAGTTCGCCAAAGAGTAGTTGAGTGACCATTTCTGATGTATGCAAAGGCTCTTTTCGAAGCGGAATGATACTTTGCAGGTTGATGCCGAAATCCATAGTGGTTGTTTTGATGCACCAAAATTAATACATCTGGGATATTATCCGATTTTTCTATGGGATAATCGGTAAATAAAGCGACTGCCAGATAATCGGTATCAAATCCCAGGGTCCATAGTTTTTTAGTCTCCACTTCCCACGAGTCGCAGAATAGCGCTGATTTATTTCCAGACAGTGCCAGCCGGATAGCACGTATCAAACGGCGTACAACCACTGCACCCTGCAGAGCAATCCCGGCACTTCAGAAGCGGATCGGTGAAGTATCTTACCAGTCTGTAAACCGTATAGATTACAGCGGTTAATACAATGATCCCGGTGATGATATATTGCCACATGGTTAAACCAACAGACTCCCAATTTGATAAACAGAGAAGGATAGCAGCCAGGCCAGGGCAGTCGTGTAGAGTATCAGAAAGAGTGCCCATTTCCAGCTTCCCGACTCCCGGCTAACGGTGATGATCACGGCAACACAGGGCATATAGACCAGGATGAACAAGAGATAAGAGATGCCGACCAGTGGTGTGAAGATGCGTTGCCCGATCTTGGGGCCATCAGTGTATTTGGCTTTTTGCAGAATTTGGGGAAGGCTGCTCTCCGCCTTCACCGGAAGTTCATCTTTGGCCCCATATAGTACTCCCATTGTACTGACAACTACTTCTTTTGCGGCTGCCCCGGTGATCAGGCTGATCCCCATTCGCCAGTCAAACCCCAATGGCTCGATCACGGGTTCGATGAACTTTCCCACGCTGGCAATGTAGGATTTTTCCAGTCGCTCTTTGGGTGTTGCCTGACTGCCAGCCGGGAAATATTCGAGAGCCCAGATTATGATTACCGCTACCAGGATGACACCCCCCATCTTCCGGAGGTACTGTTGACCTTTATCCCACATATGCTGGAGACTTACTCTTAATGTAGGAATCCGGTATGGGGGTAGCTCCATGACAAATGGCGCTTCCTTACTTTTGAAAATCGTTTTTTTAAATATCAGGGAGACCAGGACTGCAAGGATGATCCCGGTGATATAGATCAGGAAGATGACATTTCCTGCGTGATTCGGGAAAATGGCACCTGTGATGAGTATATAGACAGGAAGCCGTGCGCTGCACGACATAAAAGGATTGATCAGCATGGTGGCTAAACGGTCGTTCTTATCCCTCAGGGTTCGGGTCACCATGATAGCTGGCACATTGCAACCGAAGCCCATGATCAGGGGGATAAAGGATTGACCATGTAGTCCCATCTTGTGCATCAGTTTGTCCATGATGAAAGCTGCACGGGCCATGTATCCGGTATCCTCCATGATTGAAATGAAGAAGAAGAGAATCAGGATGTTGGGGAGAAATACAATCACGCTTCCAATCCCATTAATAACGCCATCGACCAGCAGGTCTTTCAATGGTCCTGGTGAGAGTAACGTGCTGACTCCGCTACTCAGCCAGCCAACACCAGCTTCAATCCAGGCCTGTGGATATTGTCCCAGTGTAAATGTCGATTGAAACATAAACCAGAGAAAAAAGATGAAGACAGGGAACCCCAGGTATTTGTGGGTCAGGATCTTGTCGATGAGATAACTTTTGCTGAGCTCATCTGTCTTTGCAGGGTTTTTCTTCAGTGTCTCTTTAAGTGCTCCGGCTATGAAGCCATATCGTGCATCTGCAATTAGAGTGGGTGAATCTTCCCGGTAGATCCGCTCCAAACGTTGTATCTCCTGGTCGACAGTTAACAGAACCTCTTTGTAGGAGCTGCTTTTCATCAACGTTTGCGCGATCTCCTGATCTTTCTCAAGCAATTTGATAGCATAGCTGCGTGAAGATGCATTGAACGTGATGCTTGTGTCTTTCCAGATTACATCCTGGATCCTGGCGAGCGAACGCTCTATTTCCGTACCGTAGTTGATATGGATATGCCGTGATACCGGATCACGGTCCTCGTATACATCAATGATTCGTTCGAAAAGCTTTTTCAGTCCTTTTCCTTTGGAGCTGACAGTTGGAACGACCGGAATTCCAAGGAGTTTGCCCAGACCTTCATAATCCAGGAGATCGCCTTGTTTGGATAGTTCATCATACATATTTAGCGCCATCACCACACGTATATCCATGTCGATCAACTGGGTGGTCAGAAAAAGGTTTCGTTCCAGGTTGGAGGCATCAACTACGTTGACCACGATATCCGGCATCTCCATGAGCAGGTGGTTTCTGATGTATAGCTCTTCCGGGGTATAGGCAGAAAGGCTATATGTGCCGGGCAAGTCGGTGATCTCAAACCGGTACCCATTTTGCTTGAAGTTAGCTGCTTTGGAGTTTACGGTGACGCCACCAAAGTTACCTACATGTTCCCTGGACCTGGAAATATAATTGAAGAGGGTCGTTTTACCGCTGTTTGGATTACCCACAAGCGCTACCTCAATCGTTTTGCTCTTTTCACTGGCTGTATTGCGTAGCAGCTCATCCTGCAATTTCCCGTTGAAATGTTGAACGATATCCTGGATATCATTATGGTGTCTGGCCTCCTCGGGTGTCAGAACTTCCACCAGCTGTGCTTCGCTTTTCCGGAGCGACACATGGTAGCCCATGATCTTGTATTCGATAGGATCTTGAAGTGGAGCTGACTTAAGGACGGCGACCTCTTTCCCTTTCACAAAACCCATCTCCATCAGCCTGCGACGGAAATGGCCACGGCCTTTGATCTTGATGATCCTGGCTGTTTGCCCCTGGCTAAGATCGAGGAGGGTTGACACTTTATTTAGATTAAATAAGAAATTGCAAAATTACAAAAAAAATCATCAGTGAGATATTTTACTATTGGTGAGAAAGATAAGGTAATGTCTCCGGACCGAGGTTGAAAAGCAGATCAATGATGCTTAAATTGGAAAGGAAACCGTGTTTTGATGAAAAAACCTGGACATATTCCGGGTGAAACCACGGAGGTTTAGTAACTAACTCCATCCGTTTGTCATCTATGCCCTTTGGTTCTTTCTCAAAAGAAGCTGTGAAACCAATGTTTCGGTCCAGCCGAATAGCCATGAAGAGGGTATCAAGTATCTTGTAGTTGAAATCAAGCAAAAATGTATGATGAGCTTCGTAAAATTGGATCAGATAATCCTGGTAGTAGAGAAAAAAAGGGGATTTGTTATACGCTGCTTCAAAAGAGCGCCAGTGGTTTTTTTGCCAGGAAAGCTCATAAGCGATCCTGATGTCTTTTGTTTGGGTTCGATTGCCCATCGGTTTGGTTACCGGAACTGTCAATATCTGTTTGCCATTCGACCCGAAAATCATGCAATGATTCCGGAACGTTTGTTTGGAATAAGTTTCGTGAGCCTCAATCAGGATATCATCAGCTTCAACGCATGCAGCGATGTAAGAGATCGGAGGAAGATATGCGGTAGGAAGAAGTACAGTCATACGGTGCGAAAATACAATAAAAAACCGCAGGAAAACTCGTGTTCTCACTGCGGTAATAAAGTAGCTAGTATTGTCTGTTTAATTCTTGATTTTCAAGAGGACATCATCGATTGCTTTTTGCATTGCATCTTTTGGAAGGGCGCCAGTTGCCATTTGCGGTTGTCCCTCTTTCGGACAGAAAAGCATGGATGGAATACTCCGGATGCCAAATGCCCCGGAAAGTTCCTGTTGGTCTTCCGTATCCACTTTGTAGATATTAATTTTACCATCATATTTTTTTGCCAGTTCTTCCAGAATCGGGGAAACCATCTTACAAGGGCCGCACCAGTCGGCATAAAAATCTATAATACAGGGCAGTTCTCCCTCAAATTTCCACTCTTTGTTTGCTTCGAAATTGAAAACCTTCTCTGTAAAGGTCTCTTTTGTTAAATGTTCAATTGCCATTGTTTGTGAGTTTATAATGTTTAACACTAAATCTCGTCCCTCGTCCCT
>CAZTSX010000003.1:158901-172363 GCA_964616825.1 uncultured Prolixibacteraceae bacterium
TTGCCATTGTTTGTGAGTTTATAATGTTTAACACTAAATCTCGTCCCTCGTCCCTCGTCCCTCGTCCCTGAACCCTGGTTCCTATTCCTTCACGTTAAGTACTTCCTGAATTGCCTGTTTGAAAGTTGGCTTGGGCAACGCACCAACTGACATTTGTGGTTTATCATCTGTCGGGACGAACAAGACGGCCGGAATTGACCGTATATTAAACACGCGTGCCAGTTCCTTCTCTTTTTCCGTATCAATCTTATAGATCCTGATTTTTCCTTTATATTCCTCAGCGAGTTCATCAAGGATTGGAGCAACTATTTTACAAGGCCGGCACCAGTCTGCATAAAAATCAATGATCACCGGGAGATCACCTTCGAAAATCCACTTGTCAGCACTCTTGCTATAATCCCAAACCAGTTTCTTGAATGAAGCGGCGCTAAGGGGTTGAACTTTCCCCTGGTCAGTCAGGTCATTATTCTCAGATGGTATTGTTGCTTGGGCGGAACGAGAATCCTTGACTTCAGTATTCCCACTGCAAGCGGTGAAGTTCATAATCAGGGCGAATCCTATAAAAAATGTTAGTTTTTTCATTTATTTGTTTTTTAATCGCTGCAAAGATAGATAAATTTTTTAAATAAATCGCATAAGTATCACTATTTTTTTTATTTTTGTTCAATCATTATGAAAAAATTCTTCGATACTCTCGATGCTGAGATGTTCTCAACACGGTTTGCAACCAATGAGGAGTGCCTTCAGTTTCTTTCCGAGCAAAAATGGGCTGACGGATTCGTGTGCAGGAAATGCGGACACACTAATTTCTGTAAAGGGAAAACTCTATTTGCAAGGCGGTGTACACGTTGCAAGAGTGAAGAGTCTGCCACAGCACATACAATTTTTCACAGATGCCATATCCCTATCATGGAGGCCTTTCACATGGTATATATGGTTTGTTCCAATCCCAGGATCTCAACGTATGAGTTGTCACGCCAGATGGAGATTCGCCAGATGACCTGCTGGAAGCTGAAAAACAAGCTGATGGAGTGCCTGGAAACTAAAGGAGAAATAGATATCCTGTATTCTGGATGACTGGATTACTGGATGACTGGATTACTGGATGGCGACTTTCTTTGTTACAACTTCATCATCACCGATGATTCTTAGCAGGTAGATTCCCGGTGAAAGGTTACCAAGGTCCAGCGCTTTCCGGTTCACCCCTTTTTGTGTGAACAACTGGAAAGTCATAGTGGCTTTACCTTCCATGTCAAGGAGTTCAACCTCAAGTTTTTGCATTTCTTCCGTAGAAAACTGCAATGTGAGTCGATTAGTTGCAGGATTGGGATAGATCTGCACATTTGTTAATCCGATTTTTTCTTCGATCCCTATATTTGGTTTTTTCGGGTAGTAGATCTCCCATCCGTTGGCTCTGACTGTACGATTAGTGGAAAAGACGATGAACATCTTTCCGCTGGAAGAGGTAACAGAGTCGGGCGGGCTTCCACTTGGATAGTGCCCTGAGAGGCTAACAAGTGTATCTCCGCTTTCGAGATCAAAGATCGTCAGGAAATCTTTTCCCTCTTCCGTGCTAAATGAGTTGAAATGGATTGTCAGGGGTTCTTCAGACTCACTTTCCACCTTCCATTTGCAAAGCGTATTGTTGTAATAGTTGAAGTTGAGACTGCCGTCTGTAAACTTAGCTGTGTCTGCAATAATGGTAGTTATGCCACTACACCATAATGGCAGGTTGGCTTTAAATGTGGCGTAAAATCCGTTGGCAGGTGAGTTTCCTGTGGCTTCAAAGGTGATCAGCATTTTGTTCCCTGAAGAGATGATCTCGGGGGGAAGTGTGACACCGGAATAGAAACCTAATACCGGATCGTTGGTGGTACCTCCGTCGTAGACTGTTACAAAATCAGCCTGGTTGGTGGCAAAACGGTCAAATCTCAGGGTGATGTCTGTGATCGAGTCGAATTCGGTTTGTGGATCGATCAGCCACGAGCAACTGGCAGTTGGCAGATAATTATCAATCGGCCCGCTACCATCTTCGAAAGAGCCTACGTTGGTTTGGAACTCCAGGTTGCCTGTGCACTGTACAGGCCAGGTGTAATTAATCGTATCAGGGAAACAGTTGATAACCACTTCCTGGGCCAGGTTGAAGTTGTTCCCTCCGGGGGTGATATCGCTTGTGTAGAAATACCCGTCGCTGTTGCCACCCCATCCGAAATTAAAATGGAAGTAGGCTGAATCCTGATAGCCATCGCAAACAAATGCATGTCCGTAAATATTGGGAACTGACCAGCCAGCATAGTACATCGGGATCTTCCTGTCGAGATGAACAATCAATACACTGTCCCAGTTCAGGTTGGTACTATCACGGTACAAATATTGTGTTTCCGGGGCGTATTTGAAGTAGGTTCGTAACGAAAATGCAGCTTTATGATTATACATACCCGAACTGGTTGGACCATATTGCAGATCACATGAGACCCCGAGATGATAGATCAGTTCAGCGATAGCCATGTTACTTCCAGAAATGGAATTGGTCATCTTATTCCATTGGTAGGTGGTAGCGCCAAAGTCTGCTGAGAGTATTCCGTAATTTGGCTCCGTATAAGTATATGATCCTGTACCGGTCACAGGCCACCGGAAGTAGTACATCACCTGTGCCATGCAAACAGGCACACACCCTGCCAAACAATGCCCCCCGGGACCTGCTGGATCTGCCGGGCACATTTCGTTGTAGTAAGGGCTTTGATCCCAATGGGTGGTGATAAGTGGCTCAATAGATCTGGAAGTCTCAGGGATGAGTGTCGATGGACGAGGGGCGAGGAATCGGTCCCACGTATTTCTTGTGGATTTAAATGGAGATATTTTTTTTTGGATAGCGTGGCGGATCTGGTCTTCGTATTGTTTCATCCAGGCAGTGAACTGTGGGGCTTGATTGTTTTCGTCGTATCTGCCTTCAAATGAGTAAGCCAGGATGGGATAAACGGCATTATCGGCTGCAATGGCAATCCAGCCATCAGGCATTATGTTGAAGATGTAATAAAGAGGCGTATCACGATCGGACTCAACAAAGCTTTCTACGACAGAGATATCTGCCAGACTTACTGGCCGAATCAGATTTACCTGTTCAAAATAGACGATCCGGGCTACTTTCCGGGCCTCTTCCAGTGGAACCTCTTTGGAATATCCGGTAAGGGCCATGCATGATAACAGCATGAAAACAGTGATGATCCTGTTCACTAAAACAAAATCCTATTTAACGACGACTTTGGTGTTACTAACACCTTTCTTGCTGGTCAGACGGAGAATATAGATTCCTTTTGCCATGCCGGAGAGATCCAGCCGCTTCTCCACCTTTTTCTCGAATGATCCGGTAGCTTCTGAATAGATTGTCCTCCCGGTCAACGCGACCAATTCTATTGTTACCCGCCCGATTCCGGTTGCTTCAAATTTTACATTCAGAAAGTTAGAAGCCGGATTGGGATAAATAAAGAGGTTCTCAACAGCTTCCGACTCAGCTGTTCCGACAACGATGGAATAACTGGCATCCCAGCCTATTCCACGAGTCATGATGTTGGTACTCCACATGACCATCATCCTGCCACTGGTCGCGGTGATACCTGTTGGAGGCGGATTAAGATTCCCAGAGAAGGTGCCAAGGAGCTGACCGGAAATCAGGTCATATACCTTTACCTTATCTTTGGTCTCCTGGGTATTGAAACTGGTAAAGTCGAGTATGACAGCAACAGCATCTTCAGGTTGGATATACCATTTGCAAATGGTGCTGTTCCGGTATTCGTAATTTCCGCTTCCATCACTGAAACTAGCGCTGGGACCATAAAACGTGGTGGCCGATTCACAAAAAGGAATCAGGTTACAGTCATATTCTGCCAGGAAACCATCCGCAGAACCACTACCATTAGTCGTAAATGTGACAAACATTTCAGGGACAGTCCCGGTAACTGATGGAGGCAAAGAACTTCCTGTATAAGTGCCAAGCAGTGGGTCTCCGTCTGAGTTTCCGTCATACACGTTTACTTCATCTCCGGTGGCAAGATCAAATCTGATAAAGTCCAGTGTTACACTTTCAACACTATCATCAGGTGCGATCAGCCAGGAGCAATCGGAGTTATCCACATAGCTGGCAACCGGTCCACTTCCATCTTCAAGAGCTCCAAAGTCGTAGGTTACCAGGTCAGTTTGCCCGGAACAATATTCAGGGTATAAGGCAGGATCGGGTTCAATGTTATAGACCATACCTTGCTGGTTATTGAACGAGTTTCCTCCGGGATTGAGAGCATTCAGATAAAAATAACCATTGGCATATCCACCCCATCCCCAGTTCATATGGAAAAAGTCATTGCCTTGATAGCCGTCACAAACCCAGGCATGGCCACCGGTTCCGTGTCCCGAATACTCGATTGGCATACCCTGGTCCAGATCATCTTTCATCATATTTAACCAGGTATTATAAGGGTATGAACTCTTTTGTGAATACTTAACCGCGGTGGCGTATTTAAAGTAATTCCTCATTGCACTGGGTACTTGATTCATGTATGCTCCTGAGCCGGTTGGATCGTAATCCATGTTGACTGCGATTCCACAATGCCATGAAATCAATGCCACCGGATCACACTCT
Source organism: uncultured Prolixibacteraceae bacterium (assembly GCA_964616825.1). GTDB lineage: Bacteria > Bacteroidota > Bacteroidia > Bacteroidales > FEN-979 > QYOJ01. The sequence continues at coordinate 163,535 of CAZTSX010000003.1, forward strand.
TTGTTTGGTGAATCCGTCATGCCATCCCACTCGTATGTGGTGGCTCCGAAATCGGCACATTGTGGTCCGTATTGGGGCGGTTCCGGAACGATGCAGTGCGAACCCTGCCCTGTTTCCGGATAGCGCCAGTAGTGCATGATCTGGCTCATGGCGGTGGCGACACAACCCACAGGAACATGGCCCTGGTAAGACCCGCCGGATCCTGCATCTTCAGGACACATTGCATTGTTTGGGAAATCCTGGTTCCATGTATCTGTGATCAGCGGTTCAACATCTAGGGTTGGGGCATCCAGGAGGGCGATAGGATCTTCTGAGCTGTAAAGTTCCCAGGCATCCATAATTTGCTGATCCGCAGGATAATTCTGCTCAATAGCTTGAAGGATATCTGCTTTGCTGACATTCATCCAGAACTCTAGTTGTGAAGGAACATTTTCCTGATCCCAGGGTTTCTCAAACGAATACCCGATAACAGGATAGACCCGGTCATCAGCGGTCACGATAATGTACCCTTTATTGATACTGAAAATGTAATACACCGGAATTTCATTTTCCGATATCACCAACTCCCTGGTGATGGCAAGTGCGTCAAACGAAACAGACTGGTTGATATTGATCCGTTCGAAATAGAAATTCTTAGCCACCTGGCTGGCCTGATCCGAATCTACTTTCTCTGCGAAAACGGAAAAAGTTGCTCCAACTATCAGCAGAGCAACAAAAAAAGTGAATTTTTTCATTTGTGAAGGTTTGATGAATTATTTTGCTTTGGTTTCAGGATACAAAGATACATATAATTCTTATTATCTTCGTGAGATGAAACAGATACTCATTTTCAATATCAAGGAACTCGTAGCCATTGATGACTCGAACCGGTCATTTGTTGCCGGGAAAGAGATGTCGACCCTGACCACACTGAAAAATGCCTGGCTGCTGATTGAAGGAGACAAGATCAAGGATTATGGAACAGAAATCCCGGATGCCGGATTCCGGATCCCGGATGACAACGACCAGGCATCAGGCATCCGGCAACCGGCATCTGATGGCAATCTGACTTTTATCGATGCGTCCAACCGCATGGTCTTCCCATCTTTTTGTGATTCTCATACTCATCTGGTTTATGCCGGAAGCCGGGAGATTGAGTATTGCGATAAGATTAAGGGATTGAGTTATGAAGAGATCGCGAAGAGGGGAGGAGGGATCCTGAATTCAGCAAAGCTACTGCATAAAACTTCTGAAGAAGAGCTGGTACAGCAGGCGATGGGACGATTGAACGAGATCATCAGTCTGGGTACGGGAGCGGTGGAGATCAAGAGCGGTTATGGCCTCACCTTGGAGGATGAATTGAAGATGTTAAGGGTAATCAGGAAACTGAAGGAGATCTCCCGGCTGGAGATCGTCTCAACCTTCCTGGGCGCTCACTCCGTACCGGCCGAATACAAAGGAAGGCAGACTGAATACGTCGACCTCATCATCAACGAGATGATCCCGCAATTGGCAGCTGAGGAGTTAGCCGAGTATATTGATGTCTTCTGCGACCGGGGCTTCTTCACCATTGAGGATACAGATCGAATCCTGAATGCCGGAATGAAATATGGATTGCGTCCGAAAATTCATGCCAACGAACTCGATTACTCCGGTGGTATCCAGGTCGGGGTGAAGTATAATGCTCTGTCGGTCGACCACCTGGAGTTTACAGGTGAAGAGGAGATTGCTTGCTTACTTGGATCTGAGGCCATGCCCACAGTTCTGCCTGGAGCCGCATTCTTCCTTAATATGATCGCCGCCCCTGCCCGTAAGATGATTGATGCCGGATTGCCGGTCGCATTTGCCAGCGACTTCAACCCGGGTTCTTCACCTTCGGGCAACATGCAACTGATCCTCTCCATGGCCTGCATCACCTACCGTCTCTTACCTGAAGAGGCAATTTATGCAACCACCCTCAATGGCGCCTATGCCATGGGCCTCAGCGAGCAGTTTGGATCCATCACCAGAGGCAAAAAAGCCAACCTCTTCATCACCAAACCGATTTCAACCTATGAGTTTATGCCATACTCGTTTGGAAGCAACAAGGTGGAGTCCGTGATACTAAATGGTGAAGTCGTGAATCGTGAGACGTGAATCGTGAGTTTTTCTTGAACCTCGTCCCTCGTCCCTCATTCCTAATCCGTAATCGTTTTTAGCGCTTCCTCCGTCGCATCCAGCAATGGCTTGATGCTGATCTCCTCACCAACAGCCTCGTTCATCCAGTATTGGGGGATGATGTTGCCCAGGGTGTAAATTCGCAGCACTTCATCGGCGAAGTTTTTGCCTTTGAGGTAGCCGTCAAGTTGAAAATCGATCAGGTGCCCTACAGGGTAGTTGGAGAGGTAAAGCGGGTTGTCGATCATATGTGAATAGATAGCCAGGATGGGAGAATCGATGATGCCAAACGCATCGGCGAAATAGTTGTTCCACACCTCTTTGGCTTTGGCGATCACGGTCTCCTTCAGCTGAGCCGGTGTCGCATCGGGATTCTCATACATCCACTTCCAAACAGCCATATCGACCAGAGAAACGCCCATGATCTCATAGGCTCCCCAGAAGATGTCAAGTGCTTCCATCGCCTCTTTGTTGGGATCGGTATTGGCAATTCCCAAAAGCTCGAGATCACGTTTTTGGAAAGTGAAAGCAAGCGCTTCGGTGAAGGCGGTATTGGGAACACCCTGCAGCATGTAGTAATCAACGAAATAGAGAGAAATGGTCTGTTCCACATTGTGCCCAAGCTCATGGATTGCAATGTTGTATCCTTTGTAATCCATACCATCTACTCCAATGCGTGTCCGCAGGTGTGCCTGGTCGCCTTTCATGGCTGCACCCCAGGCGTGGCCGGAGCCCCTGGCCGGGTCAACTGTAATATGTGAAGCGATCTCGTTGGCTTTGTCTTTTTTGAAACCAAGCTTCTCCAGCATGTTCGGGATATCTTTATCAAACGCTTGTGTGTTTGGATACTCTTTTCGGGTCATCTTCGTAAGCATCTCCTGGTTGAGGTTGCTGCGGGCTTTGAAGCCATCGTACCAGATGTCGAATGGCTGGAGATCACGACCCAGACGTTTTTTGATCAGGTTTGCAACTTTCTTCACCTTCTCAGAAGAACAAAGATCAGTAAAGAGTCTCTCCACATCTTTCTGAGAAATCTCCATCCCTCTGTCGAAAGCCCGCTGAATGTATGTCGGGTATTGTGGTGTATAAGGATCGATCAATTTCATGGCCTTGAAATTGTTGAGCAGGGTGGCATACCGGGTGTCGGGCTCAGGGGCTGCAGCCAGTTCTTTACCCTCTTTGTAAACTTTGTTGGATGAGACATTCCATTGCAGGTCGGGATTATCTATCACCGCTTCCGGGATATCCTGATTGATGATATGAAGCATCACCTCATAGATCATCTGTTGCTTTAACAATCCTTCATCCCCTTTATTGTAATTGGCTTTCAATTCATCGCGCAGGTTCCAGTGGGAAAGGAGTTTCATATCCTTGTCGAAATGGGTTTTCATTTGATCATCCACAAGATGGCCTACCCAGATGTTGTAATTGGAAATATAGTTATCGGAAGCAGAGAGAGCTTCTGCAACTTTCTGATTGACCTCGGCAGGTATACGCGAAGTGAATATATCGCCCATTCGGGCATAAGCCCACTCCAGGCGTGTCCACCGTTTAGCATTCGTTGTCTTCTCCTCAAGCGTAAAGTTCGGGAAATTCAACGCAGTTATGAAAGCGATTTTGTTGGCGAAGAAATCATCTGCAAAATGGGAGCCCGGACTGTATGCTGCGAAGATCTCATCGAGATCGAGCATTTCGTAAGTCGACAGGTGTACAGGCTCTTTCAGCCTTAGACTAACCATGTTAAAGTGCCCAAAGATGGTTTCATAATTCTCTGAGAGTCGGAAAAAAAGTTTCTTCAGAGTGGGAGAATCATTCACATAATGTTTCTCACAGAAGGCTTCAAAATCAGCTGCAGAGCCATCACTTTCGCGCCACAGAGAAGCAACCTGATTAACTCCTTTGGAAACCCTGAATACAGCGTCTTCTTCGTATTGAGCAACGATTTTGTTAATCACCGTTTCCACTGTAGTTTGCGGAATGAATTGGACGGTTTGTTCTTTTTTAGCTTCCTGGCATTGTGTTGGAATTAACATGACCGGAAGCAGCAATAGAAATAAATACTTTCTCATGGTAAAAGGATTATTGATTTGGATTCAAATTTAAGAAAATATGGAACGCGGATAACGCGAATCAGAACTGATTTTTATGGATAATTGTTTAAGGATGGATGTATTGGCAGGCATTTCTCTAAAAATGTTTATAAATTGTATAACCTTCTTGATGTGAAGATTTATCATGAAGGACTGGGGGAATTTATATCATTTGACAAAGAGGGTATTTCACATGCAATTTATGCCAAGACATATTACCTCAAGGCCATGATGATATATCAAGTTGTTGAAATTATTCAACTATCAACCATGTATGCCATTGAGAAGGATAGACTTAACAGACCAGATATTCGAAAAATCTACCGAATGGTTAGTGAATGGTCTTACGATGGCACAGATTACGTTGTTTATATAATTATCCGGGAAAAGAAAAATGGCAACTTCTTCTATGATCATGGTATCATTAAAGAAAAACCCTGGTAAGTTCCCGGTACCACTCTTGAGTTGGGTATTACGGCATATGACCTACCAAGGCCTTTCAAATAACAAAGATAACAATTTATTGTTATAAATCAAATAGAAGAGAATTATTAATTTTGCAATCCGATAAATAAAAAACGCACCAACTCACCTGTTCACCAATTCGCCAGTTATCATGAAACAACTTATTGAATGCGTTCCTAATTTCTCTGAAGGCCGGGATATGGCTGTGATCAAGCAAATTACTGATGAGATTGAAAAAATAAACGGAGTTAAATTGCTGGATGTAGATCCGGGGCAGGCGACCAACCGGACGGTTGTTACCTTTGTCGGGCCCCCCGATGCTGTCGTTGAGGCTGCCTTTCTTGCCATTAAGAAGGCTTCTGAGATCATTGATATGAGTAAACATTCGGGAGAACATCCACGTTTTGGTGGCACTGATGTTTGCCCGTTTGTTCCAGTCGCCAACATTACCATGGAAGAGACCGTGGAGTATGCGAGAAAATTGGCTGAACGAGTAGGGAACGAGTTACTTATTCCGATCTATTGCTATGAGAATGCGGCTTTCTCAGAAGAGCGCCGCAACCTGGCCAACTGCCGGGCAGGAGAATATGAAGGATTGCAGGACAAGCTTGCTGATCCCAACTGGAAACCCGACTACGGACCTGCTGAGTTCAATCCTCAAACTGGTGTGACAGCAATCGGAGCCAGGGACTTTCTGGTCGCATACAATGTCAATCTGAATACCACATCCACCCGCCGGGCCAATGCCGTTGCATTTGATATTCGTGAACGCGGGCGTCCCATGCGTGAAGGCAATTCGATTACCGGAAAGAAGAAATTGGATGAGAACGGAAAAGAGATCTGGATTCCCGGAGCACTTAAAGCGTGTAAAGCGATAGGCTGGTTCATTGAAGAGTATGGGATTGCGCAGATCTCGATCAACCTGACCAATATCAGCATCACTCCGGTACATGTGGCATTTGAAGAGACTTGCAATAGAGCTCAGGCCAGGGGTATGCGTGTAACAGGCTCAGAGCTTGTTGGATTGATACCCAAGCAGGCGATGATCGATGCCGGGAAATATTTTCTGAGGAAACAAAAGCGTTCGGTCGGAGTTTCTGAGGAAGAGATCATCAGGATCGCTGTAATATCATTGGGTCTCGATGACCTGAAGCCGTTCAACCCCAATGAGAAGATCATTGAATATCTTCTGGAGAATTCTGGGCAGGAGCAACTTGTGGGAATGACTTGCAAAGGATTTGCAAACGAAACGGCTTCCGAATCACCTGCTCCCGGCGGTGGATCTGTTTCTGCATATATTGGTGCGCTGGGTGTTTCACTGGCAACCATGGTCGCTAATCTTTCCTCACACAAAGCAGGTTGGGACGATCGGTGGGAGGAGTTTTCCGACTGGGCGGAGAAGGGACAGCAGTTGAAAGATGAACTCCTTTTCCTGGTGGATGAAGATACCCATGCGTTCAACAGGATCATGGATGCCTTCGGATTTCCTAAGAAATCCGATAAAGAGAAAGCAGCTCGCTCAGCTGCCATCCAGGAGGCAACCAAATATGCTATCGATATCCCTTTCCAAACCATGAAACGAGCATACGAATCGATGGAGGTAATCAAAGCGATGGCGGAAATTGGAAATCCCAATTCAGTATCTGATGCCGGTGTTGGAGCTCTTTGCGCTCGTTCCGCAGTCATCGGCGCCTATTTAAACGTCAAAATCAATGCAGCGGACCTGGCGGACCAGGAGTACATCACAACCCTGATGAAGGAGGCTGATGAGATAGTGGACAAATCGAGAGCAACCGAGGAGGAGATACTAGGGATCGTTACAGGGAAGATTGGTAAGTAACAAGGTGACAAGGCGACAAGGTAACATGGATCCAGCATCGAGCATCGAGCTTCCAGCAACTAGTTTACCCAAATTGGCGGATTTGTCGCGCCATGGCAGGAGTTACAGTTTCCGTTAGGAGTCATGATAGGCATGGTTTTAACATCACCCGATGTGCCCCGTATCTGAGGATAGGCCCCCTGAGCAGGGAGGATAGATGAGCTCGTATAGAAAGTACCTTTGCCATCAACCTCGAGGGTTGCGAAAAGCGTTCCGGTCCCCCCCCTGATCAGACCAGAAAGAGAGGGTCCCGTTCACAGAGGGTGTCGACTGATCTGATTGGTAAACGGAGCCGGCAACCACAAAAGAGATTGTTGCAGTTCCACCCGTAATATGGCAAGTCAGGCAAACCTGCCCATTCCTGTGGCTCAAGGTATCTCCATGTTTGGAATAGGTTGCCCCGGATGGTGGTGGCAGTTCCTTCTTACTGCATGCAGCAAAAAACAGACCTGCTAGAAAGAGGACAATGATTACGAGGTTAAAATTTTTCATATTGCATTATTTCCAACATGCCTATCTCCCCTCTTCTCTACTTCCCTATACAATTCTAGTCTTTAATACATCTTACCAAAAACGCATTGGTCCACTGGGAGGGATAGAAGGAGACACTCGGTGTATAATCTACTTCAAAAACCACCTCGTTCATTCCGTGCGACCAGGCTTTATCAGGTCCGTGCTTTGTTGATGACCAGTAAATAGTTGAATTTAATACAACATCAGTAGCTCTGAATCTCCAGACGGTGTTGTGGAAACGTATCCCTTCCAGCAGTGCATTAAATCCGGAGTATCCGCTTGCTTTCAGCGCACTGCCGGCAAATCCACTGGAGATGTAGAAGTTGAATAGGGTGCTCCAGTCTGCTTCTGTGGGAATGTGCCAGCCAGGTAGACAGAATCCCTGTGCCCCATCGGTTTCTGTATAACGCATGATCTCATTCCAGTGATAGAGTCCGCCGTATGTATTGCAATTGGCTGGATTGTCATTGATGCAATACTTTTCATTTACACAGTTATCACGTGGCATCTGTGCCGAAGCGATTACATTCCCGAAGTTCAGGTTAACTGCCATCCAGCATTGATTGTCGATCTCAACAGTGGGATAGGTTTGGTTGTCGCGGATGTCGGTGATAGTATCTCCGCAGGTATGCAATACTGGATCCACGATAGTGATATGAAGCGAATCCATGCCATCGCATCCGTATGTATTGGCATAATAATAGTGTATCGTATGTCTTCCGGTGTCAGCTATGGCCGGGAAGAACTGTCCATTACTTACTCCCGTCCCGGAATAGACTCCTCCCAGGGGATTGGCGCCTTTCAGTTCAAATGGCCGGTATTCTGATGTCATCAATGTATCGAAACAGATGGTCATCGATACCACTGGTAAGGGATAAACATTCACCACTACATTGTTTGAGGTTCCGGTGCATCCATTTGCTACGGGTGTTGCGGTATATGTAACAGTAGGAATAAGATATCCTGCATTAAAGAGTGTCTGCTGGATCAGGTCTCCTGATCCATTGGCATACCCGGATACATCCGGTGAACTACCAACCGCAGTCCAGGTGAAACTGGTGCTGTCCACATTGGAGGTAATAGTCAAGCCGGTTGTTTCCCCGCTGCATAACGATTGGCCGGGGGGAGTAAAGATCACATCAGCTACCGGGAAGACCACGACAATGAAATCGGTAGAGTCTCCCGGACAACTGTTTGCAGTGGCAGCAACACGGTAAGTCACCGAATCGATATCATAACCGTCGTTGACCAGTGTCTGGGTAATCGTTGCTCCGGCGCCGCTACTGAATCCCAACAGGTTCGCGGAGCTGGCAAACGCCCTCCAGGCGAATGTTGATCCGGTTACGTCGGCCTGCAACAGGATCGCGGTGGTGGCGTTGTTGCATTGGGAGAAAGAGGTCACAGCGTTGGTTACCACCGGTCGCGGATTGACAGTCAAAATCACCGGCATGGTAGTTCCCGGCGGACACCCGTTGGCTTCCGGAGTGACGTTATATGTGACCGTTTCAATCGTAAATCCTGCATTGTCGATAGTCTGGGCGATCAAATCTCCAGAATCAGCAGAATACCCGGACAGATTTGGTGATGATGCAGTTGCGATCCAGCTGAAAGTAGCCCCTGAAACATGTGATTGGTTTTGGATGTTGCTGGTTATCCCTTCACAAACTGTCTCTCCGTTTGGTACAAAGTAAACATCCGGGACCGGGTATACCACAACAGAATAGTCGGTCACTGATCCGGGGCATC
>CAZTSX010000004.1:0-17670 GCA_964616825.1 uncultured Prolixibacteraceae bacterium
TTTCAGTGGTTTACGTTTTTTTGCTTTATTACTCCGCGGAGAGACAGGGATTCGAACCCTGGGTCCCGAGTCATCGGGACAACGGTTTTCGAGACCGCCCCATTCAACCGCTCTGGCATCTCTCCAATTGGATGTTTGATGTTGGATGTTAGATGTTAGATTATTCCAATAATCGGTAAAAATAAGAACCTTTACAAAGATAAAAAAGTAACCGTTTATCCATAAAACCTGATTATTCGTCCATTATTGTTTTTTTTTTAATTCAGACAAAATACCTTTGTCGCAGATAAAATTCCAGAAAAAGATTCATCATGAAGAAAATAATTTTTGCAATTGCATTTATCATATTCACAGGAAGCACGGCGTTGCTTGCCGGAAACCTCAGAGCTTACCTCTCTTACGCAACCTTTACCTCCCCCGACGGACCCTACATTGAGACCTATCTCTCTATCGATGCAAATAGTGTCAAATTCGTCAAGCTGGAGAATGACAGATTCCAGGGAACAGTCAATATTCTCATGACTTTCAATCAGGATAATGAGATCAAAGCCTATAAGAAGTATGAATTGAAGAGCCCTGAAGTAAAAGATACTTCGAACATGGATTTCCATTTCATTGACCAGCAACGTTTTTTACTCAGCAACGGCACCTATGATTTTAACGTTCAACTCTCCGACCAGAGTTATATTGAGGAACCTGTCCCCTATACACAAAAAATAGTCATTAACTACCCTGAAGGCAAACCGGCTGTTTCAGGGATCGAGCTGGTGAAAAGCTATACACGGAGCGATCAACCCAGTGAAATAAATAAATCGGGTTTCGATGTAGTCCCATATGTTTATAGCTTCTATCCCCAGAGTGAAAACAGGCTGATCTTCTATTGTGAAGTCTACAACATGGATAAACTGCTCGGGGAGGATGAGAAATACCTGGTTTCCTATTTTGTTGAGACACTGGAGAACGGCCAGAAGGTGAAAGGCCTGGGAAGGAATAAAAAAGAGGCAGCCAGGCCTGTTAACGTGATCCTGGCAAACCTGAACATCAGTAACCTGCCAACCGGAAATTATAACCTCATTGTAGAAGCCCGTGATCAGAAGAACGAGGTCATTGCGATGAAAAAACTTTTTTTCCAGAGAAGCAATCCTTACGCACGATTGACTATGGATGATCTGACCATGTTTGACGCCACCAGCTCTTTCGTGGATAAATACATCAATCCCGACAGTTTGCGTGAATATGTCAGTTCAACCTATCCGATCTCATCCGCTCTGGAAAAAAACTTCCTGAAAGGGAACCTGAAGAAAGCAGACCTCGCTATACTTCAGCAATATTTCCTGGGATTCTGGCAACGACGTAATCCTACTGATCCGGAAAAAGCCTGGGAAGAGTACAAATACCAGGTAGAGGTTGCTGAGCACAACTTTTCCACCCCAGTTAAGCGAGGGTACCAGACCGACCGGGGACGGGTATTCCTGCAGTATGGTCCGCCAAACGTACGCTCTGAAAGATACAATGAGCCCAGTAATTACCCCTATGAGATATGGCAATACTACGCACTGGCCAACCAGAGTAACCGGAAATTCGTATTCTACTCTCCCGACATGGTCACCAGCGATTTCTTTATCCTTCACTCCGATGCGCTGGGCGAGATCCATAATGCCCGATGGCAGGTAGACCTGCGCAGCCGCATCTATCAAACCATTGACATCACCGACACCCAGGTGATAAACGCATGGGGAGATATGCAAGAGGACTACTGGACGCTTCCCAATTAACAATTTACGATTTTCGATTTACGAATGACGAATAAATAAAAAGGTATCTTTGTTCTGTCTCTTAAATCGTTAATCATTAATCGTTAATCGAAAATCGTAATTCGCAGATGTCTCTTGTTGCTGTTGTTATTCTCAACTGGAACGGGAAGAAATACCTCGAACAATTTCTCCCTTCCCTGATCGAACATACCGGTTCCGACGCTGAGATCGTAGTGGCCGATAACGCCTCGACAGATGATTCCCTCTCCTTTCTGAAGACCAACTTTCCTTCGATACGTGTTATTCAGAACACGACGAATGGCGGTTTCGCCCGGGGATATAACCTGGCCCTGAAACAGGTTGAAGCAGACTATTATGTTCTTCTCAATTCGGATATCGAGGTCACGGCGAACTGGCTGAAACCGGTCATCTCCATGATGGAGCAGGATGAGAAAATCGGCGCCTGCCAACCTAAGATCCGTTCCTTCCACCATCGCAACTCATTTGAATATGCCGGTGCCGCAGGCGGATATATCGACGAATATGGCTATCCTTTCTGCCGGGGAAGGCTCTTTCTCACCATCGAGGAAGACAACGGACAATACGATGATACCGTAGAGATTTCGTGGGCAAGCGGGGCGTGCATGTTTGTCAGGAGTAGGCTGTTTCATCAACTGGGTGGGCTCGATGATGATTTCTTTGCCCACATGGAGGAGATCGACTTCTGCTGGCGGCTGCATAATTATGGCTACCGAGTGATGTATTGTCCCGGTTCAACGGTTTACCACATCGGTGGAGGGACACTTCCAAAAGCATCCTGGCGCAAAACATACTTCAACTTCCGGAACAACTTCATGCTCCTCTATAAAAACCTCCCCTCAAAATATCTGTTCAAGGTATTTGCCCTCCGGCTGATTCTGGATACCGTAGCAGCCCTGAAATTTCTCTTCCAGGCCGGATTTAGAAACTTCTGGGCTGTCGCACGTGCACACATGAGCTTCTACAAAGCCCTGCCATCACTCCGGAAGAAACGGAAAAAACTCAAACACGGCAGTATGAAGATGATGTACAAACGGAATATCGTCTTTGAATACTACCTGAGGGGGAAGAAACACTTTTCACAGCTTGATCAGGAGAAATTCTTTGAATCATAAGGGATAAAATTCTAAATTCTAAGAAAGCTCTCTACCGCCAGCCTGTATGAATCCAGCCCAAAGCCGGTGATGCTCCCTTTCACAAACGGAGAGAGAAGCGACTGATGGCGAAATGATTCACGGGCAAAAATGTTGGAGATATGTACCTCAACAACAGGGACATGGATCGACTTGATCGCATCTGCTATGGAAACCGAAGTATGGGTGTATCCTCCGGCATTAAGGATGATCCCATCGTAGACAAACCCAACCTTCTGTAGCACATCGATGACCTCCCCTTCGATGTTTGACTGATAATACTCAATGGTGATTTCAGGAAACTCCTTACGCAATTTCTTCAGATATACCTCAAAACTCTCGGTTCCATATACCTCTGGCTCCCGCTGCCCCAGCAAATTCAAATTCGGACCGTTAATAATAATCAGCTTCATGCGTGTAAAGTTGGATACAAAGATAGTGATAAAATGAGATGCCGGATGCCAGATACCGGATGCCGGATTAAGAAATTCATGGCAATAAATGGCAATTGATGCGCAATTTATGGCAATATATGGTAATTCTTCCTTATCTTTGTCGTACCATCAATTAGGGGTGCCTGACAAGGCTGAGATTACACTCTTTGAACCTGATCCGGATAATGCCGGCGTAGGAAGACAAATTACACCTCCAATCTTAACTCCTTAATTGATCAGTTTATCGTTCATTGATTTATCATTTAAACTGAGTCAATTATGAAAAAAACATTCCTTATCACAGGGTTTATCCTGGCACAGGTTGCCCTGCTTGCACAAGTCACCATCAACGGGAGAGTCACGGAAAAAGAGAGTGGCGATCCGCTTCCCGGCACGCATATACAGGTTGAAAACACCTTTAATGCAGCCATTACCGATGCTGAAGGAAACTACCAGCTAACCAGACTCCGTGCCGGAGAATATACGTTGAAAAGTTCTTTTATAGGCTTTAAAACAGAAATAATCACCTGTAATATCACAAAGGATACCACGATAAATATAGCCATGGAAGCGACCGCCATCCTTGGAGAGGAAGTGAATATCATTGCCACACGTGCAGGAGAGAAATACCCGACAGCCTATACGACACTGTCAAATAAAAAAATTGAGGAGGTTAACCTGGGAAAAGACCTGCCATATATTGTTCAGTCGACCCCATCGTTGGTGGTGACCTCTGATGCCGGAAACGGGATCGGGTATACCAAACTGAATATCAGGGGAACGGACCTGACACGGATCAACGTGACAATCAATGGAATTCCGATCAACGACGCCGAATCACAGGGTGTATGGTTTGTCGACCTTCCCGATATCGCATCCTCTTCCGAGAACATCCAGATACAACGGGGTGTAGGGACTTCCACCAACGGAGCAGGCGCATTTGGCGCTTCCATCAATATCCTCACCACCGAAACCAACCCAGATCCCTATGGGGAATTGTTCGCCTCATGCGGCTCATTCAACTCGTGGAAGACAACGCTGAAATTTGGCTCAGGGATTCTCAAGTCAGGATTCGCTGTTGACGGACGGCTATCCTATATCTCTTCCGACGGATATATCGACAGAGCTACGTCGAAACTTAAATCCTTTTATGTTAGCGGCGGTTATTATGGAAAAAACACCACCCTGAAGCTGATCACCTTCTCGGGACACGAACGAACCTACCAGGCCTGGGAGGGAGTTCCACTCGATTCGCTGGCTACCAACCGCACCTACAATCCGGCCGGACAATATACCGATTCACTCGGACAGATCTGTTACTATAAGAACCAGATCGATAACTATCAGCAAGACTACTACCAGATGATCTTCTCCCAGCGGTTGGGTTCAAAATGGACTATCAATGGAGCCTTGTTTCTGACGAACGGGAAAGGCTATTACGAAAACTATAAATCCGGGCAATCGTTTTCTGATTACGGTCTGAATGATGTCATTATCGGAGGGGATACCATCACTTCAACCAGCCTGGTTAACCAGAAATGGCTGGATAACAGCTTCTACGGACTCACTTTCTCAACCAATTATATGCTTCCCGATAAACTCAGAGTGATTATCGGAGGGGGGATCACCCAGTATTATGGCAAACATTTTGGGAAAGTGATCTGGGCACAATATGCCTCTAACGGGGATAACGAGCGTCACTGGTATGATAATACAGGACTCAAGAACGACATCAACATCTATACGAAAGCAACCTGGCAGGTGATAAAAAAACTATCCCTCTTTGCTGATCTGCAATACCGTTATGTCGATTACCGCATGAACGGCATACTGGATGATCTTCAACGTATCGATCAGACACATACATTCCATTTTATCAATCCCAAAGCCGGCCTGTTTTACGATTTCACTGAACACCTGAATGCTTACTTCTCCTTCAGTATCGGAAATCGTGAACCGAGCCGGAATAATTACAAAGATGCCGATCCAAACAGGATGCCTGCGGCTGAACGACTATATGACTATGAGCTCGGTGCGAAGATCACCCGGTCGATATGGATGGCAGGGGTGAACCTCTACTTCATGGATTATACGGATCAACTGGTGCTGACCGGCGAGATCAACAACGTGGGCGAAGCGATCATGGTCAACGTCCCGAAAAGTTACCGGGCAGGGATTGAGGTGTCAGCAGGGATTAGCCTCTGGAAAAAGGTCCGATGGGATGTTCATGGCACATTCAGCCTGAACAAGATCCGGGATTTCACCGAATATGTCGACGACTACGACTCAGCCTGGAATTTCACCGGACAGACATCCCGGAACCTCGGCACCACCGACCTCTCCTTCTCACCCGGCATCCTTGTAGGTAGCATCCTCACCTACAAGCCGGTGAAAGGGTTGAGCTGGTCACTTTTCTCAAACTACGTGGGAAAACAATATATCGACAACACCTCCAGTGATGAGCGGTCACTCCATGCTTACTTTGTTAATAACCTGAGATTGGCCTACTCATTCAAACTGAAGCCTTTCAGGGAGATCGGAATCATCCTGATGTTCAGCAACCTCTTCAACAGGCGATACGAAACAAATGCATGGATCTACCGCTACAACTATGCCAATCAGGCCTATGATGTAAACGGCTATTTCCCGCAGGCGTTGATTAACTATATGGTGGGGATCACACTAAAACTCTGATTTCAAGGGGAAATGCTTGGAGAAATCATCAAAATTTGATATCCTTGCATATTCAACCAGACCCTTACCAAAACCCATAAAATGAAACGGATTTTAAGTACCCTGGCCATCCTGGCTATCGTGTTGATACCGGCTGGTTTTCTCTGCGGTCAGACCATGGAGATCGATTATACAACAAAACTGGCGATCGATCCCAACGTACGGATCGGCGAGTTGGATAACGGATTGATCTATTACATCCGTAAAAACGCAAAACCTGAAAACCGTGTAGAGCTCAGGCTTGTTGTCAATGCCGGCTCCATCCTGGAGAACGACGACCAACAGGGGCTGGCGCACTTTACAGAGCATATGTGCTTCAACGGAACGAAAACCTTCCCAAAAAACGAACTGATCGACTTCCTGCAGAAGACCGGCGTTCAATTTGGCGCAGATATCAACGCCTATACCAGCTTTGATCAGACGGTATATATGCTTCAGCTTCCCACAGACGAAGAGGGACTGGTTGAAAAAGGATTTCAGGTGCTGGAAGACTGGGCACATGATGTGACCCTGGATGGCAAAGAGATCGACAAAGAACGTGGAGTGATCATTGAAGAGTGGCGGCTGGGTCTGGGTGCTCAGGACAGGATGATGAAGAAATTCTTCCCGATCATCCTTAAAGGTTCGCTCTATGCCGAACGTCTTCCGATAGGAAAGGTTGAAATTTTAGAGAATTTCAAACATGAAACCCTCCGCGATTTCTACCGCGACTGGTACCGGCCAGATCTTCAGGCCGTTGTAGTGGTAGGTGATGTGGATCCCGACTGGGTTGAAGCTCAGATCAAAGAGCATTTTGCCGGGCTGAAGAATCCTGACAACCCCCGGGAGCGGGTAGAATTTGATCTTCCCGGGAACGATGAACCGTTAATCGCGATCACCACCGACCCGGAAGCGATGCAAAATGTGATTCTGATGTTCTGGAAACACCCGGTTCTAAAAGTGAAAACGTTGGGAGGACTAAAAGAGCAGATCACTGCAGAACTTTTTACAGGCATGCTGAATCAGCGTTTTTCGGAGCTGTCTCAGAAACCCGAGTGCCCCTTTGTTTTTGCAAGTACCGGATATGGGGAGTTCCTGGTTCGCACCAAAGATGCGTACATCCTCCAGACGATGCCCAAAGAGAACCAGACGGAAGAAGCCCTCTTATCAATCCTTGCAGAAAATGAACGGGTCAAGCAGTTTGGCTTCACAGCAACCGAATATGAACGCCAGAAAGAGGATATGATGAGTCGTTATGAAAAAGCAGCCAATGAGTTTGATAAGACAGAATCAGCCAGGTTTGCCGGTGATTATGTCAGCAATTACCTGACTGAAACACCGATACCGGGTGCAAAGAAAGAGTTTAAATACCTGAAGAAGATCCTTCCAGAGATCACCCTGGAGCAAGTGAATGATCTGGCTAAAAAATGGGTGACAGACGATAATATGGCAATGGTGATTATGGGGCCGGAAAAAGAGGGATTGAAGATCCCCACCGAAGATGAGATCCTGGCGGTGGTTGAACATTCCAGGATAAAAGAACTGGAAGCCTGGGTCGATAACTTCAGAGAAGAACCGTTGATTCCCTTTGATTTACTTGGTGGAAAAGTAGTCGAAAAGAGCGAAAACAGTGAACTCGGCTTCACTGAGTTGACCCTCTCCAATGGCGTGAAAGTGATCCTGAAACCCACAGATTTCAAAAACGATGAGATCCTTGTATCAGCCTTCAGTCCAGGCGGAGACTCCAGGTATGAGGATGATCTATTCCTATCAGCCAATTTTTCTTCAGCCATAATCGATAACAGTGGCGTTGGAGAGTTCGAAAATGTGGAATTGCAGAAGAAGCTGAAAGGGAAAAACATCTCGATCTCGCCATACATTGATGAGATCAAAGAGGGTTTCAGGGGCAGCGCTACACCGAAAGATTTTAAAACACTGATGGAGTTGGTATGGCTCTACTTTGACGCCCCCCGGAAAGATACCTCCGCATTCCAGGCTTTCATTTCCCAGATGGAGAACCAGACGAAGTTCATGAAAGGCAATCCGGTTATTGCTTTCTACGACACTCTCTTCAAGACCGCTTATCCAGAGAACAAACGACTGGTCATCTTTCCGACAGAAGAACAAATTGCATCGATCGATCTTGACGAGGCGTTCGACATCTATTCAGATCGTTTTGCTGATGCCTCAGACTTCACCTTCGTCCTGGTGGGGAATTTCTCGATTGACTCAATTACCCCCCTCGTGGAGACCTATTTTGGCAGCCTGCCCTCAATACAACGAAACGAAACCTGGCTGGATCGCTCCCAGATGCTTGCTCCGGGAATCACGGAAGTAGTTTTCTACAGAGGAACTGATCCTCAGAGCATGGTTGGCATCGTGATGTCAGAAGCATTCGAGTGGAATGAAGCCAATGTCCTCTATCTGAACATGCTGAAGGAGGTTTTACAGATCAAACTGATCGAAGTGATCCGAGAGAAACTCAGTGGTGTTTACTCCCCTCAAATCATGCTCAACTTCGATAAATACCCGAAATCGGAGTTCATGATGGGAATCCTGTTTGGTTGCTCACCGAAAACAACTGATAAACTGACCAAAGCGGTATTCAGGGAGTTGAAGAAACTCCGGAAAAAGGGCCCTACGCCAGAAGATTTAGCCAAAGTAAAGGAGACACTGCTTCGCAACCGGGAGACAGATCTGGAAAAGAACAGTTTCTGGCGCTCAAAAATCGAATCGCTCTACTTTCTTGAAGGGAATCCTCTCTCTATTCTTGATTTTGAGTCCCGAGTCAATGCAGTTACTGTGGAGGAGCTGAAAACAGCGGCAAATAACTTCTTCAACCCCGAACATTACGTTCGGGTCGTTTTGATGCCGGAGAAAAAATAGCGATGACATCCGCGATCGTCATAAAGAATAAAAAAGCCCGGTATGAATATTTTCTGTTGCAGGAATATACAGCCGGAATCCAGTTGACCGGCACGGAGATCAAGTCGATCCGTGCCGGCAAAGCTTCGATCGCAGAGGGCTACTGTTCATTCACAGGAAATGAGCTCTTTATCAGGAACATGCACATTGCCGAATATGAAATGGGGACCCATTACAACCATGAACCCAAACGTGACCGGAAGCTGTTGTTGAACAAGCGCGAATTAAAGAAGCTGCTGACCAAAGTGAACGAACGGGGATTGACGATCATCCCGGTCGTTCTCTTTATCAACGAGAAAGGTCTGGCTAAACTGACCATCGCCCTGGCGAAGGGAAAACGGTTCTTCGACAAACGGGAAACGCTGAAGCAAAAAGACATTCAACGTGAAATTGACCGGGATGCCCGGGATTGATCTAAGAATCTTAACGAAACATCCACATGTACAGATTAACATACTTCTCACTCCTCTTGGCTCTTTCTCTCTCTTTTACCAATTTCACTACAGCACAGGATAACACACCTCAAAAACCTAAGCAAGCTCCGGCAAAGATCAACTGGATGTCGTTTGAAGAAGCTTACGAACTGAATAAGACACAGCCCAAAAAGATCTTCATAGATATGTGGACTTACTGGTGTGGATGGTGCAAGCGGATGGATGCCACCACCTTTACCAACCCTGTGGTTGTCGAATACATGAACAAACATTTCCACAACGTAAAGATGAATGCCGAACGGAAAGATACGGTGGTGATCGATAGCATCACTTTCGTGAATCCGAATCCCGGAGGCCGGCGCTCGTCACACCAGCTGGCAATCGAGTTGCTCCGTGGAAAGATGTCGTACCCCTCGTTTGTGTTCCTCAACGAAAAAAGTCAGATGCTGACCGTGGTAGCCGGATATCAAACCGCTAAAAACTTCGAACCGATCCTCCATTACTTCGCCGAAGATGCCTTCATGGATCTGCAATGGGAGGAGTACAGGTCAACGTTTAAAGGAAAAACAGAATGACAGGGTTCAGGGTCGAGGGACGAGGTTAAAGGTTTTTTCGATTTATGGCAATTCATGTGCAATTCATGGCAATATCATGGCAATCATTTTTGTTCAATTAACAAAAACTTTTCCTTCCATGTACAGCCTCGCCTTCCCTCCAATCTTCACACGACTGCCATGATCTTCACACAATAGCGCCCCGCCACGTTCTGATAGCTGCCTGGCAGTCAGCTTCTTTTTAGCCAACCGTTTCGACCAGTATGGAATCATCGTCGTGTGGGCCGAACCTGTCGCCGGATCTTCCGGAATACTGATTCCCGGAGCGAAGAAACGGGAGACAAAATCCACTTCGTTTCCCGGGGCTGTGACGATTACACCTCTTCCTTCTAATCTGGCAAGTAGGTTGAAATCAGGATGCAGATTCCGGATCTCCTCTTCTGAATGGATCACCGCCAGATAGTCTGTTTTTCCTTTGAACACCTCCAGTGGCTCCAACCTCAATCCGTTAATCAACTCCAACGGGGGTACTACTTCAGTAAACGTATCGGCCGGAAAATCCAGGAACAACACATCATCTCTTTTTATCACCTTCAAATCTCCACTTCTGGGAGAGAAAAAAGTGATCTCTTCTCCAGCAAAATTGAGATGGTTAAACACCACATATCCGGATGCCAGCGTCGCATGTCCGCAGAGATCCACTTCAGCAGTTGTTGTAAACCATCTGATCTGGTATCTGGACTCATCGGGGATGATGAATGCCGTCTCCGGCAGGTTGTTTTCCATGGCAATGGCCTGCAAGAGTTCATCATCGAGCCATTTATCAAGAATGCATACAGCAGCCGGATTGCCGCCAAAAAGTTTGTCTGTAAAAGCATCAACCTGGAAGATTGGGATCGTTGTAATAATACGGTCGGTTTAGGGGATAAAGGTACTCTTTTAATGTGAGACGTTACAGTTCCCAATCCAGGTCATACCTGTCGCTGATGTCCAACGGTGGCATGGGGCCTTCCAGCGGTTTTAATTCCTTCACATACCAATCGAGCCAATCGATCTGGCGGTACAAAACATCTATCCGGCCTGGCTGTTTTCGATTTCCGTGTCCTTCACCAGGGTATTGAATCAGTCTTACGGCAGGGTGATCATTCATTTTCATCCGGCGGAACAATTCCAGGCTTTGTGAGGGATGAACCCGGGGATCAGCAGCTCCGCCATAAATGAGGGTGGCCGTTTTGCTCTGATGAGCCCAATAAACCGGGCTCCGTTCCAGGTTCATTTGCCATTGTTCTTCCAGGGATTTCCCGCTGTGTACGAAAAGCTCTTCATAGGCAATGTCGGTGGTGCCATTCCGGTCCGCCGTGAACATACAGGATGAGCGGGTATTTCTTGTTACTGTCGTACCCCACCGGTTTGATCAGCAACCCTTCAATCTCCATCCCATCCCTGGCTTTGTACCGGATCACCTCCTGCTCTCCTAACAACTTCCCGCTCAGCTGGGGATTCAGATCTGTTACCTTATTCAGGTCACCACTGCCGTTCCAGGTATAAATATTGGAGGGATCGTCTGGCGTACTGCTTGTAAAAACGAACAACTGACAATCCTCTGTAAAGAGAGGTACTCCAAAAATAACACCTGAGGTCTCGGAATCCAGCATCACAGTATACTTATCGTTTTCTACTGATATGCCTGACAATTTGGGATAAACCCCTTCGCCGGAGTAACAGAGCAGCTCTTTGTTATTTTTCCAGCCTACCCAACTGATGTGCCCGTTGAAGTTGGCCGGTGTGTGATTTCTGATTGTTTCATTCTTCAACGAATAGGTGAAGGCCTGGCTGACCGCATGATCATTCATGTTTAACGCTGAAGCGAAAGCCAGTTGTGAACCTTCCGGATTGAAAACATAGTTGCCCAGCTTACCTACATTTCCTACCTCTTGAATAACATTACCGGACGACATATCCAGGATCTTAATTTTGCGGAACATGTAGCGGTAATCGATCAGGTTCTTCTCGGAAGTTGAAAAGGACAACAACTGGCCATCAGGACTGAATTCGAAATCCCACACATGAGTATCTTTTAGCATTTGCTGTTGTGTGACAAGTTTAAAACTGGTATCGAAGCGGATGACGAAAAGCTGGTTCTTTTTCAGGTTCTCCTCATAAAAAATGAAGTCGTAACCCCGCTTTTTCAGTTCAATCTCCCTTACCGACCTGGGCGTAGTTGAAAGGTAAGCGATACCTCGCCCATCAGGTTGCCACCTGAAATAATTTACATCATTTTTAGCGTGGGTTAGTTGCACCGTGTCGCCACCGTCGGCAGGTATAGCCCAAACCTGCTTATGATCCTTCTCTTTCTTATATGTAAAAGCAATGTATGAACCATCCGGGCTGTATCGGGGTGAACCCACTTTTATATCCTCCTCAAAAAGTAGGCTTGATTCGTTGTTTGTAAGATTTATCTTGTAGTATTTACTATGGGCCGAACCGGGTTTCTCATTGGCTCCTCGTGGGGTTGACACCGAAAAAATCAGCTCTGTGTCATCGGGATTTAGTGCCTGGACACGACATCTTTCTATTCCCAGGAGGTCTTTTGCTGTAAAAACTGACTGGCCAAAGCATATTTGGAAGGCAGACAGTGCAACAATAAGGAGCAGGGCCAAAACGAATTTGTAAGACTGTTTCATAGTAGAAGTATTATAATTGAAATAAAAAATGGGGGTTCAAGATAGGAAAAAAAATTATCGGAAGGGATAATTCACATACATTGTTAAATTTGCGCGTTCGATTCAACACGTGAAAATTTTTATCCATTTAACATGCAGAAGAGAGAAGAGATCAAAAAAGAGGGCTTTCCAAGAAGTTTCTGGACCGCAAATTTAACAGAGTTATTCGAACGAGGAGCCTACTATGCAATGGCAAGTTTTGTTGTTCTCTATTTAGGACAACTGGGACTGGGTGATTATTGGCCAAGTAATTTGAATGGTATATTATGGGCATTGGTCTTTTTCCTTCCCATTCTTTCTGGTACCATCGCAGATCAAATCGGATTTAAAAAATCCATGCTCATCGCCTTTGTATTACTTGCAGTAGGATACTTCATTATGGGTACTCCCGTATGGTTTGGGAATCATACACTTAATCCAATAATTGGAAGCGAAATGTCGGCAGGGACAGGTATTCTTCTCCCGATCATTCTTGCGATCATTATCATAGGTATTGGTGGGTCTATAATAAAGCCCTGTATTGCAGGAACTGTTCAAAAGACAGCTGGTGCAAAAATGACGCTGGGTTTTGGGATTTTTTATATGATCATTAACGTAGGGTCTCTTGTTGGGCGAGGTGTCAGTTTTGTGGTTAGAAAACAATTTGACCTGAGCTATATTTTTGCTGTTTCTGTATTCTTCTCAATCCTTGCCTTTTTTGCAGTATTGTTTTTTTATACAGATCCGGATAAAAAATCTGGCCAGAGTGAAACTGATACGAAACCCAAAAAATCCATATTCAGGATACTGGCTGATATGATCCTGGTTCTTAAGAACCTTAGGTTTGCCCTGTTTTTAATCGTATCGAGCGGCTTTTTCTTCATCTATGCTCAGGTTTACAATGTACTACCTCTTTATTTGCAAAAAGTTGTAGAGTTAAACCCGGCCGTGGACCTTGTAACCATGGCAAATCCATTTGTCATTGTGTTTTTCCAACTGCTGATAACAAAGACGTTTGGGAAGATGAAACCGATAAATTCAATTATCGTCGGAATTGTCATTATTGGTATATCCATGATGATAAACCTTATTCCCATATTTATGAGTGGAGGAGTCAGATCACTCACACTCGGTGACTGGATACCACTCGGGACACTTTTTATCACCCTGACAGTTGCTTTGATTGCCTTCGGTGAATTATTCACGTCAGCCCGAACCTATGAATTTATAGGAGCCCTGGCACCAAAAGGACAAGAGGGATTATTCCTCGGATATGCGAATCTGCCATTGGCTATTGGAGCATTGATTGGAGGACCTGCCGGAGCATTCATCTTTCATGAAGTGATGTGTAATGGGGCAACCAAGCTGGAATCTGGTTTGTTAGAGCTTAATCCTTTCTGGAACTCGATGGGGTGGATTATTCTCATGGCAATTGGTTTCATTTCTGCATTTTCTATGTGGTTATATAATAGATGGTTGCAAAAGAATCCGATTTAAAATGAGCCAGATCTATCTGCACCAGAGGCTAGTACGGGAACGTTGGGATCTGGCGCGGGAACGCGAGACGTAAGACGTAGGGCATAGGAGGTATGAGAGTATGAGGGTATCAGTGTATGGGAGTAGAATCAATTCAATGGATCAATGCATCAATGTAGGAGTGCAGGAATGTTTTCCCTTAATGACTTTATTGACGAATAGCGAGGCGGCGAGAAGCGAAATTATAGCAATTTCATGGCAATAAATGGCAATTCTTCTTGGGTGGAAGATGGGATTCGAACCCACGGCCCTCAGAACCACAATCTGATGCTCTAACCAACTGAGCTACAACCACCGTGTTGAGGGGGCAAAGATAATACATTTTTGAGGAAATAAATTCCAAATCACAATAATCAAATATCAAATAAATCTCAACCTCAATGATCGAAAGCCAAAACTACATTTTATAAACTTGAATTTTGAAATTTGAGTTTGTTTAGGATTTAGATATTCGGATTTCGTGCTTATTTGTTATTTGGAACTTGGAATTTATTTGTATTTTGGTGCTTGCTATTTGATGCTTCTAAATCGCTAGTCGTTGTTTCTCCGCAAAAAAACATACATCTCCTCCGGCTCCCTCTCCGCTCAAGCCTGGAAACGGTTCAGAAAAGACAAACTGGGCTTCGGCTCCCTGATCTTTATCGGAACGGTATTCCTGATTGCACTACTCGGCTACCTGATCACCCCCGATCCTACCCCATTTGCCAACGACCAGTGCCTGGAGATGGGATTGAAAAAGCCCGGATATAGAGCTGAATTTATCCAGGTGCCGAAAAAGCCTCCCGTGAAGCGATCCAACATTTTTCACCGGATGATCTGGGGTCAGAAGAGCCGGTTCAACGAGTATCCCATCGTGAACGGCACCGTGGATATCTATGATAAGAAAGGTACCTGTTTGCGGGAAGATCCGGAAAAATTTCTGCAACAACATTCGGAAGCAAAGTTGATTCACCGTACCTACTGGCTGGGAACAGACCGTTTCGGCCGCGATATCCTCAGCATGCTGGTGATCGGTGCCAGGATCAGTCTCTCTGTAGGCTTCATTTCAGTGTTTATCTCACTTGTTCTGGGTATACTGATTGGCTCCATTGGAGGTTATTTCAGGGGGTGGATCGATAATTTCATCGTCTGGTTCATCAATGTTGTCTGGTCAATCCCTACGCTGCTGCTGGTTATCGCCATCACATTTGCCCTTGGCAAAGGATTCTGGCAGGTTTTTATCGCTGTCGGGCTCACCATGTGGGTTGAAGTAGCCCGGGTGGTACGCGGTCAAATCCTAAGCCTGCGTGAAAAAGAGTTTGTGGAAGCCGGGAGAGCACTTGGATTTTCTGCTTTCCGGATCATTACAAAACATCTCCTTCCCAATGTCATGGGAGTGGTGATTGTGATCTCTGCGGCCAACTTCGCTGCCGCCATCCTGATTGAAGCCGGATTGAGCTTCCTTGGTATGGGAGTCCAGCCGCCGGTTCCCTCCTGGGGATCGATGATCAAAGAGAACTACGGCTATATCATCCTCGATTATGCCCACCTGGCTATCCTTCCGGGTGTTGCCATCATGCTGCTGGTGCTCGCTTTTATGTTAATCGGGAATGCGCTACGCGATGCGCTGGATGTGAAAACCTTATAGCCTGAACTGTTTGTATTTGTCATAGGCCGGGCAGGATTTTGCCCCCTTTTTCGATCGACAGCTTCCTTTTTTTAATGGCACCTTCACTGAAAAATATAGATCCATCCCGCTGAAATTACTGAGGCCTAAATAGGTTCCCAGTTTCTCTGTCCCGATGGTCAGGATATAAAACCGGAGAGATAGCCCCATCCGTAATTGATACCAGTTATAGAGTGAGACCGGCATGTTCGCTTCAAACCAGTAGGATTCATAGCGTGGGGTGATAGCCAGTTGTGCCGGGCGAGAGAGCGACGCTTTGCTGAGATGCACAGGAAAGATCAGGCTGCCATTCACATACCAGTTGTTACGATAGTGATAATCAGCCTGCACACTTAACGCTGAAGGTAACCACAGGGTAAATTTATCTCCCACGTACGAGGCTGTCGGGTCTCCGTAAAACTGGTAACTGATCGTATCCACCAGTTGGTTCACAGTCTGAAAATCGAAATGGTTCAGGTTTTCCCAGTATGAAGCCTGGTTATCTATCCTGTACTTTTGTGCCCGGTCTTTGAATGTAATGCCTCCCACATCTATCAGCGCCACACCGATCCGGTAGATGTAATCCTCATATTTCTGTGCACAAAGTTTGTCAAAATACTGTTTCTGATGATGTTTCTTCAACCTGGTATACGTGACTCCCAGGTCAAAACCCCAACCTCCGCCCGAAAACAGAGGATCGGTAACCATGCCAATGTTGTTGCTGTTGTAGTCGATCGGCATTGAAAAAGCATAATCGGCCTGGAGGTTGTTGACCTGCATGGTAGAATCGTCCAGTACAACATAATCCAGATCGTCGACAACAGTGTAAAGACCTGCCAGCCCAAATAATCTCCGTAAGGAGATTCCGGCATCGATGCGGTTGAAACCTCTTCCATAGACCTTGTATGCATAGCTTAATCCTACTTCCAACCACGACATCTGGGCGACACTGAATCGCTTATTTGTTTTGTAGTTGATGTTATGTTGAGGATTGTAATTCAAACCCAGATACATAAAATTCGCCAGGTCAGGGGGAATATTCCTTACTGACGAAACAGATCGGACTGCCGTATGGAGTCCGAACGCATGGTCACCCCACACCAGCATGGCGCCCGGTCCGTTTATCCGGATATTGATAAAGAATTTTTTTCGGCGTGTATAATCGTACCGGTAAAACGGTCTTACTTCAGTACCATAATCTTCATCATGGGATGGGAGTATAAAGTCTGGCTTGAAAACATCCCAGATAACAAATTCACTCTTAGAGAGGTAGATGTAGTTGTTCTGGAGAAAAACATCCCCGGAAACCAGATGAATATCCAACCACGACTTCGATGAATTCATGGCAGATGGATTGAGTTGGATGCCGTTAACTCCAGAATAATTCCCCACTGCCGTTCCCAGCATCTCCTGTCCCCGGCTTGCTGTGCAATAGACAGCAAAGATCAGAGTTATTGATATGAGCAGGTATTTGTGCAAGGTGCTGATTATTCCCGGATGTTAAAAGTAAACGTTAAATTCATATAAATAATTACTTCCATAGTTGAAAATGGTTGCACCTAACTAACGTCATCCGGCCCTGAATTATTTTATCAGAAGTTTGTATCTTTGCAGTCCTATTTACCAACGGAACCGCGGATGTGGCGTAATTGGTAGCCGCGCAAGATTTAGGATCTTGTGCCTTCGGGCGTGGGGGTTCGAGTCCCTTCATCCGCACAGAAAAAGATTGACATACATTGCCATACATTGCCATACATTGCCATAGATTGCACATAATTTCGATTCACGTTTCACGATTCACG
>CAZTSX010000004.1:17770-75515 GCA_964616825.1 uncultured Prolixibacteraceae bacterium
TTCACGATTCACGATTCACTAAAAACCAGCGATGAACATAACCAGAGAGAGCACCGGAGATCTGACAGCGACGATTCACATGGAGATCGTTCCGGAAGATTACCAGGAGACAGTTACCAGGGCATTAAAAGATTATCAGCGTAAAGCCAATATCCCGGGTTTCAGGCCTGGAAAAGTACCTTTTGGTATGGTGAAGAAAATGTATGGAAAAGCTGTGATCGCAGATGAAGTCAACAAATTGCTGAGCGACAAACTTTCGGGCTACATGCAGGATGAAAAGCTTGAAATCCTGGGGAATCCGCTACCTAACAAAGAGAAGACAAAGCCTGCACAGTTTGAAGATAGTGAAACGTTTGAGTTCTTTTTTGATATCGGCCTGGCGCCTGAGATCACTAAGGATATAGGACCGGATATAGAGGTGGAGAACTATGTGATCAGGATAGACGATAAAATGGTCGACGGGTATATCGATGACACACGGAAACGGAATGGGAACCCTTTCCATCCTGAAGTTGCCGGAGAAGAAGATATGATCTCAGGCGATCTTACAGAGATTGGTACAGATGGAAATCCTGTGGAAGGCGGGCAGCAGAAAGAGGTAAACTTTATCCTGGAAAAAATCACTGATGAAAAGGTGAAAAAGAAGTTGATGAGCCTGAAGAAAGATGAGATCTTTGTGATCAAACCCGTTGAATTCTATGGAACAGCAGATGAGGCTGTCCAGCAATTGAAACTCCCTGCTGCGACGTTTGAGAATCCTGACCTGACACTATCCATCAAGGTGAAAGAGATCACTCACATTGAGCCTGCCGAACTTAACGTAGAACTATTCACCAAGGTCTATCCGGGTGAGGATATTAAAACCGAAGAGGATTTTCGGGAGAGGGTGAAACAAGATGCTGCTGCAAGCTTCACCGGAGAAACGGACAAGCTTCTTTTTCAGGAAATTATCAAAAAACTCACTGAAAATAAAGAGATCTCTTTGCCGGATGAGTTTCTGAAACGATGGTTGCTTGATCACGACGAAAACAAACTGTCGCAAGAAGAGATCGAAAAACAATTCCCTGATTTCGCCACTTCAATGAAATGGCAGTTGATTGAGAACAAACTGATCAAAGATCACAACATTGAAGTTACAGATGAAGAGATCAGGGGATATATCCGCACACATCTGCTTCGCCAGGTAAGCCAGGAGTTTGCAGATCCTGAAATGATGAAAAAGTACGATTCGATCGTAGATGCTTTTATGCAGAACAAAGAGCAGGTAAAGCAAATCAACGATCAATTGTATAACGCTAAGCTAATGAGTCTATTCAGAGAGAAACTGACATTGAAACCCGTAGAAGTCACCTACGAAGAGTTCATCAAACTGGTATCAGCAAAACAAGAACAACCGCATGACCACGAACATGATCATGACCACGATCATTAAGCACTAAAAAAAAAATTACAAATCACTAACTCACAAATTCACCAAATCACCATATCACCATACCACCATATCACCACATCACCGAATCACAAACTTTGTAACAAATCACAACATATTATCGTATAACCAAATTGTAAACCGACTTATCATGGACGAATTCTCAAAATACGCAACCCGGCACAAAGGGATTAACGACCAGGCTCTGGAGAAATATAAAACTCTCACAGCCAACTATATATCCCCTACAATCATTGAAGAGAGGCAGCTCAACATCGCCACGATGGATGTCTTCTCCCGCCTCATGATGGATCGGATCATCTTTCTGGGTGTACCGATTGATGATTATGTAGCCAACATCATCCAGGCACAACTCCTTTTCCTCGAGTCAGTCGACTCCAGAAAAGACATCCAGATTTATCTCAACACTCCGGGAGGATCGGTCTATGCTGGCCTTGGAATTTACGATACGATGCAATATATCGCTCCCGATATCGCCACGATCTGTACAGGTATGGCTGCCTCGATGGGCGCTATCCTCCTCTCGGCCGGAGCCAAAGGCAAACGGACTGCCCTGAAGCATTCACGCATCCTGATCCACCAGCCGATGGGAACGGCCCAGGGCCAGGCTTCTGATATCGAGATCACAGCCAGGGAGATCCAAAAGCTAAAAAAAGAGCTCTACGAGATCATCGCAAAACATAGCAAACAGACCTATACCAAGATTCTGA
Source organism: uncultured Prolixibacteraceae bacterium (assembly GCA_964616825.1). GTDB lineage: Bacteria > Bacteroidota > Bacteroidia > Bacteroidales > FEN-979 > QYOJ01. The sequence continues at coordinate 19,931 of CAZTSX010000004.1, forward strand.
AGGACGCTGACCGCGACTACTGGATGACCTCTCAGGAAGCCCTTGATTATGGTATGATCGATGAGATCCTGGAGAAATCCAAAACGGCAAAATAACCTGCAATCATGGCAAAAAGTAATGAAGTATGCTCTTTCTGCGGACGTGAACGACGGGAGACAAAGATCCTGATCGCCGGATTGAATGCTCACATTTGTGATCATTGCATTCAGCAGGCCAAAGTGATCATGGATGAGGAGTTAATCTCTGACAAGAGTAAATCCACTCCTGATTTCAACCTGCTGAAACCGGTCGAGATCAAGCACTACCTGGATCAGTATGTGATCGGACAGGAGGAAGCCAAGCGGATTGTCTCGGTTGCAGTCTACAATCACTACAAACGGATTTTCTATGCGAAAAAAGCCAGGGATGAGGATGTAGAGATCGAAAAAGCGAACATCGTGATCGTTGGCGAAACCGGAACAGGAAAAACCTTGCTCGCCCGTTCGATTGCCAAAATGCTTAACGTCCCGTTCTGCATTGGTGATGCCACAGCCCTCACCGAAGCCGGATATGTAGGTGAAGATGTGGAGAGTATCCTGGCCCGGCTGCTACAGGTAGCAGATTACAATGTGGAAGCCGCAGAACGTGGGATCATCTTCATCGACGAGATCGATAAGATCGCCAGGAAAAGTGACAATCCATCCATCACCCGGGATGTTTCCGGCGAAGGTGTGCAGCAAGCCCTGCTGAAGATGCTCGAAGGTGCGATCGTGAATGTACCCCCACAGGGTGGCAGAAAACACCCCGAGCAAAAAATGATCCAGATCAATACCCAGAACATACTTTTCATTACAGGTGGAGCCTTCAATGGGATTGATAAAAAGATCGCGAACCGGCTGCAAACCAACGTGATAGGATTTAAGTCATCCAAAAAAGACCTGATCGATAAAGATAACATGCTCCAGTATATCACACCTGTTGACCTGAAAAGCTTCGGCCTGATCCCGGAACTGGTAGGACGACTGCCTATCGTAACATTCATGCACTCACTCGACAGAAGCACCCTCATACGAATCCTGCTCGAGCCGAAAAACTCATTGACAAAACAGTATATCAAGCTGTTTGAGATGGATAATATCAAACTCACCTTTGATAAGACAGCTCTAAACTATATTGTAGACAAATCCATTGAATTTAAACTGGGTGCCAGGGGATTACGTTCAATCCTGGAAGCGATCATGACCGACGAGATGTTCGAGCTCCCCTCCAAAGGAGAGACAAAGCCACTCCGTGTCACACGTGCCTTTGTGGAAAAGAGTTTCCGGAAAACAAACATGTCACGCCTCCGTGTAGCCTGACAATAATCACAAACGACCCGGCGTTTTGATTTCTGATGAAAAGATTTACTACCGTTGTCTTTTTAACCTGTTTCTTGCTCCAGCCACTTATCGCCCAGGAGCCTGACACTATTCCGAGAATTGTACCAGGCAAGATCATAGATGGAGATACAGTTCCATTGGTTGAGGTCAAAACAACCTATATCTATCCCCCCCAAAAGTTTGAACGGAGAAGACACCGGATCCGGTACTCGAAACTCGTTTACAATGTCCAGAAAGTATATCCATATGCCAAAATAGCTGCGATCAGATTGGAAGCGTATCAGAAAGTGATGGATACCATTACATCAAAGAAAAAAAGGAAAGCATACGCCAGGCAAGCTGAAGATGCATTGCAAAAGGAGTTCGGGCAGGAGATACGCAGCCTTACTTTCTCGCAGGGCAAGGTCCTGATCAAGCTGATATACAGAGAGACCGGCAACTCATCTTATAACCTTGTCAGGGAACTTCGCGGAAAGTTCACTGCCTTTATCTGGCAAACACTTGCTAGACTCTTCGGGTACAACCTGAAAACCGGATATGATCCCGTTGGGGCAGATCGACAGATTGAAGAGATCATCAAATTAATCGATGAAGGGTATTTTTAATACATTTACAGCCTGGTTAAGCGCTTTATATGAAGCTATCCATCATTATCGTCAACTACAACGTCAAGTATTTCGTTGAGCAGTGTATCCACTCGATACAGAAAGCTGTTAACGGACTGTCAACGGAAATCTTTGTCGTTGACAATAATTCTGTCGATGGATCCGTCAGAATGATCCGGGAAAAGTTCCCTGAGGTCCACCTGATCGAAAACAAGGATAACAAAGGCTTTTCCAGGGCCAACAACCAGGCAATCCGGAAAGCCAAAGGTGAATATATCCTGATCCTCAATCCCGATACTATTCTGGAAGATGACACCCTGACCAAATGTGTGAAATTCATGGACAGCCACCCCGATGCCGGTGGCCTGGGCGTGAAAATGATCGATGGAAAAGGAAAATTCCTCCCTGAATCGAAACGGGGCCTCCCCTCTCCGTCTGTAGCTTTTTTCAAGATGTTCGGCTTCTCAGCGCTCTTCCCCAGATCAAAGCTCTTCAACAGATACCACCTCGGATACCTCGACAAAGATAAAACCCATGAGGTGGATGTCCTGGCCGGAGCGTTTATGATGTTACGTAAATCGTTGCTGAGTAAAATAGGTCTCCTTGATGAAGATTTCTTCATGTATGGAGAAGATATAGACCTCAGCTACCGGATTACACAGGCAGGATTTAAGAACTACTACTACCCCGGTACGCGGATCATCCATTACAAAGGAGAGAGCACGAAGAAAAGCAGCATGAACTACGTTTTTATGTTCTACAATGCCATGATCATATTTGCCCGGAAACACTTTTCGAAAGAGAATGCCCGGCTGTTTTCACTCCTGATCAATTTTGCCATTTACCTTCGTGCCTTTTTCTCCATTACCACCCGTTTTCTCACACGCATCGTCCTGCCAATAATAGATGCCCTCTTCATTTATGGCGGCCTCTGGTTCATCAAGGATTATTGGGAACGAAATTTCATCTTTCAATCCGGAGGCCATTACCCATTGTTATTTACGCTTGTGGCAATCCCAGCCTATATCTTCATCTGGCTCCTGAGTGTCTATCTCATTGGTGGGTATGATCGTCCGGTCCGATTACGGAAAGTTACACTGGGGATGTTGATCGGAACAATTATCATCCTGGTGCTGTATAGCTTGCTGCCGGAGTCGTACCGATTTTCCCGTGCCTTGATTATACTGGGTGCCATATGGGGTGTCATCTCGATGATGGCAACACGCATCCTTCTTCATGTGTTGAACATCAACAAATACCGTATCAACGAAGATAAAAACAAACGATTCGTGATTGTTGGTGAGAAGGAGGAAGCCAAACGGGTGTCTGAATTGTTGCAGAAGACCATTATCAACGCTGGTTTTATTGGCCTGGTCAGTTATCACCGCCATCGCCACAACGCCAATGGCTTTATTGGCTACTTGGGGCAAATCCGGGAGATCATCTGGATCCACAACATCGATGAGGTGATATTCTGCGCTAAAGATGTTCCGGTTCAGGTGATTATGGACCAGATGTCCGAGTTGAAAGAACAACAGGTTGATTACAAAATCGCTCCGCCAGAAAGCATGAGTATCATCGGCAGCAACTCCATCAATACATCCGGTGACCTCTATGTGATCGATATTAATTCAATTACACGGATGGCCAACAGACGAAATAAAAGACTGTTGGATGTTGTGACAGCAACAGGATTGCTGGCCCTTTATCCTATTCTGTTTTTCACGATGAAAAATCCGATCGGTTTGTTCAGAAACATCTTTCTCGTTCTCCTCTGCTTCCGTTCATGGGTCGGCTATTCCGAACTCAGCGAATCGGAGATCCATCGCCTTCCGGAAATCAAAAAAGGTGTCCTGAACCCATTTGATACATTCCGTAAAGAGCCAGTCCCCGGCGAGGCAGTTGCTCGTCTAAATCTCTTGTATGCAAGGGATTATAAACTTTTGAACGACATAAACATTATGTTGAAGGGATTCCGCGACCTGGGACGGAGATAGAAAAATGAAACCTATGACATGGAACTGAACCTGACACGACCGCTGGCCTTTATCGACCTTGAAACAACGGGAATCAAAGTGGCTACCGACCGGATTGTGGAGATCTGCATTCTCCGTGCCAACATCGATGGCTCAACTAAAATCAAAACCCAGCGAATCAATCCGGAAATGGACATTCCCCCGGTCGTGATAGCTATCCATGGCATTACCAACGAAGATGTAAAAGATTGCCCGACATTTAAAGATATAGGACACGAGCTGGTACAGTTTCTCCATGGATGCGACCTGGCCGGATATAACTCAAACCACTTCGACATCCCCATGCTTGCAGAGGAGTGCCTCCGGGCAGAGATCGATTTTGAGATCAGTGGGAGGAAATTGATTGATATCCAGACTATCTTTCACAGGATGGAGCCCCGAAATCTCTTCGCAGCCTACAGATTCTACTGCGATAAAGAACTCATCAATGCTCATAGTGCCGAAGCCGATACCATCGCCACCTATGAAATCCTGAAAGCACAACTGGATAAATACAAGGACAAAGAGATCAAAGACCGAAAAGGAGACCTGTTCACACCAGTCGTGAACGACATGAAAGCGTTAAGCGACTTCTCCAGTCAAACAAGAAATGCCGACCTGGCTGGGCATATTGTATTTAATGCCAAAAAGGTCGAGGTGTTTAATTTTGGCAAACATAAAGGAAAACCTGTCGCTGAAGTCTTCCAAACGGAGCCCTCATATTACCATTGGATCATGAAAAGTGAATTTCCCCTGTCGACAAAAAAGGTGCTCACTTCGATCAAGCTCAGGGGCTTTAATCAGGATGATGTAAAGCTTGAACTATTCTAATATAAGTATATGAAAATCATCTGTATAGGCCGAAATTATCTTGCCCATATCAAAGAGTTGGGCAACACGATCCCGGCAGAGCCGGTCTTCTTTTTCAAACCCGATACAGCACTGCTAACCCGGAACCGCCCTTTCGTTTATCCCGAATTCTCAACCGATATCCATTATGAGGTGGAACTGGTACTGAAGGTCCGGAAATCAGGGAGAAAGATTGATCTGAAGTTTGCTCACAACTACTATTCAGAGATCGGTCTGGGCATCGACTTCACAGCCCGCGACATCCAGGGTAAAGCAAAGAAAGCAGGACTGCCCTGGTTCACAGCAAAAGGATTCGACCATGCAGCTCCTGTCAGCCGATTTCTGCCTAAATCAACGTTCCCTGATGTAACCGATATCAACTTCCATCTAGACCTGAACGGCGAGACGGTACAGAGAGGAAATACCTCTCTGATGATTTACCCGTTCAATGAGATCATTGCACAGGCCTCCCGTTTTGTCACTCTCCGCAATGGCGACTTCATCTTTACCGGCACCCCAGCCGGTGTCGGCCCGGTTAAGATCGGTGATACGTTAGAAGGCTTTATTGAAGGGGAGAAATTGCTGAAATGCAGCATAACCTGATTTCCGATTAATTCGATTTTCGATTTACGAATGTTTTTTTTGATTTAATGGTTTTTAGACTTGAGACAATTATGGATAATAGCTCGTTGGTTTCATTATTCAATCCTAACACGCTCTCCATTTTAAGAAGGTCTGTTTTGATAATAATATCTAACCAAAATTCTGTTTCATCTAATTCCTCCCCGACAATTTTCAACTTGTTGATAAAATCACGCTGTGATTTGGCCCGGCAAACTGCACTGTAATTTGCCGCTGATGACGTTGAACATCTTATGATCTGCCTAGCAATTACCTGTCCTGAATAGGACTTTGGAAGTGTCTCTGCCAGCTGAATTACATTTACACAGAAAACCCTAAACCTTTTTCTTAAATCTCCTCTGGTCATAATTCCTTTTACCATTAATCATGTTTCAGGGCAAAAGGTTATACACATCTGCTAAAAAAGATATTAACAGGATAACAAATAAATCAAAAATCGAAAATCGAATCAATCGGAGATTGTATTCATGCTTACCTGATTACTACATCGGTGATTACCTCGGCATTCACCTCTTTGTTCAGAGCGTTGCAGATCTTCTCACGCGAAAAGCTGAGTTCGCTTCGAATAGCTGCAGAATCAAGTTTCACATAGAGCTTTTTATTCTTGATGTGAAGCCTGGTGGTGTGGTTCTTCACCATTTTCCCCATTACCTTGCCCCACGACTGAATCACCTTCTCCTCAAGTAGTTTTTCATCCAGCTTGTACGTATTCAGAAACTCCTTGATCGCTTCCCCGAGGGTTAAATTATTGGCTCTTTTCACGGTGCAATTTTGGGTATGACAAAAATATAAATTATCGGCTAATCCCCGTTGATCCGGAAGATCTTGTGTTCAATAGCCAGGGGATCGAAGATCTTATGGATGTTCTCCTCCTGAGTATCGGTAATAAAAACCTGTCCGAAACTGTTCTCGCTCACAAGTTTGATCAGCTGCTGAACCCGGCAATCATCAAGCTTATCGAATATATCGTCCAGCAGCAAAATAGGCTTGAATCCATTGATCTTCCGGGTATACTCGAACTGGGCAAGTTTGATGGCGATGACAAATGATTTCTGCTGCCCCTGGGATCCGAATCTCTTCATCGGATAGCCTCCCATCAAGAACTCCAGGTCGTCTTTATGGATGCCCACTGTTGTGTATAGTGCAGCCCGATCACTGTCGATGGCTTTTCCCATGAGTTCCCTGAAGTCACGATCGTGAAGCTGGCTCTGATAGCTCATGTCCACCTGCTCCTTTCCTCCACTGATGAAGCTGAAATAGTGCTGAAAAAGAGGGATAAACTTTTGAAGGAACTCAGCTCTTCGCCGGTAGATCTTCCTGCCAAGTGTGATCAGTTGTTCGTCCCAGATCTCTATGGCTTCCCGGTCAAAATAGCGTCGCTCGGCAAAAGACTTAAGTAACACATTGCGCTGGTAAAGCGCTTTGTTGTAATTGATCAGGTCATCAAGATAGAGTTTGTCGAACTGGGAGATCACACTATCAATATATTTCCGCCGGATCTCGCTTCCTTCATTGATCAGGTCCCGGTCTGCTGGCGAGATCATCACCAGTGGAAACCGGCCAATGTGATCAGCCAGCCTGTCATACTCTTTTTTATTGTGCAGAAACTTCTTTCGCTCTCCTTTTTTCTGGATACATTGAAGCTGTTCGGCGTGATCGTTCTGACGCATATAGGATCCGCGGATGGCAAAAAAAATCTCCCCGTGCCGGATGTTCTGAATGTCAGTAGGATTGAAGTAACTTTTGCAAAAAGAGAGGTAATAGACCGCATCCAGAAGGTTGGTCTTTCCTACCCCGTTGTTTCCCACAAAACAGTTGATCTTGCCGCATAAGCTGAAATCGGCTTGCTGATAGTTCTTGAAATTGTGGATAGTGAGCTTATGCAGATGCATGATCCGGCTCTATTTGTTTAATCTCTTCCTCTACTTCTTCCATCAGCCACCTCGGGGTTGATGTGGCCCCGCATATCCCTACTGTCTGATGACCTTCAAACCATTCGTGTTGTAACTCTTCCTTTTCGGATATCAGTTGGGTATTTGGATTCACATCTTTACAGATTTGGTATAAGATCATGCCATTAGAGCTTTTTCGTCCGCTCACGAAAATAATCACGTCATATTGGGCCGCGAAATTTTGTAACACGTTGGAGCGATTTGATACCTGCCGGCAGATGCTGTCGTTCCATTGGAAATCTATTTTCCCTTCCGGCTTCGCTGCTTTCATCCGCTCTTCAATTGCATCAACAATCTTCCTGAATCCTGTGACACTCTTTGTCGTCTGTGAATAGAGTCTGACAGGCCGGGTAAAATCGATCTTCTCCAGGTCACCCTCATCTCCTACAACAATGGCATTCCCATCGGTCTGTCCCTTCAGCCCATTGACCTCTGCATGCCCTTCCATCCCATAAATGACGATCTGCCCATTCCGCTCCATCATATCCTCATACCCGTATTGCACCTCTTGCTGGAGATTCAGCACGATCGGACACGAGGCATCAATCATGTGGATATTATTCTTCAGAGCAATTTCATAGGTCCCCGGAGGTTCACCGTGTGCGCTGATCATCACGTTGCAATGGCTCAGGCGTTTCAGGCCTTCGTGATCGATAATCTCCAATCCCATCTCTTTCAAGCGATTCACTTCCATATTATTATGCACGATATCACCCAGGCAATATAGGTTTCCCGTTTTAGCCAGTTCACGTTCAGCAACCTCGATGGCGTAAACCACACCAAAACAAAACCCGGAATGCTTGTCGATTGTTACATGCATGCGTGATAATTGGATGTACAAAAATAGTAAATATTAAGGAGGGTATTCAGGTAGGGAGGTGGTGATAGCACTTACTAGTCACCAGTCACTAGTCCCTAGTCTCCTTCTTTTTCGCAAACTTATTAAGATTGACAGCGATTGTGATGTAATTCGGACTGAATGTGCCAGCCTGGTAAGTGGCATGAGCATAGTTGAAATTAAACATTTTCACACGGAATCCAATGCCGTAGGTAAAACCACTAAGGCCAGTGCGGTCATGGAGCTTCAGCTCCTGCCGGCGCTGGTAATTGTATCCCAGCCGAATAGAGAATACTTTGGCGATGGTTAACTCTCCGCCAAATACAACATGTCTCATCAGGTTATCGGCAAACTTACTGATACCACTCCTCTCGTTGACCTCTCCTGTATATGGATCTACCTGATTATCCGGATCAGTGGGATCGGTATAAGAGAGATCCCACTTCTGGAGGTTGGTAAAGAGGAGATAAAAACGAAGTGGCAGGTGTTTAAGTCCCTGTGAAAGTCCCAATTGGAGTTCAAAAGGAAGCGCTTCATATTGACCTGGACGGTATGGGACTATCTGAGATCCAATATTCCGTGCCATCAATGAAGCCATGAAGAGTTTGTTCCTGGTAAAAAAAGATCCTGCAACATCGACTGCAATCCCAAATGAATTATACGTCTCCAGGTGTGAATAGATCACCTTGGCGTTAGCGCCAATTGAAAAGTTCTCAGAGAGTAGCCTTCCCCATCCAATCGATAATGCATATTCCTGCGCACTGAAGCTCCCTGTTTTGTTCCCGGCTGCGTCGGCTCCGATAAACTTACCGTTATCAATAAACTGAAAAGAGCCAACAAAACTGCCCGCTTTTTCGAAGGTACGGGAATAGCTTATAAATCCAATATTGTTGCCGGTGAAATAGTTTACATAGCTCAATGCCAAGTTGTTATTCATCTCCGGAGAGATCAGAGAGGGATTGGCAAGCGCCAGGGTTACATCATTATCCATCACCACCATGGCATTGCCTCCAACCCCGGCAATGCGGGCTGAATTAGAGAGGGTTAGAAATGTGTAGGTATGATCTCCTCCGAACTGGGCGGTAGCAGGAAGGAGAAAAACGCCGGTTAACAAGTGAAGGAAGAGTATTCTGAGTAATTTCGACACGATCAGTTTTTCTATTTCTTTCTAACAAACGATAAGGTATATTCTTTAGTATGGATGAAGAGAATTTAATTGATCAACCCACGACCCACTTTCCTGATCCGGCCCTCTTCCATCAGGTCTGTCTGTAATTTATCCAGGATCCCGTTGATGAAAAGTTTACTTTTTACCGTGCTGAAGAGCTTGGATAACTCGATATATTCATTCATGGTTACTTTGATCGGGATCGTTGGAAAATACAAAAATTCTGCCAACGCCATCTTGATCAGGATGATATCGGTTAGAGCGATCCGGTCAAGTTCCCAGTTCTTGAGCCGCTCCTGGATCATCTTCTCAAACTCCTTACTATGTGTGATTGTCTTTCTGAATAGCTCCGCAATAAATTGATGCTCCTCCTTTGGATTTGCCACCGGATCTCGTACAAACATTGAAAGTAACGGATCGGAATCCGGAAAATCAGCAGGCATCAACTTGATTGTCTTCAGTATAAAGGATGCGGCTATTTCAAAATCATCCACCCAGTGAATAGATCGCTCCTCACAAAAAAACTGAAGCTCTTCAGAACGCAAAATGAATTTCTTTAAAACACGGACCACAAACGCCTGGTCCTCTTTGTATGAATTCTCCTTCGAACGGAGGTATTCCCTGTGCTCTTTATCGTCACGTAAACGCAGATAAACCTTCCGGATATCCTCCTGCTCTTCTGTCCAGCTTATTTTGTACTCCCTGAACTTAGATTTCAGGTCTCTGTTCTCCCTGAGCTTGATAATCACCCGGTTAGTTATCAATTTGGTATTCGGATTCAACTCTTCATCGGTTGGATAATACTTATGCTTCGCATCTTCCATCCTGCGTGAATAGAAGTCGAGAACCTCAAGAAAAAATGAAATTTGAATGAAATAGAGTTCAGTGATCCGTTCGATACTCTGATGCAGGCTTTCTTCAGCTTTCACTAACCCGGATTCGCCACCCTGGAAATAGGCGTATAATCCCTGAAGAACCTTGATTCTGAAATGTCTTCGGCCTAACATAAATCGGATATGAATAAGAACAACATCCAGGCTATTATGAATTCGTTGCAAAGCTACGCATTTCATTGAAATTAACTTTTTGTTTCAAATAATATTTATATTTTTGCGTTCTAACCAATAACTTAGGTGAAAAATGGAAGAGAATGCAAAGAAGGACAGGGAAAGGGAGGAAATTTTCTCGAGGGCTGTCAGGGCAGGAAAACGAACATACTTTTTTGATGTAAAAAAAACGATCTCAGGAGAGTATTATCTTACCATTACAGAAAGTAAACGCCGGTTTAACAACGATCAGGGTAAATTTTACTACGAGAAGCATAAACTATTCCTCTACAAAGAGGATTTTGACAAATATGTGGAGGGCTTGGCCGATGTCATTGAATTCATCAAAACCGAGCAACCTCCCCCGGCACCTGAAGAGGAGAAAGATGAGATCGTACCTGCCAGTGAACCAGCCGATGAGCCGGCCGAAAAAAACAAACATACAGATATCAGTTTTGAAGATCTGGATTCTGACTCTGACAACAAGTAATCCGGATTAACTTTTAGTAATAATAAGCTGCCGGACAGGCGGCTTGTTGTGTTCCTGAAAACTTATCAACATCTTTGAAGGTTTCATCATTAAAATGTACTTTTGCTGGTATGGGAAAAGTCATTGCCATTACAAACCAAAAAGGAGGTGTTGGAAAGACAACTTCAGCAATCAACCTGGCCGCCGGGCTGGCTGTCCTGGAATATAAAACACTGATTATTGATGCTGATCCCCAGGCAAATGCCACCTCCGGAGTAGGATTTGATCCCCGAAACATCAAAACCAGCATCTATGAATGCATCATGGACGATGTCGAACCCCGAAATATCATCCTGAACACCTCTACGCCATATCTGGACCTCCTCCCTGCTCATATCGATCTCGTTGGCGCTGAAATTGAGATGATCAATATGCCAAACAGGGAGAAAATGATGCGCAAGGTGATTAGCAAGATCAAAGATGATTACCATTTCTTACTGATCGATTGCTCCCCTTCCCTGGGTCTCATCACAGTGAATGCCCTGACTGCAGCAGATTCGGTGATTATCCCGGTACAATGTGAATACTTTGCCCTGGAAGGCCTGGGAAAACTACTGAATACGATAAAAATAGTTCAATCGAGGCTAAATCCTGAACTGGATATCGAAGGAATCTTGCTTACCATGTTCGATAGCCGGCTGAACCTCTCCAAACAAGTGGTCGAAGAAGTACAGACTCATTTTCAGCAGCTCGTGTTTGAAACCCTGGTCAACCGCAACATTAAGCTCAGTGAAGCTCCCAGTTATGGTGATACGATCATGACACACGATATCAACAGCATGGGCGCTATGAACTACCTGAACCTGGCTCGCGAAATCCTTCAGAAGAACGAGCTGACCAGGATATCCAATGCAGAAAAACAAATTGAGGTCTGATATGTCAGGAAAGAAAAAAGCGCTTGGAAGAGGATTGAGTGCGCTTCTTGAAGGCAATGAGCTGGAAGAAGCTCCGAAAGAGGTACAAGTCAATCAACTCATCGGTTCAATCGCCATGATCCGGATCGATGACATCGAAACAAACCCGTTTCAGCCCAGGTCTGATTTCGACCGTATAGAACTGGCCGATCTGGCTAATTCGATCCAGCACCAGGGAATTATCCAGCCGGTGACACTACGGAAGCTGGAAAACAACCGTCTCCAGTTGATCTCAGGCGAACGAAGAGTAAAAGCTGCCCGCGTTGCCGGCCTGGCCGAGATCCCTGCCTATATCCGGGTAGCCAATGATGAGCAGATGCTGGAGATGGCGCTGGTGGAAAACATCCAGCGGGAAGATCTGAATCCGATCGACGTGGGAATCAGCTTCCAGCGACTGATGGAGGAGTGTCAGATCAAGCAGGAAGAGTTGAGTCAACGTGTTGGGAAAGATCGGTCAACCATCTCAAATTATGTCCGCCTGCTGAAACTTCCTGCTGAAATTCAACTTTCCATCCGCGAGAAAAAGATCACTATGGGACATGCCAGGGCATTGATCACGATAAATGATGCCACTGTGCAGATCGAGATCCTTCAACAAATTCTCAGCAAGAACCTATCTGTCAGACAGGTAGAGGAGTTGGCCCGAAAATGGAATACCCCGGAAACACCGAAAAGCAAGTCGGTAGTTGTGTTGCCGGAGAAATATAAGCAGATACTTGAGAGATTGAATGCCAGGCTTCAATCAGATGTCAACCTCTCTGTGAACCAGAAAGGATCAGGAAATATTACTATCCCCTTCAAATCAGAAGAGGAGCTGAATCAGATTTTGGCAAAACTTGAATCATAAAGTAAATAGCCATTTTTCATTACGCCTCCCATCGATCCTTATCATCTTCCTTGTCGGTGTGTTAGCTGCCTCATTTTGGAGTATCCCGGCACAAGGACAAGCAATCCCTGATACTATTGAAATTCCTATTGCCGACTCAGCGCTGATTAAGAAACATAGTCCTACCAAAGCCACACTCTATTCCACCGCACTTCCCGGACTGGGACAGATCTACAATCGAAAATGGTGGAAAGTACCGATCATCTATGCCGGTTTTGGCGTGATGACTTACTTCATCTGGTCCAACACCGATGAATACCTCATCTACCGCAGCGCTTACATCGAGAAGGTAAATGGAAATACCAACGGGAACTATGCCAATCTTGTGTCCAAGTATTCTGAAGAGGAGCTGTTGTCAACAACCGAATATTATCGGCGCAACCTGGAGCTCAGCATCCTGATCACCGCTGTATGGTACGTTCTAAACATCATCGATGCCACTGTAGATGCTCATCTCTATACATATGATATCAACGAAAACCTGTCGTTGAAAGTTTCACCCGGACTGCTGCCACCGACTACAGAATCCTTCCGGATTCAACCCGGGATCAAATTAACCCTGAAATTTTAACATACGCTTATGAACTTTGCACTATTGGGATATGGAAAAATGGGACGGGAGATTGAGAAACTGGCCGAAGAGAAGGGGCACAAGATTGTCCTGACTATCGATCAACCCGAAGAGTGGGAATCCAAGGGAGAACTACTGATTAAGGCCGATATCGCCATCGATTTCTCAACACCCGACAGCGTCATCGAAAACATCTACCACTGCTTCGATTCAGATATACCCATCGTTGCAGGAACAACCGGCTGGCATGATCAGATCGCCAAGGTACGTGCCGATTGCCTGGCCGGAAACCATAGCCTTTTCTGGGCTCCGAATTTCAGTATCGGTGTAAATATCTTCTTTGACCTGAACAGGCACCTGGCAGCCCTGATGTCAACATGGCCCGAATATGAGATATCACTCGAAGAGACACACCATATGCAAAAACTTGATACACCGAGTGGTACTGCTATCGTACTGGCAAACGATATCATCCGTCACCACGGCCGAAAAAAGAAATGGGTAAAAAAAGGAGCCGAAAGTTTCGATGACCTGGGAATCCAGTCATATCGTGTGGAGGAGGTAACAGGCACACATAAAGTGATTTATGAATCACATGAAGACCTGATCGAGATCGTCCATACCGCTAAAAACCGCAAGGGATTTGCTATGGGTGCAATCCTGGCAGCAGAGTGGCTTTTCAACAAAAAGGGATTCTTTGAGATGAAAGATCTGTTGAAATCTGTGAAAAACAAATGAAAACGCATATAAGAAAACAACATTCTATTCGTTTCTAATTCAACTAATAAGATACTCCATGAATACATACATGATCCTCACTATCATATTTTTTGTCCTTTCCGTCATTGGATTGTGGGCTATTTTTGAGAAAGCAGGTCAACAAGGATGGAAAATTCTCATCCCATTCTACAATCTGTATATCTGGCTGAAGATTGTCAAGAAACCGCTATGGTGGTACATCTTCCTTCTCATCCCTTTCATCAATGTCTTCGTCATATTGTTGATGATTGTGGAGATTGTAAAATGTTTTGGGAAATATGGCCTGGGTGCACAAGCTCTCTCGGTTCTTTTTCCCTTTGCCTACCTCCCCTATCTCGGTTTCTCCAGGCAAGAGCACTATACCGACCCGGATGAAGCCACACCACCTAAAAAGTCATTCTTTCGCGAATGGGTAGACGCCATCATTTTTGCTGTTATCGCTGCCAGTATCATCCGGATTTTTCTCGTGGAAGCTTATACCATCCCTACATCCTCTATGGAGAAAAGCCTTCTGATAGGCGATTATCTCTTTGTGAGTAAGATCAACATAGGCGCCAGGGTTCCAAACACCCCGCTCTCCTTCCCTTTTGTGCATCATACATTACCACTAACGGAAAATACAAAGTCATACCTGGAGTGGATCAAACTTAATTACCGGCGCTTCCCGGGCTGGTCCAACATCAATAACATGGATGTAATCGTCTTCAACTACCCCGACGGCGATACCCTCTCTGACAAATTTCAGAGCAATGTCAGCTACTACCAGCTGGTGAGGCAGTTTGGGCGCGATGCCATATGGAAGAACAAACAGTACTTCGGCGATATTATCGCACGGCCGGTTGATAAGCGTGAAAACTTCATCAAGCGATGTATCGGAATCCCGGGTGATAGCATTCAGATAATCGATCAGGTCGTATATATCAACGGTGAGAAGGAGCATAATCCCGGCGAAAAGCAATTCAAATATGTGGTTCGCACCAATGGTACGACTATCAACAAGCGCAACCTGCAGCGATTGGGTATTTCCGAGCAGATTAATTCTGACAACCAGGGTAATTATGAAATGACATTGACCGATAAAGCGGTGAAAAAACTGAAAAACTACGCCAATGTCATCTCCGTTGAACCCATCATGGTCCCCGCTGGATACAGGGATCCGAACATATTCCCGCACGACTCTAACTATCACTGGAATGTGGATAATTTTGGGCCGATTCTGATTCCGGAAAAAGGGATGACCATCCCCATCAACACCGGGAATATATCCCTCTATAAACGAATCATTGACGTATTTGAGAATAACGATCTGAAGATCAAGGGAGATAAGATCTTTATCAACGACCTGGAAGCAGATACATACACCTTCAAGATGGACTATTTTTGGTTGATGGGTGACAATCGTCATAATTCTGCCGACTCCCGCTACTGGGGATTTGTTCCTGAAGACCATGTGGTGGGAGAAGCTGTTTTCGTCTGGATGTCACTCGATCCGAACAAAAGCCTCTTCAACGGAAAAATCAGATGGAACAAACTTCTTCGAATCGTAAAATAACTACATTTGTAGAACATGAATTCATCCAAAACCAACTCAATCATGAAAAAAAGAACGACACTCCGCACTGCCTTCACATTACTCCTCGCTATGATGACTATTATTGTGATGGCACTCCCAAAACAATTTGAAGGCATCATCACATACAAGATCACTTATCCTGGCAGCACATTCACCGAAGCACAGATGGCGATGTTTCCCAAGATCATGACAATCACGATCAAGGGACACAAGACAATATCGGAGATTCAAACCCAAATGGGATCTCAGGTAGAAATTACAAATTATGAGACCAAAACGAAGACGCAGCTCATTAATATGATGGGGCAAAAATACGCCATTCCTCAAACCAATGAAGAGATTCAGGAGGAGGTGAAAGACCAGCCCGAGGGTGAAGTTCAGATTACAGATGAGACAAAAACAATTGCCGGATATTCCTGCAAGAAAGCGATCGTTACCGTGAATGACGACGGAACAAAGATCACCTATGAAGTCTGGTTCAGTGAGGAGTTTGGAGCCGAGAATCCCAATTTCGACAATCCAATATACAAAAACATCAACGGTGTGATGATGGAGTTTTCCATGATCACACCACAGTTCACAATGAAATTCACTGCCATCTCGGTGGACAAGAAAAAAATCTCCAATAAAACTTTCAATATCCCGGCAGATTATACAGTTACGACCATGGAAGAGCTGCGATCAAAAATGGGCGGAATGCGTTAAGCCCCGATGAAAAGGAGGAACCACTGAAAACGGAGACGACCAGAAAACGGAAACCGACTAAAAAAGAGCAGGAGAGGAAAGAACAGAAGTTACGGGTTCTGGGCCTTTTCCTTCTTTTGTTCGGCCTGTTCCTTCTCTTCTCATTCGTCTCCTGGTTCATGACGTGGAAAGTTGACTATAACTTTGCCGATACTATCTTTAAACACTTCTCATTCAGATACTTCTTCGACAAGGAAGTTCATGTCGAGAATTGGATGGGCAAATCGGGAGCTCTCGTTTCCTACCTTTTCATCACAAAATGGTTTGGTGTCTCCTCACTCTTTTTTGTTATTTTGATGATCGTTATTGGAACGAAATTATTTTTTCATTATTCGATCCTCCCCCTCCGGACCACCATCAAATATTCCCTCTTCGGCATCCTCTGGATCCCTCTGTTTTTAGGTTTACTTTTTCCTTACAATGATATTCTTGCCGGGGTTTATGGATACCAGGTTAAGTTGTGGCTGATGGAGTACCTGGGCATATCCGGTCTGATCCTTCTGCTGATCTTCACCGGGTTGAGTTTTGTCATCCTGGCATTCAACATCCCGTTCCGATGGATGAGTTCAGATTCTGAAAGGAAAAAAGAGAGAAAGAGACCTGCCAAAGAGCCATTCGATGATTCCATTACACTGCCGGTTGAACCTGATAAAGAAGAGTTACCAACTCCCGAAGACGATACATTCATCCCTCCTGCGCCACATACAGATATTGAACTCCAGATTGAACACCCTACCGGAGAGTCGCCTGATGATGTTTCCGATGACCCGGAACATCATGGTATTGCCTCCCGGTATGACCCCACACTTGAGTTAAGGGACTACAAGCTTCCTCCCCTGAAGCTTTTGAATGATTACGGTAGTGAAACGCTGAGTGTCAACAAAGAGGAACTTGAAGCCAATAAAAACCGGATTGTGGAGACCCTGAACAATTACGATATCCGGATCCAGAAAATCAAAGCCACCATTGGCCCTGCTGTTACGCTTTACGAAATCGTCCCTGAAGCCGGCATCCGTATCTCCAGAATCAAGAACCTGGAAGACGACATTGCTCTTGGCCTGGCAGCCCTGGGAATCCGTATCATCGCACCGATTCCCGGTCGGGGAACCATCGGCATCGAGGTGCCCAACCAACACCCGGAGATCGTCTCCATCAAGTCGCTTCTGGCTTCAGAAAAATTCAGAAACACCTCTTTTGAACTTCCGTTTGTTCTGGGTAAAACCATCTCTAACGAGACCTACATGGCCGACCTAACCAGTATGCCTCACCTTTTATTGGCCGGGGCAACCGGACAGGGAAAGTCGGTCGGGCTAAACGCCATTATCACCTCATTCCTCTATAAAAAACACCCGGCAACGGTAAAATTTGTACTGATCGACCCGAAGAAAGTCGAGTTGACACTCTACTCGAAGATTGAACGGCACTACCTGGCTAAACTTCCTGATTCGGAAGAGGCAATCATCACAGATACAAGGAAAGTGATCCGGACCCTCAATTCCCTTAACCTGGAGATGGATGCCCGGTATGACTTCCTTCGTGATGCACAGGTACGGAATGTAAAAGAGTACAATGACAAATTTCTCAAACGGAAACTGAATCCTAACGACGGGCATAAGTTCCTTCCATACATCGTTCTGGTTATCGATGAGTTTGCAGACCTGATTATGACCGCCGGAAGAGAGATTGAGACTCCCCTGACACGCCTGGCACAACTGGCAAGAGCTACCGGGATCCACCTGATCATAGCCACCCAGCGACCTTCAGTGAATATCATCACTGGTACGATCAAAGCCAACTTCCCGGCCCGAATCGCATTCAGGGTGATCTCCAAGATCGACAGCAGAACTATTCTCGACGGCAGCGGCGCTGATCAACTTATCGGACGGGGCGATATGCTGCTTTCAACCGGAAGCGATCTGATCAGGCTGCAATGCGCTTTTGTGGATACCCCAGAGGTAGATAAGGTGACAGAATACATTGGTTCACAACGGGGCTATCCCGATGCATTTGACCTGCCGGAATATTACGATGAGGATCACAGTTCCGGAAAAGAGTTTGACCCCAATGAACGGGATGAACTCTTTGCCGAGGCAGCCAGACTGGTCATCCAGCATCAGCATGGCTCCACATCACTCATACAGCGAAAACTGAAACTTGGCTATAACCGGGCCGGACGGATCATTGACCAACTCGAAGCCGCTGGGATTGTAGGAACATTTGAAGGCAGTAAAGCAAGAGAGGTGAAATTCAATGACCTGGGAGCACTGGATGAGTACCTGAAAACGATTGAAGATGTTTAAATCCAGAAATAAAGCAATGACAATACTGGATGACTAATTACCATAATGACCCTAATAACATTCTAATATAAACTTTGAATTCAAGAAAAATGAGACCAATTATCGGAATTATCCTGATCGCAATCTGGTTACCGGGTATTGCCCAAAAAGATGATAAAGCTTCAACATTACTCGAAGAAGTCAGTAACAAGACAAAATCATATAAGTCGATCAAAGCCAGTTTTACTTACACCATGGATAACAAAGCAGCTAATATCCATGAAACCAAAACCGGCACACTCCTGGTAGCTGGCGACGAATACCAGTTAAAAGCGGCGGGTCAGACAATCTTTTGTGACGGCAAAACAGTATGGACATACATTGGAGAATCGAATGAAGTGCAGATCAATGATATCGACACCCGTGAAGGCGCTATCACCCCCTCGAAATTACTAACCACATATAATGCAAATTACCTTTCACGGATTATCAGGGATAAAGACGCGGTTGGGCCCGGCTATGAAGCGATTGAGTTGATTCCCAATACAACCAAGAATTTTGTTAAGGCCATCCTGATCATCAACAAGACATTGAAACAGGTGAAGGCCTTTAAGATCTTCGACAAAAACGGCAACATCTTCACCTACAATGTGACGAAATTCCAGACAGATGTCCCCATCAAAGCTAATGACTTCACGTTTGTTGAAGCCGACTACCCTGATGTTGAGGTGATCGATATGCGATAGAAAATAACGCTGTTCGAAATAAATTATCAAGGTTCTAATTAAAATCAGGGTAATCAACCCGGATAAGGAATAAGCCACAAGCGGGAACTGATTCACCGGCGTCACAACGATCCTTGCTGGCAATGATCGTTCGAAAATCGTCGAACCCAATCTTCTTCATTCCCAGATCGAGTAATGTTCCAACAATGGCGCGTACCATGTTTCGCAAGAAACGGTCGGCCCGGATGGTGAAAACAAGGTCATCTCCATTTTCTTCCCATTTAGCATAGGTTACACGACAGATATTGGTTTTTGTTTCGGTATGAACCTTCGAGAACGAAGTGAAATCACTCACCGATAATAAAAACCCGGCTCCTTTGTTCATCAATCCGAGATCAAGCGGTCCATAGTGAAAATGCGAATAACGTGAGACAAACGGATTCTTGATCCTTGTGATTACATACCGGTAGGTTCTTTCCCGGGCACTGAAACGGGCGTGAACCCTTGGCTTTACCGCAAAGATGTTGTAGATCACAAGATCTACATCAAGGTAATTATTTAGTTTGAATACAAGGTCCTTGCATTCTTTGACCGGAATCTCCTGTTTGATATCAAAATGAGCGAAGAACTCGTTAGCATGGACCCCGGTATCGGTTCGTCCACATCCGGTAACGGAAACCGTTTCACGTAACATCATCGACAAAGCCCCATTCAATACCTGTTGTACTGTACGGGCATTCTCCTGAATCTGCCAGCCGTGATAGTTGGTTCCGTCAAAAGCTAATTTTATGAAATACCGTTGGTTCAAGGTTCATTCTTTACCCCTAAATCCCCTAAAGGGGACTTACTCCCCCTTTAGGGGGTCGGGGGGTCATCCAGTCATCTAGTCATCCAGTTTTGCCCCGATAAAAGTACAAACTTTTCAGGGATTGTATGAAGTCCCTGGATACAGTTCAACAATTGTTTGGATGTAACTTTGGTATCCCAACAGATAATTTCGATCTTTGGAACTTCATATATAAATATGTAGAAGTCTCAGATGAGAATCATAGGAACAGAACACCTTTTTCAAGATATTTTCAAACCGGGAACGGTAATCGTTGATGTCCGCCCCGTGGAAGCATACAATGGCTGGAAGCTCAGGGACGAAGTTCGGGGCGGACACATCCGGGGGGCAAGAAGTTTGCCTGTTAAGTGGACCAGGTACCTTGACTGGATTGAGATCGTGAGGTCGAAAGGGATACAGCCTGGTCAAACGATTGTGCTATACGGGTATGATCCGGAAGAGACCAAACAGGTGGCGGAACTCTTCCAACGTACCGGATACAAGAAAATCTGTTTGTATGATCATTTTATTGAGGAGTGGTCACCCGGCCCGGAGCTTCCTATGGAATCTCTTGAGAATTATAAGCACCTGGTTTATCCGAAATGGCTTCATACGCTCATTTCAGGAGGAAGCCCAGCGGAGTATTCCGGTACCAGCTATGTGATATGCCATGCCCATTACCGGAAGCGGGAGGATTACGAAAAGGGGCATATTCCCGGAGCTGTCAGCCTGGACACCTTGATGCTGGAGTCGCCGGAAACATGGAACCGCCGTTCTGCGGAAGAACTCAGACATGCCTTGCAGAACCTGGGCATCACAAAAGATACTACCGTCATATTGTATGGCAGGTTTTCTTCTCCCGACAACAACGATCCATTCCCGGGAAGCAGCGCCGGACACCTGGGGGCTATCCGTTGTGCCTTCATCATGATGTATGCCGGTGTGAAAGACATCAGAGTGCTTAATGGAGGGATATTATCCTGGGAAGAAGCTGGATATAAAATTACTGCAAAGGAGAGCAAACCGGTACCGGTTGGTCATTTCGGGACCGGGATTCCAGCTCATCCCGAACTGGCTGTCGATATGCGAAAAGCAAAAGAGCTTCTAAACTCGGATACCGGAGATCTGATCTGCATACGCAGCTGGCAGGAATTCGTCGGGGAGGTGAGTGGCTACAATTACATTGAGAAAAAAGGACGTATCCCCGGGGCTATTTTCGGTAACTGTGGAAGTGATGCATACCATATGGAGAACTACCGTAACCTGGATCATACAACCCGTGAATATCATGAGATTGCAGATGAACTCGCGAAAGCCGGAGTTAAGCCGGAAAACCATAATGCATTTTATTGTGGAACCGGCTGGAGAGGCAGCGAAGCTTTTTTCAATGCCTGGCTGATAGGCTGGCCGCGAGTATCAGTCTTTGACGGAGGCTGGTTTGAATGGAGCAATGATCCAAGGAACCCAATTGAAGCTGGTCCTCCGGAAGATATAACAGTATGAACAAGGATCTCGTGACTATAGAAAATCTTCTCCCTGAAATAGGCCAGGATGAGATACAAAAAGAGGTCCTGTCAGGTCTGACATCCAGGCAAAAACGGATCTCCAGCAAATATTTCTACGATGAGAAGGGATCCATGCTCTTTGAACAGATCAGCAAATTGGAAGAGTATTATCCCACCCGTGCTAAGGTAGCTATTCTCAAATCGAATGCATCCATCCTGACCCACGCTTTCCGCGGAAAAACAATCATCGAACTGGGTAGTGGAAATTGCGCCAAGATCTCTCACCTCTTTGATGTAATCTCCGAAGATGACCTGCACACTATCACCTATGTGCCTGTGGATGTAAGTATCTCAGCTGTTAACGCTTCCATAAAGAGTCTTTCGAAGCGTATAACGACAGCAAACAGGTAACTGCCGATTTCAATAAAAATATCCTGTGTGTAGTGAACAAGCTGGTTGATACGGATTTTAATCCGGATGACTTTGACCATATTGCCTTTTTCAACGAAAGCGAATCACGGATTGAGATGCATCTTAAAGCAAAAACAGATCTGGCAATCCAATCTCATCTTTTGGATAACGAGATCATCCTTGTTTCAGGGGAAACCATCCATACAGAAAGTTCATATAAATTCACTCCCGGTCAGATCACTGATCTCGCAGCTTCGGCCAGATTGACAATTTCTAATATTTACACTGATCCCGACAATCTTTTCTCCCTGGTTCAACTCAAAAAATAAACTCACTCACCAACTCACCAGTTCACCAGCTCACCAGTTCTTCTAAAATCACACTGGGAATAAATTAGATCAAACAAAAATAAACAAGCCTCAAAACTTGCTTTTTGTCAATAAATAAGCTATATTTGCTTAATAGTTAATACATTAACAATGGATGAGCAATCCAGAGATCTAAATTGTCTTGACTGCCTGGAAGCGTATCGTTCATTTTTTTCCAACCTTACCCCGGAAAACCTACATGCTTTACAACTCCAAAAATTTATCCGACAGGAAAAAAAAGGTGTTAAAATATTTCTCGAAGGGAGTAAACCACACGGAGTTTTTTGTGTGAAATCAGGCAGGATTAAGATTTTCAAACATGGCTCTTACGGCCGCGAACATATTACCCGCCTGGCCTTTCCAGGAGAGTTCATTGGCCTTAAGGCACTACTTTCCGGAACCCCCTACTCTGTGTCCGCACAGACCCTGGAGGATTCTGTTCTTTGTTTCATTAGAAAAAAGGAATTCTTTCAATTAACACTCAGATATCCTGAATTTACCTCAGCGCTTATCGCCTGCCTGAGTAAACAACTAGTAGATGTGGAAGATAAAATGATCCTCATGGCACACAAACCCGTAAGGGAACGATTGGCAACTACAATGCTATATCTTTATCATAAATTTCTAGTGCCTTCGATCCCCCCGGAAAATATCTACATTAACCTGACCCGCCAGGATCTGGCCAACATCGTGGGTACTGCGCCGGAAACAATATGTCGTATACTAACCGAATGGAAAGAGAAAAAAAGTATCTCTATCAAAGGAAGAAAGATTTTCATTCATGATACAAACATGTTGAAAAAGATCGCCGGCAGCCTTCCCTGACATATTCAATATCATCGTTTTTCCTATTGATAGTCTGTTTTGTGTTACTCAATTCACAAAATATATTCATACAAAAAAAATGAAACTTAAACCAACCTTGTGGCCATTCTCAGGATCTGGTTGTAATCGCATATATTGCTAACCTGACAGCCTTCCTCTAACCACCATAAGTTATTGAAAATTAAACCATAATTGTTCATTTCTTTTTATTCAAAAGATGACAAATGTCATTGTTTTTAGAGATTTAATTGGTTTAATTCGTTAATTAATTCACATCTGATCTTATTTTCACGTGATCATAATTCATTATAAAGAATGAAAAAAGTTGAATGGGAAGAATGGGCTAACCCACATCTATTAGAGGAAGTTCGTAAGTATGGGAAATTCGATACCAATGCTTGCCTTAGTTGTGGCGGCTGCACGATCACCTGTGCTTTGTCATCCAACGAAACAAGTTTTTCCCCTCGCCAATGTTTTCAGTATATCCAGGCAGGATTGAGAGAAAGATTACTAAACAATTTAGGCCCGTGGCTTTGCTACTACTGTGGTGATTGTTCTGTATCGTGTCCGCGGGAGGCAGAGCCTGGAGAATCAATGATGACACTCAGGCGATATTTAACTGCAAACTATGACTGGACGGGTTTTGCTAAAAAAGTTTATACGTCCAAGATTTTTGAAATTGCTGCAATACTAATTATTGCGTTAGTTGTCGTAGCGCTCTATTTTAAATTTACTTTTTTCCCTTCCGGTGATGCTGCTAATTGGATTGGGGATGACGGGGGTGTATTGATCAATAAAATTGCTCCATGGACACGAATACATCTTGGGGATTGGTTTTTGGCAGGAGTTCTTGCTTTCTTGTTAATTACAAATGTTTTTTATATGTGGTTAAAAATCATTGTAAAAGACAAATCAGTAAACGTTCCGTTTAAGACTTATATAACTGAGATATTTTCTCTTATCTGGAATTTCTTCACTCAACGCAGATTTAATAAATGTGATAATTCAAAAACATATTGGATTTTACATCTCTGTTTGATGTTAAGTTACGTGATGTTATTCACAATAATTGTGTTTTTTCTCGAGTGGTTTCAAACTGACACTGTCCATCCTGTATGGCATCCACAGCGACTTCTGGGATATATTGCGACAATTGGACTTTTTGCAGGAATAATCTATTTCATATATGCCAGAATCAAAAAATCAACAGAAATAAGTAAAAATTCACATTTTACAGACTGGACATTCCTGATACTTTTATTGTTGACAACACTATCCGGTATTTTATTACATTTTGCCAGGGTTTCCGGCTTGCCAGTCTATACATACATCATGTATTTGATCCATTTGATGGTATTAGTACCCATGTTAGCGATTGAAGTTCCTTTTTCAAAATGGTCCCATCTTGCTTACCGGCCATTCGCTATATATTTTTACAGGGTTAAAGAAGAAGCATACCGGTTACAACAGCAAAAAATAGATGAGTTATCCTTAAAGGAGGCAGCATAATATGATGGATAAAGTAGGAGCAGTAGCAGTTCTAGGCGGTGGCATAAGCGGTATGCAAGCTGCATTGGATTTAGCTGAATCAGGGCTTAAAGTTTACCTTGTTGACAATAAACCCTCCATCGGGGGAGTAATGGCTCAACTTGATAAAACCTTCCCTACTAACGATTGTGCAATGTGTACAATGGCACCCAGGTTAGTCGAGATAGGAAGACATAAAGATATAGAGATAATTACATTATCGGATATTGAAAAGATAAAGGGTGAGGCTGGAAATTTTAATGTAATCCTTAATAAAAAACCAAAGTTTTTAGACGAAGAAAAATGTACGGGATGCGGAACATGTATTGCAAACTGTCCAACAAGAAATTTAGTCCAGCCCCTTGAAAAAACAACAGTGGAGCTTGAACCACAGTTCCATGAAAAAGTTCTGGAAATAATCGAGATAAATAAGGACAGAGAGGGTCCTCTTATGTCGGTTCTTCAGCAAATAAATTCCACGTTCAACTATCTTCCTGAAAATGCATTAAAATACGTTTCGCAGGAACTTGGGTATCCACTGTCTCATATTTTAATGATTGCGACCTTTTACAGCTCCTTTAGCCTGGTTCCAAGAGGTAAACATATAATAAATATTTGTATGGGAACTGCCTGCTATGTGAAAGGAGGCGAGAGACTCATGGACAGATTTAGCGAAGTCCTTGAGATCAAAGAGAATGAAACTACTCCTGATATGTTATTTACGCTTAAGACAGTACGATGCATTGGTTGTTGCGGGCTGGCACCCGCTGCTATGATTGGAGATACTGTTTATGGTAAATTATCTACAAAGGATATTCCGGGAATAATTGAGAAATATAAAACGATGGGATAATTATGGCACAACTAACCTTAGATGAATTAAGAAAAAAAAGGAAAGAGGCTCAGAAGGATATTTATCTGCGAGAAGGGAAATACAAAAGCAAGATCATTGTTCATATGGGAACATGTGGTATCGCTGCAGGTGCCAGGGAGATCGTTTCCTCCTTTCTCGGAGAGATCGATATGTTAAATGAAAAGGATGTAATGCTCACAACATCAGGTTGTGCGGGTCTATGTTCAATGGAACCAATGGCGACTGTTGAACTCCTGAATTTACCCTCAGTTAAATATGGTCATCTGACCCCTGAAAAAACCAGAAGGATTTTTAACGAACATATTCTGGGGGGGGATATTGTAAAAGAATATGCTATTGGGATTGGCTCTGAAAAAGGAGGTTGACAAAATGGCTGTAAGAAGAATAGAATTAATGCTCTGTACAGGTACCGGATGTGTTGCCGGTGGAGCATTCAGAATAAAAGTGGCACTTGAAAATGAACTGCAAAAGCAGGGGCTCGATAAGGAGATATCTGTTATCATAACCGGCTGTAATGGATTTTGCGGACAGGGGCCTCTTTTGGTAGTTCAACCCGATGAAGTCTTCTATGGATTCTTAAATCCTGAAGATATTCCCGTACTGGTCCAGGAGCATTTCCTGAAGGGCAGGCCTGTTAAAAAATTAATGTTTACACCGCCTGAAAAGAAAGAACCTATTCCGCTATTATCTGAGATTCCTTTCTTCCAGAAACAGTTGCTTATTGTTCTCAGAAACAAAGGAATAATAGACCCTGAAAAGATTGATGAATATATTGCAAGGGATGGCTATACAGCGCTTGAGAAGGTTCTTACCTCCATGACACCAGATGAGGTTATTGAAGAAATAACACATTCAGGATTGAGAGGAAGGGGCGGCGCGGGTTTTTCTACAGGGACCAAATGGAAGATTTGCAGAGCAGAGCAGAAGAGACCTAAGTACATCATCTGCAATTGCGATGAAGGTGATCCCGGAGCATATATGGACAGGAGTGTTTTTGAATCAGACCCGCATACAGCAATTGAAGGAATGATCATTGGCGCTTATGCAATTGGCGTTTCCAGCGGATACATCTATGTCAGAACAGAATATCCACTTGCCATCAAGAGAATGGAGTTAGCTATTTCCCAGGCCAGAAATTATGGCCTTCTTGGAACTAATATCCTTGATTCAGGTTTCAGCTATGACCTTGAGATAAGAGAAGGTTCAGGTGCATTTGTTTGCGGAGAGGAGACATCACTCATTCATTCAATTGAAGGAAAGGGTCCTGAACCGAGACAACGTCCCCCCTTTCCTGTACAATCCGGAATCTGGGATTACCCTACGGTTATTAATAATGTTGAAACCTGGGCAAATGTTCCGGTAATAATTAACAGGGGAGCCGATTGGTTTTCAGAAATCGGTACTGAAACAAGCAAAGGCACCAAGATTTTTTCACTTGTTGGTAAGATTAATAATACAGGACTTATAGAAGTTCCGATGGGCATTACCCTCAGGGAGGTTGTTTATGATATTGGCGGAGGAATTCCCGGTGATAAGGAATTTAAAGCAGTCCAGACAGGTGGTCCATCCGGAGGATGTATTCCTTTCAGTATGATTGATGTGCCAATTGATTATGAAAGCCTTACAAATGCCGGCTCAATGATGGGTTCAGGTGGAATGATTGTAATGGATGAAGAGACCTGTATGGTAGATGTGGCTAAATTCTTTATTCAATTTACTAACGATGAATCCTGTGGAAAATGCACAACTTGCAGGGATGGAAGCGAAGCCTTGCTCGACGTGCTGGGAAATATCACAAGTGGCGTAGGGAAAGAGGGCGATCTGGAATTTCTCGAGGAGGTCGGTATGGCTGTCAAGGATGCTTCAATGTGCGGACTTGGAACAACCCTACCCAATCCTGTTCTCTCCACTCTCAAATATTTCAGAGATGAATACGATGCTCATATCAAAGAGAGAAGGTGTTCTGCTCTTGTCTGCAAGAATTTAATTAAATACTATATTCTTCCTGAAAAATGTACAGGCTGCAGGCTCTGTTTGAAAAACTGTCCTCCAGAAGCGATTAAAGGAGAGTTGAAGCACATCCATATTATTGATCAGTCCAAATGTACAAAATGCGGGACATGCCTTGATGTCTGTCCTCCAAAGATATCTGCTATTATTAAAGTTACTGGTGAAGAAACGGAAAACATAACAGGAACTGAGGAACCCTATCCTGTTAAGAAAAAAAAAGGAGAGAAAAATGAAGCTTAGAAGGATAATTCAAATTCTTGATGCTAAAATATTGTGCAATGTACAAGGCAGGTTAGATTCCAACATTCCTATGGTTTGTGGATCCGATTTAATGAGTGATGTGCTGGCCTTCATAAAAAGTGACGCATTACTCTTAACCGGATTGACAACTATACAGGTTGTATATACTGCTGAAAATGCAGGAGTCAATATCGTATGCTTTGTGAGAGGGAAAAATCCACCCAAAGAGACTATTGACCTGGCAAAAGAGAAAAAAATAACTCTTCTTACCACGAATATGTCAATGTTTGAGAGTTGTGGCAAACTATATAACAATGGACTTATTGGGAGCTCCGATGGCGAAAGTTAGACCTATAAATCATAAAAAACCTTCAAAAATCCGGGAGTTAACATACGAGCTAAAAGTAGAGCAAGTAATGTGTGATGAAGTGATAACCTTAAGTCCGGATGATACAATGCTCGATGTACTAAGGATTCTCAGAGATAACAAAATAAGAGGAATACCTGTCTTGAAGAATAATAAGTTAGTGGGAGTAGTGAGCATAGAAGACCTTATAAGTTGCCTGGTTGATGAAGGGGAGCTCAATGAAAAAATTGAGAACAGAATGACAAAAGATATCGTTACCGTTTATTCCGATGAGTCCATTGTTCAGGTAGTAAATAAATTTGAGAGTAATGGCTATGGACGATTTCCTGTTATTGATAGAGATACCGAGAAACTTGTTGGAATTTTAACAAAGGGGGATATAATTGATGGTTTGCTGGAAAAACTTGAAATTGAATATCGTCAGGAAGAAATTCACAGATACAGAGCAAGTCACATATTTGAAGATGTAATATCAGATAATTCTACGCTGATCATGCAATATCATATAAAAGGAGGTGACTTTAAAAAAGCAGGTGAACAAACCAGCAAGCTCAGAAAGAATTTATTACGATTGGGAATCATGCCGGAAACCATAAGAAGGGTTGCTATTGCATCTTTTGAAGCTGAAATGAACACGGTTATTTATACTCCTGAAGGAGAACTTATTGCAAAGATCCAGCCAGATAAAATAACGATAAATACAATTGATTCAGGGCCGGGAATCCCTAATATAAAACAAGCAATGCGTCAAGGCTATTCCACGGCACCAGACTGGGTCAGGGAATTGGGATTTGGCGCCGGGATGGGGCTTCCCAATATAAAAAATTGTTCGGATGAGATGAAAATAAAATCCAAAGTTGGAAAGGGAACAGATCTTCAATTTATAATTTACAGGAGGGAACATGAAGCTTAAAGATATAATTACAGCATTGGACCTACAGGTAAAAACGGGGAGAGATTTAATGGAAAGAGAAGTTACCGGAGGATATGCAGGGGATTTATTAAGTGATGTCCTTGCAAATACAAAAAAAGGTGATATCTGGATTACTTTACAAATCCATCAAAACATCATTGCAGTTGCATGTTCAAAGGAGCTTTCCGGAATCATACTCGTGAATGGGAGAAAGCCGGAAGAAGAAACGCTCAAGAAAGCAAAAGAAGAAAAAATACCTATCATGATCAGCAACTTATTGACTTTTGAAGTTGCAGGAAGATTATATGAACATGGAATCAGATGATTTAAAAAAATACAACGCTGACCTGCATATTCATACCTGCCTTTCTCCTTGTGCAGATATTAAAATGTCTCCAAGAATGATTGTCAAGGAGGCAAAAGAGAGAGGCCTTGATATTATAGGAATATGTGACCATAACTCTGCTGAAAATTTTCCTGCAGTTGAAAAATCTGCGGATCTGGAAGGGATAAAGGTTATTGGGGGTATCGAGATTACATCAAGGGAAGAAGTCCATGTTCTGGCCCTGTTCGGAAACGAAAGGGATTTATTTACCATGCAGGAGGTTGTTTATGAACATCTGCATGGAGTAAATGATGAAGAACGATACGGGTTACAGATAGTTGTCAATGAGAATGATGAGGTTCTCGGTTTTAATAACAAGCTACTGATAGGTGCAACAGATTTGTCAATTGAGGAGATGGTTGATTTAATACATGAGTTTAACGGTATCGCAATAGCCTCTCATGTTGACAGAGAGGGTTTCAGTATCATAACAAACCTGGGATTCATACCTGAAGATCTTAAACTAGATGCATTGGAGATAATAGACCCTTCCGGGAGAGATAAAATTAACAGCGGGAAGGACTTTGTATATATCACTTCATCCGATGCACATGTAATTCATGATATTGGCAAACGATACACCGGTTTTCTGATGAGCGAGAGCACCTTTGAAGAAATCCGGAAATGTATCTGCAAAGAGAACGGGAGAGACGTTATTATATGAAATGGAAGATATTTCCTTACATATTCTTGATATCGCAGAAAATTCAATAAGAGCAGAAGCAAAAAATATAACTATAATGATCCTGGAGGACAAGAAGAACGGCTTACTTACTCTTACGATCGAAGATGATGGTGCAGGTATGGATGTCAAAACAAAAGAGGATGCGTTAAATCCATTCTTTTCCACGAAAAAGGATAAAAAAGTTGGTCTCGGCTTAGCTTTTCTTTCTCACTCAGCAGAGGAGGCAGGTGGAACTATGAAAATTGAAAGCGAACCGGGCAGAGGGACGAAAATAGAAGCTACGTTCAGCTTGGGGCACATAGACAGAAAGCCACTTGGAAATTTGAATGAAACAATCAGATGTTTGAAAACTACTCATCCGGAAATAAATATAACTCTTGATTATGTTAAAATAAACATGGAGGGGAGTAATGGTAACTCTTAAGATAAATAATGAAAATATTGAAGTTGAAGAAGGGATAACTCTTTTGTCAGCAATTGAGAGCATTGGAATCAACGTCCCGACTTTATGTTACCACAAAGCCCTCACTCCTTATGGTGCATGCAGACTCTGCGTTGTGGAGGTTCAGCTTCCTGGAAAGGTTTCATCACTAGAGTCATCCTGTTCTTATCCTGCTCTTAATGGGATCAATGTATTTACTGATACTGAAAGGATTACCAGAGCGAGAAAAGTTGTTGCAGAACTGCTTCTTGCAAGATGTCCTGATTCCGAGACGATACAAATGATTGCTGCTGAATATGGTGTCAAAGAACCAAGAATCAAGAAGAAAAATGAAGACTGTATCCTTTGCGGACTTTGTGTCCATATGTGTGAACAGCGAATGGGTAGAAGTGCAATCGGGTTTACAGGCAGAGGTCCGGGGAAAAAACTTGAAACTCCTTTTGGTGAATATAATGAAATGTGCTGGACATGTGGGGCCTGTAACTTTATTTGCCCCGTAGGTAAAAAAGTGCAAACCTTTACAAGCGACAGACTTCCTATTCCTATTCCGGATTCTTTTAATATAGGATTGAGCGACAGAGCGTCTGTTTATGTTTTATATCCTCAGGCAATTCCCAATAAACCTATGATTGATAAAAATTATTGCCTCCAGTTAAATTATGATGTATGTGGAATCTGTGAGGAGGTTTGTGAGGCAAAAGCAATTGATTTTGAACAAAAAGAACAAACATCTGAATTGAATGTTGGAGCAATTGTTCTCTCACCGGGATATAATCAATTTAACACTGAGTTAAAACCAGATTATGGATATGGAAAATACAGAA
The DNA here is from genome assembly GCA_964616825.1 of uncultured Prolixibacteraceae bacterium. Classification (GTDB taxonomy): domain Bacteria; phylum Bacteroidota; class Bacteroidia; order Bacteroidales; family FEN-979; genus QYOJ01. The sequence continues at coordinate 51,586 of CAZTSX010000004.1, forward strand.
ATGTGATAACAGCTCTTGAATTTGAAAGAATCCTTTCTGCTTCCGGACCATATCAGGGAAAGATTTTGAGACCTTTTGATAAGACTGTGCCAGAGAAGATTGCATGGATTCAGTGTGTTGGTTCACGCGACAATGAAAGAGATTATTGTTCTGCTGTTTGTTGTATGTATGCCACAAAAGAGGCAATCATTGCTAAAGAGCATGAGGGTGAAAAATTACAATGTGATATATTCTATATGGACATGCGGGCATTTAGCAAGGGTTTTGAAGAATATTATGTAAGAGCGCAAAATCTCGGTGTAAATTACATAAGATGCCGGCCACTCTCAATCAAGGAAATACCAGAAAGCCAAAACCTGATCATTGACTATCTGACTGAAGATGACAGGAAACTATCCGGAGAATATGAATTGGTCATCCTTTCAGCCGGTCTGACCGCTCCCGATCATGCAACGGAACTTGCAAAGGAGTTCGACCTTAAATTAAATAAGTACGACTTTTGTGAAACCAGTTCATTTGCACCTGTTGATTCGTTGAAGGAAGGTATTTTTGTGACTGGTGCATTTACTGGACCAAAAGATATTCCTGAAAGCGTTATGCAAGGGAGTGCTGCTGCGGCCAGGTCACTTTCGCTCCTTTCATCCGAAAAAGGAAAATTAGTTGAGGAAAAAGTATACCCACCTGAGAAAGATATAGTTGGAGAAGAGCCAAGAGTAGGTGTTTTTGTGTGCCACTGCGGGAAAAATATCGGGGGTGTAATAAATGTTCCTGAAGTTGTTGAGTATGCCCGTACCCTGCCTGATGTGGTCTATGCAGAGGATAATCTTTACACTTGCTCTACTGAGTCGGGAGAAAAAATTATCCATGCAATAAAGGAGTATAACCTTAATCGCGTTATTGTCGCTTCCTGCACACCGAGAACGCATGAACCTTTATTCCAGAGCACTATTCGTGAGGGGAGTCTGAATCCTTACCTCCTTGAGATGGCAAATATCAGGGACCAGTGTACATGGGTTCACATGCACGAACCTGAATCCGGGTTAAAGAAAGCTAAAGACTTAGTCAGGATGGCCCTGGCAAAAGCCCGGCTTATTGAGCCACTTTACAGGAAAAAGTTAAAAATTAACAGGGATGCCCTTGTCATTGGAGGTGGCGTATCCGGTATGACATCAGCGCTAAATTTAGCAGAACAAGGTTTTGAAACGCATCTGTTAGAGAAAAGTGAAACACTGGGTGGTAATCTGAAACACGTGAAATTCCTGTTAAACGGTGATAACCCTCAAAAAGGATTAAGTTCATTGATAGAAAGAACACAACATCAGGAAAAGATCCATATTTATCTTAATTCCCAACTATCTGATATCGAAGGTTCGGTTGGCAATTTCTCGACGGAATTTTCCACCAACGGTAGTGTTCACACTGTTCAACATGGGATTGTTATTGTTGCTACAGGTGCCGAGGAATATAAACCAACTGAATATCTTTATGGCAAGGATAAACGTGTTGTAACTCAAACGGAATTAGAAGAAAAACTGGCAGACAAGGAACTTATATTTTCTAAATCCGGAGATCACACGGTGGTTATGATTCAGTGCGTTGGTTCACGTGATGAAACGCGACCATACTGTAGCAGGATTTGTTGCCAGCAGGCTATCAAAAATGCACTAAAGATCATTGAGAAAAATCCTGGCACCACCGTATATGTCCTTTACCGGGATATACGAACTTACTCATTTAATGAAGAGTACTATACCAAAGCAAGGGAAATGGGTGTGAGGTTTATAGTGTATGATGCTGATAAAAAACCAGAAGTAGAACGGATTAACGGACAATTGAAAGTGTCAATGTATGCCCCTGTTATTGATTCTAAAGTTCATATAAAGGCTGATCTTTTAGTCCTCTCCGCTGGAATTGTACCCAGAGACGATGTCAAAGACATTGCCCAGAAACTCAAGGTCCCGTTAACAGAAGACGGTTTCTTTTTAGAAGCTCATATGAAACTTCGTCCCGTTGATTTTGCTACAGAAGGTATATTCCTGTGCGGTCTCGCTCACTTTCCCAAAGCAGTAGATGAAAGTATTGCACAGGCTTTTGCTGCGGCTTCAAGGGCAAGTACAATAATTTCTAAAGAAGAGATAGAACTTGAGGCAGAGATTTCTCATGTACTGGATGAATATTGCGACGGATGTGCTTACTGTATTGACCCCTGTCCATATAAAGCAATAACATTGTTTGAATATATGAGAGAAGGCTCAATTAAGAAAACAGTTGAAGTAAATGAGTCCTTATGTAAGGGTTGCGGAACCTGTATGGCAACATGCCCCAAAAAAGGAATTTATGTGAGAAACTTTAAATTAGAACAAATAGCTGCACAAGTTGCAGAAGCATTACAACCTGTAGAATAGGAGAATAACCTATGATGAATAATTTTGATCCGATAATTCTATCATTCTGTTGTAACTGGTGTTCTTATGCAGGCGCTGACCTTGCAGGCATTTCAAGATTACAATACCCTACAAATATTCGCATCATTCGTGTTATGTGCTCCGGTATGGTTCATCCCAACCTGGTAATTGATGCGTTAACAAAAGGCGCTGATGGTGTTTTAATTTGTGGTTGTCATATTGGGGATTGTCATTACCTGGAAGGAAATTTAACAGCACAAAGCAGAGCAGACGCAATTAAGCTTATGTTAGAGGATTTTGGAATTGAAGACGAGCGATTCAGGATAGAGTGGATTTCAGCATCTGAAGGTCCAAGATTTGCCCAGGTAATGAAGGAATTTACAGAAGAGGTAAAGAATTTAGGACCTAGTCCATATAAGGTTTAGCCACTATATAAAACAGACATATGGATAATGTAAAAATTTTTGACGGGGAAAAATTTATGTGGGATGGTATAACCCATGAGAATGAAAATGAAATGCAAAAAATGAAAGCTGAGTATGAGACGAACAAGTTTGAAACCCGGATAATTCAGGAAGAAGAGAAATATTTTCTCTTTACCCGAAGAGTAGTTACTGAAATTATTGTAGATAAAAATTAATAAAAAGGAGGAAAAGTTATGACAACAAAAATTGCAGAAGAATGGTTGGCAAGTTGCGGTGGCTGCGAAGTAACAATACTTGATATTGGCGAGCCGCTACTTGATTTATTACCAAAACTTACGTTTGTCCATATGCCGGTTTTGGTAGACCATAAATATTTCGGACAAACAGGAGAAAAAGACAAATTGGAAATTCCAGAGGCTGATGTTGGAATCGTATCAGGCGGAGTAAGGAATGAAGAACATAAGGAGATTGCACAGGAGATGAGGAATAAGTGTAAGACGTTGATTGCCCTTGGTTCCTGTGCTTGCTTTGGTGGCATACCAGCTCTAGCAAATCAGGCTCAGTTACAGGAACTTTATGACAAAGTTTACAGAGGATCTGTTTCAACAGACAGTGCCGACACACCAGACCAAGATATTCCACCATTACTTGAAAGAGTATATGCCATTGATGAAATTGTGAAGGTTGATGCATATATTCCAGGATGCCCCACCGCCCCGCAGATTGTTGCACAGGCACTGATTTCACTTCTTGAAGGAACACCATTTGAACTGCCTGAAAGAAGTGTTTGTGACGACTGTCCCGTAACGCGTGAAAAGAAAGCGCTTGTGACTATAAAGAGACCACTTGAAAGTATGCTTGATTTAGAAAATGAAGAATTAATCGATTCAAGATGCTTTATGGAGAAAGGATATTTATGCTTAGGTCCGGTTACAAAAACAGGTTGCTACATGACAGGTGGGGAGGAACTGCCTCATATTCCAAGATGTATTAAAGGCCTTATGCCATGCCGGGGTTGCTTTGGACCTATTAGAAAAGATGCAAATCCAATGGTTGATATGATGGGCGCTATTTCATCAATCGGACTTAATCCACGGGAAGTTCAAGACAGAGCAGCAACCTTTAACAGATATGTTGGTGCACAAGGAAGACTAAGACCATTACCTAAGAAAAATTAAAAAAAGGAGGGAATATTATGAAAAAAATAGTTATTCAACCGGTTACAAGACTTGAAGGTCATGCAAAAATTACAATATTACTCAATGATGAAGGGAATGTTGATGATGTAAAGTTTCAGGTGATAGATTTAAGAGGATTCGAAAAATTCTGTATTGGAAAGCCCGTAGAGGAGCTCCCAAGAATTGTAACAAGTATTTGTGGCGTGTGCCCCTGGTCACATCATCTTGCATCAGCAAAAGCAACGGATGCAATATTTGGAGTTCAAATACCTCCTGCTGCAAAAAAACTCAGAGAGCTATGCAACAGTATTGCTTTTTGTGAAGAGCATATATTGCATTTTTATTTCCTGGCAGGTGCAGATTTTGTGATGGGACCCGATGCTGACCCATCTGTTAGAAATGTTATTGGAATAGCAGGAAAAGTCCCTGATATTGCAAAGAAAGTTATCCGTTCAAGATGGCTTGGTGCGGAGCTGCTGGAAATTGTGTCAGGAAAAGCAATACACCCGGTAACCGCTGTTCCCGGTGGTTTCAGCAAACCATTGACTGAAAAAGAGAGAGATACTGCATTACCTTTAGCAGAAGAGGTTTTGGAATTTGCAAAATTCTCAATTGATTTTGCTAAAAATAATATTTTTCCGGATTACCTTGATGTGGTTACATCACTTGGTATAATAAAAACAGGGTTCCTCGGTACTGTTACTGATGATGGAACACTTGATCTGTATGATGGAAAATTCAGGATGATGGATGCAGAGGGAAAGTACGAAGATTTTAAGTCTGAAGACTATACTGATTATATTGAGGAACATATTGAACCATGGTCATATCTGAAATTTCCATATATGAAAAAGGTCGGCAAACTTTCAATGGACTTAGATAATCCTGTTGGGGTATACAGGACAAATTCACTTGCAAGATTGAATGTTTGTGATCAAATCAGCACACCACTTGCTCAGAAAGAATTAACAGAATACAGAGAGAAATTTGGAAGACCGGTTCAGTTGACTCTTCTTTATCACTGGGCACGGCTTATTGAATTACTCTACAATGCAGAATATGCAGTTCAGTTGTTAAAAGACCCGGAGATTATTTCAAAAGATATAAGGGTGCCTGTAACACCAAGAGCAGCAAGAGGTATTGGCAGTACTGAAGCGCCGAGAGGAACGTTAATCCATGATTATGAAACCGATGATCAGGGATTAGTAACAAATGTCAATATAATTGTCGGCACAACCCATAATAATGCACCTATAAATATGTCAATAAAGCAGGCAGCAGTTGATTTAATTAAAGGTGGGGAATACGACCAGGGAATGATAAATAAAATTGAAATGTGTTACAGAGCGTATGATCCTTGTCTTTCCTGTGCAACTCATATCTTAGACGGAAGATTAGCAGTGAAAATTGATATAGTAGATTCTAAGGGTGAAGTTATAGATATTCTGCAAAATTATTAACAATGGCTAAAATTCTTATTATTGACGACGATAACGACTTTACAGAAGCGACTAAAATTATTCTCAAAAGTGGCAACTATGAAGTTATTTCGGCAGATAATACGAAAGAGGGTTTGCTCTTATTAGAAAACGAAAATCCAGATCTGCTTATTTTGGATGTTATGATGGAGAATAAAGCAGCAGGTTTTATTATTTCGAGACAGTTAAGAAAGAATCCAAAGTTCCAGAATTTGCCAATTCTAATCCTAACCGGTATGAGGGAACAAACGGGTTTTTTCTTTCCTGACGAACCAAAGGATGACATTTTCCTTCCGGCAAATGAGTTCCTTGAAAAGCCTCCTCCTCCGGAAGTTCTACTTGAAAAAGTTAAAAAATTATTAGAGAATCAATGAAGGAGAAGTGACCAATAAAACAACTATTTTTATTGTAAGTGTAATCACAATAATTATATCCATCATTGGATATATTATTATTCGATTTCAGGAAGAGTTCATGGTTGGCTTAATCAAGGATGACGCTATACACCACTGTGAAACAATCAAAAGAAGTGTCAGATATCATATGCTTGAAAATAGAAAGGAAGATGTAAAGCAGATTATTGAAACAATTGGTTTGCAAAATCAGATAGCGGAAATCAGAATATTTGACAAGAGAGGTAAAATTATAGTCTCTTCTAAAAACACGAATGTAGGCGTTTCGGTCGATAAAGATGCTGAAGGATGTAACTCTTGCCACGTAGAAGACAAAGAATTAATCAAACAAAGAGAGATTACAAGAATTTATAAAACAAATGATAACGAACGACTCATCGGTGTAATGCATCCAATTTACAACGAAAAGCAATGTTTTAATTGTCATCCGCAGTCACAAAAGATTCTTGGGATGTTGGATGTTGTTTTGTCTTTAGAAGAGACAGATGCTGCAATCTCAAGAAATAAAAAAATGCTGTTCCTGTTCTTTTTCATTACTGTATTATTAATTTCTTTTATCATCGGAAAATATTCATATGACCTGCAAACAATAAACAGGAAACTACGACAAACGAATGAACGAAAGTCAAAATTTATTCTGAAAGTTGCGCATCAATTACGTGCTCCCATTTCCGCAATTCAAAGCTGTCTTAAAGTAGTAACTGAAGGATATGCACCAAAGGAAATTCATATGGATATGATATCAAGAGCTGAACACAGAACGCAAACAATCATTCCTCTGATAAATGATCTGCTTGATTTGGCAAAGACTGAGGAATTAACAAAGCCCAAACAAAAGGAATATATGGATTTTAAGGAAATGCTCTCTAGAACAGTTGCTATGATGAAAGAAAAAGCAGAGAGTAAAAAAATTGTATTAAGTTTAAAGATGGAGGAAACTTTATCACCTATTAAAGCACGTCCGGAAGATATTGACGATGTGTTTTCAAATATTATTGACAATGCTATTAAATATACCCCTTCTGATGGTAAAGTTGAAGTTATTGCTAATACCGATGATGAAAAAATAAAAGTTGAAATACAAGATACCGGGGTTGGAATACCAGAAGACGATATTCATCATATATTTGATGAATTTTACAGAGCAGAAAATATCAAAAAGATTGAGAAAGAGGGAACGGGTCTTGGGCTTGCAATTGCAAAAAAAATTATTGAAACATATGGTGGAAAGATTGAAGTTGAAAGTAAGGTTAATGAAGGAACAAAATTCACCATTGTTCTTCCTGTTTCATAAACAAAGCTGTAAATTTCAACTACTGTGACCTCCTATATCCTCAATAAAAAGATCCTGATCCTGGGATGCGGTAATATTTTGTTCGGTGATGATGGGTTTGGACCTCATGTTGCTGAAGAACTCCAGAAAAATTATAAACTTCCTGAAAATGTATGTGTGATAAATGCGGGGAGCAGTGCAAGAAATATACTGTTTGATATTGCTCTAAGTGAAAAAAAACCAACTAAAATCATCATTGTTGATGCGATTGATGTTGGAAAAACACCCGGGGAAATAGTTGAACTTCCAGTAGAAAAAATTCCTGAAAAGAAGATCGATGATTTCTCAATGCATCAACTTCCAACTTCAAACCTGTTAAAAGAATTAAAAGATCTTTGCAACGTTGATATTATCATTATTGCTTGTCAGGTAGAACACATTCCGGAAGAGGTTACTACTTCTATCTCAAAGAAATTAACGGATGCAATACCGGAAGCTTGCAAAAGGATATATGAAGTTATTAACAGTTCACTACCTTAGTTATCGTCACCATTTTCGTCTGAATCTTCCTCATCCTCATCCTCATCTGAATCTATCTCAATGATTATCTCACGGTGGATTTCTGGTCTCTTCACATGGATTCTGGGAACACGTGGCCTTGTAATTATCATCACATCCTCTGAATGATGCATTGGAAAATCATCGTTGACCTCAATCACGATCTTCTTTCCGTATTTGGTATCTCTGATCTTATAGCTTTTTACAGCGCTCATCGGAATGTCTCCAAGCACATCGGAGAGCGATTCGCCCTTCTTGCCTGTACATTTCATGATATCCTTATCACGACAATCATGAGTCCAGTTGTATTTGAATGAATGAGGATGATCTGAATCTGAATAAAACTCCATGTGACGGGGTGATTCAAAATGCTCGTAGACATCGACAAGGCTCTCAAGGTGCTGGGCATCAAACTCAACTCCCTTGAGGTGAACCTCCATCTCCTGAAGGCTTCTCTCCATATCCTTAAGTTGGTCCTCATGTAAATCGAGTCCTTGCATATGAAACTGCAGGTTCTTCATTTTTTCCTTGAAATTGCTCATGTAAGCCTCAAAGGCTTCTTCATCAAAATCTTCATCGATGACGATCGTAGTATCAACAGAAATGAATTCATCATCTCCATCACTCTCTATTTTTAATTTGATTACTTTTCGTTTCTCCTCTGAAACGGTATCCTGGGCAAAAATAGCCGCTGAAAATACCAGGACTATCATCATTGTCAGTACTAACTTTACATTTTTCATAGTTGTCAGTTTTAAGATTTACAAATCTAGTGAATAATCATTTCGCAAAACTATTCCGGATACCCGGTCTAAACTGTTAACAAGTCGTTAAAGTTGGTTAACGAAACGTTAATTATCTGTCTGATAACCATTTGATTTAGTATTTTTGGATCATGAATAAAAAATGGTTATCCCTGATTATCCTCTTTATATGCCTCTCCCTGGCCGGTATCATAGCCGTCCAATATATGTGGATTCGCAATGCTTTCGACGTCCGGGAAGCACAATTCAATCAGGGTGTTAATGATGCTCTTGATGGTGTGGTAACAAGGCTGGAGACCAGTGAGAATATGCAACTGATCCGCCAACGCCTCATCTCCGACAGCATTCTTAACCTGATCAGAAGTTATGCCAAAGACAGCATGACACTGGAACAGAGCCAGATTGATCTGGATCAGTTACAGATAGCCCTCTATGGGAAACCGCTAAGAGTTAAATCCAGGTCAGGTTATTTTTCGTACGATTATGATCATGCCGCGCGTCTGCAAACAAATTACCAGATGTCCCTCACATGGAGCCTGGAACAACAGAAAGAGATTGACTCCATCATGGAACAGATCGAAGACTTTATTCCCATTGAAGAAAATATCGTACTCAATCAATTTCAGTGGCAGGAATCTCAGATCAAAAAACTGGATTCCCTCTGGATTGAACAGGAAAAGCTGATCCACAAGCAGGAATTCGATACCCGGGTTGATTTCGAGACCGAAAATGAGCATTATTCTATACCTGAGATTCATATTACCAGACCGGATCCTCCCAGGCCAGAATATAAGAGAGCTGATAACCAAACCAGAAGCGATCCAAGAGTAATCGTCAGGCACAATCCCACTGAACTTATTGTTGTGAACCCTCAATCACCCGATGCACAAAAAAAAGCATCAAAAGTGGTTGAGCACAAAATCAAGAAACTGAACAAACGAACAAAACAACTGCAGGATCTGATCCAGCGCATGGCAATTGAATATGAAGAATTTCCAAAAGCGGTGGAGGCCCGGATCGATAAAAAAATGCTTAAAAGCACACTCAATTCATCCCTTGCAGATAACAACATCAATATTCCTTTTGAGTTCGCCGTATATAACCCGGTCAGCGACAGCAATCCGATACCCATTCACTCTACCGGTTTCACCTCTGAAAACCTTGCCAGTGATCACAAGATATCACTCTTCCCCAATGATGTAATCGAAAAGCCTGATCAGTTACTGGTTTATTTCCCCGGACAGCAATCTCATATCGCCAAATCATTATCATTCCTGATGCTCGGCTCGCTGTTATTTACCATGATTATCATCTTCTCGTCCGGGCTCAGCATCTTTGTCATGATCAGGCAAAAGAAAATATCGGACATCAAAACTGATTTCATCAACAACATGACACACGAGTTCAAAACCCCGATCGCTACTATCTCCATTGCAGCTGATTCCATCAACAACCCAAAAGTGATAGAGAAACCGACTCAGATCAAGTCCTATACGAGAATTATCAAAGAGGAGAACAGCCGGATGAATTCGCGTGTGGAACAGGTTCTTCAGATGTCGCTTCTCGATAGCCGTGATTTCAAGCTTTTCATGGAACCTATAAACTTACAGGAGTTGATCCAACGCACAGTCAATCACTTCAAGCTGATTGTAGAAAAGCGTGGCGGAACCATCCAGACAGAGTTTGAGGCTACTGAACAGATCGTGGAAATAGATGAAAGCCACATGCGGAACGTCCTCATGAACCTGCTGGACAATGCCAACAAATACTCCCTTGAGAAACCCGATATCACTATACATACAGAAAACAGATCCGGATGTTTTTATTTTTGCATCAAGGACAAAGGAATGGGCATGAGCAAAGATGTACAAAAACGGGTCTTCGATAAATTTTACCGGTTAACGAGCGGGAATGTTCATAATATCAAAGGATTCGGACTCGGCTTAAGTTATGTGAAAGCCATTGTCATGGCTCATCACGGAGAGATCAAAATCGACAGTGAACAAGATAAGGGGAGCTGCTTTGAGATTGGATTACCACTTTATAACAAGCAGCAAACAACGAATAACTATTAATGTCATGAAAAGGAAAGTAAGAATACTGCTGGTTGAGGATGATCCGAATTTCGGTTCGACCATGCAATCATATCTCGAGTTGAATGAATACAATGTAACCTTACGGGTAGACGGGAAGCAGGGACTGGCATCTGTGAAATCAGACTCCTACGATATCTGCATCCTGGATGTGATGATGCCGGAAATGGATGGATTTACCCTGGCCCTTGAAATCAAAAAACTCCATCCGGACCTGCCGTTCGTTTTTCTGACAGCCAAATCACTGAAAGCCGATATGCTGGAAGGATTTAAAGCCGGCGCTGACGACTACATTACCAAACCCTTTGACTCAGAGGTATTGCTTTATAAACTCAAGGCGATCCTGAAGCGTCACGAACAGACAGAGCAGGATGAGAGTCAAAGCATTGAATTCCAGATTGGAAGTTTTACCTTCAACTCTATGTTGCGAACATTAACTTTCGGAGATAAGGTTCAATCGTTATCACCCAAAGAGGCCAAATTGCTGAAGATGCTCTGTGAAGTAAAGGATCTGGTTCTGGTGCGAAAAGATGCACTTGAGAAGATCTGGGGCGACGACAATTATTTCAACGGAAGGAGTATGGATGTCTTCATTACCCGTCTCAGAAAATACCTGAAAGCAGACCCAAATGTAGAGATAGGCAACATTCACGGAAATGGCTTCCGGTTAGTTACGAAAAGTTAATCCAGCCCCGCTCAGGTATAAAGGTAAGTATTCATCAGCCAGTAGGTGACTGCTCCAGCAAAATAACCTATCAGAGCCCAGATCGTGATCGTCCGGAGGTACCAGATAAAGTCAATTTTCTCCATCCCCATCACAGCAACACCTGCAGCTGAACCAATGATCAGGATGCTTCCCCCTGTTCCGGCGCAATAAGCAAGCATTTGCCAGAAATAGTGGTCTACAACAAACGTCTCCCCGTACATCCCCATAGCCCCGGCAACCAGTGGGACGTTATCAACAATGGCGGATAGCACACCAATGATTATATTGATCACGTATAGATTCCCTACATACTTATTCAGGGTATTCGCAAGCAACTCCAGGTGACCTGCACTCTGCAGCGCAGCAACAGCAAGCAAAATACCCAGAAAGAAAAGTATGGTTGAGGTATCGACACGACGAAGGATTCCCACCACCGTCAGCATTGGCTTGTGCTCCACATTCTTCTTTTTATGAAGAATTTCTGTTGTAATCCAAAGTACACCCAGTCCCAATAACATACCCAGGTATGGTGGAAGGTGAGTAACCGTTTTAAAAACCGGAACCATCAACAGGCATCCCACTCCCAGGAAAAAGATAAAATTCCGCTCAAATGCTGTAGTGGGGTTAATATAACTACTTCCGATAGAGAGAGCCGGTCTTTTGATGTCGCCCTTCATCATGAAAGAGAGAATCGCAAACGGGATAACCATCGAAACAAAACTGGGAACAATGGTTTTCATGATTATTGTTCCGGTAGTTACATGACCATCAATCCAGAGCATGATCGTAGTTACATCACCGATCGGACTCCATGCTCCCCCACTGTTAGCAGCAATGATCACGATCCCGGCAAAGAACCATCGATCTTTTTTATCGGCGATCAGCTTTCGCAACAGGGCAACCATAACAATCGAAGTGGTCAGGTTATCCAGAGTGGCCGACATAAAAAAGGTCAGTATAGCAATGATCCACAGAAGCTTGATTTTCTTTGTTGTCTTAATCTTATCGGTGATGATCCGAAAGCCTTCGTGCGAGTCGATCAGTTCAACAATTGTCATGGCTCCCAGCAGAAAAAAGAGAATCTCTGAGATCTCTCCCAGGTGGTGTAACAACTCATGGTGCGTGATCCAACTTGCAAATGTTCCACCGGTTACCTCCTCCAGATATTTGTGCAAACCCGAAGCGTTGATTAAAACCTGATCTCCTGCAAACATGAATACCACCCACATGAGTACAGCCAAAACCAACGCTGAAGCCGATTTATTGATCCGTATAGGATGCTCCAGTGCGATAGCTGTGTAACCAAGGATAAACACAATGATCATTAAATAGAACATACAATCCTGCTTTATTTCAATTCTTGATTAATCAGCAAAACTACACAATCCCTGAAAACCTCATAAAAGACAACGCGATAAATCCTGTAGCTTTCTCCTCAAACTCCTCTATCTTTGCTACAGGTTTTATCTGTTTTGAGTTAGCCGCATCAATACACCATTCAGGAATTATGAAACAGCTCTTCTGCCCCATTATCCTCTCTCTGCTGATCACAGCCTGCTCCCCTCAAGATAATGCGGAACCTGTCAATTATTCAGGTTACACACAGGGCACTACATTTTCCATTACGATTTATGGCGAAACCAATCCTGACGAACTGCAACAAGACATAGACTCACTCTTATACGTGATCAACCGGACAGCCTCCCTTTATGACAGCAACTCCATCATTTCAAGGTTTAACCGAAACGAACCGGTAACATTCAACGACCATTTCCTATCTATCCTTAATCGATCCCAGGAGATCTCTGAGGCCACAGAAGGAGCGTTTGACATCACGACAGGCCCACTTGTAAAAGCGTGGGGATTCAGGCAAAAAAAGGGATTGTTGCCCCCCCCCAGGCAGGTCGATAGCCTGTTGGTGCATACTGGTTTCCATATGATTGAGATTATGGGTGATGAGATCCGGAAAAGCAATCCCCTGGTACAGATCGATTTAAATGCTATTGCCCAGGGTTATACTGTTGACTTGCTGGCATCATTTTTGGAAAGCAAAAACTTCCATCATTACCTGATTGATATTGGCGGGGAGATCCGTGCAGGTGGATTGAAACCCGGAGGAAAGAAATGGATCATTGCGATTGAGAAACCGGCTGAAAACGATTCTGCAGCTCAATCCGTTCAACAAACCTTGGCCATCGTCAACAAATCGATAGCCACATCAGGGAATTACAGGAACTATTTCGTCAGCGACGGAATCAAATATGCTCATACGATCAATCCAAAAACAGGCTATCCGACTCACCACAGCCTACTTAGTGTTTCAGTTATTGCCACCGATTGCACTTCGGCCGATGCATACGCAACAGCATTTATGGTAATGGGACTGGAGCGAACGCTGACTTTCCTGAAATCCCATCCGGAAATAGATGCTTTCCTGATATTCAGTCAGCCAGACGGAACATATGAAGTGAAATTTTCAGAAGGATTTCAGAATTTCTTCGCCAAGTTGTAATATTTTATTTACTTTTATATTTCGATAAAACTATCCATATGTATTTAAAAAACCTCCCGCACAAAACAGTCGAGCGCCTGAGTCAATACAGAAGAGCGCTTCTGTTAATCTTATCGAAGGAGAAAACACATGTTTTTTCGCACGAGATTGCGCATATGCTGCATATCACACCTGTTCAGGTAAGGCGTGACCTGATGCTGATCGGATACTCCGGAAACCTGCGGAAAGGATATGACATTAAAGAGTTGATCGAACTGATCGGAAGAATTATAGATACTGAAAAGGGCCAACGGGTAGTGGTTATCGGACTGGGAAACCTCGGGAAAGCGATGATTAGTTACTTCAAAGGAAAACGGGCGAAATTAAATATCATAGTAGCGTTTGATATCAATCCGGAAAAGATCAATCGTTCTTACGATGGCGTCCCCGTTTACCACATTAACAATCTCGCTGATGAGGTTAAAAAGAACAACATCTCCATTGGCATCATCACCGTACCCTCAGATTCGGCTCCGGAGATTGCCGAAGCCCTGGTAGATGCAGGAGTAAAAGGGATCCTGAATTACTCGCCCAAACCGCTTTACGTTCCAGCATATGTCTACCTTGAAGAGTATGACATGATAACCTCTCTCGAAAAAGTAGCATTCTTCGCTAAGAAAAACGACGAACGCTTCAAATAAGAAAGGCCGTCTTGAACATTCACTACGACTTCAACAATCTGGAGGAAATACGAAATGCAGTCGTAACAACAGGATCCTTTGATGGGGTCCATAACGGTCACAAAGTGATCCTGGAACGTCTGAAAAAGATCGCTTTTGATATCGGAGGGGAGACAGTACTGATCACCTTTCATCCACACCCACGACAGGTCCTTTATCCGGATACATATGGAAAGAACCTGAAGCTGATCAGCTCACAACGGGAGAAAATCGAACTTCTCAATAAAGCGGGGATAGACCACCTGATCATTGCCAACTTCACGCTGGAATTCAGTAAAATTTCATCCGTCAGCTTTGTCAGAGACATTTTACTGAAAAAGATTCACCCACGCAAAATCGTCACAGGTTATAACCATCACTTTGGTCATAACCGGGAAGGAGATACCGAGTTGATGATGCAATTGGGAAAGCAGTTTGGGTTTGAGGTGGAGCAGATCCCGGAACAGGATATCCAGCAGGAAACAGTGAGTTCTGTCTCCATCCGAAAGGCCCTGATAAAGGGAGATATCCGGAAAGCAAACCGCCACCTCGATCACAACTTCATCATCTCAGGAAATTGTCAGCAAGTTACACCCCAACCATCCCAAAAAAGCGCTGACCGCTATTCCATTCAACTGGAAGAGGAGCATAAACTGATTCCACCGGATGGTATATATGCAGTATCCATCATCGATGATGAAGCTAAATATAGTGGGAGATGCTTCATTACAAACAACATCGAGCATCCGCTGGAAACCTCGATTGAGTTCCAGGCAGATGAATCACTCAACTGCCAATCGGAGAGCACTACATTGCTCTTTCACAATAAAATAGAAGTCTGACATGGAGATTGATATTCTAACTATCTTTCCGGAAATGTTTGAAGGGCCATTCCTCCATTCCATTATCAAGCGCGCCAAAGAGAAGGGTCTCATCACGATCCGGTTCCACAACTTCCGTGAATACAGCACCAATAAGCACAAACGGGTGGATGATTATCCTTATGGCGGAGGAGCTGGCATGGTGATGATGGCTGAACCCATCGCCAGGTGTATTGACAAGCTTAAAGCTGCGAGATCATATGATGAAGTGATCTATCTAAGTCCGGATGGAGAACTACTCGATCAGCAGACGGCGAACCGGCTCTCGATAAGGCGGAACCTGATGTTACTGTGCGGCCACTACAAAGGCATTGATGAACGCATCCGGGAACATTTCATCACGCGTGAAATCTCCATCGGCGACTATGTGCTTTCCGGTGGTGAGATAGCTGCAGCAGTCCTGGTCGATACAGTGATAAGGCTTATCCCTGGTGTCCTGGGAGATGAAACTTCTGCCCTCTCCGACTCGTTTCAGGATAACCTGCTCTCACCTCCCGTCTACACACGGCCATTCGACTTCCGCGGTCACACTGTTCCTGAGATTCTCCGCTCTGGCAACGATAAGGAGATAGCGAAATGGAGGCACGAGCAATCACTCCAACGAACACGCAAACGCCGACCTGGGTTACTTGATGATGAGTAACCGGGATCCCTTGTCCCTTTTCCGGAAAATTATCCCTCTCTCTGGCTTGTGTAATGAAAAAATTTCTATATTTGCACTCCCTTTTCAAAACAATATGTACGGAGAATAAGTAATGAATAAAGCAGAGATTATCAATTACGTTGAGGAGAATTTTGTTGAAAAGAAAGAGTTTCCGGCTTTTAAAGCAGGTGACACGATTACCGTTCATTATAAAATCAAAGAGGGCAACAAAGAACGTACCCAGAATTTTCAGGGGGTCGTTCTTCAGCTTGCCGGAAAAGGAGCTACAAAGACATTCACAATTAGGAAAATCTCAGGAAACATTGGTGTTGAGCGGATTATTCCGATCAATTCTCCTTTCATTGAAAAGATAGTAATCAACAAGAGAGGAGTAGTCAGAAGGGCGAGGATTTTCTATCTGAGGAAGTTGCGAGGTAAGAAGGCGAGGATAAAAGAAGAGCGGATGTAACTACAACAGGTAAAAAAAGTAGAGGCTGTCTTAATTGGTTAAGGCAGCCTCTTTTTTAGTTCATCACCAGGGTGATCGTGCCGGTTCGATGAGTATTCAGGATTGACAAGGATTTCGAGTAGTTCAGAATATTCCTGATCACATATTCACTGGGAGAAACGCTTTTGTTGTTTTTCTGATCATAAGGATCTGATCCCCCATCTGATACAGGGTTTCCGAAAAAAATCGTAAAGTTTCGCTTCATAGGCGTGATTTATGGTTTGACAACATTTCATACCTATGAAACGGAAGAAGTTTTGACTTATTTTATCTGTTGGAAAAAAAACCTAAACTGTCAAAATAACCTCTTTCTCCTGTACCAGTTTTCTGAGATTGATCAGGGCGTATCGCATACGACCGAGAGCGGTGTTGATACTTACATTCGTGACCTCTGCAATATCCTTGAAACTCATATCGCCATAGTGTCGCATGACCAACACCTCTTTCTGCTCTTTCGGCAGGTATTCAATCAGGCGCTTTACATCCTTGTGGATCTGTTCTGTGATCATCATCTCTTCGACAGACTCCACAGGAAGGCGAACTTTGTCAAAGATATCGTATTCATCCTTGTTCTCAATCACCGGAATCCGTTTCGCTTTCCTGAAATAGTCGATGATGAGGTTATGCGCAATACGCATCACCCATTGAATGAATTTCCCTTCCTCTTTGTAATGGCCTAATCGAATTGTATTGATCACCTTAATGAATGTATCCTGGAATAGATCTTCAGCTAACTCCTTATCTTTTACGATCATAAGGATATAAGCAAAGACACGATTTTTGTGGCGACGGACCAACTGTTCGAGGGCAGACTCGTGACCGGCTATATACCTGCTAATCAGCTTTTGATCACTGATTGTCTGGGTTTTCATGGGACCTCCTTTTTAGTCAAAAAAGAGTAGAAGTCTAGCCGATATTGTCCCTCCTGTTGGTTATGCGCGGAAGCGCGGTGAATAGTTATTTATAATACGCCCCTTTTGTTCAAAGGTTGCAGCAAAAATAAAGAAAAAAAAATGAAAAGCAAATTTTCTTGTTAATTTCGCAGTTTCTGCGGGAAGATACAATGAGAAGTTTAAAAAACCTTGATCCACGTAATTACATCATTATCAAGGGTGCCCGGGTCAACAACCTGAAGAATATAAGCCTGGCAATACCCCGGAACAAGTTTGTGGTGATCACGGGCCTCTCCGGATCCGGTAAATCGTCACTGGCTTTCGATACGCTCTATGCCGACGGACAACGCCGTTACGTTGAGAGCCTGAGCGCCTATGCACGTCAATTCCTTGGACGAATGAGCAAGCCGGAAGTGGACTCCATCTCCGGGATCTCTCCTGCCATTGCTATTGAACAGAAGGTCAACGCCTTAAATCCGAGATCAACCGTCGGCACATCCACAGAACTCTATGAATATATAAAACTGCTTTATGCCCGGATTGGTAAGACCTATAGTCCTGTCTCCGGGAAGCTGGTGAAACGTGACAGCGTATCCGACGTGGTGGATGCCATCCTCAAGCAACCCCAGGGAACAAAAGCTACGATATTCTCCCCTCTCAATGGACTGCCTACCAATGGTGATCTCAGATCCAAATGTATGGTGCTTCTGCAACAGGGCTTTATTCGTGTGATGGTTGATGGCCAGATTATCCGGATCGAAGAGGCATTGGAGCAAAATGATTGTCAGTATAAAGAGCTGTTTCTGGTCGTTGACAGAGTTACCATCCAACCCGATGATGAAGACCTGTCCAGCCGTTTGGCCGATTCGGTCCAAACAGCCTTTTTCGAGAGCCATGGCGACTGTATTGCGGAGTACAGCAATGGCAGGACACGGCGCCATCATTACTCCAGTAAATTTGAAGCTGACGGAATCACATTTGAAGAGCCTACATCAAACTTTTTCAGTTTCAACAATCCTTATGGCGCTTGCACACACTGCGAAGGCTTCGGGAGCGTGATCGGAGTTGATGAAGATCTGGTTGTGCCAAATAAAAGTCTTTCTATATACGACGATGCAATCGCCTGCTGGCGTGGAGAAAAGATGAGCGAATGGAAGAAGGAGCTGACTTTGAATGCATACAAATTTGATTTTCCCATTCACAAACCTTTTTACGAATTAACTGAGAAACAGAAGACATTACTATGGAAAGGCAACAACTATTTCAAAGGACTTACCCGATTCTTCGAATTTATTGAAAGCCAGAATTATAAAGTCCAGTACCGGGTAATGATGTCGCGCTACCGCGGAAAAACCATTTGTCCGGAATGCGACGGCACCCGCCTGCGCAAGGATGCATCTTATGTGAAGATCAACGGCCAATCGATCAACGACTTGGTCCTGATGCCGGTAGAGGAGCTTCAGAAGTTCTTCCTGAACCTGAAGCTGAATGGGTATGACCAATCTGTCGCAAAACGACTCATGACCGAAATCAATAACCGGCTGGAGGCCCTGAGTGATGTTGGGTTGGGGTACCTGAACCTGAATCGCCTCTCATCTACCCTGTCAGGAGGTGAATCTCAACGGATCAATCTCTCTACAGCCCTGGGAAGTAGTCTGGTTGGCTCCATGTATATTCTCGATGAGCCCAGCATCGGATTGCATGCCCGGGATACACAGCGGCTGATAAATGTCCTGATGCGATTACGCGATCTCGGTAACACCGTCATCGTAGTCGAACACGACGAAGAGATCATTCGTGCGGCTGATGAGATCATCGATATTGGTCCGTTGGCAGGACATCAAGGCGGAGAAGTCGTTTTTCAGGGTAACGGTGATAAAATAATCTCTTCGGAAGCAAGCCTGACAGGAAAATACCTTGCCGGTAAGCTCTCCATCGAGATCCCGGCGAAGCGCAGGGAGTGGAAAGAGTACATCAGCATTACAGGAGCCAGAGAGAACAACCTGAAGATGATCAATGTTGATATCCCGTTACATATTTTCACCGTGATCACAGGTGTTAGTGGCTCAGGAAAGACATCCTTTGTCAAACGTATTCTCTTCCCGGCACTGAAAAAAATCCATGGCGGATGGGCGGAAAAGACAGGGAAATTCGATCGTATTGCCGGAGACATCAGTCGTATTGGATCGGTAGAGCTGGTAGATCAAAATCCCATCGGACGCTCTTCCCGCTCCAACCCTGCTACCTATATCAAAGCATTTGATGAGATCCGGCACCTCTTTGCCGATCAGAAACTGGCAAAAGTAAGGGGATATAAACCCGGGTATTTTTCCTTCAACATCGCCGGAGGAAGGTGCGAAGAGTGCGAGGGAGACGGGGTACAAAAGATTGAGATGCAGTTCATGGCAGATATCTACCTTACATGTGACGTCTGCCAGGGAAAGCGATTT
This sequence comes from uncultured Prolixibacteraceae bacterium, assembly GCA_964616825.1. Taxonomy (GTDB): domain Bacteria; phylum Bacteroidota; class Bacteroidia; order Bacteroidales; family FEN-979; genus QYOJ01. Next base: position 71,464 of record CAZTSX010000004.1, read on the forward strand.
AAAGAAGAGGTGCTGGATGTGAAATACAGGGAGAAGACCATTGTTGACATCCTGGAGATGACCGTGGAGGAAGCCATCGCTTTCTTCACCTACGACAGCCATCCAACTACCTCTGAAAAACGGATCCTCTCCCGGTTGAAGTCGTTGCAGGATGTTGGACTGGGATACCTGAAACTTGGTCAATCCTCTTCTACCCTATCGGGCGGTGAGGCACAACGGATCAAACTGGCTTTCTTTCTCTCCAAAGGCAATACCGGCAAACCTACACTCTTTATCTTCGATGAACCTACCACAGGTCTTCACTTCCACGATATTCACAAGTTACTCGTCGCATTCGACTCGTTGATCCGGATCGGACATTCAGTGCTGGTAATTGAGCACAATCCTGAGATCATTAAATCGGCTGACTGGGTCATCGACCTTGGTAAAGAGGGAGGAGATGAAGGCGGTCATGTAGTTTTTACCGGCACACCGGAAGCTTTGATCAAATGCAAGGATTCATATACAGGATTCTATTTAAGGAAGAAACTTAATTAATCTGGTAAATTGGCGAAATGGTGAAGAATGTCATTGCGAGGAGTGAAGCGACGCGGCAATGGTGAGTTAATGAAAAAGTGAGATTATGAAAAGTATCAATCCTGCGAACAATCAGACCATCAAGGAGTACCGTGAACACACGTCCGGGGAGGTGGTTGAGATCATCAACAAATCCAATCATGAATGGGTTAGGTGGAAAGAGACACCCTTTTCTCTCCGAAGTGAACTTATGATGAAAGCAGCCTCTTTGCTCAGAAAACGCAAAGATGAGCTGGCAAAGTTAATGACCCTTGAAATGGGTAAGATTATCCGGGAGTCGGAAGCCGAAGTAGAAAAATGTGTCTGGGGATGTGAATATTACGCGGAGAATGCAGAACGTTTTCTGCAGGATGAAGTGATTCCTTCAGATGTTTCTCGCAGTTTTGTTGCTTTCCAGCCTCTGGGTGTGATTTTGGCCGTGATGCCCTGGAACTTTCCGTTATGGCAGGTCTTCCGGTTTGCAGCGCCCACCCTGATGGCAGGCAATGGTGGCCTGTTGAAACATGCCTCCAATGTGCCCGGGTGTGCACTGGCCATTGAAGAGATCTTTCGCGAAGCCGGATTCCCGGCAGATCTCTTTCGCACCTTGATGATCCCATCTGGCATGGTAGAAACAGTTATCGACCACCCTGCAGTGGTTGCTGCAACACTTACAGGTAGTGAATACGCCGGAAGTCAGGTAGCAGCTGCAGCAGGCCGGAGGATCAAAAAAACACTTCTCGAACTGGGGGGATCAGATCCATTTATCGTACTTGAGGATTGCAATCTGGAACTAGCCGTACAACATGCCGTGAACTCACGCATGATCAACCAGGGACAGAGCTGCATAGCAGCCAAGCGATTTATCGTTCATGAACCGGTACTGGAAGCATTTACCAACCGGGTTCATCAGGCTTTTACTGAGCTGAAAGCCGGAGATCCCCTGGATCCCGCAACAGACATCGGTCCCCTGGCCCGGCCCGACCTGGTTGATGATATCGACCGGCAGGTGCAGGAGTCGGTTCAGATGGGTGCAACCATGATCGCCGGAGGAACCAGATATGATCGTAAGGGATGTTACTATCAACCTACGATCCTGACAAATGTAAAGGCTGGAATGCCAGCCTATTCGGAGGAGACTTTCGGACCGTTAGTCGCAATCATCCCTGTTGCAACAGATGAAGAGGCTGTGCGCGTTGCAAACGACTCGGTATTCGGACTGGGTGGCAGCGTATGGACAAACGATATCGCCCGGGGAGAACAGATCGCCCGCAAGGTGGAGAGTGGGGCGATGTTTGTCAACGGCATGACCAAATCGGATCCGCGACTTCCTTTCGGAGGGATCAAACAATCGGGGTACGGAAGAGAATTGGGGAGTTATGGGATCCGTGAATTTGTCAACATCAAAACGATTTCAATCAATATTGAAGACTGATCTCTCCTCCATCATGGAATTGACAACAGTTTCAACAGGTGGATTGAGAAGGTTTCCTGCCAGGTTAAATTCATTAATTTTGGTATACTCCTTCAACACAAACGGGATTCCCTGGGAAAAATTAAAATTGGGCCTGTCACAGATTTGAAAGTGGAGGTGTGGCATTCCTGAGGCGCCTGAGTTGCCCAGTAAAGCAATCGGATCACCTTCAGTAAGTATATCGTCAACTGACACAAAGAACGAGTTGGGAATACAGTGTCCATAGGCCGCAATATGCCCTCCTCCGATATCAAGTAAGAGGTAATTACCAGGATAGCCATCAATTGACTGGGGTGGTTTATCCTGTGTATCTCCGTTGTTCTCCTCTATCCCGTCCTGGAGCTTGACAACAACTCCGTCGGCAACTGCATAGAGGGGTATCCCCATAATTGAAATAAGATTCATTCGCCTGTGAAGGGCCATCCAATATGTCGTTCAGTTCGTCGTTGAATTGCATGTTATCGAATGCAAATCGTTCCTGTCTCCACATCTGACCATCCACGAAGAGGAATACATAAAAATGATAACCCATTGTCGACTGGCTGACGAACAACCAGTTTTTCCCTTTCACAGGTGATGCAATCGCAATAGGGGTCTCATTGATACGGGGTGAAAATGAAGCTCCCTCCAGAATTACCTGCTGGTTTTGTATTGTATCCATGAATTCAAACCGGTGCGAAATATTGGCCGGTTTTGGATGTTCTAAAGGAATCGGCAACTGGATGGAGATGTAGTAGTGTGTCAGCTTATCAAATGTAAAAAAAGGAATTTGGGGGATAGGGTCTTTCCAGATATACGGAAGGTCTGCTTTATTCAGCGTCATTAACTCCGATTTTGAGTCGGGATCGAGGACTACGATCTTCTCCAGTTCGAGATCCTCTTTCCCATATTCCCACATGCGGATAGTGTATCCTATACGGAGGAATTTCTCAGTCGGATAAGGAATATCGTTGATGATCACCTCGATCTTCGTTGTTGAACCCTGGGGTTCAGAACCATTATCTTTCTTGCATTGCACAAACAGCATTGCGACGAGCAATAGTACAGCAAACAGAGCAACTGTTCTCATCTGGTTATAGATTGGTTTTACTTCAATGTAAAGATAAAAAAATCCATCCAGTTATCAAGTTATCCAGTAATCTAGTCATCATTGTCATTACGAGGTGCGCAGCAACGAAGCAACAGAACCTGCCAGTAAGATCAAAGAGCCTCTGGTTTTTCTTTGCACTTATTTTTGAAACACGTATCTTTGCCCCCGCGAAATTGGCGTGGTAGCTCAGTTGGTTAGAGCGTCGGATTCATAACCCGGAGGTCACGAGTTCAACTCTCGTCCACGCTACAAAAATTGAGATTCAAGATTCCTACTCACCTAATCTCATACTCCCATACACTCATACTCTCTTACCCTCATACCTAACCACGGGGTGGTTGCTTGTGATCATCTCCTATATATGTCGGGAGCATGTCGGGAGCACTATTATTCTATATTAACGGTATATTGAATCTAGATTGAATGCATAAACCGGCCAATAGATTGCACTGCATCAATCAACATGTAGATCTTAAGGCTGCTTTTTTAGTCGGACACCACTGTAAATCTTTATGTATCTACGTAAATCCCAAACAAAAATCCCGTAAAAGATATGCTATATCGTTAACTTGCGAAATATACCGCTTCACGGAAGGTGTGAAAATGAATACTTGTAACAAAATAAAATAGATATGGTAAATATTAAGGCACTATTTGAAATTACTTACGGATTATATATCGTTTGCTCAGGAGATAAAAACCGGGGTAACGGGTTTATATCAAATACAGTCTTTCAGGTAACATCAGAGCCCGCAAAATTTGCCGTTTGCTGTAGTAAAAATAATTTCACTTGTGAATTTATCGAAAAATATGCTCATTTTTCCGTCTCTGTCTTGGTTAAAAACACAGAGCCCGAAATCTTTGGACGATTTGGTTTTAAGAGCGGCAAAGATTTCAACAAGTTAAAAGAAATGGATGTAAAATTTGGGATGA
>CAZTSX010000004.1:75615-138875 GCA_964616825.1 uncultured Prolixibacteraceae bacterium
GGATGAGATCAGTGAGCCGTTAACATATTCCTATTATCGCCAGATTAAAAAAGGGGTAGCCCCCAAAAATGCTCCAACGTACATTGACAAATCAAGGTTAGAGACGAAAAGGGAATCCACCAAATAAGGAGGATCTTATCGAAGTTTACGCTCTCCATCTTAGTATTGTTTCGGTGTACTAAGAATTTCTTTGTCATTTTCTTTCACTTTTTTTTTGTAGAACCATTATTTGGTATTATCTTTGTCTGGATTTAGTCTAAATAATAATAAAGAGAGGCCATGTTTAAAGAATATAATCCAATACAAGATAAGTTGTTCAGAATAATCGATGACGATGGCATGATCATAAATAAAGAGTGGATGCCTGAATTGTCAAATGAACAAATCGTAAACGCATACAAAGAGATGCTTTTTGCCAGGACAGCTGATTTACAAATCGTTTCTTATCAGCGCCAGGGAAGGATCTATACCTATCCCCCGAATTATGGCCAGGAAGCAATTTCAGGAGCTGCAGGAGCAGTTATGAGAGAAGATGACTGGCTGGTGCCGGCTTTCCGGGAAATGGGAGCGTATCTTGCAAAAGGAGCTACTCTGAAAGAACTTTTTTTGTACTTTATGGGATACGAAGATGGATCGTTGTTTAAGGATGCGAAGAATATCCTGCCATTGTCTGTCCCTATAGCATCACAACTGGTTCATGCAACAGGGATCGGATATGAAATCAAATACAATAACAAAGATCAGGTCGTATTTGCTTTTGTGGGAGACGGCGGAACATCAGAAGGAGATTTTCACGAAGCGTTGAACTTTGCCGGAACGTGGAAAGTCCCTGTGATTTTTATCGTTCAGAATAATCAATACGGAATCTCCACACCCTTTTCAATACAGACAGCCTCAGAAAATATTGCAATCAAATCTGTAGCATATGGAATTGAAGGTATAATGGTAGACGGCAATGATTATTTTGCTATGTATGCTGCGCTTAAAAATGCTGCCAAACGTACAGGAGAAGGAAACGGGCCGGTGCTGGTTGAGGCAGTAACTTACAGAAAAGGCGCTCATACAACTTCCGATGATCCGACAAAATACAGAACGAAGAAAGAGGAAGAAGAGTGGGATAAAAAAGATCCTCTTAAACGATTAAAGGCATATTTGATTGACAAGAAACTATGGTCGGAAAAAGAAGAGGAGAGAGTTATTATACAATACAAGAAAGAGATCGACAGACAATTTGAAGACGCCGAAAACTATCCTGAAAGTTCCCTTGACGATGTGTTTCAGTTTATGTATGACGAAATGCCGGAGGATCTGCAAAAACAGAAAGTTGAACAAGAGAAGTTTTTAACATGGATGGAGGAGAGAAAATGAAGATAATGAATATGGTCAATGCGATCAACGATGCATTAGACATTAAGCTGAAAGAGGACAGAAATACCATTGTATATGGTCAGGATGTTGGCGTTGAAGGCGGAGTATTCAGAGTAACAGAAGGGCTGCAAAAGAAATATGGCAACGATAGAGTCTTTGATTCACCTCTTGCAGAATCAGGAATTGTAGGAACAGCTGTCGGTATGGCCGTGGCAGGACTCAGACCTGTTGTTGAAATTCAATTCTCAGGATTTGTTTATCCTGCTTTCAATCAAATTATCTCACATGCTGCACGAATGCGAAACAGAAGCAGAGGAAGATATCAAACTCCCATAGTAATCAGAATGCCTTATGGCGGAGGAATAAATGCACTTGAACATCACTCAGAAAGCATGGAAGCCCTGTTCGGACATATGCCCGGGGTAAAAGTGGTGATTCCCTCCACACCACACGATGCAAAAGGCATGTTGATTACTGCAGTCGAAAGTAATGATACGATAATCTTTATGGAACCAAAAAGAATCTATCGAGCTGTAAAACAAGAAGTCTCAGAAGATAAATATTCAATTCCATTAGGAAAGGCAAACATTATTTCGCAAGGTACTGATGTAACTCTGGTCGCTTATGGAGCCATGATCAGAGAAGCTCAGAAAGCGATGATTCTGGCAAAAGAAGCAGGGATCTCCGTTGAATTGATTGACCTGCGTTCAATCTATCCAGTTGACAGGGATACAATTGCAAATTCTGTTCAAAAAACAGGAAGAATTATCACTGTAACTGAAAGTCCAAAGAGTTTTGGTGTTGCTTCGGAAATAGCCCAGTTAGTTCTTGAAGATGCATTTCTATACCTGGAAGCTCCTCCCAAGCGGATTACAGGCTTCGATACAATTGTACCATTGCCCAAGGGTGAGCATCATTATATGATATCTCCCGAGAAAATATTTTATGACATTGAAAAAACAGTAAAATTCTAGTCCAATGATATATATTTTCAAATTTCCGGATATCGGCGAAGGGCTTGAAGAAGGAACCATTTTCGAGTGGCTCGTCAAAAAAGGTCAAAAGGTTGAGTCAGGAGATCCTCTTGTAACCATGGAGACAGATAAAGTTGTAACAGATATTCCATCACCAAAAACAGGTACGCTGGTCACTTTATTCGGTAAAGAAGGTGAAACCATTCATGTAGGCGACGCCTTGGTGGAGATTGAAATTGAAGGGATTGAAGAAGAAGGCACCGGTGTTGTGGGAACGTTAGAGATTGCCGGAACCAGTGCAATCTTAACGTCAAGTAAGGAAGGATTTGAACATACATCCTCAGTTCTGTCACCAGCTAAAAAGAGAGCGATTGCGACTCCCGTTTCACGTGCTCTGGCAAAAGACCTTGGCGTTGAAATTAACAATGTTAAAGGGACAGGACCGGCAGGCAGAGTAATGAAAGCTGATATATTGAAACATAGAAAGAATGGAAAGGCCCCCAGCCTATCAGGCCCGAATACAATGATCAGCAGCAAGGAGGCAATGGTTGAGATTGAACCGATGACTCAAATCAGAAAAACGATCGCAAAAAATATGATTCGATCAAAACACAATGCTGCTCATATGACAGTGTTTGAAGAGGTTGAAATCAGTGAACTTGACAGAATCAGAACGACGTATAAAGATAAATACGCAGAAGAAGGGATCAAACTGACTTACCTTGCATTTATTATTAAGGCTGTTGCTCTTGCATTAAAGAAATTCAAGTCATTGAATTCTGAAATGGATTTGGAAAATGGCAATATGATCTATAAAAAGTATTATCACATCGGACTTGCTGTGGATACTGAAAAAGGCCTGGTAGTACCCGTATTAAAAAACGCTGATAAACTTAGTATAATTGAAATAGCTAAAGAGATTCAACATCTTTCTGAAAGAGCCAGGACAGGAAAACTGTCAATGGATGAATTAAAAGACGGCACATTTACCGTAACTAGTTTTGGTTCTATAGGCGGAATATTTGGGGTACCGGTCATTAATTATCCTCAGGCAGGAATATTAGGTGTTGGAAGGATCAGCAAACAGCCTGTTGTTAAAGATGACAAACTTGATATTGGGCTGATTCTGCCATTATCTCTCACTGTTGACCATAGAATTGCTGATGGCGGTGATTCATCCAGATTCGTAAATACGATTATGGAATATCTATCAGAACCCGTATCTCTGACTCTTGAATAAAAATACACTCCTCCCTCATCCCTCATCCCTCCTGTCTCAAAACTAGTATCGCTCCCCCTCTTCGTTAATCATCGGCACAAACCGAACCGGCAAGATTGCCCGCTCCCGGATCTTGCCCTTTTTCTTTACAAGCAGGTATAGGTATTGAATGGATCTTTCCCCGGCCGGAATGATCATCCGGCCGTTCTCGGCAAGTTGTTCCTGAAGGGGTTCCGGGATCTTTTCCGGCGCGCAGGTTACGATGATCGCATCAAAAGGAGCATATTCATGCCAACCCTGGTGGCCGTCGCCATTTCTGATCCGGATGTTGGTGTATCCTAAACTATCCAGAAGAATACCAGCCCTGGAGGCCAGCGATACAAAGATCTCAATAGTATAAACAGAATCACAAATCTCCGCCAGGATTGCGGCCTGGTATCCGGATCCTGTCCCGATCTCAAGCACCTTGTCAAAAGGCTTCAGATCCAGCGCTTCCGTCATATACCCTACGATATAAGGTTGTGAAATGGTTTGCCCATCTCCTATAGGTAATGGGGTATCGTCGTATGCGAATTCCGTATAGGGCTCAGGAACAAATGCATGTCGCGGAACGCTCCTCATAGCCCGCAAAACGTTCTTGTCAGTGACACCCCTCCACTGGATCTGCTCTGTTACCATCCGGTCCCTTGCACGCTCTCTTGGATGCTGCTCAGAATCGCTCTGTGCATGGCATCCGTAAAAAAGGACAACCAGTATGAGAAGCATCAGCTTTTCGACAGATCCTTTCAGAATCTTCATGACATCTTCTTCTCTTAAAAAATTAGAGTTCAAAAACTGCTGACTAAAAGTAGTACAATTTTATTAGATCAGAATATATCCAAGCAACCTTTTCAGAAAGAGGCTGTATAGAGAGGTGAGTTATGTTTTCAACCTAATCTGCCATGGAACGAGTTCACCCCTTAGAAGTTCTGCTGAAAGAACTTGCACAATGCCGCCGCGACAATGGGATCAATATCCTGCTGATCGATGGTGTTTCAGAACAAGCCATTGAATACATCGAAGCCATCGATGATCCATCCCGGAAACAGCTGAATATGATCAAGGAGACAGCAATCCGGCAACTGGATACTATCCCCGCCATGGTGAAAAAGTACAAAAGATCTTTCAACCGTAACACTCGCATAGGAGATCAAAAGATCCACGGGAAATGTGTCGCCGTTGCCGAACATGCTATCTCAGACTTCATTAACTATTTCACCGAAGAGAAGAATCCTGCCAGACAGAACTAACCCGACTGATTCTTTAGAAATTTCATTATCATTGCACCCTCATTAGAAGGCAAACGGATCATGTATTTTCACCTCCTTATCAGGATCACCCGATGGCTATGCGGGATTATCTGCACGATAATGCCCCTGCTCACTTTCAGCCAGTGCTCGCCATCCAACTATGCGTTTGGCGATGGAGAATATATCACCTATGAAATCAATTATAACCTGGGCCCGATCTGGTTGAAAGCGGGGAAAGTGGATTTTAACACCAGGCTGATCGACTTCAAGGGAACTCCTTGCTGGTTTATTACCAGTACAGGACGTACAGTCGCTTCCATCGAGTTTCTGTTTAAAGTGAGAGACACCTATAAAACATGGATCGATACATCCACCTACAAGACCGTAGAGTTCCAACGGTACATCTTTGAAAATGGTTACCGGCTTCAGAACACCTCCTGGTTTGATTACCGTAACCGAATCGTCCTTAGCAACACCAAAAGAAATGACGATCCGCTGGTTACCGATACAATTCCAATGAAACCCTGTACCTACGATATGCTCTCCGGCTCTTTTCTCATTCGGTCGATGAACCTGGATACTCTCCGCACCGGGCAGTTGATACCCCTACGCATGGCTATCGACGATAGTGTCTATACTATCCGGGTGAAACTGATAGGCAAAGAGATCATTGAAAATATAGACGGGAATCAATACCGATGCCTGAAATTCGTCGCAACAATGGTCGAAGGAACCGTGTTTGAGAATGACCAGGAAGCGGCTTTCTGGGTGACTGATGACAAAAATCGGATCCCGGTCTACATGGAAGCAAAAATCATCGTTGGCTACATAAAAGCTTACCTCAAATCCTATACCGGTTTGAAATTTCCCCTGGCTATCATCAAGTCAGAGTGATTGGATGCTATTGTGCACTATTGCACATGATTGCGGATGATTGCTCATGATTGCGGATGATTTCCATTGATAATTAGCCTTGTCCCTTTGTGCTATTGTCCCTTTGTTCCTTAGTCCCTCTGTCCACTATTTTTTTTCACTTCTCAAACGATTCATTAACTCGCTGAACATACGCATCTTATATGACACCATAGTACTATGTGTTGGAAGCTATTTTAATTATTTTAGTACTATGTCTTGCATATTACCTTTTTATGTATTATGTTTGCAGCATGAACATCGAAAATCAAAAAGCACAGATGCGCAAAGGAGTTCTCGAACTCTGTATTCTCTCCATCATTGCAGAGAATGATGCGTACGCCTCTGAAATCATCGATAAACTGAAAGAGGCCAAACTGATCATTGTGGAAGGAACACTCTATCCTCTGCTGACAAGGCTGAAAAATGATGGCATGACCTCTTACCGATGGGAGGAATCGAAATCAGGTCCACCACGAAAATACTTTCAAATCACAGACATCGGCCGGAAAGTACTGAGTGAATTAAAATCTGGATGGCAGGAACTAGCCGTGGCAGTGGAAAAAATCACAGGATAACAAGAAAACAAAAAAATATGAAAAAAACCGTCAATATCAATGTAAACGGGATCATCTTTCACATCGATGAGGATGCATACACCAAACTAAACAGTTACCTGAACAGTTTGAAGAAACATTTTCAGACCGTTGAAGGAAGCAGTGATATCATTGATGATATTGAAGCCCGGATCGCTGAGCTACTGCAAGAGAAGCTCAGTGGTACCAAACAGGTGATCTCTATCCAGGATGTGGATGAGGTGATCGAGGTAATGGGACAACCCAGTCAGTTCGAAGAAGAGGGTAATGCAGAAGAACAGGCACCGGAAGCCGGTCCGGCAAAAACCACCAAACGCTTCTACCGTGATCCTGATGAGAAGGTGGTCGCCGGGGTTTGCAGTGGTATCGGTTCCTACCTGCACTGGGACCCGGTAATCATAAGAGCACTCTTTATCATCAGTCTTTTCATTGGCGGATTTGGGATCGCGTTGTACCTGATCCTCTGGATCGTCATACCGGAAGCACAAACCACTGCTGAAAAACTGGAAATGCGAGGGGAGAAGATCAACGTCTCCACCATTGAACAATCCATCCATGAAGAGGTTAGTACAATTAAAGACAAGCTTAACGACCTCACTGAAACAACAAAAGAGAAATTTCGAAAAGGAAGTCCGGCCCGCTCACCTATCGAACAGATATTCAAAGGCATCGGAGAGGTGTTGAGAGTTTTTGGGAAGACACTGCTGATCATCTTAGGAGTTACGATCTCTTTGATAGGCATCAGTTTCTTCATCATTCTACTCGCCGTACTTTTTGGCTGGGGAGGAAATGTTTTTGTTGATGGGGAAATCGCAATTCTCTCTTTTCCCGCGATGGTTGATCTGACAATTGGTTGCTCTTTCAATCCGTTCTATATGCAACTCGCTCTCCTCATCTTTCTGGGCATTCCCATTATCCTGTTACTATATGCAGGAACCCGGTTGGTATTCAAATTTGACAGGATTCGATATTTTGGGATCACCGCCTTCAACGTCTGGTTGATTGGACTGGTCATCTGTATTTTTTACGCATTCAAGATCTATCGAAACTACAAAGCTGAGGGGAGATACCATCAGGAAATCGCCATCACCCAACCAATCTCAGATACGTTATACCTTCAGTATGATCATCTCCTCCCCAATGACAACTTCTATCTGGATGAATATGAGGTTTTTGATGACATCAAAATCTCCAGAGATGATCTTGGGAACTACTACCTGATTCCTATTATACGAATTATGACCGGGTACAATGATCATATAGAAGTGAGTAAACGGGTTGAAGCGAGAGGGCGAACCATGTCCGATGCCAGGCACCTGGCTCAGGAGGTGAAATACCAGATCCGCCAGTCTGGAGACACATTGATGTTTCCTCTATTCGCTGAGATGGCAGACAACAAATGCTGGCAAGGTGAGCAAATTGTGGTGACCATCAGAGTGCCGGAAGGTCAATACCTTATGTTTGGAGCAGGAAAGTGGCGTTACCAACACGAATATTACTACGATACCTTTAGTTACAACCAGGAAGAATTGTTTGTCCTTACAGATTCAGGACTTGATAGATTACACTAACCTATTTTAACTATTCGTCATGAAATTCACGATCGTTGCACTTTTACAGATATTTCTTGTATTTCTTTTTACACCGCAAAGAGATACTCAAGATGATATCAGCATCAGTAAAACAGTGGTCACTAATGCCCAATACGTCCGGTTTTGTAATGAGACTGGCAGAGAAAAACCAGAAGATGCACTGTGGATCAGAGATGACATGCCTGTGATCAACATAGACTGGAAAGACGCCACCGCTTTCCATACATGGCTTTCCAAAAAGTGAGATTTCTTCAATTTTTCTTATTTTTACAACTTCCCTGGTAATTAATAGAAAAGTCCATTAAAGAAACTCTCATGAAAAAATCGATTTTCTCTCTCATGACCCTGGTTGTATTAGGTTTCATGGGTTGCGAGCCTGTTAATCATAGCAGTGACAGCGCTCCGATCATTGGTAAACCCGACATCACCCTCACGGGAGACCGGATGACACCTGAAGTCTTGTGGGCCTTCGGAAGAGTGAGTGGCCCTGAGATGTCGCCAGATGGAAAGACAATCCTTTATGGGATAAGTTACTACTCTGTTGAGCAGAACAAAGGCAATCGCGAACTATACTCCATCGATATTAATGGTAATAACTACAAGCAGCTGACCCACTCTCCAAAAAGTGAATTCAATGCGATCTGGCGTCCCGATGGCAACAGAATCGGCTTTCTCTCCTCCGAAAGCGGATCTGTCCAGATGTGGGAGATGCTTCCAGACGGATCGGAACGTGTTCAGATTACCAATATCGATGACGGAATCACCGGATTCAAATACTCCCCCGATCAAACCAAAATCCTCTATACAAAAGAAGTTTATCTGGATAATAAGTTCGCAGAGCTCTATGAAGGGCTGCCAAAAGCATCCGGACGCATCATGGATGATCTCCTTTACCGGCATTGGGATACCTGGGTAGACTCCTACAGTCATGTTTTCTATGCAGATTACGATGAAACACGAGTCTGGAATGACACAGACATCATGCCCGGAGAGCCTTACCAGTCACCACTAAAGCCATTTGGAGGTATCGAACAAGTTTGCTGGAGCCCCGATAGTAAAACTATCGCATACACGTGCAAAAAGATGACGGGCAAAGCCTCCACCCTCTCTACAAATTCTGAGATCTACCTTTACGATATCGAATCCGGTGATCTGCAGAATATGACGGAAGGGATGATGGGATTCGACGTAGCTCCTGTTTACTCTCCCGATGGAAACTACATCGCCTGGGAAAGCATGGAGCGTGAAGGGTATGAATCGGATCAAAACCGGCTCTATATCATCAATACCAAAACCTGGAAAAAGAGATATGCTACCCTGGGATTTGACCAGAACGCATACAGCCTGGCCTGGACTTCAGACAGCAAGGATATCTACTTTACGAGCGATTGGCACGGTGCATTTCAGGTCTATAACTTCAATCTTGCTTCTGGCAAGATCAAACAAGTCACGAAAGGGCTGCAAGACTATAGAAGTGTAGCTGTGGCAGATGGTAAACTGATCTCAGCTATGCAAAAGATCAATATGCCAACTGAATTGATTGCAATCAACCCTGCTAATGGTGAGGCAGAACAGATCACCTTCACAAACAAAGAGCTGCTTGCACAAATTTCTATGGGAAAAGTAGAAGAGAGATGGATAAAAACCCATGACAATAAGAAAATGCAGGTCTTTATCATCTATCCGCCTCATTTTGACCCTCAGAAAAAATATCCAGCTCTGCTTTACTGTAAAGGAGGACCGCAGGGTCCGCTTAGCCAGAGTTTCCACTACCGCTGGAATTACCAGATCATGGCTGCGAACGACTACATCATTGTAGCACCGGCACGCCGTGGCGTATCCGGCTTCGGACAAGCATGGCAGGAGCAGATCAGCGGCGATTACCATGGCAAAAGTATGCAGGATTACCTTACCGCTATCGATCTACTGGCTAAAGAACCTTTCATCGATGAAAACCGGCTTGGCGCGATTGGTGCCAGCGCAGGAGGCTATGCCGTCTTTTACCTGGCCGGCAACCACGACAAACGATTCAAAGCATTCATCGCCCACGACGGGATCTTTAACGAAGAGGCACAATACCTCGAAACCGAAGAGATGTGGTTCGAGAATTGGGACAAAGGCGGTCCTTTCTGGGAAGCAGATAACAACGTGGCCCAGGAAGCCTACGCTCATTCACCTCATAAATATGTACAAAACTGGGATACACCAATTCTTATCATTCACGGGGAGCTCGATTATAGAGTTGTATTTACTCAGGGGATGACAGCTTTCAATGCGGCACTGCTTAAGGATGTACCAGCTGAATTCCTCTACTTTCCCGATGAGAATCACTGGGTGCTGAGGCCACAGAATGGGATATTATGGCAACGGACATTCTTCAACTGGCTGGATCGCTGGTTGAAATAATGGTTTACTTCTTGATACTATAGATTTCAAGAGTTCGCTCCCACTTCATATCCTCAGTAATTTTTAACAATACCGGATTGATCCGGTTTACCAGTTCGACATTCTCTTTGTTTGCTGCCAGACAAAAATATTGCTCCTGGATATGTGTCCGTTTAAGTGTCAGTTCCCGTCCAAGTTTATCTTTGGAAATGATGTAATCCAGAACTCCTGCATCGTATATAAAAGCATCAATACGCTTATCATCAAGAGCGGAAAAACCATCGGAAATGGTTTGAAATACAGTGTATTTCATTTTATTGACCTGAAGCATAGATGCATATCCACTCCGCTCCATCGTTCCGAGCTTGATCTTTCGCAAATCATCCAGGTTTTTGATATCAGACTGCAACTTGGTGATGGTCAACTCAGAGGAGATCTCAGCAGTAAACACTGAGAAGAGGGCCACCGCATATAACATCCAGAATACAGTGAGTATCCTGCCTGCCCTCGACATCGGGACTTTGTCGCCATATCCAACGGTTGACATCGTAACAAATGCCCACCAGATACCATCGAAGATTCCCCTAAATCCCTTCCTGAACTGCCTTTGGTTCGCTCTTCGCTCAAAGAGCCACATCAATAAAGCAAAAACAAAGACAAAAGAGAGTAACACTAGGGCCGCCTTGATGGTAGGCCAGTTCATCAGGTGTTTGATCGCAGTGAAAATAGCTATCCTGGTAGAGGGTTTGGTGACCACTCCCATGTTTGAGGTGTAAAACGGAATAGTGAGGCGATAGTTTTTTAACCGTTTGTCAGTAAGGGATAAAGGATTGGCAACAAAATCGATTGTTCCACCCAATAAAGCCTGCATCATAGAAGGATAGTCTGCAAAATCGATATACTTGTAAGTAATATTCAGACTATCTGCGATCTGATGCCACAATTCTACACAAATTCCTTTTTTTGATACAGAGTCGCTGATAACAAATGGTGGACCATGAGTGATCCCGACCCGGATCTCCTGGGATTCAGAATTCGTAGAGCTAAACAATGGGGCTATCATGTACATGACAAGAAGAAAAGAGAGTAAAAAACGTTTCATAGTTTCTCGAATTTAGTGTAAATTTACGCAATTCGCTTTAATAACAAATATCTTTCCGATATCAAAACACATGAGCAACAACCTGGATAGAGATATCAAAGAAGCTGCCGATATGCTCCGGAATTCAAATTTTACCACAGCTTATACCGGTGCCGGAATATCGGTGGAGAGCGGGATCCCTCCCTTTCGGGGAGAAGAAGGTCTCTGGACCAAATACGATCCCAGGTACCTGGAACTCAATTACTTTCTCTCTCAACCGGAAAAATCGTGGGAGGTCATCAAACAAATATTCTACGATTTCTTTGATCACGCCAAACCAAATGCAGCACACCTGGCTTTAGCTAAGATGGAGAAGCAAGAAATGTTGAATCGCATCATTACTCAGAATATCGACAACCTCCACCAGGAAGCTGGCAGTACAAAAGTCTATGAGTTCCACGGCAACTCCATGAAGCTCGTCTGCCTGACCTGTTCCAGGGTATTCCCTCATGGAGAAATTAACCTCGATCATCTCCCACCTCATTGCCCCGACTGCCAGGGTCTCCTGAAACCCGACTTTATCTTCTTTGGAGAAGCCATCCCGCAGAAACCCCTGGAAGCCGCTTATGAAGCTGCAAGCAAATCGGATGTTTTCCTGGTCATTGGAACCACGGGAGAAGTCATGCCGGCTAATCAGATCCCTCCCCTTGCCAAACAAAACGGAGCGAAGATCATTGAAGTTAACCCGGAACCTTCAAACTATACCAGCAGGATAACAGATCTGTTGCTAAAGGGAAAAGCTGGAGAGGTGATGACAAAATTGGAGAAAGAACTATTTCCCACGCCCCTGCAGGATGATTAACATTGTGTAAATCAGGATCTTGAAATCCATAGCAAGTGACATGTTCTCAATATAGAGGATATCAAACTTCAGTCGTTCAATCATCTCATCTACATTCTCTGCATAGCCGAATTTTACCTGCCCCCACGAAGTAATACCTGGTTTCACTTTCTGCAACAACCGGTAGTGTGGAGCGCGCTTCATGATCTTTTCAATATAATAGGTCCGCTCGGGCCGTGGCCCTACAATGCTCATATCCCCTTTGAGAACCGTATAAAACTGTGGGATCTCATCAATCCTGACTTTACGGAGAAATTTTCCGACACGGGTAATCCGTGGATCTGTCTCAGACGAAAGCTGTGGCCCGTTCTCCTCAGCATCCTTACACATCGTACGGAACTTGTACATGATGAATTTCCGTCCCTTAATCCCCACTCGTTCCTGCGAAAACAAAATGGAGCCGTCAGAAGTTGTCTTAATGGCAATGGCAGTGATCAACATAACAGGTGAGAGGATGACCAGGCAGATCAAGGATACAACAATATCAAAAATCCGTTTCAACGACATCTGCCAGTCTGGCATCAGATCGGGATAAATCTCGATCAGTGGCTCCTGAAAGATAGAAGTAAGTTTGACAGATCCCATCAGAATATCCTGCATCGCCGGAATGATCTTAATCACAACATTGGTATCCTCCAGTTGTGTGATGATCCGCTCAATTGTATGATTCTCAATATGTTCTATGGCAATGATTACCTCTTCAACCTGGTTTTCAATAACGATCTGGTGCAAATCCTTTAATTCACCCAGGTGTGGTAAAAATTCAGCCATCTTATACTTCTCATAAAACTGGGCATTCACAAATCCTATAAACCGGTTTCCTGATGAGATCTTCTGCCCTTCAATATCATTGTATATGGAGATGGCATTACCATTACTACCCACCAGGATTGTTCTGAACCCGATGATCCTGTGATGAACTTTGTAGGCCGTCCTGGAAGTCAGATAAAACCGGAAGGAAGCTGTGAAAAGGAGTTGAAGGAAGAAGAGTGTGAAATAGAACTGCAGGTATGTCCGGTTTGTGATGATGACATCATCCAGTATCAGACTGAAAAAGATAACGGTTACGCCAATAACAGTAGTGAAGACCGTTATGCCGAATTCACGAAGCCTTGATTTCCGGAAGATTTTCCGGTAGGTCCCGATCAATACATAGAGCAGCAGCCACAACAGTGGGATGATCGCCATGCCCAGGTAGAGTTTTTCGTCTGTAAAAATGATTTCCGGATATTGGAATACGTTAGGGTCCACAACATACTTCCGGTAACAGAAAAAGAGAAACCAGGCCAGAATGGCAGCCAGGTAATCGGCCAGAACATATTTTAATACCTGAAGTTTTCTGTTCATCAGTTAGTTTTTCGGGTAACAACTTTGATATTGTCAATCAGGATCAATGCCTCAACAACTGACGTCTCCTGGATAGCGGACAAGAAAATCCGGAATTGAATCATGCCGGAATATGCATTCAGGCTGTTCGTCAGGTCTATGTATATCTTCTTCCACTCTCCGTCTGTTCGCTTCAGGTAGACGACCGGAACCTGTTGAATGACGGAGATCCCATAAAGGAAGAGTCCCACCACCAGTGTATTATTGATATTGAAGTTCATCTCCAGGTAAACGGGAGCAAAAGGAATAAGAAAATCCTGGTCATTCGTACATTCAAAAAGCCGACCTACTGTGTCTATACGAACCTCTCCAGAATGGTTTCCTTCAAATGTGAGGGGTGACCCGGGAGCTGTAAGAGTCAGCGCAACCTCGCTTCGAATGGTTGTATCAATAGCGATTGTTACTCCTTCAAACCCTTCAATCAGGTCAAACTCGGTGGTGGATATGTAATTTGTTTTCAACACACCCAATGCCGTAGTACTTCCTTCTGTCAACTCAATCGTTTGCTCAATAGGAGCATAAAACGGGTAAGTAGCCCGTGTAGCAGCAATCCCATTCTGCTTGATGCCGGGAAGGATCTTCACTACATGTGTCCCCCGCTGAAGCACCGGAATCCGGGCAGGAAGCTGAAATGCACCGATCTGTATATCGTCAACATAGACCCATGCATCTGTGATATTGGCAGAGGCTGAACCCTGCGTGGACATATCGGTGGTTATGTAGATGGAATCGATAGTGATATAAGCCGGAATGGTTTGATCCCCCTTGAACTTGTCGCATGATGTGAATAGCATCAACTGTAACGCAATTCCAATCGCACCGAGAAAGAGTGTAAACCTCCGGGTAATCATAAACGGGTATTGGTTCATCCAGTATCTTGAAAACGGGCGGTTCATGGTAATATTGTTCTGAAATTCAAGAAAAGAAATTAACAGTTGTGGGTGTGAAAGAATCAGAGGTTTGCTGCAGTCTGGTTGATCTTTCCAATGATCTGATAGGCCACCTCGAGGGCACTGTATCCGTCGTTGATGGTAACCGGGGGAACTGCATTATTGATGATGGCTGAATGGAAGCTCTCCATCTCCGCTTTAATCGCATTGAGGGGCTTGACTTCCGGTTTGTTGAAGAGGATCTGCTTCGATCCTTTATCGGCTCCCATATCGACAGTAAAGACTGCATGAGGAGATTTCTTAGCATGTATCTCCTGAATCCGAACCACCTCTACCTCTTTTTGTAAAAAATCAACCGCAATATATGTGTCTTTCTGGAAGAACCTCGATTTACGCATATTTCTCATGGAGATCCGGCTGGCAGTCAGGTTGGCAACACAACCGTTATCAAACTCAATACGGGCGTTGGCGATATCAGGTGTGTCGCTGACAACCGGAACGCCACTGGCAGAGATCTTCAGGATATTTGTCCTGACCACGCTGAGAATGATGTCAATATCATGGATCATCAGATCAAGGATGACCGGGACATCGGTTCCACGAGGATTAAACTGAGCCAGCCTGTGACTCTCGATAAACATTGGTTTATCGAAAAAAGGTTCAGCTGCCAGAAAAGCGGGATTGAAACGCTCTACATGCCCTACCTGAACCTTTACATTTGCCTCTTCTGCGACTTTGATCAGCACACGGGCCTCGTCCAGAGAGGTAACAATCGGTTTCTCAATAAAGACATGCTTATACTTCTTTAACGATTTGGAGGCACATTCAAAATGAGAAACAGTTGGGGTAACAATATCCACAACATCAACTGCGTCAACAAGCTCATCAAATGAGCCATATTTCTTCACATTAAACTCTCTCTCTATCTGAGTAGCGATCTCCTGGTTAGGGTCATAAAACCCTACCAGGTCAAAGCCTTCGATCTCTTTAATACAACGAATGTGGATCTTGCCCAGATGTCCAGCTCCTAAAACACCGATTTTCAACATATCTGAAAGGATAAATTTTTACAAAAGTAAAGTTTTGTGGTCATTGAATTTAGTAATTTCGCGAAAAAGTTAATCTTCACACCAATCACCCTATGACCAAACCTGTTCAGATGATCGACTCTTTCCGCCATAAAGGACTCCGCAAGCAACTTGTCGAGACTATTAAAGGGAAAGGAGTAACAAACAAACAGGTCCTCCAGGCTATTGACAAGATACCACGGCACTTCTTCTTCGACTCCTCATTCCTGGAGTTTGCTTACGAGGATAAACCGTTCCCCATCGGATCCGGACAAACCATTTCACAGCCCTATACCGTTGCTTGCCAATCGATGCTGCTAAAAATAAAAAAAGGAGATCGTGTATTGGAAATCGGAACCGGTTCAGGCTACCAGGCCTGCATCCTTGCCGAACTGGGAGGGAAAGTATTTACTGTAGAACGCCACAAAATATTGTATGAGAGAACCAGGAAACTTCTTCCCACACTTGGATTTCATTCGGTTAAAACCTTCTTCGGCGATGGCTATCAAGGCCTACCTGCTTTCGCTCCTTTCGACAAAGTGCTTATTACAGCAGCAGCACCCAGCGTACCAGAAATGTTGATTCAGCAACTTAAGATTAATGGGCTTATGGTCATCCCCCTGGGTCCTGATAGTGTTCAAACCATGACCGTCATCAGAAAAGTATCTGAAAACGATATCGAAAAAACGCAACACGGCTCCTTCCGTTTTGTACCTATGCTGAAAGATAAAGCGAAATAATCGTACTTCCCTGATTGAATTTTTTATTATTCACCAACGGACACCAGTCTGGCAAATGGACATTCTATTACAGCAATTGACTCTTAACTGACTTTAATCTCCGGATCAGCGCCCAGCAGAATCCGATCAGCATCACCAATGATCCCAGCCACAATACGTTGATGTATGGATTCATGATCGTTTTAATGACAATGAAATTTGTCTCAATACCGACAGACGCAATATAGGTATAGTAATCTTTTAACAGAAAGTGTTTTGTGTCGGGATTATAGACATTTCCCATCCGGGGATGCCGGTTCACCGAAGGATAGAGGGTAAACTGATTGATATACTCCCCTTCTTTCCGTTTCATGAAATCAATCTGGTAAGTGGTGGTATTCCCCTGTTTCTCCTCGCCAATAAACGTGGCATAAAATCCTCCCATATAGAGAGTATCTCCTTGCGTCATCAGCAGGTTCTCCTGGTTCGACTCGCGACTGCCCAGGTCAATCCCGGAGCTGTTGACTGATATTGTCTTGGAGTTGGAGAATGTAATCAGCACACCCAGCAGAAAGATCACAAACCCGATGTGGGATATGATAGCCGGAAAATTTCTGGGACGGGAAGTCTGAAAAAACAGATTCAGCAATGTTGCCGAAATTGAGAACCAGATGAAGAAGAGAAAGAGAATGAAATTCCCCTGTCTTACGATACCGGAAACAACAAAGGGGATGGTTAATCCCACACCAAAAAGTATGGGGAGGACTAGTTTTCGAAGAAACTGCACGAGGTTGTTATCGTTGTAGTTCAATAGTTGGGAAAATGCGATAAAGCCAGCGATCATCAATGCAAATGGTGTTTGCCAGCGATTATAAAATCCCACTGCATTCGTGGGTGGAGCTATATTTGTCCCGAAAATCGCATTGAATACCGGGATGGAGGTGGTAAACAGGATCTGAAAAGCCGCCAGGATGACAATCATCGATCCGATAAACATCCAGAACTCCCGTGATAGGATGATCTCCTTTCTCTTCTGGTTAAACTGCCGGGCACGCAGCGAAATAAACAGAACCGCCAGGACCAGGAAGGTCAGCAAAAATACGACCAGTTGAGCAGCCATTCCATCATCGCCAAATGAGTGTGCTGAGGAGTCGGACAGCACACCACTCCGGGTCAGGTAGCTGGCAAAAAGAACCAGCACATAGGATAAGGTAGAGAATAGAAAAGCAGCAAAGAGAGCGTAATTCTGCTTTCGGGCTATGAGCATAAAATGGAGCGCCGCAAGGAGTGTCATCCAGGGCACCAGGGAGGCATTTTCAACGGGGTCCCATGCCCAGAAGCCCCCGAAAGTAAGCGATACATAGGCCCAGGCTCCTCCCAGCATGATGCCACCACCCAGTAAAATCAAGGAGAGGATCGTCCAGGGGATTGTTATCCGGATCCATGATGTGTAATCCTTCTTCACAAGGGCAGCCATGCCATAGCTGAATGGCACTAATGCCAATGCATACCCCAGGAATAGGATCGGGGGATGGATCGTCATCCAGATATTCTCCAAAAGCGGATTGAGCCCGTTCCCATCCTTCAGGAGCGGCAGGTAATCAGCCGTCATGAAAATGGTTGTGCTAATATCATCTATCGTCTCCCGTAACAACATAAAAGGGCTGGTTCCAATCTCCCAGCCACCTATGCTAACACCCAACATCATGGAAGAGACGAATACCTGTGAGAGCGAGAAAAAAGACATGACGCCGGATTCCCACTCACGCGAAAGCTTCATCAAGACAATTCCAATCAATGCCTGAAACAACGCCCAGACCAGGAAACTTCCCTCCTGCCCTGCCCAAAAGCAGGAGATAATATATTCGACAGACAATTCCTTCGAGGAATATTGCCACACATAAGCATACTCAAAGTACTGCTGAAAAATGAGGTAGTAGAGCACTACTGTTACGCCTATCATCGAAAGTGCATGCAGTCCGAAAAAACTCCTGGAGCCCTTGATTAACAGCTTAGTTGGCTCCTTTCCGGATAGAAACAAGCGAAAATAGAAGATGGTAGCCAGAATGGCTGAGATAAAACTAACCCACAACAATGTCTGGCCCAAATAACCCGCAGAGAGATGCTCTCCAATATAATTAATTGACATAGGAATGATTATAAATATTAAGAAGGCTCAAAATTAAAACTTTATTTGATAACACGGAAAAGCACGTAGTAACTTTGTTAGTAACTCCTCGTTTTTTGTTACTAAGAAATCTTCTAATCTCAAAGATCGGGCTCCATTTCTACATATATTCGCTTCAAAAATCGATGTATGGTCAGATTAGGCCTGATTGGAGGTTCCGGTCTAGAAAAATTAAATATACTTGAAAACACCAAAGAAGTTGAAGTTTCGACACCTTACGGTCCTCCAAGCTCCTCTTTATATATTGGCCGAGTTGGCCAATGTGAAGTTATAATCTGTTCACGGCATGGACGAGAGCATACGATCACCCCAACACAAATAAACAACCGGGCAAATATCGACGCTCTCCGCCAGATGGAATGTCAGTTTATCATTGCGACATCAGCGTGCGGAAGTTTGCGGAAGGAGATCAAAAGGGGTGACATTGTGATTCTTGACCAATTCATCGATTTTACCCGGCATCGAAAGGTTACATTTTACGACGAGTTTGTGCCGGGCCAGGTTAAGCATGCACCCATGGCGGATCCTTTCTCAGAGCACCTTAGAAATCTGATGATCGAGGGAGCCAGGGAACTTGGATTATCGTTTCACCCGAGTGGAACAGTCGTAACCATTGAGGGACCACGTTTCTCTACCCGGGCTGAATCAAATATGTTCAGAATACTCGGAGCCGATGTGATCAATATGAGCCTGGCTCCGGAAGTTATTCTTGCAGTTGAAGCGGAGATACCCTATGCAGCTATCGCCATGTCGACTGACTATGACTCATGGAAAACAGATGAAGTGGCCGTAACATGGGATGAAATAGTGAAGGTGTTTAACGAAAATATAAAACATGTAACCCGGCTATTGATTTATGTTATCAATCATATAAAAGAGTAATACTGGTAATGAAAAAGATCGTTGTCCTGTGTATTTGTTTGATTGCTCCACTTATCCTTCTTTCCCAACCGGTTGAAAGAACCGTTAAAAACCTTCCTATCATTAGTGGTGTGAGATCTCAACTCGAATACGCTACAGGCTATACTTTCCTGGATAATGGTCATTGGGTATCGGCTCAAAACAGACTCCCTTATAAGAAGGCGGAATACAACAAGTCAAGAAAAATATATTATAAGCTCGGGAAGGATAATTTTGAACTCCTGCAGATCAGAGATGTGATGGTCGATGATGTCCCTTATGTCGTCTTTACAATCGAATACAAAACAGGTTGGTATGAATTCCCGATCCTGATGCAGCTGTGGCACTGGCAATATGGATTGAACTTTTTTGTTTTTAAAGCTGAAAAACTGAAAGAGGTGATGCCTAATGATGTGAAGTGGGATGAACCTTACATTATCAACATGGATGCCATCAGTAGCGGGATCATGATTGATTATGATAAAAAGACACTTAACTCTACCATTGCCTATGATATCCAGAGAACCCGCGATCTGAAAACCATCTGTCCGCACAACCTCCTGATCGCCGTCTGGAATGTCGAGGACAAAGGGATGAAATTGACTCGCTTCCGGTTAATCCAGGTAATGAATAAAAAGAAATTTTATACTCCTTACCTGGAGGAGAAGAATCGTGATTTGCTCTTCCGGAGCACATATTATGAAGCGGACTACCCCACATTCAGAGCGTTTATTCGGTATGATGAAGTCAACCCAAATCTGTCTGGCACTCCGATAACACCGGAAGACTATTCAGCCTGGTTAACCACCATTTATAACCGGGGAGTAGCCAAATACAACACCAACGATGTGCTGGGGGCTTGCCAGGATTGGAATACCGCCGCGGAGATGGGGCTTGAGGATTCTTCTATGGATGCCAATATCCTGGCCAATTGCAAAAACTTTGCCTTCACCGAACCATCATTCCGGCCAACTACAACAGATATATCAACAGTTCTACCCAACACTGCCGACTTACCGCCGACTCTACTTTGAAGGCATGTGGAAATACCAGAATGGCCACTTCCGCGAAGCAATAACCAACCTTAACAATGCCCTGGAACTTCAACCCGACCTCAAAATTATCCCCTCGATCTATTCCTACCGTGGCGCCTCAAAATTAAAAATTTCCGATTATAAAGGAGCGATCTCAGATTTCGACTACTGCCTGGCATATATGGGAGGCGGTGACTCTGGCAGTTCCCTTTTCAAGACCGTTTATTATAATAGAGGATTGGCTAACTTCTTCCTCGGAAACCAGATTGAAGCGTGCCGCGACTTTCAGAAAGCGCAGCGGGCAGGACTCAATGATCCTGAATCATTGAATTTCATTGGACAGGTGTGTAATTAAATCCAGCGCTAGTATTGTAAGGACTGGTCGAATGGCAGTCGTTTTCCTTCCTTGTTAAAAGCAACGATAAAGGCATCAAGGACTCCCTCGAGTAGCATGAGGTCGCGAATTTCACGCGCTTCCTGGTAACTATCAGTCGATCCTACGGTGAACCGATAGAGGCCGTTATTATATTCCCGGTCGACAACCATTGAAATATGATATCGTTTTTCAATCGTCTCCGCCGAATAGATGTGTTGACTGAAAGCGAAAATTTGTACTTTGTAGCTATAAGCATCTCCCATGTCACCTGCTATCGATGGAGCTGCGGGTAACTTGGCCATCCCCATCATTTGATTTTGTCGTGTAGGAGGAGGGATTGGATCACAATTTGGCAGATTCAGGATCAACGGCTTATCCTCATTGATATCCACTACCTCCGGCATCTTCCGGGTACCTTTATTGAAGTTAAAGGTAACACCGATCGCCAGATAGGAATATACATCCACGGCGAATCCCCCGGGTGTGCCATCGATGAGATCTGATGTAGTAGGCCTGAATGTGTATTCGAGTCCCAGGTTTACCTTGTTGTTGATGCTAAAGTAGCCCACCCAATCCTATCGGAAAGACAGCAGCCACACGCCAATTTGATGCACCATTCGGAATCTCTGTACTGGTTACTGCGTTAATCTTTTTTGTTTTAAACCCGGTGGCACCTAATCCCAACGTCCCATATACAAAGAAAAAACGCTTGGGATTGTTTCCTCCGATCAAATTTGAGAAGTTGATCATAGTGTTAACATTGCCTTCCAGAAGTGTAGCATCAAAATGGACCTCTTCCTTCGTGCCGGCAGTTTTACCTATAAAAAATTGTCCACGTAATGTAAAGACCTGACTCATCTGCCTGCCGGCAAAAATGGATCCGGCAACCCTAAAATCACCAGAAGAGGGCCACAACCTGTTTGAATTGAGATTCCCGGAGTAAAAGGCAGGACCGACTGAAGCACCGATTAACCAGTTATCTCCAAACTGGTATCCAAGCTTGGTATTTGTCTGACCAAACAAGATCGTCGGGAACGAAAAAGTTAAAAGGATGATCAGGAACTTCAGAAAAAGTCTGGTCATTCTGCGCAAGGTTTCGAAATGAAAAGAATAGTTCTTTGCAGCATCAAATATATAATCCGAAAATGGAAGAACCCAATTATCATGATAATAGATATCAACACACTAGTGATATCAACATATTGTCAACAAAAAAGCCCATTGTTCGAACGGGCTTTCTCAAAATGCTGGATATCTGTTATTTCACGTATTTAAAGTCATGGCCCAGGTAGGTGCCATCGTCACCAAGCTGCTCTTCAATCCGGAGCAACTGATTGTACTTGGCGATCCGGTCTGTACGGCAGGCCGAACCGGTCTTGATGAGTCCTGTGTTCAGTGCTACAGCAAGGTCTGCAATGGTCGTATCTTCAGTCTCTCCGGAGCGGTGACTGATCACAGCCGTATAGCTGTTACGGTAGGCCATATTCACTGCATTGATGGTCTCCGTGAGTGTTCCAATCTGGTTCACCTTGATAAGAATAGAATTTCCGATCTTCTTCTGAATACCCTTTTTCAGACGCTCCAGGTTGGTCACAAAAATGTCGTCGCCAACAATCTGGATTTTGCGTCCAAGTTCTCTGGTCATCAGCTTCCAGCCATCCCAATCATCTTCAGCCATCCCATCTTCAATAGAGATGATCGGATACCGCGCAACCCACTCTTTCCAGAAGTCAACCATCTCGGCAGGTGTCAGTTTCTCTCCGGTCGACCACTTCAGGTGATATACATTCTCCTCAGGAATATAATATTCGGAAGAAGCCGGATCAAGCGCGATGTAAATATCTTTTCCCGGCTTATAACCGGCCTTCTCAATCGCCTTCATAATTACCGTTAACGCTTCTTCATTGGATTTCAGGCTGGGAGCAAATCCACCTTCATCTCCAACATTGGTAGAGTAGTTGGCTTTTTTTAGTACCGCTTTGAGATTATGAAATATCTCAACACCCATACGGATCGCCTCCGAAAAACTGGAAGCTCCAACAGGCATGATCATAAACTCCTGAAAATCAATCGAATTATCGGCATGTGATCCGCCATTCAGGATATTCATCATCGGAATTGGCAGCGTATTGGCAGCTACACCACCAATATACCGGTAAAGCTCCTGTCCGGTAGTCTGTGCAGCAGCTTTCGCTACAGCCAGTGAAACGCCCAGAATAGCATTCGCACCCAGACTACTTTTGTCAGGCGTCCCATCGAGTTCGATCATCTTCCGGTCTATCTCGATCTGATCGGTCACATAGAGACCGGTTAACTCTTCGGAAAGAACATCGTTGACATGCTGAACAGCCTGCAAGACACTCTTGCCCATGAAAAATTTCTTGTCTCCATCCCGAAGTTCCACGGCTTCGTGAATACCGGTGGAAGCTCCTGACGGAACAGCCGCCCGGCCACGAAAACCGTCGTTGGTAATCACATCAACCTCTAAAGTTGGATTTCCCCTTGAATCGAGGATCTGTCGTGCATGAATAGCGAGAATTGTACTCATGGCTACTCCTCCTTCTTCTCGGATTCAGTATCCGCTTTAGGATCTTCCTTCACAACCTCTTCCTTGACCTCTGCAACAGGCTCCTCCTTGACCTCTTCATTTGCTTCAACAACAGGCTCTTCTTTTACCTCCTCCTTGACCTCTGCAAGAGGTTGTTCCTTAACGTTATCTGCTGAAACCTTTTTCTTCGTTCCGCCACGTCGTCTTCTTGTGGTCTTGCCCTTCTGCTCCTCTTTTTGTTCAAGCATCGCTTCGTTGTAATCAACCAATTCGATGATCGCTATTTCAGCGTTGTCTCCATACCGGGGTCCTGTCTTCAACACACGTGTATAGCCACCCGGACGATCACCGACTTTCCGGGAAATCTCCCGGAACAACTCAGATACAGCTTCCTTATTCTGCAGGTGACTAAAAACCAAACGCCGTGAATGAGTTGAATCCTCTTTTGCTTTGGTGATCAGGGGTTCAATATATGATCGCAGCGCTTTCGCTTTTGCCAGGGTTGTCGAAATTCTCTTGTGAAGGATCAATGAAGAGGCCATATTGGAAAGCATCGCTTTCCTGTGTTGGCTCTTTCTCCCAAGATGGTTAAATTTCTTCTTGTGTCTCATTTCAATTAATCCTTATCTAATTTGTATTTTGCCGTATTCATGCCAAACTCCAGTCCTTTGGTTTTCACCAGCTCTTCCAGCTCAGTGAGTGATTTCTTCCCAAAATTCCTGAATTTCAACAGGTCATTCTTGTTGAACGCTACGAGGTCACCCAGCGTTTCCACATCTGCAGCCTTCAGGCAGTTCAGAGCTCTGACCGAGAGATCCATATCAACCAATTTTGTCTTCAAAAGTTGTCTGATATGCAGAGACGTTTCGTCAAACTCTTCCGTTACAGTTTTTTCATGGGTATCAAGTGTGATCTTTTCATCCGAAAAGAGCATGAAGTGGTGGATCAGCACCCTCGCAGCCTCTTTCAATGCATTCTTGGGAGTGATTGATCCATCAGTGGTGATATCCATGACAAGCTTCTCGTAGTCGGTCTTCTGCTCTACCCGGTAATCTTCCACGTAAAACGTTACATTCTTGATTGGGGTATGAACGGAATCGATCGCAATTCTTCCCAGGCTGGAGCTCAGAGATTTATTCTCTTCAGCTGGAATATATCCACGACCTTTATCGATCGAGATCTCAATGGTAAGCTTCACGTCCGTTTCCATATTGCAAACCACCATCTTTGGATTCAGTACCTGAAACACTGAGAGGAATTTATTGATATCACCCGCTTTAAACTCTTTCTGCTGTGCAATGATCACAGTAACCTTCTCAGAGTTCTCAGATTCGATGAGTTTCTTAAATCGAATCTGTTTCAGGTTGAGTATAATCTCTGTGACATCCTCAATAACTCCTTTGATGGTAGAGAACTCTTGCTCAACGCCTTCAATCTTGACTGATGTGATGGCATAGCCTTCAAGAGAGGAAAGTAAGATCCTTCTGAGGGCATTTCCGATAGTGATCCCGAATCCGGGCTCCAGGGGACGAAACTCAAATGTGCCGGTACTATCATCAGATTCTATCATGATGACCTTGTCGGGCTTCTGGAACGGTAATATTGCCATAAATTGCCTTTTTAAGGGTTACCTGTTTATTTACTATTATTTATTTCGAGTATAATTCAACAATCAACTGCTCTTTGATGTTCTCCGGAATCTGCTCCCGTTCCGGGTAACTCATAAATTTTCCTGTGAGAGCACTGCTATCCCACTCCAACCAGGGATACTGGCTAATAGAACGTGAAGCAACAGAGTTCAGGATCGCCTCAAGCGATCTGGAACGCTCTCTAACGGCAATGATGTCACCAGGACGAACTTCAAAGCTAGGGATATTCACCACCTGGTTATTGACTGTAATATGCCGATGTGAAATCAACTGACGCGCGCCACTTCGTGTAGGTGCAATGCCCAATCGGAAAACGACGTTATCCAAGCGCGATTCAATCAGCTGAAGTAAAACCTCACCTGTCTTCCCTCCTTTTCTGGCTGCTTTCCGGAATGTGTTCTTGAATTGTCTTTCCAGGATGCCATAAGTATATTTTGCTTTCTGTTTTTCCATCAACTGGATCCCATATTCAGATGCTTTAGGACGTCTTCTTGACTGACCATGCTGACCTGGAGGATAGTTCTTCTTCTCAAAATATTTATCAGGTCCATAGATAGGGTCTCTGAACTTTCTTGCGATCTTGGATTTCGGACCAATATATCTTGCCATATCTGTTTGTTATTTATATTCCGTTATCTGTCTTAATTATACACGGCGTCGCTTAGGTGGCCGGCAACCGTTATGCGGAAGTGGGGTAATATCCATAATCTCCATCACTTCAATACCGTTACTATGAATTGTACGAATAGCTGATTCTCTTCCCGCTCCCGGGCCTTTGATGTATACCTTGACTTTCCTTAGTCCGGCATCATAAGCCGATTTGGAGGCATCCTGTGCTGCCATTTGGGCTGCATAGGGAGTGTTTTTCTTCGAGCCTCTGAAACCCATCTTACCGGAAGACGACCAGGAGATAACCTGGCCTGTATTGTTGGTCAGGGTTACAATCAGGTTATTGAAAGATGCATTGATATAAGCCCTTCCAATAGGATCGACTTTTACGATCCTCTTTCTTGAACTTTTGTCACTTTTTGCCATAAATCCTACGTGCTACAATTAAGCTTTCGTTGCTTTCTTCTTATTTGCAACAGTCTTTTTTCTTCCCTTTCTTGTGCGGGCGTTATTTTTGGTACTCTGACCACGGAGAGGCAATCCGATACGATGGCGAATGCCACGATAAGATCCAATATCCATCAAACGCTTGATATTCATCTGGGTCTCCGACCGCATCGCACCTTCTATCTTGAAATGGTCGTTGATAATGCTGCGGATCGCGTTCTGATCGTCGTCGGTCCAATCCTCAACTTTCTTATTCCAATCTACTCCAGCCAGAGTTAAGATCTTCCGGGCATTGCTTCTGCCAATTCCGTAGATGTAAGTAAGCCCGATCTCTCCTCTTTTCTGTTTGGGTAAATCAATACCTGCAATTCTGGCCATAACTGAACTATTTTATATGATACGAGTTATTTTTGTCTTTGTTTAAACTTTGGGTTCTTCTTGTTGATTATATATAGTCGTCCCTTTCTGCGTACTAGTTTGCAGTCAGCTGAGCGTTTTTTTATGGATGTTCGTACTTTCATTGCTTCTCGATTTAATGCTATTGGTATCTGAATGTTATTCTTCCTTTTGTCAGGTCATAAGGCGACATTTCAAGCTTTACCTTATCACCGGGTAGAATTTTGATGTAATGCATACGCATTTTCCCGGAGATGTGTGCTGTGATCACATGTCCGTTCTGGAGTTCCACTCTGAACATAGCGTTTCCGAGTGACTCGATAACTGTTCCATCCTGCTGGATTGACGCTTGTTTTGCCATTGACTATATTTTATTTGATCCAAGAACTTCTTCAATGTATGAAAATGTCGAAAGAACATCCGGACTGCCTTTCCGAACCACGGCTGTCAATTCAAAGTGTGCCGAAGGCTTTTTGTCGGCAGTACGGATAGTCCATCCATCGGATGACTGCATCACATTTTTTGTCCCCAGGTTGATCATCGGCTCAATACATATTGTCATCCCTTCCTGCAACTTGGGCCCAGATCCTCGTTGTCCAAAGTTTGGGACATCCGGTTTCTCGTGCAGGCTTCTGCCCAGACCATGACCAACCAACTCCCGAACGACCGAATACCCAAACGACTCCACGTAATCCTGAACAGTTGAACTGATATCTCCAACACGCTTTCCTGTTACAGCCACATCCAATGCTTGGAACAGTGACTCTTTGGTCTTTTTTAACAGATCCATCACCTCAGGTGCTACCTCTCCAACAGGGAAGGTGTAGGCCGTATCGCCATAAAACTCATGCTTGATGCATCCACAGTCGATCGAAACAACATCACCATTTGTAAGAACTCTCTCTCCCGGGATACCGTGAACCACCTCTTCATTCACTGAGATACACAGTGTATTCGGGAACCCCCGGTATCCTCTAAATCCTGGCAACGCACCAGCTGCCAGGATAAACTCTTCAGCAATTTGATCCAGCGTTATCGTTTTAACGCCTGGTTTAATATGTTTTGCGACTTCTGCAAGTGTTTTACTAACAATTATCGCATTCTCTCTTAACAGTTCAACCTCTTCGTTTGTCTTGGTAACCATACAAACAGATCATTTACAATTACCCGGTCATACTAAATGATGACCGCCCTTTGATCCGTCCCGACTTAGTCAATCCATCATAGTGCCTCATCAACAGATGACTCTCAATCTGTTGCAAGGTATCCAACACAACACCGACCAGAATCAGCAACGAAGTCCCACCATAAAATTGTGCAAACTGAGAGGTAACCCCAAACAGCCCGACAATAGCAGGCATAATTGCCACAAATCCAAGAAAGATGGACCCAGGCAGTGTAATCCTCGACATAATGTTGTCGATAAACTCTGCTGTTCTCTTGCCCGGTTTTACCCCCGGGATAAACCCGCCGTTTTTCTTCATATCCTCCGCCATCTGAGTCGGATTAATCGTAATCGCAGTATAGAAATAGGTGAAGAAGATGATCATCAGGAAGAAAACAAAATTATACCAGAAACTGGTATAATCAGTAAACACCCGGGCTATGCCTGATAGCGCTTCAGACTCCGCGAATCCCGCCAACGTAAGTGGAAGGAACATGATCGCCTGGGCAAAGATGATGGGCATTACTCCGGCTGCATTGACTTTCAGTGGGATATATTGGCGTACACCGCCATATTGTTTGTTTCCAACAATTCGTTTCGCATACTGAACAGGGATTCGTCGTGTACCCTGAACCAACAGGATTGTTACCAGGATTACAAGGATCAGGAAGGCAATCTCAACGACAAACAGGACCAGTCCGCCACCCGCTTGTTCCATCCTGGAGACCAACTCTCCGAACAGGGCAAAAGGCAACCTGGCAATGATCCCGATCATGATAATTAGTGAGATCCCGTTTCCGATTCCCTTATCAGTGATTCGTTCACCCAGCCACATGATAAACAGGGATCCGGCTGTTAATGTAATGATGGACGAGATGCCGAAAAAGGAAAATATCGAGTGGGTCGTGACTACCGAACTAAAGGGCATGATCCCCTCCGGCGGCATCTGTGAAACCAGGTTGGCGATGTATGCTGGCGATTGGAAAATCAGGATAATCACAGTCAGGTATCGGGTAATCTGGTTGATTTTCTTTCGTCCACTTTCACCCTCCTTTTGTAGTTTCTGGAAGTATGGAATAGCTAATCCCAGCAACTGCATGACGATAGATGCGGAGATGTATGGCATAATCCCCAGTGCGAAGATGGAAGCATTTGCGAATGCTCCTCCTGAGAACATGTTCAACAATCCGAGAAGACCGCTGCTGCTCTGGTTCTGCAGGTTTGCCAGCATACCTGGATCAACACCGGGCAACACCACATATGATCCCAAACGATAGATAAGAATGATCCCAAGGGTATAGAGGATTCTCCTCCTCAGGTCTTCAATCTTCCATATGTTCCGTATAGTCTGGATTAACTTTTTCATTCAAAAGGATTTAAATAGTGTTAGCGCTCCCGCCAAGGTCTTCAATAATTTTCTTAGCAGCAGCGGAAAAAGCATGTGCCGTTACATCGAGTTTTGTTTTCAGCTCTCCTCTTCCCAGGATCTTGATCCGATCTTTTTTAGATGCATATCCATTCTTAACAAGCACCTCATGGTCAATCACCTTCACCTTCAATTTGTCTGCAAGCTGCTGGAGGGCATCTACGTTAATGCCTTTGTATTCGATGCGATTGATATTCTTAAAACCAAACTTTGGAACACGCCTTACCAGTGGCATCTGTCCCCCTTCGCTCCCGAATTTACGCGAATATCCTGAACGGGATTTGGCCCCTTTATGTCCACGGGTTGCAGTTCCTCCCCTACCAGACCCTTGGCCTCGTCCAACTCTCTTCGATTTCTTGATCGAACCTTCAGCCGGTTTTAGATTGCTTAAATCCATTTGGTATTTATTTTTTTAATGATTTTATCTCTTCTACAGTAACAAGATGGTTTACTTTCCTCACCATGCCCAGGATTTGTGGGGTTGCTTCGTGCTCGACCGAATGACGGATTCGTCTCAGACCCAACGCTTCCAGTGTGCGTTTTTGCCGTTCAGGTCTTCCGATTTTGCTACGAATCTGGGTTATCTTGATCTTTTCCATCGTTTCTGATGCATTTATTTGATAAACTATTATCCGTTAAAAACTTGTTCCATGTCAATCCCTCTTAGCTGTGCAATGGTATAAGGATCACGCAGTTTTATCAAGGCATTAATTGTAGCTTTAACGACACTATGAGGATTCGATGACCCTTTGGATTTGGCCAGCACATCCTTGATGCCAACACTCTCAAGCACAGCACGCATAGCCCCACCGGCGATAACTCCTGTCCCAGGAGCTGCAGGCTTCAGAAAGACAAGTGCACCACTGTATTTTCCTTCCTGTACGTGAGGGATAGTTCCCTTCAGCACCGGAACTTTGATCAGGTTTTTCTTGGCATCATCAATTCCTTTGGCGATAGCAGCTGTTACCTCTTTCGCTTTCCCGAGGCCATAACCGACTACACCATTTTCGTTTCCAACTACAACAATAGCTGAAAAGCTAAAGGTACGTCCACCTTTGGTCACCTTGGTCACCCGCTGGATACTGACCAGCCGGTCCTTAAACTCAATCTCGCTTGATTTTACTCTTTTTACATTAACGTTTGCCATAGCTTATTTAGAATTTTAGGCCACTTTCCCGGGCTGATTCAGCCAGAGTCTTAACCCGGCCATGATATAAATATCCATTCCTGTCGAAGACAACATTTTCGATTCCTGCCTCTTTGGCTTTCGCGGCAATCGCTTTCCCTACCAGTTTGGCTTTCTCGATCTTGGTCACCTTCTGCGTGTTGATGTCATCGGCCTGTGAAGAGGCAGCCAGGATTGTTTTCCCGGTCAAATCATCGACCAACTGCACATAGATCTCCTTGTTGCTTCTGAATACTGTCATCCGTGGACGTTCGGCTGTCCCACTGACGATCTTCCGGATTCTGTTCTTGATCCTGAACCGTCTGTATTCCTTTTTACTTTTGATTGCCATTTTACTTTTTTTTATTGTCCTACTGCAGCTGTCTTGCCGGCTTTCTTCTTGATCTCTTCACCCTGGAACCGAATCCCTTTACCCTTATAGGGTTCAGGCGGACGGAGCGACCGGATCTTGGCAGCTATCTGTCCAAGCAGTTGCTTGTCACTTGACTTCAGGATAATTGTATTGTTCTGGCCTTTCTGGGCAGTAGTTTCCACCGTGACCTCTTTCGGAAGCGCTAGTACAATATTATGGGAATAGCCCAACGAAAGCTCAAGGTTTTGTCCTTTGGCATTCGCTTTGTAACCGACACCAACAAGTTCCTGAACCTTGGTAAAACCCTCTGATACTCCTTTAACCATATTGGCCAACAAAGACCGGTACAGGCCATGCTTGGATCGGTCATCCCTCTCATCCGTGCTACGTTCCACAATAAGTTGATTCCCATCTAGTTTCACCGTGATCTTTGGATCTACCTGCTGATGAAGCTCTCCAAGTTTTCCTTTGACAGTAACCAGATTGGTATCCGAAACAGAAACCTCAACACCCACCGGCAGTTCTATAGGTAACTTTCCAATTCTTGACATCTTCTTATCTCCTACTTTAACTGATGTAACATAATACCTCTCCGCCTACCTTCTTGGTACTTGCCTCCTTATCCGACATCACACCTTCTGAAGTAGATAAGATCGCAATGCCCAATCCGTTCAACACTCTTGGCAGGTGATCTGAATCAACATATTTCCGCAAACCGGGTTTGCTCACCCGTATGAGAGAGTTTATCGCTGAGATCTTTGTTACCGGATGATACTTCAAGGCAATCTTGATATTCCCGGGTACAGGAGAGTCTTCCACTTTGTAATCCAGGATATATCCCTTCTCGCGAAGGATCCTGGTCATCTCTTCCTTGATCTTCGATTTCGGGACCTCAACCACTTTATGGTTTGCCATCACGGCATTCCTGATTCTGGTTAAATAATCTGCAATAGGATCCGTAACCATATTTCTTTTTATTTATTGTTGTAACGCGGCATGCCGCGTTATTACCTTATTTACTACCAACTAGCTTTTTTTACACCGGGGATTAATCCTTTAACTGCCATTTCACGAAAGTTGATCCGGGAGACTCCAAACAACCTCATGTATCCTTTTGGCCTGCCTGTTAGCTTACACCGATTGTGCAAACGTACCGGTGAGGCATTCTTAGGAAGCTTCTGCAGTCCTATGTAATCACCTGCCTCCTTGAGTGCTTTACGCCTTTCGGCATATTGCTCAACCATCTTTTCTCTTTTCCGCTCTCTGGCTTTAATTGATTCTTTTGCCATATTATTTTGATGTTTTAAATGGTAATCCAAAGCCTTTTAACAGGGCAAACGCCTCTCTGTCATTTGGGGCAGATGTGACAAAAGTGATGTCCATCCCATTGATGTTGTTCACCTTATCGATATCAATCTCCGGAAAAATGATCTGCTCCGCGACGCCCATTGTATAGTTTCCTCTTCCATCAAATCCTTTGTCGTTGATCCCGCGAAAGTCACGTACACGTGGCAGGGCAACAGAAACTAGCCTGTCGAGGAATTCATACATCTTGTCTCCGTGCAGCGTTACACGAACACCAATCGGATTGCCCCTCCTAAGTTTAAAATTGGAGATGTCTTTTTTTGACTTGGTCGCTACTGCCTTCTGTCCGGCAATCATAGTCATCTCCTTGATTCCGGTATCAATGTGTTTACGATCTGTAAGTGCAATTCCCAATCCCTGGTTCAAACTGACCTTTGTGATCTTGGGTACCTGCATCTTATTCTTATAGTGAAACTCCTCCATCATTGCAGGGATGATCTCCTTGAGGTATTTCTCCTTTAATCTTGGTGTATAAGCCATTATTTAATTACCTCCCCTGATTTTTTAGAATAGCGGACCAGCGAATCACTCTTGACGTCGCGCTTTCTGCCTGTACGCGTAGCTTTCCCGGTTCCGTCTATGACCATAAGGTTCGTAATATTAACGGGAGCCTCTTTCTTCAGAATGCCGCCCTGAGGATTTTTAGCATTTGGTTTGGTATGTTTCGATACCATATTTGCCCCTTCGACTATGGCTCTCTCTTTTTCCTTCTCCACCATAAGGACTTTCCCCTGCTGGCCTTTGGAGTCTCCAGCAATAATCATCACTGTGTCGCCTTTTTTGATATGTAATTTCTTCTGCATGGGATACTATTTATGTTACAACACTTCAGGTGCTAAAGAAACGATTTTCATGAACTGTTTTTCTCTCAACTCCCTGGCAACAGGACCGAAAATACGTGTTCCGATCATCTCACCGGTTGCATTTAACAGAACTACAGCGTTGTCATCAAAACGGATGTAGGAGCCATCATTCCGGCGGATCTCCTTCTTCGTTCTCACAACAACAGCAGTCGATATCGTTCCCTTCTTGATGTTCCCTGATGGTAGTGCGTTTTTTACGGTTACGATAATCTTGTCGCCGATAGAGGCATATCTCCTGCGCGTCCCGCCCAGAACTTTGATACAAAGGACCTCCTTTGCTCCGCTGTTATCTGCTACCGTTAATCTTGATTCTTGTTGTACCATGGTTATTTAACCTTTTCAATGACTTCGACAAGTCTCCAGCATTTGTTTTTACTAAGTGGCCTGGTCTCAGCAATCCTGACCTTATCACCCTCAAGGCATTCATTCTCATTATCGTGAGCCATAAAACGGGATGATTTTTTTACAAACTTTCCGTATATTGGATGCTTCACTTTTCTCTCCACCTCAACGACAATGGATTTATCCATGTTATTGCTTATAACGACACCAATTTTTTCTTTTCTTATTTTCCTGGTTTCCATGTTTGTCATTTGGTTTCTTCCTGAATAAAACGTTCCCCATTCATCTCTCTGAATCGTATCTCAGTTTCAAGTCGGGCAATAGTTTTCCTGTAAGCCCTGATTTTATTTGGATTTTCAAGAGGTGAAACAGCATGGTTGAGTTTGAGCTTGATAAGCTGACGCTTCTCTTCATCCATCCTCTCGATGATCTCACCTGTTGTCATTTCTCTGATTACTTTCTGTTCCATTTTTTTTCATATTGTGACGGGTCTTCCCCCGTAACAGAGCTGCAAAACATTGCAACTCTATAAATTATGTAGTTTCTTCATAATAGTCCCTGCGGACTACAAACTTGGTTGCAACAGGCAACTTCTGAGCGCCCAGGCGCAATGCCTCTTTTGCTACATCGAGCGAAACACCGTCAACTTCAAAAAGGATCCGGCCGGGGGTGATGCGGGCCACAAAATACTCAGGTGCACCCTTCCCTTTTCCCATTCGAACCTCCGCAGGCTTCTTTGTGATTGGCTTGTCAGGGAAGATCATGATCCATAACTCACCTTCACGTTTCATATACCTGGTAATAGCCTGACGGGCAGCCTCAATCTGTCGGCCTGTAATCCAGGCCTGATCCAGGGTTTTAATCCCGAAAGATCCAAATGAAAGCTCATGTCCTCGCTGGGAATTACCTTTCATTTTTCCTTTCTGCTGTTTTCTGTATTTTGTTTTCTTTGGCTGTAACATTATCTGTCAGTATTTCAATTGTATAACTCTATTTTCTGTGTTGGGGTTTGGGTCTTGGACCACCTCTGGGACGTTGCCCATGTGCTTTCGATTTCTGGCTACTTGAGCTGGGTACCAGTTCAGGCTTGCCATAGATTTCCCCTTTACAAATCCAAACCTTCACACCCACGCGGCCATATGTAGTATGCGCTTCACAAGTAGCATAATCAATATCAGCGCGGAACGTGTGAAGAGGAATCCGACCCTCTTTATACTGCTCATTCCGTGCCATCTCAGCCCCACCCAAACGACCAGCAATAGCAATCTTAATTCCTTCAGCACCAATTCGCATCGCAGAAGCGATTGCTGTCTTGATGGCCCGGCGATAAGAGATCCGTCCTTCTATCTGGTTTGCCACAGTATTAGCAACAATCATCGCATCGAGTTCAGGGCGTTTGATCTCTGAGATGTTGATCTGGATCTCCTTCCCGGTGATCTTCTTTAACTCCTCTTTCAATTTGTCAACCTCCTGACCGCCTTTTCCGATGATGATCCCGGGACGAGCCGTGTGGATGGTCACCGTAACAAGCTTCAATGTCCGCTCGATTACGATCTTTGAGATTCCCGCTTTGGCAAGACGGGCATGCAGGTACCTGCGGATCTTCTCATCTTCAATGAGCTTGGGCTCAAAGTTTTTACCACCATACCAGTTTGAATCCCAGCCACGGATGATCCCTAACCTGTTTGCTATCGGGTTCGTCTTCTGTCCCATTAATCTTCTTTATTTTTTGTTTTTACTTCCGTTTCTTTTTTTGCTTTTGGCTCAGCCTCTTTTTTCACCTCTTCAACATCCTCTTCAATATCTACCTCTGGTCTAATCAGACTATCCAGAATGATTGTCACATGGTTTGAACGTTTCCGAATTCGATGGGCGCGTCCCTGCGGTGCAGGCTGGATACGCTTCAGTACCCGGCCACTGTCAACCTGAATCTCCTTGATATAGAGATCACTCTCCTCAATCCGTCTCCCTTCATTCTTCATCTGCCAGTTGGCAATCGCTGAAAGTACCAGTTTATGTAACCGGATGGAAGGATGCTTCGGATTTGTTTTCAGAATATGAAGAGCATGCTCCACCCGCTCTCCTCTGATCAGATCTGCCACCAGCCTCATTTTTCGTGGAGAAGTGGGGACGTTTTTCAGGGTGGCAAATGCCATGCTCCTTTTTGCCTCTTTTCGCTTCTCTGCTCGTGTACGACTTTTAATTCCCATTATTCTACGATTATGTCGTTACTTTTTTCCTTTATCCTTATTCCCGGCATGGCCCCTGAAAATCCGTGTCGGGGCAAATTCACCGAGTTTATGACCTACCATGTTCTCCGTGATGTAAACAGGGATGAATTTATTCCCGTTGTGTACGGCAATGGTCTGTCCGACAAAATCCGGAGAGATCATGGAACTCCTTGACCAGGTCTTCACCACAGTCTTCTTCTTTGAGGCTATGGCTTCCAGAACTTTCTTCTCCAGTTTGTAATTGATATACGGACCTTTTTTCAATGATCGGCTCATAATTCAGCTCTTGTATATTATTTCTTCTTTCTCTTTTCGATGATATACTTATTGCTTGCTTTCTTGCGCGCTCGTGTTTTAAATCCCTTTGCAGGCAATCCCTTGCGTGACCTGGGATGGCCTCCTGAAGCTCTTCCTTCACCACCACCCATCGGGTGATCAACCGGGTTCATTGCGACACCACGCGTACGGGGCCTTCTGCCCTTCCAGCGGTTTCGGCCTGCTTTGCCGGATGACTCCAGACTGTGGTCAGGGTTAGAAACCATCCCTACGGTAGCTCTACAAGTCTGCAGAATCATCCGTGTCTCGCCGGATGGCATCTTGATAATAGCAAACTTGCCATCTCTCGACATTAGCTGAGCAGAGTTACCGGCGCTCCTCACGAGTTTGGCCCCCTGTCCGGGACGTAGTTCAACATTATGAATGATGGTCCCGAAAGGGATCTCACTTAAAAAGAGGGTATTTCCAATATCAGGGGAAGCCCCTTTTCCGGAAAGAACCGTTTGTCCTGTTTTTAGTCCATGCGGAGCAATGATGTATCGCTTTTCACCATCTTTGTAATGGATCAAAGCGATTCGGGCAGTCCGGTTCGGATCATATTCGATCGACTTGACTACTCCGGGAACTTCATCCTTGTCTCGCTTGAAATCAATCAGACGATACCTCTTTTTATGACCACCTCCAACATAGCGAATGGTCATTTTTCCCTGGTTGTTTCTTCCGCCGGTCTTCCTTTTTGGAGCAAGCAAGCTCTTTTCAGGCGTTGATGTGGTAATCTCATCAAATGCGCTGATGACCTTGAATCTCTGACCGGGTGTTGTCGGTTTGTATTTTTTAAGCGCCATTTATTTAAATATTGCTATAAAAATCAATAGTTTCACCTTCAGCCACTGTAATAATGGCTTTTTTATATGTACTTGTTCTGCCGGATATTACACCGGCTTTTGTAAAGCGTGATTTGTTCTTACCGGAATAGACCATGGTATTCACCTCAACCACATCAACGCCATACAAATCCTTGATGGCTTTTTTGATCTGGATTTTATTGGCCCGGCGGTCAACAACGAAGCCATAACGGTTCAGTTGCTCACCCATCTGAGTCATCTTCTCGGTAATGATCGGTTTGATTATAATACTCATTCGCTTATCGAGTTAACTGATTAATTCTTAGATACCTTTTCAATTTCCTTCAGAGAACTCTCGGTAATTAAAAGTCGGGCAGCTTTCAGTATCTCATATGTATTGAGATCCGCTGCATTCATCACCTTTACCTTCTCCAGATTTCGTGCTGAGAGAACCAGGTTTTGATCAGCTTCATTGGTAATCAGAAGAATGTTTTTTCCTTCCACTTCGAAGTTTTTCAGCAACTCTATGAAATTCTTTGTCTTTGGTGTGTCAAATGAGAAATCCTCAACGATTGTCAAGCCGTTTTCTTTCGCCTTATAACTTAGAGCTGATATCCGTGCAAGCCTCTTCAGTTTCTTGTTCAATTTGAAGTAATAATCCCTGGGCTGAGGGCCGAAAGTCCGGGCTCCGCCACGAAAAATGGGATTCTTGATGCTCCCTTTCCGGGATCCGCCAGTACCTTTCTGCCGATGCAGTTTCCGCGTACTCCCGGAAAGCATTGACACTTCAAGTGTCGCATGTGTACCCTGTCGATTATTAGCCATAAACTGCTTCACATCGAGGTAGATCGCATGATCGTTGGGAGCAATCCCGAAGACAGCTTTATTCAGCTTCACCTTTCGCTCGGTTTTAGCTCCATTTATCTTATAAATTGCTACTTCCATCTTTCAATAATTACATATGATCCATTCGATCCCGGAACCGCTCCTTTTACCAGAACCAGATTCTTATCCGTAATAATTTTTACTATCTGAAGATTGATGACTTTCACCCGGTTACCACCCATTCGGCCAGCCATCCGCATACCTTTAAATACTCGGGAAGGCCAAGATGACGCACCAATGGAACCCGGAGCTCTCAATCGATTATGTTGACCGTGGGTAGCATCACCTACTCCATGAAAGCCATGACGTTTGACAACACCCTGAAATCCTTTTCCTTTCGAGATCCCTACGACGTCGATATACTCTCCCTCTTCAAAGATGTCAACCTTAAGGACATCGCCAAACGTCTTTTGATGTCCGGTCTCGAAACGGGTAAATTCGGCTAATATCTTTTTTGGTGTAACGCCAGCTTTGCTGAAATGGCCTCTTTCCGCTTTGGTGGTATGTTTCTCCTTCTTATCCTCAAACGCTATTTGGATGGCATCATATCCCTCTTTCTCCTTGGAACGGATCTGTGTCACAATACAGGGTCCAGCTTCAATAACCGTGCAGGGAATATTCTTCCCGTTCTCGTCATAGACGCTGGTCATTCCGATTTTTTTTCCAATTAATCCAGACATTTTCCTTGGTTTTTCAAATTAGTTTTCGATCACACCTTGATTTCAACTTCCACACCACTGGGTAATTCGAGTTTCATAAGCGCATCGATGGTTTTGGATGTCGTACTGTAAATATCCAACAGCCGCTTGTAGGAACAAAGCTGGAACTGCTCCCTGGATTTCTTGTTAACGAAAGTCGAACGCAACACAGTGAAGATTTTCTTGTCCGTGGGTAAGGGAATCGGGCCGCTAACCACAGCACCGGTAGCCTTGACGGTTTTA
This sequence comes from uncultured Prolixibacteraceae bacterium, assembly GCA_964616825.1. Lineage (GTDB taxonomy): Bacteria > Bacteroidota > Bacteroidia > Bacteroidales > FEN-979 > QYOJ01. The sequence goes on from CAZTSX010000004.1 coordinate 114,019, forward strand.
ACAATCTTCTCGGCAGACTTGTCTACCAGATTGTAATCGTATGACTTCAACTTAATTCTAATTCTCTGGCTCACGTTTTTTTCTTTTAATCAATTGTCTATTGGAACGTATCCTCTTAATTTGAATAAAACATCATTCATCACCTCGGGAGGTGTGGGTCGATACTCTGAAAACTCCAGCATGGAGGTAGCTCTGCCTGATGTCAGGCTGCGAAGCGTTGTCACATAACCAAACATCTCTGCCAGCGGCACCTTTCCGTGGATTACCTGGTTTCCGATACGGGAGTCAACCTCCTCTACCTGTCCGCGCCGCTTAGTCAGATCACCTGTTACCTCTCCCATATATTCAATTGGTGTCACAATCTCAAAACGCATGATGGGTTCCAGCATAACAATCTTCGCTTTCTTACATGCTTCCCGGAAAGCCAGGCTGGCAGCCACTTCAAACGAGAGGGCATCCGAATCAACGGAATGATACGAGCCATCCAGCAATCGAACTCGGATACTCTCCATAGGAAATCCTACTAGTGGACCATTCATCATTGCGGTTTTCAGCCCTTTCTCAATACCAGGAATAAACTCTTTGGGGATGTTCCCACTACTAATATTATTGATAAACTCAAGACCTTTGACACCCTTTTCGGCAGGAGAGATCTCAATGAGAAGATCGGCAAAACGACCTTTACCGCCACTCTGTTTTTTATATACTTTCCGGTACTCAACAGTATCCAGGATAGCTTCTTTATAGGCAACCTGGGGTGTTCCCCTGTTACACTCGATGTTGAACTCTCTTTTTAGCCGGTCGCAGATGATTTCCAGGTGAAGCTCTCCCATTCCACTGATCAGAGTCTGACCCGTCTCATCATTCACCCGAATCTGGAATGTAGGATCCTCTTCAGCCATTTTGGCAAAAGCCAGACTCAATTTGTCAACATCCTCCTGTGTCTTCGGTTCAACAGCCATGTTGATCACCGGCTCAGGAAAGAGCATTGTCTCAAGAACCAGCGGATGCTTGGGATCGCAGAGAGTATCTCCGGTAAAGACCTTTTTCAGGCCGACGGCAACACCAATCTCCCCGGCTTCGATCTGATTGATAGGGTTCTGCTTGTTGGCATGCATCAAAATCAGTCGCATGACGCGGTCCTTCTTTTCGGTTGTGGTATTTAGCACCTGTTGACCGGCTTCCAACTTGCCGGAGTAGACACGGAAAAATGTGATTCGTCCGACAAAGGGATCTGTGGCGATCTTGAAAGCAAGAGCTAAAAAAGGTTCTTTCGGATCCGGATGCCTCTCCTCCTCTTTCCTGGTAAAGGGATTTATCCCCTTCATGGCTGGCATATCGTATGGGGAAGGAAGAAATCGAACAATATTGTTGATCAACAACTGTACACCTTTATTCTTAAACGAAGCGCCACACAATACAGGTGTGATTCTGTTGTCAATGGTGGCTCTGCGCAGTGAGATAATGATATCCTCTTCGGAGATCGAGCCGGGATCGTTGATGAACTTAGTCAGGAGCTCGTCACTCTCTTCAGCTGTTCCCTCGATCAATTTGGCTCGATACTCTATCATGGTCTCCTGCATATCAGATGGTACGGGGATTTCGTTAAAGGTCATTCCAAAGTTCTCTTCATCCCATACATATGCTTTCCCTGAGATCAGGTCTACAATGCCAATAAAATCCTCTTCAGAACCAATCGGAATCTGGATCGGGACCGGGTTTGCACCCAGTTTATCTTCGATCTGTTGTACGACCTGGAAGAAATCAGCCCCTATTCTGTCCATCTTATTCACATAACAGATCCGGGGTACGTGATAACGATTGGCTTGATTCCAAACCGTTTCCGATTGCGGCTCTACGCCACCCACAGCACAGAAGATCGCAATGGCGCCATCCAGTACCCGGAGGGAGCGCTCTACTTCAACAGTAAAGTCAACATGCCCCGGAGTATCAATTATGTTCAACCTGTATTCTTCATCTTCAAAGTTCCAGTATACCGTTGTAGCTGCAGAGGTGATGGTGATGCCACGTTCCTGTTCCTGTGCCATCCAATCCATTGTGGCTGTACCATCATGAACCTCTCCAAGCTTATAATTGATACCGGTATAATACAATATACGCTCTGTCGTCGTGGTCTTTCCCGCGTCGATGTGAGCCATAATGCCAATGTTCCTGATATTTTCGATCTTGTCGGACACTATATTTATATTGTATATTCTATGCGGTAAATTGGCAGAGCCGCGATGAATCGCGGCTCTATCAATAATTAAAATCTAAAATGTGAAAATGCTTTATTTGCTTCGGCCATGCGGTGTGTATCTTCCTTCTTCTTAAATGCTGCACCCTCCTCTTTATATGCTGCAATGATCTCTGCTGCCAGTTTCTGTCCCATCGTTTTTTCATGCCGTTTACGGGAGAAGTTGACCAACGACTTCATGCCAATCGACATTTTTCTGCCCGGACGGATCTCGGAAGGGATCTGAAAGGTAGCTCCACCAATCCGGCGACTTCGTACTTCTACTGCAGGAGTTACATTTGCAAGCGCCTTCTTGAACACCTCAAGTCCGTCTTCATCGGTCTTCTCACTGACAATATCAATTGCTTCATAAAAAATATCGTATGCGATATTCTTTTTCCCACGGAGCATGACGTTGTTCACAAACTTTGATACCATGGTATCATTGAACCGTGGATCAGGAATGAGGGTGCGTTTTTTTGGTTTTGATTTTCTCATAGTCTATTTTTTAACCTTTGGTCGTTTGGCGCCATACTTTGATCTGCGTTGCATCCGGCCTTCAACACCAGATGTATCAAGGGCTCCCCGGATGATGTGATAACGTACCCCCGGAAGGTCTTTTACCCGACCTCCGCGGATCATCACAATAGAGTGTTCCTGCAGGTTGTGGCCTTCACCAGGAATATAGGCGTTCACCTCTTTTCCGTTAGTGAGTCGAACTCTGGCTACTTTCCGCATTGCCGAATTCGGTTTCTTAGGTGTGGTCGTGTAAACTCTCACACAAACTCCTCTTCGTTGCGGACAAGCATCCAAAGCCGGCGCTTTACTCTTTTCGGTCAGTTTTTTTCTTCCTTTACGAACCAGTTGTGAAATCGTAGGCATATCAATCTGTTTAAACTATTTTTTGCTTCAAAACCCCAAAAATGGGCGTGCAAAGGTACATATTATTTCAACTCTACCAACATACAGCTATAATAATTTGCTTGAGATTGGCTTTATTAAAAACGGATTATTTGCAGGAATAAAGAAAGGAAAGTGATAAGAGTTAGAGACCTAAGCCAGCGTTCTCTTTTGAAGCTGGCTGAAAACCTATAAACGTCTCGCTTTTTCAGGTTTCCTAGCTATTTTTCAGCTTGTAATCCACTCAAAAATCCTATTCGATTTTTGAGGGTGCAAAAGTACAACTAATTTTAATAACTACAAGGGTTTTAGCGATTTTTTTTGCCTCTTAATTACAAGCACCGTGCCATCTCTGTCGGGAATGAGATGTGGAACCTCAGAAATGCCATTCATGAAATCATCTACAGCCTTGACAACACCCGGCCATTTTTTGTTGTAATCGTGGATAAAAATGACACCACCCGCGTTCATCCGGGGATAGAAAAATTCGAGCCCCTTCTTTGTCGGATTATAAAGATCGGCATCGATATTTACAAGGGCAAACCGTTCCTCTTTGATCTCGGTAACAGAGTCAGGGAAATAACCCTGATGAATCCGGATATTGTTATTGCCTCCAATCTTTCGGATGACCTTCTGAAGGCTTGTGTCAGCAAAGTCCCTGGATGTATAGGTGGCTGCCTTCCCCTCTTCCCCTTCAAGATCTCTCTCGGCAAATCCCTCAAACGTATCCAACAGGTGAAATTTCCTGGATGGATCCATCTGGTGCAGGATTCTGGCGCTATCCCCTTTATAGACACCCAATTCGGCAAAATCGCCCGCAATCTTTTCAGTTTTCAACCTCTCAACCTGGATCCACCAGGTATAAAATCGTACCTTATCCGGATAGAAACGCTCTGACTTCAACAAGCTTTTCGACAACTGCTTTTCTTTCTTGGCCTCCTTCCAGATTGCCGGTTGATTGAAGGTGTTGAGAAATGTCATCCAGAGAAAACGAAAAAGCATGATCGCAAGAAAAACAACCAGAAAAATATTGGCCAACTGAAAGAGAGAGAAATCCATGAGGGATTTTTTTGTAAAATTAATGAATAATTCCACCACCTTCATCATGCTGTTTGGATGTATATAATTATAAATACTTTTGTGAGGATTTTGTATTACAATTCGCTCTGAATGAAAATCAGATATATTCTCCTCCTTTTTACACTTACTCTGGTTCTTTCCAAACCAGGGGTTTCCCAACAGCCTACATTTGGTGAGATGATCTCCGATGCCTTTCTCCCCTCCAGCATTGATCCAAAAACACCACTCGATTGCGCTCGTTATTTTCATATTGCCGACAGCATCAACGCAAGAGTATTCCGGCTCACAGGGATTAATCCGATCCCTGGTTACCGGTGTGGTAACGATAGCCTGACCTATATCAAAGCCTCAATTGACGAAGCGATCCTGGAGATCCCGTCGGGAAGCATTCTGGTCAGGTTGATCATTGATCGCAACGGACAGCCGATTTGCTGTAAGGTCTATGTAAAAGAAGGGAGCAATCCGGGAAAAGAGGTAGAACGTGTATTCTCGAAAATGATGCTCACACCCGGATACAGGAACGGGGAACCCATTCCTACAGAGTGCCGGTTCATTTACGACTTTCAGAAACCAAAATTGCCCAGTAAAAAAATCATCGACTAGTCCTTTTGGTGTTGATAAGTTTAGTCCTTATCCTGGACATTTTCCGGATTTCTTCAGGGATAACTTGTATTTTCGCATTCCCAAATTTCCCCCATGTCGAAACAAATCCTTGATCAATTAAACGAGGCTCAGAAAGCGGCCGTCGTGGCTACTGAGGGTCCCGTAATGGTTATAGCCGGAGCCGGCTCGGGGAAGACACGTGTACTCACATACCGGGTAGCTTACCTGTTGGAGAATGGGGTTGATCCTTTCCATATCCTGGCGCTCACCTTTACCAATAAAGCTGCCAGGGAAATGAAGGAGCGGATCATCAGCCTGGTTGGAGGTACAGACGCACATAACGTATGGATGGGTACATTCCATTCGATCTTTGCCAGGGTTTTGAGGATTGAAGGACACCTGCTTGGATTCCCTCCAAACTATACCATCTACGATACCGATGATTCAAAACGAGTGATCCGGAACCTGATCAAAGAGAATAACCTCGATGATAAAATATACCAGCATGGCTATGTCCTTCACAGGATCTCTGCAGCCAAGACATCCCTGATCTCTGCTGAAGAGTACAATGTAAACGCAGAAATCCAGGAGTATGACTCCTCTTCAGGGAAACCGTTGACCGGTCAGATCTACACGCAATACCAGCATCGTCTGAAGCGGGCAGCGGCGATGGACTTTGATGACCTTCTTTTTAACATGAATATCCTGCTTCGTGAATATCCGGATGTGCTCTACAAATACCAGAATAAGTTTCAGTACATCCTGGTAGATGAATACCAGGATACCAATTATGCCCAATACCTGATCATTAAAAAGCTGGCAGCCAACAACGAGAACATCTGTGTGGTGGGAGACGATGCCCAGAGCATATATGCCTTCCGTGGTGCCAATATCCAGAATATACTGAACTTCTGTGATGATTATCCCGATCTGAAAACATTTAAACTTGAACAGAACTACCGCTCCACAAAAAACATTGTCAACGCAGCCAATAAGGTCATCGAAAAAAACAAGCAGCAGATATTCAAGGAGATATGGACTGAAAATATTGAAGGAGGATTGATCCGGATGATCCATGCTTCCACCGATACAGAAGAGGGGAACCTGGTTGCCCAGTCAATCTTTGAGCAGAAAATGAACCACCAACTCCCCAACGAAGCTTTCGCCATTCTATATCGAACCAATGCCCAGTCAAGATCACATGAAGAGGCTTTGCGTAAACTCAATATCCCATGCCGGATCTATGGAGGCCTCTCATTTTATCAGCGAAAAGAGATCAAAGATATGCTGGCATACTTCCGGCTGGCAGTAAATCCGAAAGACGAAGAAGCACTGTTACGGGTCATTAACTTTCCTACACGTGGTATTGGGAAAACAACGCTGGAGAAGCTGATCGTAGCTGCTGATGAGAATAAAAAATCGGTTTTTGAAGTGATCGAAAACCCGGATGGTTGCAACCTCAAACTTCCGGGTGGTACGATGCAAAAGATCAGTGGCTTCCTGACAATGATCCGCAGCTTTGGTGCAATGCTGAAAACCCGGAACGCATTCGACCTGGCGAAACACATTGCCAACTCAAGTAGGCTTCTGAAAGAACTATATGAGGATAAAACACCTGAAGGAGTCAGTCACTATGAGAACATTGAGGAGTTATTGAATGCCATCAAGGAATTCACTGTGACAGACCGTTCCCCGGATGAATCAACCGGTGAAATTGATACCTCTATCCGAACCCTGGACGAATTTATGCATGATGTAGCCCTGTTGACAGATGTTGACTACAAAGATGATCAAGAAAAAGACAGGGTCACCCTGATGACCATTCATTCTGCGAAAGGACTGGAGTTTCCACATGTCTATATCGTAGGCCTTGAGGAGAATCTCTTCCCCTCTATCCAGAGCCTGAGCTCCCGTTCAGACCTGGAGGAGGAACGCCGGCTATTTTATGTGGCGATCACAAGAGCTCAGCAATGTCTTTCACTTAGTTATGCTGAAACCAGGTACAGATGGGGGAACCTGACTATCTGTGAACCGAGTCGATTCATCTCTGAGATCCCGGAAAAGCAACTGGATATCCCCAGGAAATCCAACGTCCATCCAGGTGGATTTCTCTCTGAGGAGAACTTCTCGGCTACACTCCCTGGCTTGAAACGACAGAAAAGGACCGCCCCGAAGCCAACGAATATGAAGCGTGCTTCTAAAAGTAAGATCCCGGATGATTACAATCCGGCAGTTATCAATTCCATCGTAACAGGGATTGAGGTGATGCACGACCGGTTCGGAAAAGGGAAAGTAGTGCATATTGAAGGTCAGGGCCCCAATAAGAAGGCAACTGTCTTTTTCCCGGAAATCGGACAAAAACAGCTCCTCCTTCGATTTGCCAGATTGAGAATAATTGAATCCTGAGAAATTATACAATTATGTCTATCTTTGCAAAAAATTTCGAAACAATGGAATACAATACAGCACGCGGTCCTATGGTCATTGCAGAGTATGGCAGGAACATTCAGAAGATGATCGAGTACATCACCACCATCGAGGATCGTGAAAAACGTACCAAAGCAGCTCATTTCATCGTGAACGTAATGGCACAGATGCATCCCCAGGTCAAAGAATCCGGAGATTTCAAACACAAACTGTGGGACCATCTGTTCATTATTTCTGAGTTCAAACTGGATGTAGATTCCCCTTTTCAACCACCTCCACCTCAAACACTCAGTTCGAAACCTGAGCCGATCTCCTATCACAACATGGAGATAGGATACAGGCATTATGGCAAGAACATCACCTTGATGATTGAAAAGGCAGCTGAATATGAAGAAGGACCGGAAAAAGATGCCCTTGCGAAAGTGATTGCCAATCACATGAAGAAATCATACCTCGCGTGGAATCGCGAATCGGTTACCGATGATCTGATCGAGGAGCAACTGCGTGTCCTGTCCAAAGACAAGCTCAAACTCCATAAGGATGCCAAACTTACCCCTACCGCCGACATCCTCGCCCGAAACAAAAAGCGACGTCCTTTCAGGCAGAAAGACGATAAAAACCAGGCACACCGCGGTCGCAAGAAATAATCGTGAGTTCTTTTGAGATTACCGGTGGCAAGAAGCTTTCGGGAGAGATCGTCCCGCAAGGCGCGAAAAACGAAGCGCTTCAGGTTATCTCTGCTACCCTGCTGACTTCCGATATCATCACAATCCGTAACATCCCGAACATCCACGATGTCAACCGGCTGATGGAGCTGTTAAAAAGCCTTGGAGTTAGTATAACCAAAGAGGATTCTACTACATATACATTTCAAGCAAAAGATATCCATTTCGACTACCTGCAAACAAAGGAATTCAAAGAGAAGGTGGGGACCTTCCGCGGATCGATCATGATCCTCGGGCCCTTGCTAGGCAGGTTCGGAAAAGGGTATATCTATCTTCCGGGAGGAGATAAGATCGGACGCAGAAAGCTTGATACACACTTTGTCGCTCTCCAGAAACTTGGTGCACAATACAGGTATGATACTGAAAAACAATATTATGAGTTCCTGGCGAATGAGCTTCGGGGAAACTATATGCTGCTGGATGAAGCATCGGTAACAGGAACCGCTAACATCATCATGACGGCTGTTCTGGCCAAAGGTAAAACCACAATTTTCAATGCTGCCTGTGAGCCCTACCTGGTGCAGCTGTGTGAGATGCTGAATCGGATGGGTGCCAAGATAGAGGGAGTGGGATCCAACCTGCTTACTATTGATGGTGTCACCTCTTTAAATGGTTGCAAACATACTTTGCTTCCAGATATGATCGAAGTGGGAAGCTTTATCGGATTGGCTGCCATGACCGGATCGGATATCACGATTAAGCATGTCAATTATCACCAACTGGGTATCACCCCGGATGTCTTTCAACGACTTGGGATCAAGATCGAGAAAAAGGGTGACGACATTCATATCCCGGCACAAGAACACTATGAAGTAGAGACCTTTATGGATGGATCGATCATGACAATTGCCGATGCTCCATGGCCTGGATTTACCCCCGACCTGATCAGTATTGTGCTGGTGGTTGCTACCCAGGCGAAAGGGAGTGTGTTGATCCATCAGAAGATGTTTGAAAGCCGGCTTTTCTTCGTCGATAAACTGATTGATATGGGGGCCAAAATCATTCTCTGTGATCCTCACCGGGCAACAGTAATCGGCCTCGATCATCAATATCCATTGAGGGGTATCCGTATGTCATCACCTGATATCCGGGCTGGCGTCGCTCTGCTCATCGCCGCACTCTCCGCTGAAGGAAAAAGTGTGATCGATAACATCGAACAGATCGACAGGGGCTACGAACAAATCGATACCAGACTCAGAAACCTGGGAGCTGATATCCAACGAATAAATAGCTGACATTTTGTCGGGCAACATTCTATGGCAAATTTTTTGTCAATGCGCAGGCATTAGTATGTAGTTGACATTTATTAGATGAAGTGAAATGACACCAAAGAGAACTAAGAAAAAAATTGAGATTGAGCCAGAGCAGGAAGAGTTGATTCCCGATAGCGGGTTCTACGATACCGATGAAGAGGTTGTTCCTGATAAAGATGCACCTCATGCAGAGGAAGAGGGTCCTGTGCAAACCATGAGTGTTGAGGAAAAGTGTGCTGAACTCAACGACAGATACCTGAGACTTTACTCTGAATTTGATAATTACAGGAAACGTACCCTGAAAGAGAAGATCGACCTGACGAAAACAGCCTCCTCTGAGGTGATTACTGACCTTTTGCCAGTGCTGGATGACTTCGAACGTGCCATACAAGCATTTTCTGATACACCAGATACAGATCAATCCTTAAAAGATGGCGTTATCCTGATATATAATAAATTCCTGAATACCCTGACGCAAAAAGGGCTGGAACAGATGAAAACCATAGGAGAGCCATTTGATACCGATTTTCATGAAGCCATTACCAATATCCCTGCCCCCACTCCCGAAATGAAAGGGAAAGTGGTGGATGAGGTCGAAAAAGGGTATCTGCTGAACGGTAAAGTGATCCGCTACTCCAAGGTTGTGGTTGGAAGCTAGGCGTGAGGGACGAGGGACGAGGGACGAAGGACGAAGGATGAAGGATGAGGGGAAAGAGACGAGAAACGAGCATCGAGAACTATGACAACGAAGAGAGATTATTACGAGATTTTGGAGATTGACAAGAGTGCTTCCATCGAGGAGATTAAGACAGCATATCGGAAGCAAGCGCTGAAATACCATCCTGATAAAAATTCAGGTGATGCCGAAGCGGAGGAGAAATTCAAGGAGTCAGCCGAAGCTTATGAAGTCCTGAGTGACTCTAACAAACGGCAGCGCTACGATCAGTTCGGGCATGCCGGATTGGGTGGAGCATCCGGTTTCGGAGGTTTCAGTGGCGGAATGAGCATGGATGAGATCTTTCGGCACTTTGGTGACATTTTTGGCGGCGGTGGCGGTTTCGAGGATCCCTTCAGCTCTTTTTTTGGAGGAGGAAGAAGTCGCTCGGGACGTACTGTTCATAAAGGATCAAACCTGAGGGTGAAAGTCAAATTGACTCTGGAAGAGATTGCCCATGGGGTTGAGAAAAAGATCAAGGTCAACAAGTATGTCGTATGCAAAACGTGCACCGGTACTGGCGCTAAAGGTGGAAGCTCTTTTCAATCCTGTTCAGCCTGTAACGGAAGCGGGCATGTCACACGTGTAGCCTCTACGTTTCTCGGGCAGATGCAAACATCATCGACATGCCCTCAATGCGGCGGCGAAGGCCAGGTCATAACTGACAAATGCTACGATTGCGCCGGGAATGGTGTGATCAAAGGAGAAGAGATCATCGCAATTAAGATCCCTGCCGGAGTTGCAGAAGGGATGCAACTCTCCATGGGAGGCAAAGGGAACGCAGCTGCTCGTGGAGGAATTCCAGGCGATCTCTATGTCCAAATTGAAGAACTCAAACACAATCACTTCGAGAGGGATGGCAACAACCTGCTTTACGAGCACCACATGACTTTTTCAGATGCTGTGCTGGGTACTACCATTGAGATTCCGACAATTGACAGCAAAGCCAAAGTGAAGGTGGAAGAAGGCACACAAAGTGGTAAAATTCTCAGACTCAGGAATAAAGGACTTCCCAGTGTAAACGGATATGAAGGAAAAGGCGATATGCTGGTTACCCTTCAGATATGGACACCAAAAAACATCTCCAAAGAGGAGAAATCGATTCTGGAAAAACTAAGCGAATCCCCTAATTTTCAACCGGATCCCAGTTCCAAAGATCGAAGCTTCTTTTCCCGGGTAAAAGACTACTTTGAATAACGTATGGATCTCTTTACCGCCTCAAATGTAACCAAACAATACGCGGCTCACAAAGCCCTAGAAAGAGTCTCCATCAGTGTACAGGAAGGGACTATTTTCGGATTGCTGGGTCCAAACGGCGCCGGAAAGACAACCCTGATCCGGATCATCAATCAGATCATTGCTCCGGATGAAGGGGAACTCCTTTTTCAGGGAAGGAAACTCTTGCCTCAAGATGTAGAGAAGATCGGCTACCTGCCTGAAGAACGAGGGTTGTACAAGAAGATGAAAGTAGGCGAACAAGCACTCTACCTGGCCCAGCTTAAAGGATTATCAAAATCGGAAGCGGAAAAGCGGCTGATGTTCTGGTTCTCAAACTTTGAGATTATTGGATGGTGGAACCGGAAAGTGGAGGAGCTCTCCAAAGGGATGCAGCAGAAAGTGCAGTTCATTGTCACCATCATCCATCAACCCAAACTACTTATCTTCGACGAACCATTCAGTGGTTTTGATCCCATCAACGTCAACCTCCTGAAAGAGGAAATTCTCAGCCTGAAAGAGAGTGGATCAACCATCATCTTTTCCACCCATAACATGGCTTCCGTCGAAGAACTTTGCGATCATATCGCGTTGATCGATAAAGCAAAAAAAGTGCTGGATGGAAACGTTAAAGAGATCAAACGACAATTTGCCACCAACACATTCGAAATCCGGTTCAACACCTTCGAAGGAGAGCTTCGAACGATTCTGCCTGCCTCATTCGAGATCCTTGAATCGGCCATAGAAGACGAATTGCGGATAGCCCGGATCCGGCTTCCCCGGGAAGCAGGCCCCAATGACCTCCTGACACAACTGATCCCGCATGTCACTATCTACTCGCTGAACGAGATCATCCCCAGCATGAATGATATATTCATCCGTGTCGTTACCGAACAGAAAGCTGATTCATGAGAAAGATTTTCCTCATCATCCAGCGTGAATACCTGACCCGGGTCAAGAAAAAGTCTTTCATTGTGATGACGATCCTCGGGCCTCTGTTGATGGCAGCCATCGTGATTATCCCCATATACATTGCCACCACTACCAATGAAATGAAGCGGGTAGCTGTGATCGATGAGACAGGCTTCTTCCATGAGAAATTCAACGATTCCGACAACATCAAGTTCCATTACCTAAAAACCGATATCCGTAGCGCAAAAGAGATGTTTGGTCATGGTGAAGACTATGCCCTGCTTTATATTCCCAGAACAGATGTAACCCTACCCACCAATGCCATCCTTTACGCCGGTACACAAGTGAATATCAATGTGCGGAGCTACATCCGAAATGTGATGTCCAGGCGGATCGAAAACCTGAAGTTGGAAGCTCAGTTACGTGATCTCTCCACCGATAAAACCAAACCGATCCATGTTGATGACATGCTGAGGTCAATCAAAACTTCGGTCAACATCAGTACAATCAAGATCGGAGCTGACGGAGAAGAGGAAGAGAGTTACCCGGAAGTGAGTATGATCCTGGCACTCTTTGGAGCTATCCTCATTTACTTCTTCATCTTTATGTTCGGTTCCCAGGTAATGCGTGGAGTGATTGAAGAGAAGACCAACCGGATCGTTGAAGTGATCATCTCATCAGTGAAACCGTTCCAGTTAATGATGGGAAAGATCATCGGAGTCGCGCTGGTAGGACTCACACAATTTCTTTTATGGGTAGTCCTTACATTCATTATCATCATCGGTGTAACCTCCACCTTCTCTACCAAAACCATCTCAGATACTACGCAGCAACAAGTAACATACCAGCAACATCAGGTGCTTAATCCTGGTCAACTGATCACCTCAGGACAAGAGAGTGAAAAGAGAGAGGGTGTAAATCATGTTTTGGAGGCGATCAATACGATTAACTTCCCGGTTATGCTCGGATCATTTCTTTTCTTTTTCCTCTTTGGTTACCTGATGTATGCAGCCCTTTTTGCAGCTATAGGAGGGGCCGTCGACAGCGAATCCGACACTCAGCAGTTCATCCTGCCACTTACCGCTCCATTGATTCTGGCGATCGTACTAGCTCAGTTCATTATCCAGGAACCGAATGGGACGCTAGCCACTTGGCTCTCCATGATCCCATTCACATCACCGGTAGTGATGATGGTACGAATCCCGTTCGGGGTTCCCTATTTCGAAGTAGCAATTTCGATGGTTCTCCTACTCCTGGGATTTCTGGGCACTACATGGGTAGCAGCAAAGATATACCGGACCGGGATTCTCATGTACGGAAAGAAAATCAGCTACAAGGAGTTGTGGAAATGGTTGAGACACTGAGAAGAGGATTGCCATACATTGCCATTGATTGCCATAAATTGCCATACATTGAAGATCAATGATTAGTGAAACTAGGCAGGAGCTGATCAATTCGATCGAATGGCGATTCCAGGAAGAGTCGGCCGGGGTGAAAGCCAGAGGAGAAAAGATTCTCAAACGCCTTTACCAGGATTAACCTCTTTTTTCAATTGGTAATTTCAAAAGAAACTTCTATCTTTGCACGCTCAAAAAAAGAAGCTTTTTCTATCATACCATTCTTTTTAAAATCGAAGTTTCATGCAGAATAAAGGCGTTGTAAAGTTCTTTGCGATAATATTTGCACTTGTTTGCATTTTCCAGTTATCCTTTACATTCATCAGTTACAGATACTCTCTGAAGGCTGAAAGTTATGCTCACCAGACACAGGTTATGGAGGAAGCCAGCCGCATGGCCAATGGTGACCTCATCCTGCAGGATTATCTCTACGACTCCATTGCCAATGCCAGGATGGAGTATTTTAACGATTCGATGGCCAACTCCGATGTCTTCAATATCCTGTTGAAACAATATACACTGAAAGATGTCAAGGAGCGGGAGATCAACCTGGGACTCGACCTGAAAGGCGGAATGAACGTGACCATGGAGGTTTCCGTACCTGAAATCATCCGGGCGCTATCCGGCAATAGCCAGGATCCCATTTTCAACCAGGCTCTGACCCTTGCTCTGGAGAAAGAGAAGACCAGCACAGCGGATTTCGTCGATATTTTCGCCGAATCTTTCCGGGAGACTGATCCCAGCGCTAAGCTCGCTTCGATATTCAGTACGATGGAACTGAAGGACCGGGTCAACTACAATTCCTCCAATGAAGAGGTGATCCAGGTCATTCGCGACGAGGTTAACGATGCCATTGACAGGACTTTCAACATTCTGCGTACCCGTATCGACCGGTTTGGTGTAACCCAGCCTAACATCAACAGGCTGCAGACAGCGCGACGGATTCTGATTGAACTTCCGGGCATCAAAGATCCGGATCGTGTCCGAAAATTACTGCAGGGAACAGCACAACTTGAGTTCTGGGAGACATACCAATACCCTGAACTCTATCCATACTTCGCTGAAGCAAACAGGAGACTTGCAGCCCTGAATACCAGCCAGGAGACCGATACATTAGAAACAGAAACGATTGTTGAAGCAACTCCGATCGGAGAAGAACCCGACCAGCTACCAACCATTACAGAAGCTGCTGAGGTTACAGAACCGTCCGGAAAAGAGGTCATTGACACAATCCAGGAGAACGTTTTGCTGCAACAACTGGGACAAGATACCAGCGCTTCTCAGCAAGTAACACAAGACCAGCAATCATTTGAAGACTACGCCAAAACCAATCCGTTGTTTGCTTACCTGAATCCGGCAATCTATCAGAATGAAGAGGGGCAATATGTACCTGGTCAGTCAGCGATGGTAGGCAGAGCATTCATTAAAGATACAGCCCGAATCAACCATTTGTTACGCCAGGCATTTAACCTGAATCTATTCCCAAGAGATATGAAGCTGGCCTGGACAATCAAATCCCGTGCTGACACACCTGATGTACTGGAACTGGTTGCATTGAAAGTTTCCTCACGTGACGGCTCACCGGCTCTGGGCGGTGAAGTGGTCACCAATGCCCGTCAGGATTACGACGAGAACGGACGTGTTGAGGTTACGATGAATATGAACGCTGAAGGTGCTCGAATATGGAAACGGATTACCGGTGATAACATCGGAAAACAGATTGCTATTGTCCTCGACGGATATGTCCGCTCCTATCCTAACGTAAACACAGAGATCCCGAACGGTATGTCATCCATCAGTGGTGGTGATATGACAGTTGAAGAGGCGCTTGACCTGGCCAACATCTTGAAAGCCGGTAAACTGCCGGCTCCGGCACGCATCGTCCAGGAAGAGGTCGTAGGACCTTCCCTGGGTCGCGAATCGATCCAGTCGGGATTGATGTCTTTTATCATCGCATTTGTGATTGTCCTTCTCTATATGGCAGTCTACTACAACCGGGCTGGTAACGTAGCCGACATCGCTCTCTTTGCAAATATCTTCTTCCTCTTTGGTGTGATGGCTTCTATCGGTGCCGTCTTAACGCTTCCGGGTATCGCCGGTATCGTGCTGACCCTCGCCATGGCGGTCGACTCCAACGTGATCATCTACGAGCGAATGCGGGAAGAGATCCGGGCTGGAAAAGGCATGCGACTGGTTGTCAAAGATGGTTTCCAGCATGCTTATTCGGCTATCATCGACAGCCACGTTACCACCATCCTCACAGGTATCGTTCTTTACATCTTTGGTTCCGGCCCGGTACAAGGATTTGCCACCACACTGGTAATCGGCCTCCTGTTATCCCTGTTTACTGCCGTATTCCTTGCCAGGTTGCTCTTCGAGTCGATGCTCGACTACAACATGAAGATCACCGTGGGAAACAAATTTACCCTCAACGCCTTCACCAATCTGAATTTCGATTTCGTGAAACCGAGGAAGAAGATGTACATCGTTTCAGCCGTGGTCATTGCCATCGGACTTGCATTCATTGGTATTCGCGGACTCGACCCGGGAATTGACTTCACCGGTGGCCGTAGTTATATTGTCAGGTTCGACAACAACATCTCCACGAAAAACCTGAGAGAATCCCTACGTCAGCAGTTTGGCGAATCTCCCGAGGTGAAGACATTCGGACCGATGAACCAGGTGAAGATCACCACGAAATTCCTCATCGATGACCGCTCCATCTCAGCCGACTCCATTGTTAGCATCACACTCTTTGATGGTGTCAAAGATTTTTATACCACCCCGATCAACTACAAAGAGTTCAAATCGAACGATCCCGATAAAATTATTGGTGAATTAAGTTCACAGCGAATCGACCCGGCCATCTCATACGCTCTGATATGGCAGGCGGTCTTTGCCGTAGGCTTCGCTCTGATAATTATCTTTATTTACATTGCCGTGCGGTTTAAAAAATGGCAGTTTGGCCTCGGAGGGGTCACGGCCCTGTTCCACGATACACTCATCATTATGGGCATGTTCGCTGTCTTCCACGGCATCCTTCCCTTCAACATGGAGGTGGACCAGTCGTTTATCGCGGCCATCCTGACGGTGATCGGGTATTCGATCATGGACACGGTGATCATCTTTGACCGGATCAGGGAGTATACCACACTCTATCCGAAACGGGATTTGGCCGTGAACATCAACGGCGCTATCAACAGCACGTTGGGCCGAACGGTAAATACATCCGGAACCACCATCCTCACATTGTTAGTGATCTTCATCTTCGGCGGGGAGGTACTTAGAGGATTTACATTCGCTATGCTGATCGGGGTACTCGTGGGAACCTACTCATCCATTTACGTTGCTACACCTATCTCTTACGACGTCTTCTCATGGAGCAAACGACTCAAAGAAAAGAAAGAAAAAGAGAAAGCCAAGGTCAAGACCAGGAGACGGAGATAAAGTTCAGAATCGAGGGACGAGGGACGAGGATCGGGGATCCAGTATCCAGTCACCTAGTTATCGAGTCATCCAGTTATCCAGTTACTTGTACTTTTTAGTATCTTTGTACGTTATTCATGTGCGATACACTCCACTTACTATGAGACAGATACTTACCTTCCTGATTATTTTCATTCTTACGATATCCTTCAGCCCACTTTCAGCCCAGAATAAGCATACAAAAATCGCTGACAACTCGTTTGCCGACCAGCAATACGCCTTAGCGCTGGAGAAATACAAGAAAGCCTATTCTAAAGTAAAAAGCAACAGAGAGGAACGCGACAGGATCTCATTTCAAATGGCAGAGTGTTATCGATTGATGAATAACTCAAAGCGCGCAGAGATCTATTACAAACGAATGACCAACAAGCGCTACAAAGATAAAAATCCAAAGATTGTGCTCTATTATGCCGACGCCCTGAGAAGAAACGGAAAATATGAAGAAGCGGTCGAACAGTACAATACTTATAAAGAACTGGAACCCGCAGATACCATGGCTGACATCCGGATAGAGCAGTGTTCTATGGCACTGGAATGGATGGAGAATCCATCGAATTACACTGTGGAATTTCAGAAGAAGATCTCATCCCGTGACGATGATTATTCTCCCTCTTATGCCGATAAGAATTACAACTCTATCATCTTTACCTCCAACCGGGATGCAGCTACCGGCAAATACACGGACCAATGGACAGGAATGAAGTTCACTGACCTTTTCTATGCACGCAAAGACCGGAAAGGAGACTGGAACAATCCAATCCTTATTGACGAGGATAAAACAGTTAACACGGAAGCCAACGAGGGCGTCAGTGATTTTAACTACCGTTTTACATATCTGTATTTTACGCGCTGTTGGAGCGAGGAGAGGAAAAAGAACGGTTGTGCCATTTTCAAGACGAACCGTATTGGTGGAAGTACATGGGGAGATCCTGTGATGATCGAAATCACTAAAGATAGCAGCGCTGTAAACGGACACCCGGCTGTCTCTTCCGATGAGAAGTTGATTGTTTTCTCATCAGATCGCCCGGGAGGTATGGGAGGCAAAGACCTATGGAAGATTATGAAAAAGAGTAAAGGAGGCGGATTTATGCGTCCGATCAATCTGGGTCCGGTCATCAATACAGCCGGAGACGAGATGTTTCCCTTCCTGCGAAACGATTCCACCCTATACTTCGCATCCGATGGGCATCCCGGCATGGGAGGGCTCGATATTTTTGTGAGTGTTGAAGCAGATGAAAAATGGGGAGAACCGGTTAATATGAAATATCCGATCAATTCACATGCCGATGATTTAGGAATCGTTTTCAACATGATTGAACCGGAGGAGGGTTTCTTCTCATCCAATCGCCCCGGTGGAAGAGGCAAAGACGACATCTACTCTTTTATTATTCCACCTGTTTACTTTACCCTGGAAGGATATGTAACCGACGACCTGACCCTTCAGCCAATCCAAGGGGCCCACATTGAGATCGTGGGCACGAACGGAAAGACCGCCAAGTTCAATACCGACGAACGCGGGCATTACTCTTTTAATAAAAACCAGATCCTGCCCCACACCACATACGAAATCCTTATCACTAAAGAAGATTATTTCAACGATAAAGCTACGGAAACCACTGTCGGCATTGAAGCAAGTAAAGATTTTATCCGGGATTTTGTCCTGATGCCAATCCCCAAAAAACCGGTTGTGCTGCCTGATATTCTGTACGACCTGGCGAAATGGGACCTGAAACCCCAGTTCAAAGATTCACTACAGGGGCTCATAGCAACACTGGATGCCAACGAAACGATCGTCATCGAGTTGGCCTCCCACACCGACTCACGCGATTCAGATGAACGAAATGATATCCTCTCCCAGCGACGTGCCCAGTCGGTCGTTGATTACCTTATCTCCCGCGGGATCGATCCCGACAGGCTGGTTGCAAAAGGATATGGAGAACGGGTCCCCAGGACTCTCAACCGGGATATGACCAAAGAGGGATATGCCTTCGTCACAGGCATGGTGCTGGATGATACACTTATTAACAGCCTTCCCAACACAGATGAAAAAGAAGCCGCCCACCAGTTAAACAGGAGGACTGAATTCTCAATCCTGCGAAACGATTTCATTCCCAAGAAAAGGGTGACCAGGAGACCAGGGCCTAAAATCGAGATTGTTGTCGAACCGGATGAGAATAGTATCGACTACACCCTCACGAAGAATGATTACATGGAAGCTCCCTGCTACGTTAATGGTATCACCATGTCGTTCCAGTACGATCCTCGGGAGAGAGAATTTTATATCAAAACATCTGAAGCTCTCAGATTGCTTCGGGATGGTGCCATCGACAGGACCGATTTTGAAGGCGACGCCACTCAACTAATTGGTGAAGGAACTATTGCCGATAAAGCGGTGTTCAACATCCGGGAGATGAGGATCGGAAGAAATATCGCCAGAGACCTCAAAGTGACCGTCAACCGAAAATTGCAAAATCCACTCTTCTTTGGTCCCAATACCTTGAGAAAATTTGGAGAGTTCAGCGTTGATACTGCCGATAAAAAAATTATCTTTGAATAGTTGAGTCAATCGTCAAAATATAGTCAGCGGGGAGTATCTTCCGGAAAAGAAGATGTTCACACGGCTATAAAAAACCTCGATAAGGGACTTTTCCCGAACGCTTTTTGTAAAGTTGTTCCCGACATCACAGGTGGAGATCCTGCATGGTGTAACATCATGCATGCCGACGGAGCGGGAACGAAATCATCTCTGGCCTATCTCTACTGGAAAGAGACAGGAGACCTCTCTGTCTGGAAAGGGATTGCCCGGGATGCCGTAGTGATGAATCTGGATGACCTGGCCTGCATTGGAGCTCTAGACAACATCCTGCTATCCAGTACTATAGGTCGGAATAAAAATTTGATCCCCGGAGAGGTGATCGCTGCGATCATCGAGGGAACAGAGGAGTTTCTGGCTGAGATGCAACAACTCGGAGTCGGAATTTGGTCAACAGGAGGTGAAACTGCCGACGTTGGCGATCTGGTAAGTAGTATCATTGTCGACTCTACTGTCTTTTGCAGAATGCCACGTTCACAGGTGATCGACAATGCAAGGATCCGGGCAGGAGATGTGATCGTTGGACTGGCCTCCTCTGGTCAGGCTACATACGAAAAAGAGTACAACAGTGGGATAGGAAGCAACGGGCTAACTTCTGCCCGGCACGACATCCTGAACAAAACATATGCTTCCCGCTATCCAGAGAGTTATGACGACCAAATTCCTGGCAATCTGATCTATGCCGGGACAAAGTACCTTACAGACCCTTCAGAGATTGCTAATATGGATATCGGCAAACTGATCCTCTCTCCCACACGAACATATGCCCCGGTAATCAAAGAAATCATTGAACATCACAGTCAGGATATTCATGGCATCATTCATTGTTCAGGAGGCGGACAAACCAAGATCATTCACTTCATTGATCAGCTTCACGTGAATAAAAACAACCTCTTCCCTCTTCCACCTGTATTCACCCTGATCCAGGAGCAATCGAAAACCCCCTGGGAGGAGATGTACCGGGTCTTCAATATGGGCCACAGGATGGAGGTCTACCTTCCTGACCAAGTTGCGGGAAAGATCATTGAGATCGCAGAAAAGTTTAACATCGATGCACAGATCATTGGTCATTGCGAAGCATCTGAAAAGAGGTTGACGATTGACGGAGAGTACGGAACGTTCACATTTTAATAAGCAAACAGATGAAAAAGGTATTACGAAAGATCCTACCCGGTCTTCCCTTAATCATTATCTTGTTCGCTTTACCAGGGTGTAATTATCATGCCCCCACCCCTGTTATAGGCATCTCAAAAGCGTCAAGCAACTACATCAACTGGCTGAAAACTGCTGACTCAACTGTCCGGTACATCAATCTCTATTCATTGTCACTGGATTCTGCCCTGGTAGCACTCGATAGCTGCTCCGGACTATTGCTCACTGGTGGTGAAGATGTCTATCCGGGAGTCTATAGCGATAATATCGACACATCCCGTTGCGGAAAGATTAACCATCGCCGGGATACGCTTGAGATCATCCTGATTATCCGGGCACTGGAACTGGAGATGCCGATTCTCGGTGTCTGCCGGGGAGAGCAAATACTGGGTGTTGTATTCGGAGGAGAGCTTTTTATTGATGTACCTGACGATTATGATACCTCGGTTATTCATCGATGTGAAGATTATCGTAATTGTTTTCACATGGTTTACGTAGAACCAAATTCCCTCCTTAATACCATCTGTAATTGCGATTCCTCTCTGGTGACCACCAATCACCACCAGGCTATCAAGGTGTTGGATTCCGACCTGAAAGCAAACTCATTTTCGGCTGATGGCCTGATTGAAGGAATTGAACTTAAAAATCCTCAGGAATACCCATTTCTGCTGGCTGTTCAATGGCATCCGGAACGAATGGATATAAACAACCCTCTGTCTGGGCCATTGGTCAGGACGTTCATTAACCAATGTCGGAATTATTCCAACGGCTGGTAGCATTCATTTTTGTATCTTTGCACCCCCAATTGGTGAACTGATGAATTCGTGAACCGGTGAGTTGATGACCTTGTCACCTTGTCACCTTGTCACCATGTCACAATATACAATTCAACTAATCCATAAGCAGCATAATTATGCTTAAAAAACTGGAAGCAATACAGGAGCGTTACAACGATCTGATGGAGCAGATGAATGATCCGAAAATTACGGGTGACATGAAGCGATACATCAAACTGAACCGCGATTTCAAACAACTGACTCCAATCATTGAAGCATATACAACCTTAAAGAACCTGTTAGCAAACCTGGATCATGCAAAGAATATGCTCTACCATGAGAAGGATGAAGAGATGAGGGAAATGGCGAAGGAGGAACTGGAGAGCCTGACTATAAAAAAGAGGGAGTTAGAAGAGGAGATCCGTATAATGCTTATTCCTTCTGACCCTCAAGACATTAAGAATGCAGTGATGGAGATCCGCGCCGGTACTGGCGGAGACGAAGCCAGCCTCTTTGCCGGCGACCTCTACCGTATGTATACACGCTACTGCGAGAATCGCAAATGGAAATTAGAGCCGATCTCATTTACAGAAGGTACTGTTGGAGGATTTAAGGAGATCATTTTCGACGTGATTGGAGAGGGCGCTTATGGCCAGATGAAATATGAATCAGGCGTACACAGGGTTCAGCGTGTACCGAATACCGAAACCCAGGGTCGGGTACACACCTCTGCTGCTACGATTGCTGTCCTCCCGGAAGCAGATGAATTTGATGTGCAAATCAAACAGTCTGACATCAGGAAAGAGACCTTCTGTTCCTCCGGTCCTGGCGGACAATCGGTCAACACCACATATTCAGCTGTACGCCTCACCCATGTTCCATCAGGTATCGTGGTTTCGTGTCAGGATGAGAAATCGCAGATTAAGAATCTCGACAAAGCCATGAAGGTATTACGAACACGCCTGTTTGAACGGGAATACAGCAAATACCTGAACGAAATAGCGACAAAGCGAAAGACGATGGTCTCGACCGGCGACCGCTCTGCAAAGATCAGGACCTATAACTGGCCACAAAGCCGGGTGACCGACCACCGGATCAACATGACTCTCTATAACCTAAATGCTATCGTGGATGGAGACGTCCAACCCCTTATTGATGCGCTGCAGTTGGCGGAAAACGCAGAGAGACTGAAAGCAGACAATTAATTGCCATAGATTGCCATAGATTGCCATAGATTGCCATAGATTGCAATTCATTGCCTTGAATTCGTTAATCGTAATTCGTAAATTCGCAACTCATTCGTAAATCTTAAATCGTAAATCGTAGATCGAAATGACTCGCAATGAATTAATTAACCTGATCCGGGAGAAACAATCCTTTCTCTGTATCGGACTGGATACCGATCTGAACAAAATCCCACCACACCTTTTGGAAACAAAGGACCCGGTTTTTGAGTTCAATAAATCAATCATCGATACAACAAACGAGTTAGCTGTGGCCTACAAACCCAACCTGGCATTTTACGAATCGATGGGCATCAAGGGATGGGCCAGCCTGGCTAAGACAGAACAATACCTGCGGCAGTTTAATGTGTTCACCATTGCCGACGCCAAACGGGGCGATATTGGTAACACCTCAAAACAGTACGCAAAAGCGATGTTCGATCCCGAAGCCGGTTTTGACTTCGACGCGGTAACAGTAGCTCCATATATGGGAGAGGACTCGGTAAAGCCATTTCTTGATTTTGACGACAAATGGGTGATCCTGCTCGCCCTGACATCCAACAAAGGATCTGACGACTTCCAAATGTTGACTATTGGTGAATCCGGATTCAACCTTTATGAGGAGGTGATAATCAAATCGTTGGAATGGGGCACTGAATCCGATATGATGTATGTGATTGGCGCTACCAAAGCAGAGAAACTGGAAAAGATCCGTAACATGATCCCCGATCATTTTCTGTTGGTTCCCGGTGTAGGTGCCCAGGGAGGAAGCTTAGAGGAGGTGGCGAAATATGGCATGAACCAGGATTGCAGTCTGCTTGTCAACTCTTCGCGGGGGATTATCTACGCTTCCAATGGAAAAGACTTCGCCAAACGAGCACAGGAAGAGGCTAGGAAATTACAAAAGGAAATGGCGCGAGTCCTGTAGCAGATTTCCGATTAATTCGATTTACGATTTACGAATCACGTTCCACGTCCCACGTCTTACGTCTCACGTCTCACGTTTTAAGCTACTCCACAAATGTAATCCAACCGAATTTATCCGGAGCTTCGCCCTCCTGGATGGCCCGTAATTTGGTATAGAGCATCTCTGAAACAGGACCTGCTTTTCCATCTTTGCAAAAATGATAACCATGTGTAGTATCCCGATCGATAATCGCGCTGATGGGTGAGATAACAGCTGCAGTCCCACAGGCTCCCACTTCATCAAAGTCTTTCAGCTCTTCAGCAAGAATAGGACGAACATCTACCTCCATCCCCTCATCTTCTGCAATCGTCTGCAATGATTTGTTAGTTATTGATGGGAGAATAGAACTCGAAGCTGGTGTGATATATGTATTCCCTTTGATGGCGAAAAAGTTAGCCGGTCCTGCTTCATCGATGTATTTCTCTTCGGCAGAATCCAGGAATAACACGGAGGCATAACCATCCTGGTGTGCCCGATGAGCCGGAACGAGACTGGCTGCATAATTTCCACCTACTTTGATGTGTCCTGTACCTCTTGGAGCTGCACGGTGATAATCCCGAACGATCTCCATTTTGACCGGACTGAATCCCTCTTTAAAATAGGGCCCAACCGGTCCGACAAAGACCATGAAGAGGTACTCCTCGGCTGGCTTCACGCCCACCTGGGGACCAGTTCCGATCAGCAAAGGCCGGATGTAGAGAGCGGCTCCCTCACCATATGGTGGTACATATTTTTCATTTAGTTTGACTGCTTTCAGTACCGCATCATGAAATAATTCCCATGGAACCTCTGCCATCATGATACCACGGGCAGAGTTATTCATCCGTTTCCAGTTTTCATCCATCCGGAAGATGCGGATCTTCCCATCCTTTCCACGAAAAGCTTTCAATCCCTCAAAAGCCTCCTGGCCATAATGAAGACAGGTGGCGGCCATGTGCATTGTGATCAATTCTGATGATGATACTTCAAGTTCACCCCAGTGACCGTCTCTGTAATACGAACGGACGTTATAGTCCGTCTTGAAATATCCGAAAGGCAGGTTCTTCCAATCAATCTGATTCATCTGTTATTAGTTTAAAAAGTTAAGGTACCGATAGTTCTGTAAAAATAGAAAAAAATTTACATCTGGGTACGGGAATTATGGAATTCGGACGATTTACTTTTTACATCTCACGTCTCACGTCTCACGTCTCACGT
>CAZTSX010000004.1:138975-170415 GCA_964616825.1 uncultured Prolixibacteraceae bacterium
TCTCACGTCTCACGTCTCACGTCTCACGTACTTCTCGCGTCAAAATGTCAGCCGGCTCTGAATGGCACTGTCTTTGTCCTCCTCCGACCAAGAAAAACAAAAACTAAATAACTATGCAAACAGGAAAGATCAACGTCCAGACAGAGAATATTTTTCCCATCATCAAGAAATTTTTATACTCCGAACATGAAATTTTCCTCCGTGAATTGATATCCAATGCGGTGGATGCCTCACAGAAACTAAAAACCCTGGCTTCGCTGGGTAAATTTAAAGGTACATTAGGCGACTTAACCATCCAGGTGAAAGTAAACAAAAAGAAGAAAACAATCTCGGTGATCGACCGGGGGGTCGGGATGACAACTAACGAAGTAGAGAAGTATATCAACCAGATAGCTTTTTCGAGTGCAGAAGAGTTTATCAGCCAGTTCAAGACCAAATCGGAAACGGAACTGAATGCCATAATTGGCCATTTCGGGCTTGGATTCTACTCTTCATTTATGGTCTCTGATAAAGTAGAGATCAAGACAAAGAGTTACCTCACCGGTGAAGGAACCGGGGCTGTCCACTGGAGTTGCGACGGAAGTCCGGAATACACGATGGACGAGTTAAAGAAACGGGGAAGAGGCACAGAGGTCATTCTGCATATATCCGACGATTCGAAAGAGTACCTCGAAGACAATAAGATTCTCGAGATCCTGAATAAATATTGCCGGTTCCTGCCTGTACCTATCCAGTTCGGGAAAGTGAAGGAGACAGAAAAAGCAGAAGGCGAAAAAGATAAAGACGGCAAAGAAAAAACAAAAGAAGTTGAGAAAGCCCGGATCATCAACGATACCGATCCTCTCTGGAAACGGAAACCATCGGGACTTAAAGTCGAGGACTATAAAAAGTTCTATCGCGAACTCTATCCCTACTCATTCGATGAACCCCTGTTTCATATCCACCTGAATGTGGATTATCCGTTCAACCTCACCGGGATCCTCTATTTTCCTAAGCTAAAACGGACAATGGAGGTACAAAAAGATAAAATTCAACTCTATTGCAATCAGGTCTTTGTTACCGATTCCGTCGAGGGAATCGTTCCCGATTTCCTGACCCTGCTACACGGGGTGCTCGACTCTCCGGATATCCCTCTGAATGTATCACGCAGTTATCTGCAAAATGATCCTAATGTCAAGAAGATCTCCAATCACATCATGAAGAAGGTAGCCGATAAACTGGAGGAATTATTTAAAAAGGACAGAAAGAACTTTGAGAAGAAATGGGACGATATCAAGGTATTCATTGAATACGGGATCATTTCGGAAGCTACCTTTTTCGATAGGGCAAAGAAATTCTGTCTGTTGAAAAATACGGATGGAAAATATTTCACTTTTGACGAATATAAAAAGCATATTGAACCGGTTCAGAAAGACAAAGACGGGACCCTGATCTACATCTACGCGACCAACACAGAAGAACAATATAGTTACATCCAGGCTGTAAAAGAACGAGGATACGATGTACTTATACTGGACGGTGTGATTGACAGCCATTTCATCAACACGCTGGAACAGCGTTTCGAGAAGTCACACTTTACCCGAGTCGATGCAGATACAGTAGACAAACTGATCAAAAAGGAAGAAGCACAACCATCCAAACTGAACGAAGACCAGCAAAAATCATTGAAAGAGCTGATGGAGAAACAGATCGATTCCAAGAAGTATACGATCAGTTTTGAAAGCCAGAGTGAAAAAGATGCACCTTTCATGATCACCCAGCCAGAATTCATGCGTCGTATGAAAGAAATGTCGGCACTAGGTGGCGGGATGGGCTATATGGGAGAACTTCCTGATCAGTTCAACCTGGTGGTAAACTCTAATAACTCCATCATCGGCAAACTGTTGCTGGAGACCGATGGCGGCAAACAGGCTTCAACCGTCAAACAACTCTTCGACCTGGCCTTACTGGCCCAGGGTATGCTGAAAGGGAAAGAGCTGGCCGATTTTATCAGTCGGAGCACGAAGATGGTGAAGTGACGTAAGACGTCTTACGCCTCACTTTTTTTAGTATCTTTGACCAAACTTTAAACCTTAAAGCATGAAACTTTCCAAAGGATGGATTATCCTTATTGTGATCATTGCAATTGTCGTGATCTTGGTTGGCTGGGGATCCGGAGTTTACAATAAAATGGTAACCCGGGATGAGAATGTTGGCAAAGCCTGGGCTAACGTCGAAAATGTATACCAGCGCCGGACCGACCTGATTCCCAATCTCGTAGCTACCGTCAAAGGAGTAGCCGATTTTGAAAAGTCGACACTTACTGATGTCATTGAGGCCCGGGCGAATGCAACTAAAGTAACTGTAGATCCCACTAACTTAAATGCTCAAACAATGCAACAGTTCCAGACTGCCCAGGATGGACTGAGCTCTGCCCTGTCGAGATTGATGGTGGTTGTTGAACGTTATCCGGAACTGAAAGCAACACAAAATTTCATGGAGTTGCAAGCGCAACTGGAAGGGACGGAAAACAGGATCACAGTGGAACGAATGAAGTTCAACGAAGCGGCACAAGCCTATAATACATACATCAAGCGTTTCCCGGGCAGGATCTTTGCAGGAATGTTTGGATTTGAGCCGAAGACCTATTTCGAAGCGCAGAAAGGAGCGGAAACCGCTCCAAAAGTAGAATTTTAACCGGAAATCTTGCATCATGTCTGAAACGGCAAAGCATTTCTTTACACCCAGTGAGCAGCAAGAGATCATCAGTGCTGTCAAAGAAGCTGAACTGGATACTTCCGGAGAGATCCGGGTGCATATTGAAAACCGTTGCAGAAAGGAGGTCCTCGACCGGGCGGCATATCTCTTTAAACACCTGCAAATGCACAAGACCAAACTTCGGAACGGCGTCCTCTTCTACCTCTCTGTTCATGATCATAGATTTGCGATCCTGGGAGATATCGGGATCAATCAGGTAGTTCCTGAAAACTTTTGGGACGAGATCAAAGATGGGATGCAACAACATTTCCGGGATGGGAACTTTGTGGAAGGCCTCTCTGAAGGAATCATCAAAGCCGGAAAACAGCTGAAAGCCCATTTTCCTTACCAACAGGATGATGTGAATGAGCTGGCAGATGAGATTTCTTTTGGTAAAACATAAATTACCCCCCGGCCCCCTAAAGGGGGAGTAAGTCCAGCACATGCGGGATTAGGGGTAAAAAATGATAATATGACTAATTTCAAATATATATTTCTGACTCTCATCCTTTTCCATGGATTTCAAGCATTTTCGCAAAAAATTCCTTCCAGGCCGAAGCCTTCGAGGCTGGTCAATGATCTGGCAGGCGTGCTTACTCCTGGCCAGGTTCAACAACTGGAGCGAAAACTGGTAAACTTCAACGACACCACCTCCACCCAGATCGCAGTTGTTACCGTGAAATCACTTGACGGTTACGATAAAGCTGACTTTGCATTCCGGATTGGCGAACAATGGGGTGTCGGGCAGAAAGGGAAGAACAACGGCGTAGTAATCCTGGTGAAACCAAAGTATAGAAATGAACGAGGACAGGCCTATATTGC
Organism: uncultured Prolixibacteraceae bacterium; assembly: GCA_964616825.1. Classification (GTDB taxonomy): domain Bacteria; phylum Bacteroidota; class Bacteroidia; order Bacteroidales; family FEN-979; genus QYOJ01. Next base: position 142,534 of record CAZTSX010000004.1, read on the forward strand.
AATCGGTTATGGACTTGAAAGCGTGATCCCTGATGCTATCGGAAAGCGGATCGTAGAGTTTGAGATGATTCCTCAATTCAAAGAGGGTAATTACTACAGTGGCATCAATGCTGCTATAAACACAATTATGAGCCTTGCAAGCGGGGAATTCACAGCCAGTGCATATACGAAAAAAAGTCAGTCAAAACCCTATGCGATCTTCATCCCGATCCTTGTCATGCTGGTTGTATTCTTTCTCATCCGTGCCAGCAGAGCCCGCTCTCACTCGGTAGGTAAAAGCATCCCCTTCTGGGCTGCATTCTGGTTGCTGGGAAGTCTTGGCGGACATGGGCAGAGTGGAAGCTGGAACAACTTCTCCTCAGGGGGAGGCGGGTTCGGCGGCTTCGGCGGAGGTAGCTTTGGCGGTGGAGGCGCAGGAGGAAGCTGGTGAATCTTTTAAAAAAAATATGGATCTTTTATTACGACGGTTTTCGCAACATGACTGTCGGCAAAAAACTCTGGGCCATTATCATTATTAAAATCTTCATCATTTTTGCAATTCTCAGGCTCTTTTTCTTTCCTGATTTCCTCAACTCCAAATCTGACACTGATGAAGGAAAAGGAGAGTATGTCAGGGAGCAACTGATTAACCGCAATTGATCAATCCGATCAATTCGCTTTAGTTATTTCTTTCGTATCTTAGTTGCTTCATAACCAAAACCACACCATGATTGATCAAATTGACCTTAGTATGGTGGACTGGGCACGGGCGCAATTTGCCCTTACAGCTATCTACCACTGGCTGTTTGTGCCTTTAACTCTCGGTTTATCATTCCTTGTTGCCATCATGGAAACGATCTATGTGAAGACAGGGAATCCGGAGTGGAAAAAGATCACTAAATTCTGGATGATCCTTTTTGGGATTAATTTTGCTATTGGCATAGCTACAGGGATCATCCTTGAGTTCCAGTTTGGAACCAACTGGTCGAACTACTCCTGGTTTGTCGGAGATATTTTCGGAGCTCCATTGGCTATCGAAGGAATCATGGCATTCTTCCTGGAGTCAACTTTCATAGCTATCATGTTCTTTGGTTGGAACAAGGTGAGTAAAGGCTTTCATCTGACTGCCTCCTGGCTCACCGCGATCGGCGCCAGCCTCTCAGCGCTCTGGATCCTGGTAGCCAATGCCTGGATGCAGTCTCCGACAGGCATGGAGTTCAATCCCAATACAGCCCGAAACGAAATGGTCGACTTCTGGGCAATTCTCTTCTCCCCAATGGCCTATAATAAGTTCCTTCACACCATATCAAACGGTTATGTGATCGGGGCCATCTTTGTGATCGGGATCAGTTCATGGTTCCTGTTGAAAAAGAGACACATTCTGATGGCCAAACGAAGCATCCTGGTCGCTGCCATTTTCGGACTCATCACATCCATCTTTCTGGCGGTGACAGGTGACGGATCTGCCTACACCGTCGCACAAAACCAACCGATGAAACTGGCCGCGATGGAAGGCCTCTACAAAGGAAAAGCGAAGGCTGGCCTGATTGTCTTCGGAATTCTCAATCCCGATAAAAAACCTGGCGACAGAGAGAACTCCTTTCTGGTGAAGCTTGAAATCCCTTCTTTGTTATCCATTCTCGGGTGGCACAATGCAGATGCATTTGTGCCAGGTGTGGAGGATATTGTAAACGGAGGATATAAGCCATGGTTTGAGAATATCCCGGAAGAGGAGAAGGAGATGGCTTACTCGGTCGCCCAGAAGATAGAGAAAGGAAAACTTGCCATCTCCGCATTGCGGGATTATAAAACAGCAACAAGAGCTGGAGATTCTATCCTGGCAAAAATATCTCAGAGAAAGCTGGAACAGAATTTTAACTACTTTGGTTACGGCTACCTGAACAACCCTGAGTCTGTAATCCCCAACATCCCATTGACCTTTTACAGTTTCCATATCATGGTAATCCTCGGAGCCTTTTTCTTCCTCCTCTTTATCCTGGTGCTCTATTTCGTCAGCAAGAATAAAATCGAAAAGAAACGATGGCTGCTTCACATCAGCCTGTGGACCATCCCACTGGCATATATCGCAAGCCAGGCTGGCTGGGTTGTTGCTGAGGTCGGACGACAACCCTGGGTGATTCAGGATCTATTGCCCACCGTGGCAGCTGTGTCCATGATCGATACCAATTCCATACGCATCACATTCTGGATTTTTGCCGGCCTGTTTACAGCACTTCTGATCGCAGAGGTGATGATAATGGTGAGGCAAATTAAGATTGGTCCTAAAGAGGGAGGAATTAAGTAATGTTTGAAACGATGTCGTTGCTAACCTTGCAACAATACTGGTGGATGATCATCTCCCTCCTGGCCAGCCTTCTTGTGTTCCTGATGTTTGTCCAGGGTGGCCAGACCATGATCTATACACTTGGCAAGACCGACCTGGAACGTAAAATTATCGTGAATACGCTGGGCCGTAAATGGGAGTTTACATTTACCACATTAGTCACATTCGGAGGCGCCTTTTTTGCCTCTTTCCCGCTATTTTACGCAACCAGCTTTGGAGGCGCCTACTGGGTCTGGATCGTGATCCTGTTTGCCTTTGTCATCCAGGCTGTTGCGTATGAGTTCCGGTCAAAGCCAAATAATTTCCTGGGCAAGCGAACATTCGACCTGTTCTTAATGATTAATGGCGCCCTGGGTACCTTTCTGATCGGCGTAGCTGTCTCCACCTTTTTTACGGGTTCTGAATTTTCTGTTAACCTGCTGAACCTGACTAATATTACCAGTCCGGTAATCTCGCGCTGGGAAGGTCCGGCTTACGGATTGGAAGCAGTATTGAACTGGCGGAATGTGGCCCTAGGGCTGACGATCTTTTTCCTGGCACGGGTGCTGGGGATTCTCTATATCCTTAACTCCATCAATCATCAGGCCATAACCAGAAGAAGTCATAAACAGCTATGGATCAATGCATTTCTCTTTTTGATTCCCTTCCTGGCCTTTGTCATTTCACTACTCCTTTCAAAAGGGTATGCAGTTGATCCTGTAAACGGAACGATCTTCATTGAATCCTATAAGTATTGGCATAACCTGATTGAAATGCCAGTGGTGACCATCCTCTTCAGTGCAGGTATTCTACTCGTTCTCCTCGGAATCATCCGACCATTAACCAGCTTCACTAAATGCCGCACTAAAGGGATCTGGTTTGCCGGGTCAGGGACTGTTCTGACCGTCTTCTCATTATTCCTGCTTGCAGGATTTAACAATACCTCTTTCTACCCATCTACATACGACCTGCAGAGTTCACTGACGATCATGAACAGCTCCTCCAGTAAATATACCCTGACAGTGATGAGTTATGTCTCTCTGATGGTCCCGTTCGTTCTTGCCTATATCATCTATGCCTGGTGGTCATTAAACAGGAAAAAGATCACGGAAGAAGAGATGGAAGAAAGAGGAGAACATACATATTAAATTGAAAAAAACATGTATATCACATCAATTATCTGGTACCTGAGCTGGCCTGCAATGATCGCAGTATCAACGATCATCATCTATTATGCGGTCAGAAAGTTTGATAACAAACAAAATAAAACAGTTAAAACGTAATCCTTATGAAAAGAGCGATTTTCAATAACACCTGGTTGTCCCTGGCAATAGGACTTACATTGTTAGCCGGACAGTTAGGTGCACAGGACACATTTTCAATTGTCGCTGTCGATATCACCACTGGAGAAGTTGGCAGCGCCGGAGCTTCATGTGTAGGCTCAAGCTCCTACTACCCGCATGGAGCAGCCGTGCTCAGTGACGTCATCCCGAATGTGGGAGGCATCCACACCCAGGCCAGTTACCTGGCTGCGAATCAGAATAATGCCCACAACATGATGATGTCAGGCAGCTCACCACAGGAGATCATCGACTGGCTGATTAATAACGATGCCGGTGGAGATCCATCTGTCCGGCAATATGGAATCGTAGATCTTAACTCCGGAGATCCGCGTAGTGCAGCCTTTTCAGGGGTGAATTGCCTGAATTATAAAAACGATACAGCCGGACTGGCATACTCCATCCAGGGAAACATTTTACTCGGGCAGGAGATCATTGACTCAATGCAGAGCCGTTTTCTCAATACCTCTGGCACGCTTGCCGAACGGCTGATGGCATCTCTTCAGGGAGCCAATGTGATCGGAGCGGATACACGCTGTGCCAGCCCTTACAATAGTTCATCCCTTTCAGCATTCATCCGTGTCGCCCAACCGGAAAACAGTTATGACAGTCTGTATCTCGACCTGTGGATGGCTTACCCTCAGTCATGGAGCGGAGCGGTACCGGTTGATCCGATAGATTCCTTGCAAACACTCTTCAACGACTGGCAAACCCATACAACTATTCCCGGTAAGGGTGATCATAACGCATGCTCCGTCACTGTCCGGCAGAGTGAATCCGGTGAAATCTCGTTCAACTTCTCTCATTGTCCCAACAATATGAAACTCAACCTGATGGTTTATAATCTCCAGGGAAAAATGATCACCGTGATTCCCGTAAACAAGAATATTGAGAAAATGAAAGCTAATGAGGAGTTGGCTAAAGGAATTTATCTTTATCGGGTAACAACAAACAATCAACTTGTTGTCGTAACCGGTAAGTTTTTCAAGCGATAAATGGAGTCGATACAGGATTTTTTTGATCTGCTAATTCATTCCGACAAACTGATCCAGATTGGCGGATTGTCCTTATTGCTGCTCATCGTGTTCCTGGAAACAGGGATCTTTTTCGGGTTTATCTTTGCCGGTGACGCACTCCTGTTCAGTGCCGGCTTATTGTGCGGAACCGATTTGCTGGATGTCAATATTTTCTTGCTCTTGTTTACTATTACGGCTGCTGCCATCGCCGGAAACCTCGCCGGATACTACACAGGAAAGTTCTTTGGAAAAAAACTGAACACAAAAGAAGACACCTGGTACTTTAAACGAAAACACCTTACGAAAACCCGGTTGTTTTATCAGAAGTATGGAGGTCTCTCTCTGATCGCCGGTCGGTTCGTATGGGTTGTCCGTACATTTGTCCCCATCCTGGCAGGTGCCTCAGACATGGGCTTCCGGCGGTTCATTTTCTTTAACGTAGCAGGTGCTTTTCTCTGGGTCTGGTCTATGGTCCCGCTCGGATATTTGGCCGGTCACATCATCCCCAATGCGTCAGAGAATATTGAATATTTCATTCTGGGAATTACAATCATCGCCAGTGTTGTCCTCCTTCGCGGAATATACCAAATCAGCAGGGAGAAAAAAGGTTAATGGGCTCCTCTCGTTCATCAATAGCAATTTTGTATAGCTAACATCTCCTTGCAATCAATGAAAAAGCATTATCTTTGTAAGATAAACCAAACCATTATTTCCTTGCCTTATGAAAAAGTTCTTCCTTCTCGCTTTGGGATTGATTTTCATATCTTTATATGGAGAATCACAGACCTCTTCACAATTCATGAACGTTCCAACTGATGCTGCTGACTATCCTTACTGGATAGATATGATGCAGGATCCTGAAGCCAACTTCTTTGTTACTCAGGATGCATTTAACAGATACTGGGAAAACCGTCCTATCACCAGAGGGTGTGGCTGGAAGGTCTTCAAGCGCTGGGAATATATGATGCGTTCCCGCGTTACGCCAGATGGGATCAAACCATTACCCGATGTTACCTACAATGCATACACGGATTACGTTACAAACATTCGTTCTGTTGCCGGAGACTGGACCTCGCTGGGTCCTGCACTGATTCCGGTACCTGGCCCTGCGGGATACTTGGGGCTGGGCCGGCTCAATGATATCGCATTTCATCCTACTGATCTTCAGAAATGGTACGTTGCCGCGCCTTCAGGAGGAATGTGGATGACCAGCGACGGAGGGCAGAACTGGGAAACACACACAGATACACTCCCCACCCTCGGTGTTTCATCAATCGTTGTGGATTGGATCAACCCCGATATCATCTTCATCGGGACAGGTGACAGAGATGCCGGAGATGCTCCTGGATTGGGTGTATTTAAAAGCATCGACGGAGGGCTGACATGGGTCCAGTGGAATACCGGAATGGGGACTAGAACTGTGGGAGACATCCTGCAACACCCTACCAACAACCAGATCATGATAGCAGCTACCAACGGAGGTATCTACAGGACGACTGATGCGGGTTCTAACTGGACACAATCCAGATCCGGCAACTTCAAAGATCTGGCTTTCAAGCCGGGAGATCCGGATATTGTTTATGCTCAAGCAGGTGCAGGTTTTTACAGATCTGCCGATAATGGTGTCTCCTGGGTCCAGATCACAAGCGGCCTGACAGGTGGACAGCGCGGAACAATTGCAGTGACACCGGCCAATCCCAACTATGTCTATTTTGTCCAGTCTAACGGAAGCAGCGGATTCAAAGGCCTTTACCGCTCTGCAGATGCCGGACTCACTTTCACTACACGTTCTACATCTCCCAACATCCTGGATTGGTCGTGCAATGGTTCGGGAAATGGGGGACAGGGCTGGTACGACCTCTCCATTACAGCCGATCCGGTTAATCCTGAGATCATCTTTGTCGGCGGTGTCAATGTCTGGAAATCAACCAACGGAGGAACTACATGGGCAATCAATTCGCACTGGTACGGAGGATGCAGTGTAGCTGAAGTACATGCCGACTGTCATATGCTCGAATATTCTCCATACGACGGAAAACTCTACGCCTGTAACGATGGCGGAATTTATAATACAGATGATGGAGGAAGCACATGGACTGATTTTACCGAAACCATGACGATTGGCCAAATTTACAAACTGGGGCAGGCTCAAACAGTAAAAGAGAAAGTGATCAATGGATTTCAGGATAATGGAACCTATACCTATTTGATACCCGAATGGGTAGCTACAGGCGGAGGGGATGGAATGGAGTGTGCCATTGACTATACCGATGCTGCCTGGACGTATCATACAATATATTATGGAGACATCTTCCGCAAATACAACAATGCAAGTCAACAGAAGATCGCCGGAAACGGTACATTCGGAATCAATGAGAGTGGTGCCTGGGTAACCCCATTCATCCTTCATGAGACAAATCCGGAAGCTATGTTCGTAGGATTCAAAAACGTATGGAGAAGTGAAAATATACGTGAATACCAGCTAACATGGACAAAAATTTCCGACTTCGGCACCGGAAACAACTGTGTTGTGGTTGAACAATCACCTGCCAATACCGACATGCTTTATGTAGCCCGTTATGACACTAAGTTCTTCAGATCGGATAACTGTAACGATGACGCCCCCAGTTGGATCGATCTCACCAGCTACACTCCGGGTTCAGGCTCCCCCACCGACATTGAGGCTCATCCAACCAATCCCGATATTGTCTACATGACTATCAGCAACGGTGTCTATAAATCAACCGATAAAGGAGTAACCTGGACAGATATCTCAGGCTCCCTGCCAAATATTCACATCAGCTCCATCGCCTACTACAAGAATGCCATTGAAGGACTCTATGTGGGGACAGATGCGGGTGTCTATTATAAGGATGCCTCTATGTCAGACTGGATCCTTTTCAGCGAAGGGCTTCCTGTCAGTGTTATTGTGACTGAGCTAGACATTTTCTATGACGATGATTCTGTAGCCATGGATGCAATCCGTGCCAGTTCCTATGGCCGCGGACTCTGGGGATCTGACATGCTCCATTCGATGCCGGCTACCGATTTTGAAGCCGACAAAACCCTTATCCCCGCTGGCTGTGAAGTCAACTTCACCGATCTCTCTATCGGTGTTCCAACGGAATGGGAGTGGACTTTTGAAGGAGGAACTCCTTCGTCATCTACTGAAAAAAATCCACAGAATATTGTTTACATCACTCCAGGTATGTATATGGTTCAGTTGATAGCCAGCAATGAAATAGGATCAGATACCTCTATCAAAACCGATTACATCACCGTAGATGATGCACTGCTGCCCGATGCTGATTTCGAAGCTGATAAAAATGTCATTTGTGGAGGTGAAGCAGTTCAACTTATTGACCTAACGGATTTCTGTCCGACTACATGGATCTGGGAATTCGCACCCAATAATGTGATCTATCTCCAGGGAACAACCCATAACAGTCAGAATCCCATCGTGACGTTCACACAAAACGGCGCCTATACAGTCACGCTGACAGCAGGGAATTCAACAGGTAACTCCTCTATAACCAAACCTGACTTCATCCTGAATGGAGGGTATCAACTTCCTTTTGTGGATGACTTTGAAGAGGGATTTGATTTGCAATTCTGGAGCATTATTAATCCGGATCAACGGATGACCTGGGATACAATCACTGTGCCTGGAACTACCGCTGATAACAAAGCTGCCTGGATGAACTTTTTCAACTATGCCTATATGACCCAACGCGATCAACTAATCAGCCCGGCGCTTGATCTGACTAATTATTACAACATTGTGCTCTCATTCCGCCATGCATATGCACAGCGTGATGTACTGAAAGATTCCCTGATCATTCTTTGCTCGGATGATTGTGGAACATCCTGGACGCGGCTATTTGCCACTGGCCCTGATAATACACCAAACACGTTTGTAACGCATGAACCCACGATGGATCCCTTCTATCCGGAAGACGAAAACGACTGGTGTGGAGGAAGTTACGGAGTTAACTGTTACACGATCGATCTCAATGCATTTACAGGAAAAAGTGATGTTAAGATCGCTTTTGAATCATACAACCGAAGAGGGAACAACCTATTCCTCGATGACATTACAATTAGCGGTACAGTCGGTATTCCAGATCCTATTCATGGCGATAATACCATCCGCATCTATCCAAACCCAACAACAGGAGTCGTTCATCTGGTTATCGAAAAGATAACAGGAACGGCAACCGTATTGGTTTACAACATGCAGGGGCAGGCTATCCTGGCTAAGCAGGTTAAAGGAAGTAATCGTGCTGTCAACACAAAGCTGAACCTGGCAGGCATGGCTAAAGGAATCTACTTTCTGAAGGTCATCACCAACCAGGCAACCTTTGTCGAAAAAATTGTCAGAGAATAGAGACCACACACGTAAAATGAAAACCTTACCTAGACTCCTCATCCTCATCCTATTCTCATCCTCTTTAAATGGACAAACGGGATGGAGGCCAGGAGAGATGGAAGCGAGGGTCTCTATTTATTCAGACAAGGATGCTGTTACCTTTATAAGCCTGAACTTAATGGCTGACCCTGCATCTGTTACAGAAGCATGGGTTTACATCACCCCTGATGAGCTTAAAAAACTTGAGGCTTCTGGTTTGGAGTACATCATAACCAATGCTGACCTGAATTCCCAAAGCGAGAATTTCTGGGACCAGGCTGCGCTGGAGAGCTATCACAATTATAACCAACTTATCGAATTGTCAGATAGCCTGGCCAATAATTTCCCTGATATCTGCAAGAAAATCATACTTGGCAGCACTCCTCAAGGACGTCAACTGGCAGTTCTGAAAATTAGTGATAACGTTAATGTGGATGAGAACGAAGCGGAGATTCTCTTCGATGGCGGGATCCATGGGAACGAGATCATGGGTCCGGAGATCTGCATCCGATATGCCCGTGAAATTTGCATCGGTTACGGAACCAATCCAACCTATACTGACATCATTAACAACCGGGAGATCTGGATCTACTACCTGGTTAATCCGGATGGATTCGCCAATGGAAGCAGATATAATTCTAATTGGGTTGATCTGAACCGGGATATCGGTTTCATGTGGGGAGGAGAAGGATATAGCACCTCGCCTTTCTCGCAACCTGAGACACAAATCCTCCGGGACCTCTGGCTGGATAACAGTTTTGTCCTGTATAATAATTTTCATGGGGGGATTGAAGCCATCTCACTGCCATGGAGTTACCGGATGGAACAACCCCCGGATTGGGCCCACCTCAGCAACCTGGCTTCTATCTATGCCGACTCTTCAGGATATAACAACCTGATATATGGTCAGGGGTGTGTGTTTATGTACCAAATCTTCGGGGCAACCAAAGATTTCAACTACGGCTCTCTCGGTCAAGTTGGCTGGTCGATGGAGATCTCGGATCTAAAGGAACCGCCAGCATACATGATTCCGATCTATTATAACTACAATGTCCCGGCTATTACAACGATGATCGAGAGAGTAGGTTGGGGTGTTGAAGGTGTAATCACCAACTCAGTTACCGGAAGCCCGGTGAGAGCAGAGGTGTTTGTAAGTGGCTATTACCCGGTTTTCAGCGATCCCATTGTGGGTGACTACCATAAATATGTATTGCCCGGCACCTATTCAATTACAGTCAAAGCAAGCGGATACATAACCCACACAATAACCGGTATCACAGTGCCTTCTCAAGGATCTGTAGTCACGGATATCGAGCTTACTCCTACCAATGAACGCTATGCACTCCGGGCTCTTTCTACTGTGATCCCGTATTATCCCCCAAAGCCCGTCCCCTATCAGGATGAGTGCTGGGTGCCAGGGCTCATCGGCCCTCCCGACTCCATCAACTACAGCCTGGGACGAAGCGGGGTTATTGTTGTTGATATGGGAGACACAATCTTTAATGGTATCGGTAACGATTTTATTGTATTTGAAGGGGACATCTCTCCGGAAGGATATACAGTCCATGCTGGTCAGGATCCGGACGGTCCGTGGACCTCTTTGGGCGACGGTACAGGAACAACGGGGTTTGACCTAACTAGTGGTCCTGTCTCCAGCGCCAGGTATATCAAACTTACCGATGATGGGAATGGGCCTACCAATGCAGACAATGCCGGCTTTGACCTGGATGCCATTGAGATCCTAACCCTTCCGCTGATCGCCGACTTTATTGCCAGCAATAACACACCCTGCCAGGGAGAAAGCGTGAACTTTACAGATGAAACATCAGGTGATCCGACAAGTTGGCTCTGGGAGTTTCCTGGCGGAACACCCTCAACATCTTCATCGCAAAATCCAACAAATATCATCTACAACATTCCGGGTCTCTATGATGTAACTCTCACTGTGATGAACCAGTTCACACAGGCCACCCTGACAAAAGAAGACTTTATCAACGTTAGTGGATTGCCTTTAAAACCTACCACACCGACCGGACCGGATATCGTTTGTCAGAATGTACAATCGGAATATACCACAAGCGGTACATCAGGAGCTACCAGTTTCATCTGGGATCTTACTCCTGAGGATGCAGGAAGTCTATCCGGTGTTTGGGTAACCTGCACAATCGACTGGAACGATACGTATATTGGTGATGCCTACCTGAAGGTAAAAGAGGTGAATGCATGTGGCGAAGGTCCTTTCAGCGACAGCATAACAATTACCGTCCGGGAAGCCCCGGTTGTTTACCTTGGCGCAGATACTACCATCTGTCCGCTGGACTCAGTCATACTGGATGCCGGAAGCCCCGATTGTTCGTTTCTCTGGTCAACAGGAGAGACGACACAAACGATCATCGTAGACTCCATCGGCCTGGGATTAGGTGCTCACCCCATCTGGGTGACAATAACCAATGTATTCAACTGCCAGGATATTGATACGATAATCATTACGATTGATGCCTGCACAGCAATTCCGGATGTGGATCAACACGCCTCTGTGTTGATCTATCCAAATCCAAACACCGGATCATTCCGGGTTGCTATCAACGGATTGAAGAATAGCTTCTGTGAATTGATGAGTTTACAAGGTATAGTTGTGTATCAAACAGTGTTGAAAAACCAGCAAAAAGAGGTTGAAATAACTCGTCCGCAACTGCCTAAAGGAATCTATTTGTTGAGAATCCGATCAGAAGCACAAACAATTGTCAGAAAAGTGATCATTCAATAGAAGGAGGTTCGCATAAAAAACCTGTTTTTCCTTTTGTCAGCATTTGTAATCCTGGCCTCTTGTACGTCATCCGAGGAAAGAAAGAAAGAGGCCCGGAAAGAGGTCTTAAGTACCGACAGGGCATTCTCTGCTATGAGTGCGGAGGAGGGGGCGAATGCTGCCTTCCTTCATTATGCTGCAAATGATGTGATAAAGCTTCAGGAAGGTAGATTCCCGGTCATCGGAAAAGATGCTCTGAGAGAAAGCTTTCAATCAGCTCCCGACGATGGCTTCCGCCTGACCTGGGTACCTATAAAAGCAGAGGTAAGCCGTTCAGGTGACTTGGGATACACGTTTGGTTCGTACGAATTATATGATTTTGATCATAACGAAATCCGGTACGGCAATTACATCACCATCTGGCGGAAAGAGAAAGATGGTGCCTGGCGTTGGATCCTGGATGGGGGGAACTCAACACCACCTCCTGAATAACCACCTGTTATATGGGTTCAGAACACCAAGGCCAACTCTGGAACAGAAGCTTCATACTCCTGGCGTTCGGTAACCTGATGATGGCTATCGGATTCTATTTCCTGATCCCTACCCTACCTATTTATGTCGTTGAAGAGCTTCATGCAAAGCCAAGTGAAGTTGGATACATTCTTGCTATCTACACTGTTTCTGCACTGATTATCAGGCCATTTACAGGAATTGCACTCGATACCTGGGGAAGAAAATGGATATTCCTTATCTCTCTTTTGGTATTTACTCTTACGATTGCTGTTTATCCGTTGATGTCATCTTTTCTCTTTCTGCTGGCTCTACGCTTCTTCCACGGATTTTCGTGGGGAGTGGCCACAACCTCCAGCATTACTGTGGTAGTTGATGTAATCCCTCCTCATAAGCGTGGCCGTGGTATCGGCTATTTCGGCATTTCATTTACGGTCTCTATGGCTATCGCGCCAGTATTGGCACTGGTGATCCTGGAAGCGACGGGATATCTCACCATGTTTATGACTGCTGCGCTCTTCTCCTTCTGCGGACTGGTACTGGCCACATTCGTCAGATATCCTGTATTTATAGGAAAAAGAGAGAAGGTTCGGTATACCTGGAAGCAATTTATTGAACCGAGAGGAGTGCCGATCTCTATTCCACTAGCTCTCTTCGGTGCCGCTTATGGTGGTGTTTTTTCATTCATTACTCTTTTTGATAAAGACCTGGGATTGGAACTTGCAGGTACCTTTTTCATCATCCTGGCAGGAGGTGTTACTATCTCCCGCCTTTTTGCAGGTCAAATCCTTGATAGGTATGGACCAACATATATCATGATGGCGGGATTTATCATTTCCATCATTGGATTCTTCATCCTCGGCTGGTTCACATCGTCTGCAGGGTTCTTGATCTCAGCTATCCTGATTGGAATTGGAGCAGGAATCCTGATCCCAACACTTCTGGCGCTGGGAAACAACATTGTGGGCTTCAATCGTCGTGGAGCCATTAACGCCACACTGATAACAGCATTTGATCTCGGGATTGGAACTGGCTCTCTGGGACTGGGATTCCTGTCGGAGCTGATCGGATTTCCGGGCATGTACCTGATCTCCACCCTGATTCTATTTGTTGCATTGACCTACTATTTTGTACACACGAATGGGTTTTATCTCAAACGGTATGAGAAAGAGGGACAAGGGATGAGGGATAAGGGACGGAAATCGTGAATCGTGAATCGTGAATCGTTAATCGTATATCGTAAAATTGTTAACATGCATCTGTTTTATTCTCCGGATATTGAACATCCATTTCACCAACTGCCTGAAGAGGAGTCAAAGCATATTCACCGGGTGTTGAGGCTAATGGAAGGCGATGAGCTCTTTCTAACCAATGGAAAGGGTGTAATATACCAGTGCGAGATATCTTCCGCATCCCCCAAAAAATGCATGGTCAGGATTCTCTCAACAGAAAAGACGCAAGTAAATCCTGTTCAACTACATATCGCGATTGCACCCACGAAGAATATCAGCCGGTTTGAGTGGTTTCTGGAGAAAGCCACAGAGATCGGAATTGATGAGATCACACCCCTGATCTGTTCTCATTCTGAGCGGAAAGTTGTGAAAACTGATCGTCTCAATAAGATTCTCATTACAGCCATGAAACAATCGCTTAAAAGCCGGCTCCCTCATATTAATCAGGCAACTTCGTTCAACGAGCTCATTCACAGGGGATTCGATGGACAAAAATTCATTGCCTATTGCACGACTGGTCAAGAGGATCTGCTCCAGAAGGCCTGCCTGCCAGGCTCTTCTGCTCTTATTCTCATCGGTCCCGAAGGCGACTTCTCACCTGAAGAGATCGAACAGGCAAAACAAGCCGGATTCAATCCTGTCAGCCTGGGGAACAGCCGGCTGCGAACAGAAACAGCCGGATTGGTGGCATGCACAATGTTTCAATTGATTAATCAGGGATCAACTTGAACTAGAAAAACTTGTCATTGCGAGGAACTGAAGCTGCAAGCAAAGCGAAGCAGATAGCTATGCCGATGGTGACGAAGCAAACTGAAAACCTTAACTTTGTCTCTAATTTGTTGTAACGATGAAACGAACTATATTTCTGCTCTTTGTTCTGGTTTTGGGCCTCGCTGCAACACCTCCCTCCTACCAGATCGCTTTACTGAAATACCGTGGTGGGGGTGATTGGTATGCAAATCCCACATCTCTGCCCAACCTTGTAAAATTTGTCAACCGGAACCTGGGAACCAATATCAGCGAAGAGATCGCAACAGTGGATATAGGAAGCAGAGAGATCTTCAATTACCCTTTCGTGCATCTCACCGGACACGGCAATGTCCTTTTCTCGGTCAAAGAGGCTCAGAATTTACGGGAATACCTGATTGCCGGAGGATTCTTACATATCGACGACAACTATGGCCTGGATAAATTTATTCGCCCTCAGATGAAGCTGGTTTTCCCTGAACTTGAATTCGTTGAATTGCCCTTTTCTCACCCAATATATCACCAGAAATATGATTTCCCGAACGGCCTGCCTAAAATCCATGAACACGACAATAAAGCGCCCCAGGGTTTCGGACTGCTATGGGAGGGAAGGCTGGTCTGCTTTTATACCTACGAATGTGATCTGGGTGATGGCTGGGAAAACCAGCAGGTGCACAAAGATTCGGACGCTTCCAGAATGAATGCCCTCAAGATGGGAGCAAACATAATCTCCTACGTTTTTACTCAGGAATAGTAATGAAGCTGGTGAAATGGTGAGTAGTGTCATTGCGAGGAACTAAGTGACGTGGCAATGGTGAACTGGTGAGTTGTTGCGGTGTTGTTTCGTTTTGTAGTACCTTTGATTGCCGGTTTACTTATGCATCGGAGACAAATATCGGTATTAACATAGATCATTGTAACATGACTTTCAAAGAGTTTCTGGAATACCATCTCCTCGAAATTGGAAACTTCTCTCTTACCGTTTCCGAATTGTTTATCCTCCTGGTCATCATCATCGCGACCTGGTTAATCCTGTTCCTAATCAAGCGACTGGTTCTGAGAACTATTTCCAAAGACAAGCATGTCGCTGGAAGGCAGTACTCGGTCTTTTTACTGATTCGATATTTATTATGGATCATTGCCATCGTGGTGATCATTGAAGCGATCGGCATCCGGATGACCATCCTGATAGCCAGTTCTGCAGCACTTCTGGTAGGACTAGGGCTGGGGCTGCAACAGATATTTCAGGATATCGTTTCTGGCATATTCATCCTGTTTGAGGGGACCATCAAAGTGGATGATGTATTGGATGTCGGAGGTATTGTTGGAAGGATCAAAGAGATCCGGTTACGAACTTCAACACTGCATACGCGAGATGGAACAGTGATGATCATCCCCAACCATAAGTTCATCAATGAGAATGTAATCAACTGGAGTCATAACCTGAAGCCTACACGATTCAATGTTCAGGTCGGAGTCTCATACAGTTGCAATGAAGTGCAGGTTCGGGATATTTTATATCAATGTGTTTCCGAGCATACTGAAGTGATCAACGATCAACCTGAGATCAAACCTATCGTACGAATCATCGACTTTGGTGACAGTGCGGTGGTATTCGAGATCCTCTTCTGGAGCCACAACATGTTCTGGATCGAGAATATCAAGAGTGATATTAGATTCAGCATCCGGAAAAAATTCCATGAACACGGGATCGTGATTCCGTTCCCGCAGAGAGACGTTCACTGGAAGAAAGACTGAAAGAATTGCCATGATATTGCCACGGTATTGCCAATTATTACCAGACAATTTTCTTTGTTCTTTATGGCAATTCTTTTTTTATGGCAACTCATGTTCAATTTATGGCAATTATTTTAATGGCAATCTATGTCAATTCTCTTAGCTTCTTCTCCAGTACCCTGATTCGTGCTTCAGCATCTGACTGCTTCTTTCGTTCTGATGCAACTACTTTCTCCGGAGCATTCTTGATGAATTTCTCATTTTTGAGTTTCTTCGCTACTGAAGCCAGAAAGCCGCGGGTGTACTTCAGCTCATCCTGAAGCTTTTGAATTTCTTCTTCCAGATTAACCTGGCTTGTGAGAGGAATGTAAAACTCAGTAGTACGTACAATGAATGATACTGTTCCGGGTTGTTTTTCATTTACATAACTCAAGTTGTCGATTCCGCACAATTTAGCAACCAGGTCGTCAAATGTGTGATCGACCGGCTCATCGTTATTTTTCCTGATCATTAACCTGATGGTCTCCTTTAGTGGAAGATTATTCTTTTTCCTCGCTGTACGGATAGCCGTAACCACCTCTTTGGCAAACTCAAACGACTTCAACAATCCGGCATCATTGTCATTGCGAGCGAAGCGAAGCAACGGCAGCCGGCAAACCATGATAGATTCACCCTCTTTTCTCTCGCGTAATAACTGCCAGATCTCTTCCGTGATAAAAGGAAGGAACGGATGGATGATCAGAACAAGCTCTTCGAAGAAATTGATAGTAGAGGCCAGCGTTTGACGATCAATGGGCTTCTGATACGCAGGCTTAACCATTTCGAGATACCATGAACAGAAGTCGTCCCAGAAAAGTTTATAGATTGCCATCAACGCTTCCGAAAGCTTATACGATGCAAACAATTCTTTGATCTCTTTCAGGGATTCAGCCAACACACTTTCGAACCATATTACAGAGACCTGGTTTGATTCGGATTGCCTCAGATGATCATCTACCTGCCAGTTCTTTACCAAACGAAGTGCATTCCACATCTTGTTGCAGAAGTTGCGTCCCTGCTCGATCAGACCTTCATCAAAGAGAAGGTCGTTTCCTGCCGGTGAACAGAGAAGCATTCCCATTCTGACAGCATCGGCGCCATATTGATCAATCAAATAGAGAGGCTCGGGTGAATTGCCCAGTGATTTCGACATCTTTCTGCCCATCTTATCCCGTACGATACCAGTGAAATAGACATTGTGGTAAGGAATATCCTGCCGGTACTCCAACCCTGCCATGATCATTCTTGCTACCCAGAAGAAGATAATCTCGGGTGCGGTGACCAGGTCGTTTGTCGGGTAGTAATAGTTAATGTCCTCATTATCCGGTTTCCGGATGCCGTCGAAGACCGAGATGGGCCACAGCCAGCTGGAGAACCAGGTGTCCAACACGTCTTCGTCCTGGGTTAAGTCGTGAATCGTGAATCGTGAATCGTGAATCGTGACTGAGGACTGGAGTTTCTCAAACGCTTCTTCTCTTGTTTTTGCTACGACCACCGTTCCATCAGGCAGATACCAGGCGGGGATGCGGTGTCCCCACCAGAGTTGGCGCGAGATACACCAATCCTGAACATTCTCCATCCAGTGGCGGTACATGTTCTTATATTTTACCGGATGAAAAGAAACCGTATCGCTCTCCACTACGTCAAGCGCAGATTTGGCTAATTCTTTCATCTTCAGAAACCACTGTACAGAAATACGCGGCTCTATGACTTCATCCGTTCGTTCAGAATATCCAACCTTATTCTCATAATCCTCGATTTTCACTAACTGGCCTGCTTCTTTCAAATCCTGAACGATTTTCTTCCGAACTACAAACCGGTCTTGATCAATATAACGTTGAGCAGCTGCACTCAGGGTTCCGTCCGGATTGATTGTATCGATTACCTCAAGTTTATGTTTCAACCCGAGAATGTAATCATTAACATCATGTGCCGGAGTAACTTTCAGGGCGCCGGTGCCAAACTCACGATCAACGTATGTATCAAATATCACAGGTACCGAGCGGTTGATCAAAGGGATCTGGATCCTCTTTCCCTTCAGATGTGTATATCTTTCATCGTCGGGATGGACGCATATTGCGGTATCTCCAAGGATTGTTTCCGGCCGTGTGGTAACAATTGTAATCCACTTATCACTCCCCTCCACTTTGTATCTCACATGATAGAGCTTCGATCGAACCTCCTTGTAAATAACTTCTTCGTCGGAGAGAGCTGTTAACGCCTTAGGGTCCCAGTTGATCATCCGGGCGCCACGATAGATCAAACCTTTGTTATACAGATCAATGAAGACGTCGATGACCGATTCATAGCGGGCCTCATCCATGGTAAAACATGTCCGTTCCCAATCGCAGGAAGCACCCAGTTTTTTCAGCTGCTCGAGAATGATTCCACCATGTTTTTCCGTCCAGTCCCATGCATGATCCAGGAACTCCTTCCGCGACAGGTCCAATTTCTCAATCCCCTCCTCCTTCAATTTTGATACGACTTTTGCCTCGGTGGCGATCGAAGCATGATCTGTTCCCGGCACCCAGCAGGCATTCTTCCCTTCCATCCTTGCTTTCCGAATCAATATATCCTGGATCGTATTATTGAGCATATGTCCCATGTGTAACACACCCGTCACGTTTGGGGGCGGGATGACAATACAGTATGATTCCCGGTTGTCAGGTTCTGAATGAAAGTACCCTTGTTTCATCCAGTACTCATACCATTTAGATTCTACCAACGAAGGATTATATCTGGATGTTATCTCCATAATTCAACGCTAAAATAACTTATTTCTTTTTACCAGATAAGGCAATAGTACTTGCTCGAAGCCCGCATTGATATCGGCTTCTATCAGGTCAATACGATATTGCCCGCATTTAAGCTTCAGATTTTCCATGAATCGTTTTACCGATTCCATATACTGCTCCTTCACCTGGGATGGGAAAAGCTTGATTTGCTGACCCGTCTCCACATCAATAAACCGGGAAGGCCGGTTCTCAAACGTAAAATCGAGCTCCTTCGAATGGTCAGTTACATGGAACAGGATCACTTCATGCTTGTTGTGTTTGAGGTGCTGCAGGGCTGCAAAGAGCTCATCATGATTAGAGCTGTTCTCGAACATATCGCTGAAGATGATTACCAGTGACCGTTTATGAATCCGTTCTGCCAGTTCGTGAATAGTATCCGCTATAGCCGTTCTTTTCCGGGTATCAGGAGCTATCGGGTGGATTCGTTTCTCCAGTTCGCTAAAAAGATACTTGTGATGGATATTACTCGATTTAGCCTGTGTATGCAATTCGATCTGATCCGAAAAGATACTCAATCCGGCCGCATCCCTCTGCTTTTTAAAAAGATAGATAAGTGCTGCACTGATATAGATCGAAAAGGTGATTTTATTGCAATGATCAATATCCGGTTTCTCCAGAACCGGGTAATACATGGAGGAAGAGTTGTCGATCAGTACCTGGCACCTCAGATTGGTCTCTTCCTCATACCGCTTAATATAAAGACGGTCAGTACGGCCGTAAAGCTTCCAGTCTATGTTCCGGATCGACTCACCCGCATTGTAGAGGCGGTGTTCGGCAAATTCGACTGAGAAACCGTGAAACGGACTCTTATGAAGTCCTGTGATGAAACCTTCTACCACCTGGCGGGCAAGAAATTCCAGGGAACTGAACTGCTCCAGACGTGATTGCTCAATTGTGGGAACCATAAGTTATCCAGTCATCCAGCATCTAGTATCTATTAAAGGTGTTTTTCAATAATTGCTTTATAGTTAGCCTTTGGAACAGCGCCTATCTGCTTATCAACCACCTCTCCGTTTTTGAAGAATAGTACAGTAGGAATATTACGTACCCGGTAAGTCGCAGTGGTTGAGGGATTTTCATCTACGTTTAGCTCACCGGCAATAATCCGGTCGCTATACTCATCTGCCAATTCGTGAACGATCGGTCCAACCATCCGGCAGGGGCCACACCATTCAGCAGTCAGGTCTACAACGGTTAATTTATCCGCCTTGATGACCTTTTCATCAAAGTTAGCATCAGTGAAAGTTTCAAACATAGTTTTTCAATTTTCGATTTTAGATTGAGTGCAAAATTACGATTTATTCCTGAGATACCCTTGAGTCCAGCTCTTCAGAATCTGCCAGCACATCCATCATTGCCCTGGAGTTCACTTTGTATTTTCGTGATGGGAGGTCGATTGCCAGATCGTTGTCCCTGTCCACCACCCTGATTCGCAGATTGCATTTTCCCCTGTTCTGCTTAGCTACCTCATAGGTCTTTATGATCAATCCCTCTGTCAATTCATTCAGGTTTATCGTTACGGTAAAACTCTTGGCATGTTTCTCCATCACTTCCGAAAGAAGTGTCATGCTGGAGATTTTCACCCGAAATTGATCAGGTGCATCGTACCGGCTTTCTACCCTTGCCTTCACAAAAACATACATTCCCTCCTCAAGCAAATGACGCCATTTCAGATAATCTTCCGTGTAGATAAAAAGATTCATTGTGTCAAGGTAGTCTTCCACAGTAAAAGATCCGTAAGGTTTTCCGTTCTTGCCTATCTTATGGTTGGCTGCGATAATGATCCCTGCGAATGAAACATCCTGACCCTTTAATGTGCGCATATTGGCTTTCAGTTTCTCAAGGTTGATATTACAGAAACTCTGCATCTCTACCTTAAAGTCATCCAGGGGGTGACCTGACATATAGAAGCCGGCAATCTCTCTCTCATGCTGAAGCTGTTCTATTCGCGACCAGGGTGGGCACTCCGGCAACTGAAGTTCAGTCATTTCGATCTCCTCATCTTCGCCAAAAAGTGATTGCTGTGATGAGTTCTTCCGGGCTGTATAATCAGCAGCATGACGGATCACCTTCTCCAGGAAGATGTGTTCATCTGAAGGCTCCTGGAAAAAATATTGGGCGCGGTGTGTGTTCTCAAATCCATCGAAAGCTCCGGCTTTGGCCAGCGCTTCAAGACAACGTTTATTAACAGCATGGGAGTCCACACGAGTCGTTAGATCAAAAATTGAGATAAAGGGACCATTCTCTGCACGCTCCTCAATGATACTCATCACAGCTGACTCCCCTACATTCTTAATACCGGCCATTCCAAAACGGATCTCATCACTCTTGTTCACCGTAAACCTGAGTTCGCTTTCATTAACGTCAGGTCCTAGTACGGGAATCTTCATGCGGTTGCACTCTTCGATGAAATTGGTGATCTCCTTCAGATCGGTCAGGTTTCGGCTCAGAACAGCAGCCATAAACTGATGGGGATAGTGGGCTTTGAGGTAGGCCATCCGGTAAGCCACATAGGCATAGCATGTACTGTGTGATTTATTGAAGGCATAGTTGGCAAACGCCTCCCAATCCTTCCAGATCTTGGTTACGTACCTCTCATTGTACCCATTTTGTTTACAACCATCAACGAATTTTGGTTTCAACTCATTCATCATCGGTATGATCTTCTTTGCCATAGCCTTCCGAAGAGAATCGGCTTGCCCTTTAGAAAATCCGGCCAGCAATTGGCTCAGCAACATCACCTGTTCCTGGTAAACAGTAATCCCATATGTATCTTCGAGATACTTTTCCATTTCTGGAATGTCATACACGATCTTCTCTCGTCCGTGCTTCCTGTTGATGAAACTTGGAATATACTCCATAGGGCCAGGTCGGTAGAGGGCATTCATGGCAATCAGGTCCTCGATCTTATTCGGCTTGAGTTCCCGGAGATACTTCTTCATCCCATCTGATTCAAACTGAAATATTCCGGTGGTTTTCCCTTTGCTGAACAGTTGATAGGTTAACTTATCATCAAGGGGAATGGTTTCGATATCAATGTCGATCCCTTTGGAGTTCTTAACATTTTTTACTGCATCGTTGATAATGGCAAGGGTTTTCAATCCCAGGAAATCCATCTTGAGCATCCCGGCCTTCTCGATGTGGTCTCCGTCATACTGCGTAACCAGCAGGTTTGAGTCTTTAGAGATGGTGATGGGGATATGCTCTATCAGGCTGTTTTTTCCAATGATGATACCACAAGCATGAAGTCCTGTTTGCCGGATAGAGCCCTCCAGTGCTTCTGCGTACTTCAGTGTTTCAGAAACAAGCTTGTTTGCAGATACCCGGGCCGCTTTGAGCTCCGGTGTTTCCTCATATGCTTTCTTAAGCGTGATTCCTGGTCTGGTTGGCACCAGTTTGGTGATCCGGTTAACCTCATCCAGGGGCATCTGGTGTACCCGGGCTACATCCCGGATAGCTCCTTTGGCGGCCATGCTTCCGAATGTAATGATCTGAGCTACTTTGTCGGACCCATATTTGTCCATCACCCACTTCAAAACCTTGTCACGCCCATCTTCATCGAAGTCGATATCGATATCCGGCATGGAGACCCGGTCGGGATTAAGGAATCGCTCGAAGAGGAGATCGTATTGAAGCGGGTCCACATCCGTAATCCGGGTACAGTAAGCAACAACAGATCCGGCTGCAGAGCCACGACCCGGACCAACGGATACACCCATCCCACGCGCGGCATTGAGTAAATCCTGAACAATTAGAAAATAGCCCGGGTAACCCATCTTTTTAATAGTCTCCAACTCGAAACCAATACGTTCCCGTAGCTCATCCGAGATCTCGGGATATCGCTTCTTTGCTCCTTCGTAGGTGAGGTGTTGCAGATATGTGTCTGCGTCTTTGAATCCATCCGGAATGGGAAAATCCGGCATAACCGCTTCTCTGTCAAGGCTGAATTTCTCAATCTTTTCCAGAATCTCTATTGTATGGTCGAGTGCCTCCGGAACATCCTCGAAGAGTGCATTCATCTCCTCTTTGGATTTAAGCCACTCCTGTCCTGTATAGCGAAGCCTGTCGATATCGGTCATCACTTTGCCGGTATTGACACACAGTAACCGGTCATGAGCTTCAGAATCCGTCTCATTCAGGAAATGGACATCGTTAGTCGCGATCAGTTTTACGCCTGTCTTTCTTGATAATTCGATAAGTGCCTTATTTACAATCTCTTGCCGATGAAACACATCTTCATCCCGGGAGGGATCTGTCACTTTATGCCGCATCAACTCCAGGTAGAAATCCTCCCCGAAAATCCCGTTAAACTCCAGAATGGTTTTCTCAGCCCGTTCCAGGTTATCTCCCAGAATAGCCCGTGGTATTTCCCCAGCCAGGCAGGCGGAACAGGCAATCAGTCCCTCGTGGTTTTCCTTCAACAGTTCTTTGTCAATCCTGGGTTTATAATAATGTCCTTCGATCCACGAAATAGAGATCAACTTCACCAGATTGGTATATCCTACCATGTTCTTTGCCAGCAGGATCAGGTGATCCCCTTTCCGGTCGACCGGATCAGTTTTTTCATGCCGAGTGCGTCTGGCAACATAGGTCTCACACCCGATGATAGGGGTGAAATCAGGATACTCGTTACACATCTCAGTAAAGGCCTTAACTCCAAACAAATTGCCATGGTCTGTCAGGGCCACTCCCCTCATTCCATCTGCAATGGATTTTTCAACCAAACCCTTGATATGACAGGCGCCATCAAGGATAGAATATTGTGAATGCACATGTAAATGGACGAAATCTCTCATCACTGTAAAAGTACTTAAAATCCATCCGCGGAAGCTCGGTGTTGATAAAATTATACCGCTTTTGTTAAAAACTAATTCCTCTCACCTCTCTCCTCCCTCCTATTTGTTTGTTTCAATTTTAAGTACTATTTTTGCACCCCATTTTATTAACCTGTAAAATTCATTGAACTAACATGCCAGCAAAGATTAGATTACAGAGAAGAGGTAAGAAAGGACAACCTTTTTACCACATTGTGATTGCGGATGGTCGTGCACCACGTGACGGGAAATTCATTGAAAAAATTGGCTACTACAACCCTCTGACCAAACCTGCAGAGATTGAGATCAATTTTGAGAGTGCCCTTAACTGGTTGCATAAGGGAGCACAACCCACCGATACGGTTAGAGCCATCCTCTCCTACAAAGGAGTATTGTATAAGAACCACCTGTTGAAAGGAGTTGAGAAAGGAGCCTTGACAGAGGAACAGGCAGAGGAGAAATTCCAGACCTGGATGACTGAAAAAGAAGCCAAGATCTCCGCTAAGAAAAATGAGCATGAACTCAGTATTAAAGAAGCTGTTAAAGATGCTCTGGCTCATGAGAAGAAAATAAACGAAGTCAAAGCCCTGGCACTGGCAAAGAAATATGCTAAAGTTCAGGAAGCTGAAGATTCGAAAGATGAAGAACAAGAGACAAAGGACGAAGAGGTGAAAGAGGAAGAGCCGAAGAAAGAAGAACCCAAAGCTGAAGAGGTAAAAGAGGAAGAGCCGAAAGAGGAACCAAAAGAAGAGAAGCCAAAGGAGTAAATTTTTGACCTAAAAGGGATGAAACCGGATGCTTTTTTTTATCTGGGTAAGATTCTGAAACGACACGGGAACAGAGGCCATCTGTTGGCCATTCTCGATGTTGACGAATTCGAAAATTATTCTAAACTGGAATCCGTTTATGTTGATCTGGGACATGAGCGGATTCCTTTTTTTATTGAATCGATTGATCTCCTGGAGAAAAATAGAGTGATTCTGAAGCTGGCAGATGTGGAAGCAACGGATCATGCGGATGCTTTTGCCGGTCGGGAGATCTACCTGCCACTCTCAATGCTTCCAAAACTCGATGGAAACCGGTTTTATTATCATGAAGTAAAAGGATTCAACGTTGTTGATGAGAAACACGGAGAGATCGGAACGATTCAGGATGTCCTGGAATTGCCACATCAAGCCATGTTTCAGATCCTTTATGGTGATAAGGAGATTCTGATTCCGATTGTGGATGAAGTAATTCAATCCATCGATCGGAAAAAGAAGAAGATCCACATCAGTGCCCCCGAAGGATTGATTGACATCTATCATACAACAAGTTAAAATGATTCGCAACGCGTCCATTACCGTATTCATATTGTTAACAGGAACATTGTTGTTCTCCTGTAAAAATATCAAAGCTGACTATTATCCTGAAGGCAGTTTAAGATCTGAGATCACCATGAAGGGTGAAGAGTATCATGGCAAGGCCATTTTCTATTATGCAAACGGGGAGAGACAAATGGAATGCTGGTATGAGTCAGGTATTCTTGATGGCCCCATGGCACGATATTACGAGACAGGCAAGCTCAAAGAAACGCTGTACTATGAAGAAAACAAGCCCGACAGCCTGTACAGATTCTGGAATCCCCATGGAATTCTGATGCTTGAGTGTAGCTATAAAGATAGTCTGCTTGATGGGAAATACACAGATTATTATGACAATGGTGAGATTAAAACCCAGGGTCAATATGTACATGGGCTGTTTGACGGGCAATGGTTTTATTACGACCAGACCGGCCATATTATCGGGATTGGAAAATTCACCAACGGCTCAGGCGAGCAAAAAGCCTACTATGTGGATGGTACTGTGAAACAGATTATCCGATACCGGGATGGCAGGAAAAACGGAAAAGAATTGATCTACGATCCCTCAGGGAACCTCACTGAAGAAAAAGAGTATTCCAACGGCGAATTGATAGCTGCAAAGATGTATTAGAAAATTGAATATCGAAAAGTTGCTAACCCACTTTTAAATCAAGGAGTTATCTGATGTCATTTGTCTATCCAGTTTTTCTATATGGCCTGTTTGCGCTGGTAATTCCTATACTGATCCACCTGTTTAACTTCAGGCGCTACCGGAAAGTATGGTTTACCAATGTCAGGTACCTTGCCGAGATCAAACAGGAGACTCAAAAACGATCAAAGATCAAACAGTGGATCCTGCTGGCGATCCGCTTGCTGGCAATCATATCACTGGTTATTGCGTTTGCCCAACCCTATATTCCTTCTCCAAAGCAACTACGCAAACAGGCCAGTCATCAGGTGGTTAGCATCTACATTGATAATTCATTCAGTATGGATGCTTTTGGGAAGGAGGGTAAGTTAATCGATGTAGCTAAGACAAAAGCAGCGGAGATCGCTGCTGCTTATGACCCTTCTGACAGGTTTCAGATACTGACAAATGATTTCGAAGGCAGCCACCAGCATGTTGTCTCAAGAGAGGAATTCCTGCAACTGATAGGGGATGTGAAGATCTCGCCTGCTTTCCGTACAATCTCAGATGTATTTTCCAGGCAGCAGGATCTGCTGGGAGAAATTCCGGATGTGAACAGGAATATATACCTTATATCAGACTTTCAAGAATCCAACAGTGACTTTGAGAATATCCTTCCTGATACCACCCTCTCGCTGTTTGTACTTCCCCTGGAGGCTAATGCCACAAGCAATTTGTATATCGACACGGCCTATTTTGAGGCTGCTGTTCAACAACCTGATCAGATCTCCCGTCTGCATGTGAGAATCCGGAATACAGGACCTGACAAACTGGAGAAAATCCCTGTCAAACTCGTCATCAACGACAGGCAGAAAGCCATCGCAAGTGCCGGGATCAATCCGGGGGCAGAAACCGAATTGATTCTTCCGTTTACAAATAACCTCAACGGTATCCAGTCGGGGTACCTGGAGTTACAGGATTTTCCGATCATCTACGACGACAGATGCTACCTCTCCTATTCACTGGTATCTTCAATTTCCATTCTCTGTATAAACAACGACAAGGAGAACAGATACCTCAATGCACTTTTTCAGAACGATTCTGCATTTCATTTTGAAAATACCAATGCCACGCGCCTGAATTATACCTCTTTCAGCAATTTCTCACTGATAATCCTGAATCAACTACCAACGATTTCATCCGGATTAATCCAGGAACTCCAACGATTCATCATCAGCGGCGGCAGCTTGCTGATATTCCCTCCGGCAATATTGAAGCCTGCAGGATATGCACGGTTGCTTCAGGATGCAGGGCTCCCTCAGCTGGGTAATCCGGATACCAGCAGGTTACGGGTCACTCAGATCCGGACAGCGAGTGAGGTATACAGAGATGTGTTTGAGCCTTCTGCTTCAGGCCAGATTGAACTCCCTGAAAACGCAGATATGCCCGTTACCACCCTCCATTACCCGATTCAACCAGCCACAGGTTCGATGCTGGAATCCTTACTTCTCCTCCAGAACGGAGATATTTTGCTTGCTTACAGTCCTGTTGAAAAGGGGAAGGTCTACTTTTTTTCATCACCTCTGGAGATGGAGTATACGAACTTTCCAGGCCACCTTCTCTTTGTACCTACTCTCTTTAAAATCGCTCTTCTCAGCCAGCCTCACTCCCCTCTTTACTATTTTGCAGCCGATGATGAGCCGGTTGAAATCTCTTTCGACTCCCTGCATCAGGATATCATCTACCGGATACGGAATGCGGAATCCGGATTTGAGATCATCCCTGAGATGAGGTTTGCCGGCGGGCGCATGCTCCTTTTTCCGCATGACCAGATCCGGGAAGCAGGACTCTATATCCTTTACCGCGATGTCACTCCTATAACAGGTTTGGCTTACAATTACCCGCGGGAGGAATCGGAACTCAACTATACCGATCTTAAAGAGATCAAAGAGATCTTTGAGCGAAAACAAATTCGAACTGTGACATTTCTGAATGAAACTGAGCCTTCTCTTACAAGAGAGATCCGCGATTTTGAGAAAGGGAGACCACTCTGGAAACTCTTCATCATCCTGACTCTGTTTTTTCTGTTGGCAGAGATTGCCGTCATCCAATTATTCCGGAGAAATTGACTAAGCATGCGGCGTTTTACCTGAACATTTTCCTTGAAATAACGTATGCAGTGTAAAAGAATCATACGTTAGTGTCAAAATTTTTGACACTATAAC
>CAZTSX010000005.1:0-43262 GCA_964616825.1 uncultured Prolixibacteraceae bacterium
AATGCCAAAATCGATTCTATAACACAATAGGGGGATAGTAATAAAGGATCAGAATACCTGCTCCTTTATTATTTGATATTCCTATTTAACATAATATTAATTATAAGACAACCATACTGCGCTCAGTCTTGTTCAATGTATGTTCAATCCAGATTCAATATATCCTCAATATACCGTTAATCTAGAACAATAGTGCTCCCGACATGCTCCCGATATGTTTGGGAGATAGTCCCAAATAAAACGACTAACTAACCGCAAAATACCCCTTAAGCACTTTCAGCGTATCCTGGTTGGTTATCAGGTCGTGAACGGCTTTCCCTTCATGTAACACCACGATCCGCTCGCAAACCTCGGTGATATGGTTCAGATCATGACTTGAGATCAACATTGTAACTCCTTTATCCTCTTTCAGTTTTCTGAGCATATGTTTCAGGCGTATCTGGGTTGTGGGGTCCAGGCTGATAAATGGTTCATCCAAAATTAAGATCTCAGGTTGTGGCATCAACGCGCCTGCAATACCTATACGTTGTCGGTTTCCGCTTGAAAAATCCCGGATCAACTTCTTTTTGTCCAGGATCTCATTGCTGAAGAATTCTTTGAAGTCTGCGAAGAAAGCAGCGATATCCCCCTCTGTAAGTCCGTATATATCAGCCACAAAGGTGAAGTATTCCTCAGGTGTTAAAAAGTCAATTAAGAATCCATCATCCAGGTATGAACCGGTATACTCTTTCCACGACTCACGCTTTGCCACATTGGCCCCTCTTGACTTGACTGTTCCGGTATTTGGTCTGATCAGATCCAGTATACAACGGAACATGGTTGTTTTACCTGCCCCATTGTTTCCAACCAGACCGAAACTCTCTCCTGCCGGAATCTCCATTTGGTCGATGTCCAGGACGGTTGTTGAACCATATATTTTTGTGAGATGATCAATAGTAATCATGAAATCTAAATTAAAGTGTTAGTTTAAGTTCTTTCTCTAAATGCACTGGCCATGATATATTTGCGTGAAGTAAAGTTTTTATATATTAGGTTTAGCAGAGGTTTGTGCAGAATCAGCCCAAGGATCCCCATACATCCAACAAACACAAGTCCGATGTCAGGGATTCCCATCTGCTGAAAAGGTATCTGAATCAACACCGGCAGGAGAAATGCCGGTATGATTGCCAGCCAGTTACTGGCTCCTACCCCCTGGTAGTTGAACGCAGCGCCTTTGCTCAGGTCCATTCGTTTTTTATTGAATGTAGCGAAATATAGCAGTATGTAAGATAAGATTCCAATGTTATACAGGAACATAGCCGTATTGATAAACAGGACACGAGAACCAAAAAAGAGGTAGGGTATGGTCAGAACATAGCAGATGATGCCGATACTGATCGCAATGACGAATTTAACCCAGATATATTGCTGGAAATCTATATTCTTCGTCAGAAGAGTATCAAAATAGTTGCTTTCGTAACCGAATGCATAGTTGGTATAATTGAGCATCATCCCTCCTGTCATAAAGACGCCAACAAATTGCAATACGAAATCCCGCTCCATGTACATCGGTTGAAAGTAGAAGAATAATCCATACCCCAGGAATAGCGGTAACATGTAAATCATCGTCCTTGTTCGCTTATGACGCCAGTAAAGTTTCATTTCGAGCATGATGATCGTACCTGTGATCCCAAAGGATTTGAGGAGCCTGTTTTGTTTTAACGAGTGCACTTCCCGGCGCTTTTTTATCCTCACCTCTTCCGGATACAGGTGAGCTTTTAGAAACTGATAATGAAGCTTGTATGTCAATATAGTCCAGGCAAGGAGAATCAGGAGATATAAGGGTTGCCTGAGGATTGCATCAAAAGCCTGGCTTGACAATTGAGCAAATGAGAATACACCCATTTTATCCAGCGCAAATAGAGCGCCGATGATCAGCACGAGCGCCAGTACTATCAGTGGTTTGGTTCCGAACATCCGCTTGATATACGTAGCCAGGAAGGTATTTCCGAGAATCAGCAGGATCAAAGCGAGCATCCAGTACATTGCCTGGAAGTTGCCAACTTCAGGTTCAATCAGCGTAAAGAGAACCGGTACAAAGATGAACAAGGGCGCCATGTTTAAGAAATTCAGGATGGTACGCCCGACCATATAGTGAATAATGGTAGATTTCCGGATTGGCAGGTGAAGGAATGAATCGAGAGAGATCTCCGGTAATGACTGCATCATAAACCTGATAAACAGATCGATAAAGAAATAGAAGATCAGGAATCCGTTAAAAATAATCACCGGGTCCTCGCCAGGATAGACCTCCTGGATGATTTTCCCAATAAAGAAACCGAGTAACAACAAATAGAGCAGGGCAAGAAAAAGAAAGAAGCCAATAACCAGGTTCAGAGCAAGGTTTTTTTGCCATATTGAAGCACGTTTGGCGGATTTCCATTCAAGCAACAAAAACGTTGTAAACATCAGAGGGATTATTTAAGAACGGAGGCAAGATATAAAAAAAGGTTGTCCTTTGAAGAAGAAAAGGACAACCTGTAAGTAAGACTCGATAAACCGGGTTATTTAACCGGAAAGAGGATTTGAGTATTCCATTTTGCGGTATCCGGTTCATTGGTCGGATCGGTTACAAAGATCTCCCATGGATTTCCGATAATTTCCAGTCCACCTTGTGAGATGTACTTCTCGAGAGCATGATAGACACTGGCAGTTTGATCATAGGGTCCAAAATAGTCGGCCATAACGATTTTTTGTCCGGGGGTCATCTCCGCTTTAATACGTCCTTTCCCTCCATCTGCATATTCCACAGCTATACCCATGTCGAATACAGAGAACTGAGTAGCGGAATCCCATGATACATACATGGCAAAGGGATGCTCTTTGATTTTCAATCGTTTGGCCTTGATGAAATGCATCAGCTCACCATACCCCTTACTCATCACCGGTCCATATGTATCTGGCCCGGCAGAGTCTCTGATAACCAATACGATCTGCTCAGGCATATATTTCTCATATATAGGCGGCCAACCGTGGCGTTCTTCGGCCACTATCTTTAGTTTCGCAAGACCACTTTCAAAATCGGATCCAATCTGATTGTCCATAAAGAGGCCAATATACCGGAACACGGGACACCATCCGAGATCACCTTCATCTGTCCAGATAACAAGTACTGAGTCGTTTACCTCTTCATAGAGAAACGAACCCTTGGATTCATATTTCCCCTCGTCGAATAAGAGGTCATACGAGAATAGCTTCCCGGGAACAGCTTCATTGATAATCATCTCCCCTTTCCCGAAGTATTCACCATCCCATTTCCAGATGGTCCCGGCTTCACATGGGCCTCCAGACATTTCGAACAAGGCCGTGGTATCTGCCTCTTCTGTCCATGGTGACCAAAGATTCCATTTTTGGAAATCGCATGTTAATTTATACACCAGGGCCTTATCGGCGCCAATGATAATGCTCCTCTCCACTTTATAAGTGCGAGGCAAGAGATAGCCAATGATTGTTAAAGCGACAATAACGATCACAAGCCAAAGAATAATTTTTCCAAATGTTCTCATAAGCAAAAGTTTTGTTTCGGTAAAAATAGAAAACAAAACACTAAATCCAACACTCATTCAGAAAATATTTAAAAAGAATGATTGTATGACTGAGGAGATTCTCTCTCGCCTCTCTTTCACCGGAATCTCTTCACTGAATTTATCTAAAGGGCGGACATACTGTTCATACGGATCATACTTTTCAGCATAATACTGAATTCTTTTCTGCATTATCCGAATATAATCAGCATTTTGGGTGGTTTTGCTTAAGTTTTTCATTTCAATATCGCTTAAATTAACTTTTGCATTGATGATTCGGTAAAACTAAAGCATCAACTAAATGAAAACAAGAAAGTTAAATTAAAAATTGAACTTAATAATTGGTACTTAATCAATAATTAAGTAAAATTAAGCACTTAATTAAGCTTAAATTTGCTTAAGCTGAATTATTGTTGTATATTTGCTTAATTAACACATTAATTATGATCCAGAATCGCATATCTATGCAGATACTATCGCTTTTTCCGGAGTTGATTCCAGGGATTGAACAGGTGGTTCTGGTTCATTCTGAGCAAGATAACGATGGTTTAACCGGTTATCTTCTTAGAAAGAGTGATCAGGGATATAATACCGATCAGATTCGGGTTGAATCAGGTTCCACCTTTTTCCTTTCTCTCCAGGAGAACTCTCTCCCCTATCAATGGTTCTCAAAAGACCGGATTCCTTTCGAAATCATATCTAAAGAAAAAGTTCAATTAACTATCTTTAGTGAGCTGAAAAATAGCGTTTTAATGATTTTATATCATTATCCGGAATCGACACTTACTGATCTTTTTTTCATTTATTTTAATGAAAACCTCAGTAACTTTCTAATTGATAAGGTAAGTGAACCTTTGTCTGCCCAGCATAAGAATATGGTTGGATATCTTCTATCAAATTCTATTAAAACTCTCTATCAGGTTTTCTCATCAACGAAGCAGTTGACCACCACATTTAATGACCAGATTCAAGCAATTGTAGGCGATCGGGACCGGTTGAAGGAGAAGATAGACCGTATATACGGGAAAGAGCGGCAGGATGTATTGAAAATGGCCCAGCACTACCTCAATAAGGTATCTGGTGAACTTGGGATCAGCGCTTCACTGACAGACTCTGCAAAGGTACGGTTACGCGACTTCACCGGTGAATTATATCAGTTAGAGGATATGATGCGGGAGGCCATTGATTTTGCAGGTGCTCTTTCATCTGCTTCAGCTCCGAGACAAGTACTGTTGGCCGACTACCACATCCGATTCCCTGAAAAATCACAGGAGAAGATCCCTGCAGAAGTTATGGAAGGATTACCTCAGCGATATATAAAGACCCACCTGCTGCTGGATCGCCTGGAACTGGCTGCAACGGGATTGAAAGAGAGGAGATCTTCCCTGACAAGTGTGAATGTAGGCAAGGAGTTCCCTACCCCTATCTCAGCTCCCGCTATTACAGATGCACTCAGGAAGCATAAAAAGCGGATCATCCATCTCTTTGACCAGTATCCTGAGAAATGGGAGATCATTCGCCACGAATTCAGACCCATTCAGAACATCCTGAATACAATCCAGGATTTCGAGCAATTGTCTGCTTGATAAATATTTCTATTTTTGCATTTGAATCAATCCCCTGATCCTAGATGAAGATTGCTGTTTCCGGTGCTAATGGACGTGTTGGATCAGTTTTATGCAAAGCGCTTATAGAACGCGGGCACCAGATTAAAGCTCTGATATACAAACATTCAAAGGAGATTCAGGATCTCCCCCTGGAACAGGTTCCTGGCAACACCCTCGAAAAAGACTCACTCAAGAGACTTCTTAACGACGTGGATTGCTGTTATCACCTTGCTGCTCATATTTCCATTAGTGGTGATCCGGATGGGATGGTATGGAGGATCAATGCTGAGGGAACCCGGAATATGGTAGAAGTTGCCCTGGAGAGAGGAGTTAAAAGATTCATCCACTTTAGTAGCATTCATGCTTTTCAGCAACACCCTCAGGATCAGCTTCTTGATGAAACTCGTCCGTTGGTTGGCTCGAATGGATTTGCCTATGATGTCAGCAAAGCAGCGGGGGAGCGTTTTGTGAAAGCAGCAGTCGATAACGGTTTAAATGCACTGATACTCTGCCCTACTGCTATCACAGGTCCGGATGACCC
This sequence comes from uncultured Prolixibacteraceae bacterium, assembly GCA_964616825.1. Classification (GTDB taxonomy): domain Bacteria; phylum Bacteroidota; class Bacteroidia; order Bacteroidales; family FEN-979; genus QYOJ01. The sequence goes on from CAZTSX010000005.1 coordinate 5,712, forward strand.
GGAGCCATCCCTGATCGGCCAGGCATTGCTGGAACTCTGTTTAGATCAGATTCCCGCTCTTGTGCCAGGCGGTTATAACTGGGTAGATGTCAGAGATGTTGTTGACGCTGCAATCAATGCCCTGACGATGGGAACGAGGGGTGAGAAATACTTACTATCGGGAAAATGGTACAGCTTGCTGGAACTTTCGAAACTGATTGAGCAGATTACGGGACAAAAAACCCCTCAGAAAATCATGCCGATGTGGATTGCCCGGATCGGGCTTCCATTCATTACCCTTTACAGCAAACTGACTGGTGTTAAGCCACTTTATACTTCAGAATCTCTCACCATCATCTCGGAGGGACACAGGCAGATAAGCAATGAAAAGGCTAAAAAAGAGCTTGGTTTTACCTCCAGGAATCTGGATGAGACCATCCGGGATGCTTTTACCTGGTTTGAAGATAACGGGTATTTACACTAAACCTTTTAGTCCATGAGTAACTCTACGTTTTATTTACTGGTATATATTTGGATAGGGATCGCCATTGTTATTTTTCCAGTCGTTATGCAAATCACTGCACCTTATGGCAGGCATACGACTAACAAGTGGGGGGCTCTGGTTAACAACAGGGTTGGGTGGATCATCATGGAATCCCCTGCCCTACTGGTTTTTAGTGGGCTATTTCTCTTGGGATCAGCCAGCCATACACTTGTAACCTGGGTGTTTTTTGGTTTATGGGTGTTTCATTATATAAACCGAACGTTGATCTTTCCTTTCCGTTTGAGGACGACCGGGAAAAAGATGCCGTTACTGATAGTTTGTTTGGCGCTCTGCTTCAACCTTACAAACGGATTCTTCAACGGCTATTACCTGGGATCTCTAGCCACCATGTATACCATCGCATGGTTGACAGATCCCCGGTTCATCATTGGGATTATTATGTTCTTCGCAGGGGCTTTTATCAATTGGCAGTCAGACAATATTCTGATCCACCTGCGAAAGCCAGGCGAAACAGGCTACATCATCCCTGTTCAGGGCTTATTTAAATACATCTCCTGTCCGAATCACCTTGGAGAGATTATACAGTGGTTTGGATTTGCCGTAATGACCTGGAGTTCACCCGCGCTGGCCTTTGCAATATGGACGCTCGTAAACTTATTGCCCCGGGCGCTTCAACATCATAAATGGTACCGGGATACGTTTTCGGATTATCCACATAAACGAAAAGCGGTAATTCCTTTTATCCTTTAGGAAGTGTTTATCTATAAAACCGTGATGGGAACTCCGTCTGGCCGACAAAGTCCCCATCCAACATCCATTCGGCCGTGGCCGCCTGGTGTGTCAAGCTACGGTTATTGTGGCTGGTGAACCTTCCGGGTTTCCCCTTTTTGTTCCTCCCCGCTTCCGCTTCTGCCTCCCTTTCAGGTGGCTTCGACGGCAGCACCTTGATTAATAACCTGTCACCAATGCGAGTCTTGCGGAATCGCCTTTGTCCAGGTGTTGGTTCAGGAGTGCTGTCCCCTTTCGGTTCCTGCTTTCGCTACCCCAACTTCTCAGCGGGCCTTTTATCCCTCGCTTGCGAAATCAAAGATACAGCAGCGATAAACCGGATGTCAATTATTCCGGGCTTTTTGTATTAACATGTAATTAACATAGTTTATTAACAAATTGTTCATAAAATAACTCAGTTAAGGCACTGATTACGAGGGATATAAAAAATGTGAAAAATTGAGTTGTTGAAAACTTGTTAATAACCTGTTCATTGATCGATGGAAACGGTCAGCCCGCGATTGTTCATCTCATCATGGATAGGTTTCAATTCAGAGTGAATACCCTCTTTTACAGGGCATTTTCCTTTATAATGAGCAATCCAGGTACATTGCTCTGCCTGCATCGGATCATGCAAACAAACATCCACAAGTGTTTCAATGACATAATCAAACGAGTTAACCTCATCGTTATAGAGGATCAGCTGGCTCGGATCCTGCGATTGGGTTTCTTGATGTTCAATCGGTTTGACTTTTTCTTTGACCATGAATGTCAGATTTATCTGCACAATGATACGAAGATTTTCATGATCAAATTGTATTTTTGGAGAATATTTTTGCGGATGACATTTCATATCTTTATCTCAAATGTTTCTCAAGCGCTTACTCAACCTCTGCCTGGAATTGAGGCGCAGTTGAAGATGTCGTCGATGAAGAGAATCCGGGAACTCATGACCACTATTCGTCCTAAAAACCCGATCCCAAGCAGTGTACTGCTTATCCTCTACCCTTACAGGGATGAGATCTATACCGTTTTTATCCTGCGACCCGACTATGGCGGCGTTCACTCCGGGCAGATCAGTCTTCCCGGAGGCAAGAAGGAGCCTTCTGATCCTGATCTCCAAACAACCGCATTGCGTGAATCATTTGAAGAGGTAGGGATCGTTCCTGAAAAGGTACAGGTGCTTGGGCAACTTTCAGATCTCTATATTCCACCCAGCCGTTTCCTTGTTACTCCAATCATTGGTTATACGGAGACCCGCCCCGATTTTGTAAAAGATCCTGCTGAAGTGGAAGAGATCGTTGAGGTTAATATACGGGATCTGTTCAGTGAAAAGGCTTTTCAGATAAAACGACACAAGGTTGGAATGGGTGTGAATATAAAGGCACCTGCTTTTGTGGTTGACAATTATGTGATCTGGGGGGCTACTGCGATGATCCTGAGTGAATTCAACGATCTGATCAAAGCGTATTTATGAGTTCTTCAGAAGAATTTCCCATGAAATTTCACTTGAATTCTTTAACATCGCATTGACGCCGCAATAATTCTCACTCGACAGTTCCACTGCACGTTTAATTTTTGCATAAATCTCATTATTTCCTTCGAAATTATCCCCGGCGAATTCATATGTGATGCGGATCTTGTTGTAATACTTCGGATGGGTCTCTGTCATCTCCCCATTGATTTTAATCCTGAAACCGGTAAATTCCACCCGTTTTTTTTTCAGTATGGAGACCACATCCATACCGGTACATCCGGCCAGGGAGCTCAATACCATGGGCTTGGGCCTGGGGCCGAAATTCGTTCCGCCATGATCCGGAGTGGCATCCATTTTTATTGAATAACCATCAATCGTTGCTTCAAAGGCCATGTGCCCCATCCAGGTGGTTTCAACAATTTCATTCATAAGAAAAGGATTAATCTAGATTTTTTGAATGCTGAATATCACCAAAACAGAACGAACCGGGGATCCTGCCTGTTGTCCAGGTATCCAGCTGTGTGCCAACAGATGATGAAAACTGAAATGCAACTCCATTCTGAACATAATCAATGGCATCCGTGGCAAAAATTGTTCCATCGACCGGGTGAATAGCTAATCCGTAAAATAATTTACCTGAGGCGGGGATGAATGGGGACGCCGGTATCCCGGTATCTGAAACCGACATCTGATATATACCGTTTTTAAGAAAATAGAGGGTGTCGCCGGTAGGATTGATGCTCAGGCGGCTTGGGGTCTCAGTTGCGCCGGTAAATGTAAACGCTTTTTCAATCTCCCTGAGGTCAGGATTAATGCGAAACAAGGCCGGCGGCTCAAAACCATCCCATCCTCCAGAGCACAATACCCATAGTTTTAACTTTTTATCAATCACAATCCCCAACGGTTCTTTCCCTGTTTGAATGCTGTCTATGATCCTGTCTTCCCTGCTGTCAATAATTAGCAATTTGGCTTTGCGTTTTGAACTCGGTTCATTGAAGCTGCCAATACAAGTCACCAGCATATAATGCTGATACTTGAGCATTCCCTCAGTCCATTCCGGTGTTTTGATTGTCTTAGTGATCGTCAGGGAGTTCAGGTCAACCACAGAGATATCACCATAGAGGTTCGTGACATATGCTTTGTTAGAATCAATAAATTCGATATATCTTGGGGAGTTGAAGCCTTCAATCGATTTGATGGAAATGAAGGTTTTCAGATCAACAACCTCTACCGTGCTTGAATTGTTCACGACTATATATCCACGGTCGTTAAGAATTTTCATCGATTGGGCAACATCACCAAGCCGACTGTTATTTGCTTGTTGAAAAACCTCTTGTTGAACACTCCCGTCCAATTCACTGATAAATGTCACGGAAGAGTTGCCCCAGTTGAAATTACCCTCATTGATGATGAAAAATCCATCACTATAGGAAGATGAGTTCCCATTTGGAGGAGGATCCGTTTCCTCCCTGATAGGATGATCTTTGGCACATGAAAACAGGAGTAAAGCAACAATCAGGTATAGCGAGAAATGAATCAGGTTTGAGAAACCGTTTCTGAATATGTATCTGCGATGGTGTTGCTGCATAAATACAATAATTTACTGATCTGATTTACTGGTAATTGTGCCTCTTATTGTAATTGCAAAATTCCTTCCAGGCATTGGCCTGTTGGCAATTGATTGGTAATCAAGATCAAATAAATTGTTTATTTCAAGTTGTAAAGATAATACAAAATTAATCAATTGAAAGTTTTTCCCAAAAAAGATATTTGATACGTTATAACCAGGCATAAATGACTGGTTATCAGTTCCTGTATATCTTTTACTCACATAATTGACCGTATATGAGAAATAAAAATCCTTTAGTGATGCTCTCAGGGTTGCGTTGACCGAATGAACGGGTATGTAGATCAACTGTTTTCCGAGGGATGCATCACCAGCCGACTTGGTTTTTTCATAGGTTGATTTGCAAAAATTATACGTCGCATTCAGTTGAATGGTTGCATCTCTCACAAGTAAACTTCCATTGATCCCTGTTTCGATCCCACGAGCCAGCACCTCTGTAATATTCATAGGCTTCCATATCGCCCCGCTTCCGGAAGATGGTAGCCACATGATCATATCTTCAATGAAGGAGTAATATCCTGTTATTTCAGCTTCAATAAATAGTGTCCGGTTAGCATTCAGCAGATTCCAGGCAATCCCCGCTTCCGCGATATAACTGATTTCCGGAAGCAGATCCGGGTTTCCGAAGAGATCCCAGTAAAGGTCATTCAGTGTGGGATAGCGGTAATTCCTGGCGATATTTCCCGAAAAGGAGATATTGGTTTTACGGAATGGCTTGTACTTCACACCGATAGCCGGGATAAAAGGCATAAATTGGCCATCGATCAGGTCTTCACGTGCAAGAAATGAGAAGGTTAGTTTTGGATTTGGGACATAGATAATCTCAGCAAATCCACCGAGGATATATCTGCGTTTTTGTCCGTCATATGCATCGGAATTTACCCAATCGTACGTAAGATCCAACCCGGGTTTAACGGTTACTTTTGAGAAACCGGTATATTGAAACCGAAATCTGTTGATGAAGGAGTAATACTGGTGGTTCGCCTCCAGGCTGTCGTTCACATAGTTCATATATTGATCTACCAGTGCAGATCGCATGCTGATGTTAAATTTCCTGGCTACATATTTGTATTCTATGAGGCTACGTAGCGATCGGTCTCTCTGTTTCTCTTTATGATCCGGATTGATATTGGTCGTTACAGGAGGAATATCCGTATCGTTGTGGCTATACCAGATCTTAGCGGATATCAGATGACGCTTATTAATTTTGGCGAAGAGGTCTTCTGAAAAACCATATTTAAGGTATGATGAATTGATTTGGTTCATAACAGACCGGGTATAGTCGTTGTAGAACCGAAAATCATTTTTTCCTTTATTGAAGTTTACCTTTGTATGCGACTGGATATTGGTGTTGCCAACCACAGCATTGAGGTTTGTAGAGTAGTTATTGAAACTGGCAAATGTTTGCGCAAGGGTAACATTAAGACGGTTATTCCAGTCGGGTTTGGTGGTTAGGTTTACAATTCCCCCGAATGCTCCGCTGGATCTGGCTATGCTGGCAGCACCATAAAGAATCTCGATTCCGTCGAATTGTGATACCGGGACCTGTGAAAGATCAGTTTGGCCCAACATAGGGGAATTGATATTAATCCCGTTCCATTCTACCTGCGTATGATGCGCTGTAGTCCCTCTGAATGAGGGTGTTGCCAGGTTGTTATTGCCGTATGACTTGATGAAAATGGTAGAGTATTGTGAAAGAATTGTACTCAGGTTGGCATCAATGTGAGGCATCAGTATAGTAGAATCCAGCCTGACACGCTTAAATCCCATATGATCGACAGGAAAATTAGCTTTAACCTCTATCTCTTTCAACCTGAGCGTATCACTCACTTCTTGTCCGGAGGCTGAGAGGATCATGATCAGACCCGTGAGCAAACTAAGGAGAGTTTCCTTCGGTTTCAAAGAGACTATTTTTTGATAATTTTCCTGACAGAGGTAGTCCCATCCTGAGTCGTAAATATAGCGAAATAAATACCACCAGGATAATCTGACATGTCGATCTCTGCCATTTTCTGAATCGGATGATCGGTGAGATATAGTTTTCCAAAGATATCTTTCAATGTCAGTCGGATAATGGAAAATGATTCACTCCGGATATTGAGCTTATGGTGAACCGGGTTCGGAAAGACCCTGATGGGAACCGCGTTGTTTTGGTTGAATATTGCCTGGGATTCTATGTGAATGATACCTATTGCATCAAGGTCAAATCCACACGTATGAAATGGTGTCGGCCATGGATCATTAACTATGTGTCCCTCAGAGTCGAACGATTGATAGCCAGGATCTATACACCCGCCTACATCAAGGATCCGGATGTGTGTCACAGCATTCAGTTCGATCCCACTACTATCCTTGATATCAGACAGATCAAAAGGTGTTCCGTAAAAAACTCTGTACTTTCCTGCAAAATTGTGAATTTTAGTCGCGTCCAGTTTGCCGAATGTGGGAACCTGAGGAAACTCAGCTGTGAGCGAGATTGCTGGAAACCTCACAAAGTGTTGTCCGTCAGAGCTAACCTCTACATAAGCCAGTTCCAGGAATCCTTCGCCAAAGGAATTTTCGAACACGGCAAAATCCGGACCTGCACTATCATACATGGGAGCAGGCAGAGTAAGCGTGGCTATCCCTCTGTCACCCAGGGTAATCACCAGGTTATCTGCTGTATCGGTCGCATATTCCGGAAGGCCAAAGTCGGCTCGATTTGAACCCCCATAGGTTACTGTAGTATCAACAAAGTTTATATAGCCAATCTCCACTGTACATCCACTTGCCCATGCGCGGAATGCCGTACTGTCTTTAAACATAGCCGTGGTACCGGGTTCCCCTGCAGGCGGTGGAAACTGCGCCATTATCGGGTGGTTTAACAACATGATTATAACGACAATCAGAAGTTTTTGCATCATCAATTTGGATTACTAAAAGAGGGATCTCTTTTCAGTCTTAATTGTTAATTAATCTCAACAAAGATAAATAATATCGCGACTCTTTTTGTTAAATTATTGTAAATTTACCAGCAAAATCATTCTCTGATGTCGAAATTGCTTAAAGTCATAGTTGTCTTCCTCATAATCGGTTTTACTATTCCTTTCTATTCGTCCTGTTCAAAATCAAGAAGATATAGTTGCAAAGTTGATAGATCTTACAAAAAACAGCAGGTAAAGAAAAACCGAAGCAATTATTCATTGAAATATGGGTACAAGGGAAGCCCATCAAGGAAAGGTTATGTGATCAGAAACCGAGGAAGAAGATAACTTCTGAAAATCTGAAACTTATTTGGCGATTCCGTCTTTATAACGTGTAGCATTAATCTCTTTCCCAGTCTGATCATACTCTATCCATCGCCCCTCTTTTTTTCCATTTTCATATTTTCCGGCAAGCTTCAGTTTTCCGTTTCTGTAGTATTCCTGGTATTCCCCTTCAAGCTTATTGTTCACATACATAGCAACTGTAGCTGTTGAATCATTATCGTAAAAGGTGCGTTGATTCCCTTCAAAAAGACCATGATTATAGATGTAGATCGCAATCAACCTTCCGTCCCGGTTGAACCATTTTGATGGGCCATGCTTCTGGTCATCCAGATAGAAGGACTCTTCCTGAATCTTCCCATTGCCATAGTATTTCCGGAATAGTCCGGTTAACATTCCGTTAGTGTAGTATTGTTCGTTGAGAAGGCTTGATGATTGGGGGTTATAAATGTATACCAATCCGTCCATCTTGTTGTTTTTGTAGTGTTCAACGTTGCTGATTTTGCCTTTCCGGTCGAATTGGAGCGTAATCCCGTTACGCTTGCCTTTATCATACGTTTCAACGCGTAAGATCTGGTTGTTGGAAAGATAAGTTTCCCAGGTTCCGTCTTTGATTCCGTTTACATAGTGCCCCATCTTCGTAAACTCACCTTTCCTCTCTTTCCAGAAACCTGTCTTCAGTCCTTGCTCGGTAAGTTGATTCTGCTTTTCTCTAACCTCATGTGGCCCTTTAGTTTGTGTTGCTGCAACCAGCGGAAAGATGAACATGGCAATGAGAAGTCCGTATTGAAATAGTTTCATGATGTGGATTTTTATTGACAAAAGTAATCAATGAGCATGATTTAGAAGGCACTTTCTCCTATTAAATCAAAGTGACCTGCTTCCGTGATCGTCACATCACAAAAACGGCCCGGTTCAAGTTTTCCCGATTTATCTGAGATCAGAACTTCCTGATCGACTTCAGGGGAATCAGCTTCTGTGCGCCCCACCCAGGAATTCCCTTCTTTTTTGTCTATTAAAACTCGTAACGTGTGCCCGATCTTTTGTTGGTTTAACTGAAAAGAGATCTCTTCCTGGACATTCATCAACATAGCGACACGTTTCTGTTGTTCCCCGGCAGGAATGGAATCTTTGAGGGAAAAAGCTGCTGTTCCTTCTTCATGCGAATAGGCAAACACGCCAACTCTGTCGAATTTCACATGCTCTAAAAACCGGATCAACTCTTCAACATCTTCATCCTTTTCTCCCGGATACCCTGTTATGAATGTAGTTCGAAGGCTCACTCCAGGAATTTTTTCACGAATTTTGTCAATCAGCTTTCTGGTTTTATCTCCTGTCATACCCCGTTTCATCGATCGGAGGATGCGGCTATTGATATGTTGCAGTGGGATATCTACATAATTGCAGATTGTAGGGTTTTCCCGGATCACATTTAGGACCTCCATCGGAAATGCATGCGGGTAGGCGTAATGCAGCCTGACCCATTCGATTCCTTTTACACGAGCCAACTTCCGAAGCAACTCTGCCAACCTTCTTCTGCTGTAAATGTCAATGCCATAAAATGTGGTATCCTGGGAGATTACAAGCAACTCTTTCACTCCCTGGTCAGACAGGTAATTTGCCTCCCTGATGATCTCTTCCATAGGCCGTGACCGGTGTGCCCCGCGGATCATTGGTATTGCGCAGAAAGAGCAGGATCTATCACATCCCTCAGCAATCTTAATGTATGCATAGTGAGAAGGTGTTGTTAGATATCTCTCTCCCAGCAGGTTGATTCTATATTCGCCTCCCAGATTCCGGATGATCTCCGGAAGTTCGTTGATGCCATAAATCCCATCAGCCTCCGGTATCTCTGTTTCCAGGTCGTTTCGGTACCGTTCTGTCAGGCATCCCATGAGATAGATTCTCTCTATTACCCCCTGCCGCTTTGCATTGACATATTGCAGGATCGTGTCGACAGACTCTTGCTTTGCATCCCCAATAAAACCACATGTGTTTATAACTATAGCTTGAATGTCTTCGAGACTCCGGGGTTCAAAATCGATCTCAATCCGGCTCGATTCGAGTTGCTTCAAGAGTACTTCGCTGTCAACCAGGTTCTTGGCACAGCCAAGCGAAATCAGACCGATACGCTTTTTCTTTCGTTGGGAATTCACCTGCTATTGGTTGAATAAACTATCCACAAACTCCATCCGGTTAAAGACCTGAAGGTCTTCCATCCTCTCCCCGATTCCGATGTATTTTACCGGGACTTTAAACTGATCCGAGATCCCAAGGACTACTCCCCCTTTGGCTGTTCCATCAAGTTTAGTCAGGGCGATTGCGTTTACCTCTGTTGCTGCAGTGAATTGTTTCGCTTGTTCAAACGCATTCTGACCGGTAGAGGCATCCAGGATCAACAGGACTTCGTCGGGACCATCAGGAACAAGTTTCTGTATCACCTTCCTGATTTTAGAAAGCTCATTCATGAGGTTGATTTTGTTGTGAAGCCGGCCGGCAGTATCTATTATCACTACATCGGCATTGCTGGAGATGGCTTTCGCAACCGTGTCGTATGCGACCGAAGCCGGATCTGTACCCATCCCATGAGTAACAATGGGAACACCTACCCGATCAGCCCATATTGAAAGTTGATCAACAGCCGCAGCCCGGAAAGTGTCGGCAGCGCCCATTAAAACGTTTTTTTTACTTTTTTTGAATTGGTAAGCCAATTTTCCGATGGTTGTGGTTTTTCCAACGCCATTAACTCCTACCACCATGATGATATAGGGTTTCTTCTCATCAGGAATGGAAAAATCAATATATTCATCTGTGTTATTCTCCTGCAATAATGCACCGGTCTCTTCCTTCAGTAACTGATTCAGTTCACTTGTTCCCAGAAACTTATCATTTGCAACACGCTTTTCGATACGTTCGATGATACGGAGGGTTGTTTCGACACCGACGTCAGAAGTGACCAGGACCTCTTCAAGGTTATCCAACACCTCGTCATCCACTTTCGATTTTCCGATAACCGCTTTCGAAATTTTTGAAAAGAGTGAAGTTTTAGTCTTTTCAAGTCCCTTATCGAGATGTTCTTTTTTTTCGCCGGAAAAGATCTTAAAAATGCCCATTTGAATGATGACCGTCTGTGGTTGACCCTATAAAAAAAGCTTTTTTCATCGGGAAAAAAGCTTTTTAACGAGGAGTAATACCCTGTTAATTCTCTTTTGAAGCGATGTACTCGTTGATCTTATTGTTGGGGATCATTGCCTCTTTAAAGGCATAGGCTCCAGTCTTTGGAGACTTCACCATCTTGATCACCTTAGTGATGTCTTTTGCGCTGGCTCCTTTAAATGATGCGACTACTTTCTTTGCCATGATTTATCGTGTGTTATTTAATTTCTTTATGCAGGGTTACTTTCTTCAGGTAGGGATTGAACTTTTTGATCTCTAAACGTTCCGGCGTGTTCTTCTTATTCTTGGTCGTAATATATCTTGACATTCCGGGAACGCCACTGTTTTTCTGTTCCGTACATTCCAGAATCACCTGAATTCGTTGACCTTTTGTCTTTTTCGCCATTGTTTGCTCTCCTTTGTTTTTACGGGGTGCAAAATTAAAAATTTTCCGCCAATTATCAAAACAAACCATAAAAATCTTTACTTTCGAAGGCAATCTAGAACACTGATAATGGTTAAAAGCGAAATTCATGATAAGATTGGGATCCTGGCGTTGAACCATCCCGAGAAATTAAATGCCTTAAGCCAGGCAATGGTTGACGAACTGGTAGCTGCCCTGAATGAATTTAAAAGTAAAAAGATACGGGTTGTTATTTTAACTGCCGAGCCCAACAAGAGCCAGGTCTGGTCATCAGGCCATTACATCCCTGAGTTGCCAGATGGAAAAGAAGATCCACTGGGATACTTCGATCCTTTAGAGGTTCTTTTGCGAACAATCCAGTCCTACCCCGGTCCGATAATAACCCAGATCCACGGGAGTGTTTGGGGTGGAGCCTGTGACCTGATCATGACCTCAGATATCGTTATCGGAGATCCAACCAGTTCGTTTGCCATCACTCCTGCCAAAATTGGGATTCCTTATAATGCATCCGGGGTCGCCCATTTTATCAGCCGTTTGGGTGTCAACCAGGCGAAAGAGATGTTTTTCACGGCCCAGCCAGTTAAGGCGCCACGGGCACTTGATTGGGGAATAATCAATCATATTGTGGAAGAAGAAAAGCTCGAGCAATTTACATTGGATATGGCTCATCGAATAACCACCTTGTCACCTCTCTCTATTTCCGTGATTAAGGAGCAGTTCCGGATCCTTGCCAACTCCCAGGCATTAAGTCCTGAAGTCTTTGAGAGAATAGACGGATTGCGGAAAAAAGTCTGGGAGAGTGACGACTACAATGAAGGGATAGCATCCTTCCGGGAGAAGCGAAAACCGCTCTTCAAAGGCGAATAACAAATCCCCCAGGACAGTATGAAATGGGATTCCTATCTCCGTGGCTATCAGACATTTATTCAACTGGAAAAATCGTTATCAACCAACACGGTAATGGCATATCTCCATGATGTTAAGATATTTATTCAATACCTGGAAGCATCCGGTAAGGATCTTCAGCCGGCGGATGTGGAATTACATCATCTGCAGGCCTTTCTGAAATGGGTGACGGAACTGGGTATGACTGCCCGCACACAGGCCAGGGTGATCTCCGGAATGAAATCCTTTTACAAATACCTGCAACTGGAGGACCTGGCTCAAAAAGATCCGACAGAGTTGCTTGATGCGCCTAAAATTGGAAGGAAGCTTCCTGTGGTGATGAGTATTGAAGAGATAGGAAAGCTGATCGATGCGATTGACCTGAGTAAACCTGAAGGTGAACGCAATAAAGCTATGCTTGAAACACTATATGGGTGCGGACTGCGGGTAACTGAGCTGATTGATCTGAAGATATCTGCTCTCCATTTTCAGGATGGCTTTATTCGAATCATCGGCAAAGGGAATAAAGAACGATTGATTCCGGTCGGGAAAACCGCACAGAAACAGATCCGGATCTATATGGAGTCTGTCAGAAAGATGCAGATAATCAGACGGGGAGATGAGGATATTCTCTTCTTAAACCGGCGTGGGGCGAAACTTTCACGGGTGATGATTTTCACCATCATTAAGGAGTTGAAAGAGAAAGCGGGCATCAAAAAAAATATCAGTCCACACACCTTCCGGCACTCGTTTGCTACCCACCTCGTTGAAGGGGGAGCCGACCTTCGTGCAGTGCAGGATATGCTTGGACATGAGTCAATTACGACAACAGAAATCTACACCCACCTCGATAGGGAGTATTTGCGCAGCACGATCATTCAACACCATCCGAGAAACTAAGATTGATTGATCTGAAATCACTTAAAGGGTGAATCTGGCTCTTTCGCCATATGGTTGTAGACCATTTTATCCATGAACTTCGGGAAGAACTTATTCAGGAGAACGGTCATCTTTGCCTGGCCGGTCAAAGTCAGTCGATGTTTCCTCTTTTCAATGGAATTCCAGATATGGTTCGCTACCTCTTCGGGGGTCATCATTTTCTCTTCATCACGTGGCGATTCGCCTTGCTGGCTTCCATCTTTGGCCAGGGCCGAATTACGAATGTTTGTTGAAGTGAATCCCGGGCAGACAATCAGAACATGCAGGCCCTTCTTCATGTTTTCAATCCGAATCACTTCCAGGAAACCCTGCATGGCAAATTTTGATGCAGAATAACCTGTTCGCCCGGGCAAACCTTTGTAACCGGCAACGGATGAAATGCCTGTCACACTCCCTTGTGACTTCAGAAGATAGGGTAAGGCAAACTTCGTGCAATAGACTGTCCCCCAAAAATTTACATCCATCACTTTCCGAAGTACTTCCAGGTTTGCCTCGTCAAACAGAGCTCGCATGGAGATCCCAGCGTTATTTATCAATACATCGATCCGGCCAAATTTATCTACTGTTTGTTCAACCAGGTTCCGGCAGTCGGACTCGTTGGTCACATTCGTTATAGCGTGAAGAACTTCCGTTCCCTTCTTAGCTAACTGCTCACCGCAATCTGCCAATTTTTCACTGTTCATATCGGCTATGGCAAGTTTTGCCCCCCTTTTTGCACATTCAAATGCCAGAGCTCGACCAATTCCTGAAGCAGCTCCGGTAATGATGACGACTTTATCCTTCATTGTTAATTGGTGAGTTGCAAAATTACAAAGTTTTAGCTATTTTGTATTTTCGTAAAACAAAATGAAATGATGACTGAACGGGAACTCTTTTACAGATACCTGGGAATGCCTTCCCTGACACCCATGGGACTTGATATTGTGGAAGCTGAGGGGATCTATATACGCGACAGAGATGGCAGGCAATATATAGATCTTGTTTCGGGGATCTCTGTCAGCAATACAGGCCATCGTCATCCGGATGTGCTGAAGGCGATCCGGCTTCAGTTGGATAGGTATCTTCATCTGAATGTATACGGTAAATACATTCAATCTCCTCAGGTCTTGCTTGCCAGGCGGCTTGCGGATCTTCTGCCCGGCCATCTCGATTCGGTATTCCTGGTGAATTCCGGCAGTGAGGCGATCGAAGGAGCCCTGAAGCTGGCCAAACGTTATAGTGGCCGAACAGAAGTGATCGCGTTCAACAATGCCTATCACGGCTCTACACATGGAGCGCTCAGTATCCTGGGTAATGAAACCTTGAAAAATGCGTTCCGCCCGCTAGTTCCGGGAATCCGTTTCCTGCGGTTTAATCAGCATTGTGACCTGGAACAGATCACCGATCAAACAGCATGTGTCGTTGCTGAAACCATCCAGGCAGAAGCCGGAGTGATCCTCCCCGATGAGAGTTTCTTATTTCAACTGCGCAAACGTTGTGATTCAACGGGAACCCTCCTGGTGATCGACGATGTACAGATGGGCTTCGGTCGTACCGGGAAGTTCTTCTCATTTGAACATTTCGCGATCACCCCTGATATACTTGTCGTAGCCAAAGCGCTGGGTGCAGGGATGCCATTGGGGGCCTTTATCGCATCGAAAGATATCATGAATACGCTGGCGTTTAATCCTGAATTGGGGCATATAACCACGTTTGGCGGGCACCCTGTCTGTTGTGCTGCGGCGTTAGCTGGGATCGATGTATTGATGAAAGGAGACCTGCTCAGATCAGTTGAGGAGAAAGGGGCTCTTTTTGAAAAGAAATTAACAGGTCATACGGCCATAAAGTCAATACGGAGGAAAGGATTGGCGATTGGACTGGATCTTGCTGATCCCTTACAAAAGAAGCTTTTTCATGATGCGTTGTTGCAGAACGGGATCATCACAGACTGGAGCTTGTTCCAGCCGGCTACATTCCGGATTGCTCCTCCCTTGACGATCACGTTTGAAGAGATTGAAGAGGCCTGTAAGCGAATTAGCAAAGCGCTGAACCTTGAACCTTAAACCTTGTCAGTTTATCTTTTACCATCGGAACCCTTGTTTCCGCCTGCGGGCGAAGCGGAGGATGACGGGCTGCTCGCTATCGGCGGGGATTTTTCTGTTGACCGGTTATTGAATGCTTACGCTTCGGGGATCTTCCCCTGGTTTATCCATAACAGTGACATCTACTGGTTCTCACCTGATCCACGACTGATATTGTATCCTGGCAAGCTGAAAATTTCCCGGTCGCTGGATCGCATTGTCCGGTCCGGAAAATTCGAGATCAGGTTTGATCATGATTTTGAGGCAGTTATCAGAAACTGTGCGAGGATGAAACGATCTCATGAGCCGGATACCTGGATCAGCGAAGAGTTCATACAGGGATATACCAAATTGCACCAGAAAGGATTTGCTCACTCAGTAGAGAGTTACTTCCGTGGAGAATTGGTTGGCGGATTGTATGGTGTTTCCCTGGGAAAGGCCTTTTTTGGGGAGAGTATGTTTTTCAGCATGCCGGATGCTTCAAAAGTGGCGTTGGTTCATCTGACAGAATGTCTAATGAAATGGGATTTCTCATTCATTGATTGTCAGGTGGATACTGAACATTTCCGACGTCTTGGTGCGGAATTAATCGACAGAGAAGAGTATTTGAGGATGCTGATCCGGGTACTCAAACACCCCACAAGAAAGGGATGCTGGATCTAGTTATAAGCCAAGCTTTTTACGAAGGTGCTCCGGAATAGCATCCTTGTGAACCATCAGATCCATGGTTTTAAGTTCTACAAATGGTTTGGAAGCATAAAAATACCCATCGTATTTTTGGGTACCTACTCCCCATGAGTTCTTTACGATATAATAAACATTATCGTTCTGATCGTTGGCCATCCCGATGAAGTGCATCCCATGATCGTCTGTTGTCTTGTAATTATCGAACTCCTCCTGACGCATCTCCTGGGTGATCATTTTTTCCGGAACCGGTCCATCGAATTTATATAGTAATTTCTCCTTCTCTTTATCAGTCATCTTTTCCCATTTTGCCTTCTCCAGGCCAGCCAGCTCAGGCGCTTCTTTATCAGGAACAATAGCCACGCCGTTCTTCCAGGAGAACCCCTTCTCGCTGATATCGCTTCCCCACACAACCGTATAGCCTTCTTTCAGAGAATTGTCGAGAATCTCCATCATCTCATCCATTGGAACATTGTAAACCTCATCCATCAACCAGTTATCCGGCACCTCCAGGATGAATTTCTCATAGAACGGATGGTGATTAAATGAAGCAATCTCAATGTAATCCTCTGGGTTTAATCCCAACATATCCCGGAACGATTCAGGCGTATAATCTACCCCTTCATACGTAAATGTCTCGGGGATTTCGCCAAGGTATACATCAAGAACTCCATTGAATCCATCATGCCATACAGGTGTGATCTTCCGGTTCCTGTTTTTGATAATGGCATCAACATAGGCTTTCAGCACTATATCCATCTCTCCATGAACCGGCTTATCTTCGCCAATAACCAGGCCATCATATACTTCATTCGGGACCATGCCATAATTCTCAAGCACGTAAATTACGTCGTGGGCAGCTCCTCCTGCGCCAAAATTGTGTTCCCCATGATAGCGAACATAGAGAGGTGCTTTATCGGAATATGTATGATAAACAACAAACATCTCTGACAGGTCAAATGTGTCTTTTCCCATCCGCAAAAGTTCTGACTCCAGGAATGAGATGGTTGAATAGCTCCAGCAGGTGCCGGAACGGTACTGGCTTTTGACAGATGTAGCCGGTAGTTTAATGAATTCTGTGAAAACATACCCTGAGTCGGCTTTCTCTTCTTTTACCGTATCCTGAGCAAATGAGCTGATCGAGAATCCCAGGAAGAACAAGGTTAAAATACTACTTACTTTTTTCATCATGTTTTAGTTGATAATGATTATTTACTTATTACTGTATTGCCGTATTTCTGTATTTCCGGAAAAATCGCTCAAAAGTAGAAATTAATCCGGTTTAAAGGGGTGATTTTTATTAAAATCAGGTCTGTAATGGGCAAAACTTTCAATTCCCTGGATAAATCCCCTTCGAATTCCTAATCTCTCCATCGTATCGACCACCCTGTTATATTCGCTGCCGGTAAGAGCTCTTTTCAACAATGGATCACCTGCTACACGATGGGTCGGATAGTATTGTGACATCAGGCCGATATGGAGGTCCGGAGATACCTCTTCGGCTATGAACCGCAATACATCCTGGCTATTCTCAACATACCCGGGCAATACCAGGTGGCGGATAAGGATCCCGGATTCGGCATACCCCTGTTCATTGACCTGAAGTGCAGAACCTTTTTGTCTGTACATCTCCTTCAGGGCGGCAGATGCCACCTCGGGGTAATCGGATGCATCCGACAGCTCTTTTGCAACTGATGAGTTAATATATTTGAAATCAGGAAGATAGACATCGATAATCCCTTCCAGCGAGCGGAGAGTATCCAAGCTATCGTAACCATTTGTATTGTAGACCCATGTAGGATGATACCCGGCTGTTTCGATGGCCTTGATGATGACTTTCATCTGGAGTACGAAGTGAGAGGGCGACACAAAGCCTACGATGTTGATCCCGGTATCAAGGATCTCTGTGATCTTTCGTATTACGGTACTTAATGGCATCATCTCGAAGGTGTGATCTCTGCTGTTGTCGCTAATCTGGTAATTCTGGCAATAAATGCATTGGAGATTGCAGTTTGTGAAGAAGATATTACAGATACCCATGGAGCCGCTGATGACCGGTTCCTCTCCCCTATGGATACAGATCGATGAGATACAGAATCCTGCATCAGCCTGACAATAGCCCAGGCTTTTGGAGAACCTGTCGGCATGGCAGTTCCGGGGACAGAGGGCACAGTCTCTGAGAGTTTCAAGTTCCGAAAGAAGTGAAGAAAAGTCCATGCTAAATCATCAGTTTTTCGTTACTTTCGTGGCATTCAAACAAAGATATGGATTTAACCCGTTATTCTCACATTATCTGGGATTGGAACGGAACCCTGCTGGATGATGCCTGGTTATGTGTGGATGTGATGAATGGGATGCTTGAGAAACGCAACCTTTCTCCTATAACGTTGGAAATCTACAAAGATATCTTCGATTTCCCGGTCAGAGATTACTACCTGAAGTTGGGATATGATTTTGATAAAGAGCCTTTTGAAGAGGTCGGCATGGAGTTTATGGTGCTATATAACAAGCGACAGAAAGAAGCCAATCTCCATGCTGAAGTCAAGCATATTCTCCCTTACTGTAAGCTGAAAGGATTCAGTCAGAGCATCTTATCTGCCAGAGAACAGAATGAACTGCTTCAGGAAACAGCCGACCTGGAGGTGAAGCCATACTTCGAACTGGTATACGGACTTGACGATCATTATGCTCACGGGAAATCGAATGTTGGATTCAGGCTGATCAGGGATCTGAATACTCCGAAAGATCAATTGCTCTTCATTGGTGATACACTACATGACGCTGAAGTAGCAAAGGAGATCGGGATCGACTGCATCCTGATCCCGGGCGGACATCAATCCGAAAAACGGATCAGATCATCCGGATTGCCTGTTTTTGAATCGTTAACGGATTTTATCAGCAAACTATGAATTGTAGTAACCTGCTTTCCGGAATTTTGTTTATATCCTTTTTGGTTCCTGGATATCAGGGATATACGCAAGGAATAAAGGGAAAAGATTCACGCACTCATAAAATCGTTTTAGCGAAGTCAAAAAAATCGGGGATCCAGGATCCAGGATCAAGCAACCAGCATCAAAATCTTGTTTTACTTGTTGGCCGGGAGCCTGTAATTCAGGAAGATAAGGAATTGGTCGCAGCAATGGAATTTATCGAGTCCCTGGATAAGTATACAGTGCAATACCTCTCTTTTAATGAGCTTAAGAAATATCCGAAACAGCTTCAGGAAGCCGCAGTGGTCTGGTTTCATCGACCTGATACACTGGAATTTACAGTTGAGGAGTCGGATAGAAAGGCGATCACTCTATTGAAAACGTATCTTGAACGTGGTGGAAACCTGCTGCTGACTCTTGATGCCTTCCAATACCTTACCTTGCTGGGACTTGAGCCCACTCCCCCTTCAACAAAGTTCAAAGCGTCGATCGATGAAGGATATGGCCGGAAGCTTGGATTTCATGCATTCCGGGAACATCCGGTTTTTGAAGGACTTCATGGGGGAGCTTATATCTATAAGCCCGGGAAGGATCTAACAGTACGGGTGCATGGTTTTTTCGGGGATACAATTCCTGCTAAGGGGAAAGTTGTAGCGATTGACTGGGATTATATCTTCTTCCGGGAAAATTCAAAGCTTGTAGTAGAATATGATGTCGGAGCAGGAAAAGTTCTTGCTGTTGGTGGATATACTTACTATTCAAGGCCAAATGAACAGCATCTTCACCTGGAACGGTTTACACAAAACATTTTCGATTATCTAATTGATAAACAGGATATTGATCCTGGATGTTACTGGGACTATACTGCTGCAGAAATCCTCCCCTGTCCACCGAAAATACAAAACCGGGATGTGTTGTTTGCCGCCATTCCGGAGAGCAAAAACTGGATTATTCCGGATAACCCGATGGATTTTCCCTTGCGGGATGCTACATCAAATTATTGCGAGGCTTCAGGTGAGAGGATGGTGATCATGGGATCGGAAAAAGGTGGAATTGAAGAGATCTGGGCACACCCTTTCATGGCAATCCGTGATTACTCATCTGGCATCATTGTCACTGCGAGCGGAGCGAAGCAGTGGGATCCGGGATCAGATAGCATCCTCTGGCTAAGCGCCATAACGCCTGAAATTGAGATCCGTCCGGATGGCTTTATCAGGAAGTATCAATTGAGGCGTGGAATCCTAACAGAATTAGTTACAGTTGATCCGGAGAAACCGGCCGGTGTTATCCACTACCAGTATCATGGTGAGGACACATTGATGCTGCAAGTTCAATTCAAAAGCAATCTTCGTTTCATGTGGCCTTATCCGGCAGCATCCATCGGATCAATCTGTTACGGTTGGGATGCAGATTATCATGCATGGTTATTGCAGGATCAATCCAGGGATTTCAATGTCATTGCAGGCGGCAATATGAAGGCTGAATCCCATCATGCTGAACAGGGAGAAGGATTTATCATAAAAGCGGATTTTTCCTATCAGATTTCTTCTGAAAAGTCATTGGATATTGTTGTAGTGGCTGGTAATGAGGGGTATACGCGTGCTCTTGATGAATTTGATCATGCGATCAGGAAGCCACAGGAGATATACACCCATGCACAAACTCACGTGAAGGATCTCTTTCAGCATAGTCTGCTTGTCACCACGCCTGATGAAAACTTCAATCTAGGGTATCGCTGGGCACTCCTGGGATCAGACCGGTTTTTTGTGCATACACCGGGGATGGGTTCCGCCCTGGTAGCTGGTTATGCTACATCCAGGCGGGGTTGGAATGGGGCGCAGAAGGTAAGTGGCAGGCCCGGATATGCCTGGTATTTTGGTCGTGATGGCCAATGGAGTGGTTTAGCCCTGCTTGATTACGGGGATTTTGAGAAAGTTCGGGAGAACCTGGAGTTTTTCCTGAAATACCAGGATTTGAGTGGAAAGGTCTTTCACGAAGCGACCACTTCAGGAGTGATACATTATGATGCTTCCGATGCCACCCCTCTCTTTATTGTACTGGCTGGCAAATACTTTCGCCATTCAGGTGATAGCGCATTTTTGCAGGAACGCTGGCCGGAAATCAAGAAAGCGATTGATTTCTGTTACTCAACCGATACCGACCAGGATCACCTGATCGAGAATACCAATGTAGGACACGGGTGGGTGGAAGGAGGCAGCTTGTTTGGCTCCCACTCCTCATTATATCTGACCGGTTGCTGGGCTGCGGCATTGGAAGAGGGAGCAATCATGGCAGCTGCAATGAAAGATCCTGAAGCAGCTAGTTACCAGCAGGAGGTGAAGGTATTGAGGAACATTATGGATCGAAAATTCTGGAATTATTCATCAGGTTTTTACTCCTATGGAATGAACCAGGATGAATCGTTCCGGACAGATCCAACGATCCTGCCAACCGTTCCAGCCTATTTTGATGTGTTGGACAGAGATAAAACACGATTAATGCTGAATCAATGGGCCTCCAATGCCTTCTCCACGAATTGGGGAGCCCGGATTATCCGTGAAGATAGTCCGGTGTTTAAGCCCACCGGCTATCATTATGGAAGCGTTTGGCCGCTATTCACCGGCTGGACCTCACTGGCAGAGTATAGGTATGGCAATTATATTCAGGGATTTACACATATCATGAACAACCTTAATGTATACCGAAACTGGGGTTATGGATATGTAGAGGAGGTGCTTAACGGAGCTGAATATCAGCCTTCCGGTGTTTGTCCGCACCAATGCTGGTCGGAAACAATGGTGCTGCAACCTGTGATCGAAGGGATGCTCGGACTTGATGTTGATGCTTCGGCCAATACCATCCACCTCTCCCCTCGCCTTCCGGCCGACTGGAATTCCCTGCGGGTTGAGCATATTCGAATTCGGGATCAGTTTCTAAACTTCTCTTATTCAAGGGACAGCACAACACTTAAGTGGCAATTTGGTTCAACCGGAGATACTCCAATTAATGTGGAATTCATGCCTGTGGTTCCTCCCGGAACCCAAATCAAATGGGTTTTAGTCGGTGGAAAAGAGTATCCGTTTGCCTCTTTCACGACTTCTCGCTTCATCACCTTACAGATCAATCTACTAGTCGATGGAGAAACAACCGTGGAGGTGAAGTATCATGGTGGGATCTCGATTCTCCCTCGGTTTTATGATCCAACTCCAGGGGATCGGTCTGAGGGATTGCGAATCATTGATGCATACCGCAAAGGGAATAGTTATCTGATTGATCTTGAAGGGTTATCCGGTTCGAGTGACACGATATCAGTGTGGAGTTACTTCCCGATCACAGAAACGTTGATGAACGCAAAAATGCTTAGCCAGAAAGGTCCTATAACTAGGTTTTTAGTTGATTTTGAAGCGGGGTCTGATAAATATTGTTTAAGAAGTGTACGTATTCCTTTACAGACCAACAGGAATTAATCCCTTATCTTAACACTCATAAATCCTCACCATGATCAGAATCATTGCTATCCTCTTGTTTTTCTCCCCTCTCTTTCTTGGTGCCCAACACCTGAAGCCTGTCGAAGATTACGTCCGGCTGGATGCACGGGCCGATGACCCCCTCTACACCACGTATGCCGCATCGATGAAACGCTCCAGACTTTATGGTGACAAAGCTTATAAAATGGACTACTACTCTGATTGCCGGCCTGTTACCTATTCGAGCGATCATGCCGGGTCGATATTCTGCATCTGGAAAGTGGATGACGTTGTAATCCGAAATATAGGGGAATATCTCAGAAAACCAATGGTCATTTTCTCTTTTCCTGATATGGCAATTCTTGAGTATGAGCCATTTAGGGGAATCCGGGTCAGGGAGACCTTCTTTGTCTACAGTTCAACGATAGCCATGGTGGAGATGGAAGTTCAGAATATAGACAGCATTCCTCATGAGGTAGCTGTCTATCCGATCCTTGAACTGGGAAATGATTCGCTGGAGATAATTCGTTATGACTCGGTACTTGATGGATATGTGACACACAGGTATGAAAGTCCGTACAGGCTGATCAGCAGCCTGAAGACCGAATATGGTTATCCAACACGAACCAGGGACTTGTTTACGTCCAACCAGAAGATTGATTCTTATGGGGGATATACAGGGGGTATGGATCAATTTTACACCTTGATCAAAACCGACTATTATTCGACAAATAGATTGGATTATTTGAACTATCAGTCATCTGGTTATGTTGATTTTATATCTCTTCAATTAAAGGAACGATTAAGACCTGGTGAGCGAGTGAATTTCCGGTATATCCGGGGTGTGCAAGACCAAAAAGAGAACCTGTCCACATTGCAGGAAGAGATGGCTCTTGTAAAAAAGATGTATCTCAGACAGTTTTATGAAGACGACCTGATTCTTTTCTCCAGAATCCCCCGGATCCAATTTAAAACCAGGGACGAAAAACTTGTTTACATCAGTGCATTTAACCTGGTTCGGGGCTGTATGTACCCTCCATCGGGGGAAACGACTCACAATTTCTATGTCTTTAGCCGAAACCCGTTGTGGGGCTGGGGGCATGGACATCAGGTGCTGCACGAATCGTTGAGCATGTTAGCTTATGTCTACATGGATCCAAAATCGGCTGAAGGATCGCAACGGGTATACATGGAACAGCAGCGCGAAGATGGCTTAATCGCTTATCGCCACGGTCCAAGGGGGTTACAGGATTATCCACATAAGAAGATGTCGACTACCTCTGCGCCTTTTTTCAATTGGATAAACTGGGAGATATTCCAGGTGAGCAGAGACAAGAAATTCTTGGATGATGCGTACAACGCGGGGACTAAGTACATCAACTGGATCATTGAGAACCGTGATACAGACAACGACAGTACCTTCGAATGGGGGCCATACGGCCTGATTGAAAATGTCAGGGATTGGTATAATGCTGTTTTTCAGGTTTCTGCCGAAAGATACCTCGATGTAGACAAGGAGGACATCTCAGACGAGCTGGAATGCCTCGATTTGACGCTTATGGTGATCAAGGAGGAACGATCTCTGGGCAGGATGGCCAGGACACTGGGAAAGCATAAAGAGTCCTCTGAGTGGTTTAAACGAGCAAATCACACAGCCAGGCGTTTGAATGAACGGATGTGGGACGACTCTACCGGATTCTATTATTCCGTTGACCGGGATGACCATGGGTGGTATTTCATGACCAGGGACCTCAGGCGACAGGAAATCATCGGATTTCTTGCTTTATGGGCTGAAGCTACTCCTCAAGAGAGGGCGGAGCAGCTGGTTATGAAACTTAAGGACACCACCAAATTCTGGAGACGGTATGGAATTCCTACCCTCGCTGCCGATGATCCGTGGTATAACCCGAATGTTGATTACTGCTGCAAATGGAATGGCCCCGTGTGGCTGCTCTGGGATTACATGGTTTATGACGGATTGAAAAACTATGGCTACGATTCACTGGCTCATGAACTTGCCGGAAAGATGGTCGATTGCGTCGTTACACAGTTGAAGAAAAATCATAATTTCTGGGAATCCTATAGTCCTGATAATGAAACACTAAACTCGCCATCTAACTATATATGGGATGCCATCATGGCGAAATTACTGATCGAGGAGTACAGAGATTAGGGATTTACGATTTTGGATTTTGGATTTTAGATTTTGATTTTTGATTTGGGATTTTGGATTTGAAACTTTGAAACTTGGTTTGTCTTATCTCGAGTATCGAGTCCCGAGCATCGAGAAACGAGTACCGAATTACAAAATTATTTCAGAAATTTGCAATTAAAATTAGAATGAAATGAAGTTGAACCGATTCTCTTTTTTTCTGACAGGAGTTGCAGCAATCTTCCTTGCATCCTGCGATCCGTCAACCAACCGCGCAGATCTGGAGAAGTTACTCTCGCCGGCTTCCCTCCCTTATCCGAAGCAAGGAAAGCAATACCAGGTATCCAGTACCGATTCCACCGGGCAGAACAACGACAGGATCACGATAGCTCCTGGTGCCACTGCCACAATCCTGAATGTTTCCGGCCCGGGAATCATTACAAGAATCTGGTTTACAGTAGATTCAAGAGATCCGAATTTTCTCCGCAGGATTGTCCTTAAGATGTATTGGGATGACGAAGAGGAGCCCTCGGTGAATGTCCCGCTGGGAGACTTTTTTGGCTGCGGATTTGAATATACTCATTACATCTCGCAGTACCTCGGAATGACCTCTGGTGGATATATCTGTTATTTTCCAATGCCGTTTGAGAAAGCTGCTAAGATCCAGATTGTCAATGAAGCCACACAGGAAGTGTACGCCTTTTACTACCAGATCAACTACATGAAGCTGGATGGCTATCTTGACAGGAGTGTCGGCTATTTTCATGCTTACTGGAACAGAGATATACGTACAGACTACGACTCCAATTATACGATCTTAGAGGCATCTGGTCATGGGCATATCGTGGGTGTGAACCTGCAGATGCAATCATACGACGGGGGTTTCTCCTTCCTTGAAGGAAATGAGATGATCTATGTAGACGGGGAGAAGAAACCTTCGATTGTAGGAACCGGTACGGAAGATTACTTCTCCAGCGGATGGTATTTCAACCGGGGTGAGTTTGCCGGCCCGTTTCATGGGATGATCCTGAAAGATGACAGCCTGGGTCGTATCGCTGCCTACCGGCTTCACATCATGGATCCGATCCCATTCAGAAAGCATATCCTCTTTACGATTGAACACGGACACGGGAATCAGGAAATAGCTGATTACAGTAGCACTGTTTATTGGTATCAGCTGGAAGACCACCTACATCTGCCGGCTCTTCCAAAAGCAGGGAAACGTGTTGTGTTACAACAGATCACACCGAATGACCTGATCGAAGCAGAAACGCTTTCGATCTCACTGGATACCCTTCAGTCGGAGGTGATCGATGTGTCGGATCTGAGTCCGGACTGGAGTGGTGGAAAGCACATGATCATTCATACCGACAGTGGAAGTATCCTTGCAGTTGAGATGAAAGAAATGTTTGAGGAGAGTTACACTATAGACCTCTATTACTCAACCGGTCCCGATTTCGGAAATGTCGACATCTATTCTCAGGGTGTAAAACTGGCCTCTTTCAATGGATATTCTCCGATCCTGAAAGCGGGAGGCAAGGTTTCTCTGAAAAAACTATTGCCTGTATATGGGAAACTCGACCTGGTTCTGAAAGTTACCGGAAAATCAGCCCCTTCCACAGGATATCTGATTGGAATTGACGGGATTGACATCATCCCAAAACGGAAATTTATTCCCGACTGGTATATTCTGGGTCCGTTTCCCAATCCACGCATCACAGAGACGCAGCGACTGGGTCTCGACTCCATATACCCTCCGGAGATCAATATCGACACCAAATTGAGATTTTCAGGAGTAAACGGGCAACTTATCCGCTGGAAATACGTAACAACACCTGAGAACGGATACGTTTCACTATGGGATAAAATGGATCCCTGCGAATTGGTGGTAACTTATGCGTTAACGTATATATTCTCGTTGCAGGAGAAAGATGTTCTATTGATGATAGGCAGCGACGACGGTTCAAAGGTGTTCTTTAACAATAAAGAGGTTTACAGGTATCTGGGAGTCAGGATAGCGCAGCCCGACCAGGCAGTTATCCCTGTCCATTTGCGGGTAGGATGGAACAAACTGTTACTGAAGATAGAGAACAACCTGGGTGGATATGCTTTTTACGGACGCATTCTCGATCCGGGTAACTCATTGTATTATAGTGCGAAACAAACTTATCCAACAAAATCATGGTTGGAAGAAAGACGACGATAATTCTCCTTTTATTTGGGTTTAGTGTTGGATTACTTGCCCAGAAAACAATTGAACAGGTATCAGAAGTGCCCGCTAACTTCTGCATCTCGGAGATGGAGTGGAAACTATACAGAATGATCAGTCAATACAGGCATCAATATGACCTCCCTCCTATCCCCCTTTCAAAATCACTCTGTTATGTTGCCAATACACATGTGAAAGATCTGTTTTTCCACCACCCGGATGTCGAGCCATGTAATTTCCATTCCTGGTCGGATAAAGGGCCATGGGAAGAGTTCTGTTATCCTGATGATGAGACAGAAGAGAACTCTGTATGGAACAAACCGGCAGAGTTAACCGGATATCCCGGCAAGGGATTTGAGATCGTATACTGGGAAAACAATGCTGTGGTTATTGACAGTGTGATCACGTTCTGGAAATCATTTGACTATTTCAACGGATTCCTGATGAATACGGGTAAATGGGCAGGCAACGAGTGGAAAGCTATCGGGATCGGGATTTGCCAGAATTATGCAGCCGCCTGGTTTGGTGAGATTCCGGACACTTCAGGAGTTCCGTATATCTGCGGGCAAGAGCCACCAAAACCAAAACCGGATCCTGTTTTAGCCCTGAAGACTGAGGCACCTGTCCACACACCCACATCCGGCACTTACTACATCATCGTAAAAAGCCAGCTTCCGAAAAAAGCGTCTGAAAAAATTGCCCGGCAGCTAATTGAAAAAGGATATCCAAAGGCCATAGTCCTTACGCACGATAACAAGGTGCGGATCTCTATCTTCCATACCACCAACCGGGAACGAGCCATTCAGATGTTGCGCGAGGCAAAAGGACTCTATCGTGATGCCTGGTTGTATAAACATTAATTATTCCTCCATTATGAAGAAAATTCTCTTTACGATTTTACTTGTATCTGCCACGATGCTCGTATTCTCTCAGGATTGGGTCATGGAATGGTATAAATCAGGAAACAAACAGTTTCTGACGAACGAAATCAGCCAGAAGGTAAACCAGGGCTGGCTTCCTGTTGGGATTGAAGTAGCGCCGGATCCCACCGGCCAGGTAGTAAGTTTGCATGTACTCTATATCGACGACCAATCTTTAGGCATTACAGCCTGGTATATCGATACATATTCGTCTGATAATGCCCTGGAAAAAGGCATCAATGTGATGGGACAAGAGGGTTATGTTCCCAAGGAGGTGGCCTATTATGAAGGGATCTACTATGTTTTGTTCCTCAGATTCGAGAACACCGCCACTGCCTGGACATTGCAGAACACAGTCTATTCAAACCAGGGACTCAGCAGTACGATCAATAGATATGATGCAATGGGGTATATTCCATTTGGGTATACGCTTGTCAATGGGGTAACTCAACCTGTTATTTGTTGAAATTCAACTTAATTCCACTACCTCCTGGCAGGTTGAGGTTTATAACGGGATCGCACAGATGAAGCGAGGCATCAGCAAAGAATATGCGAGGGGATGGTCACCTTGGGCACTGTTGATCGATGGTAATGAGTATGTTATCATGTACCTGACAAATTAATCATCAGCATCTTTCACCAGGCGAAAACCAACCGTCCCATTCAGGTTTAATCCAGGACCGTTAAGCAATAACATTTCCGGGTGATGTGCAGGCACCGGCCCTCCGGTCACGTACCAGATGCTTGATGCGGTCCGTTCCTCTCCTGCTGGAATCTCCAAGGATAAACGAGATCGTGTCTCCCTCATACACCGGAAGTGAGGATATCTGTGAAAAAACAGGGATTGCGATCCATACAGCCAACAACCCCACCATTAACTTTCTAAAAATCGACATTCGTAGATCGTAAATCGAATTAATAGAAAAGGTCTTTTTGCAAGAGAGCATGTTCATGTTCGAGCAGCCATTTCTTGCGCTGCAGTCCGCCTGCATATCCCACAAGCTTTCCATCGTTACCCAGCACCCGGTGACAGGGGATGATCACAGATACTGGATTTTTTGCATCTGCCTGACCAACAGCACGAAAAGCCTTTGGATCTCCGATCCGTTCAGCCAGTTCATGATAAGTGAGGGTTTTTCCGTAGGGGATTTTCTCCAACTCGTTCCACACTTTCATCTGAAATTCAGTTCCGTGAAGATCAAGTTTGATGGAAAATATCTGCCTTTTCCCTTCAAAATACTCTTTCAGTTGTGTCATACATTCACGTAAACAGAAAGGTGTAAACCATTTCCTGGTTTTATGATCAACGAAGGTGACGGATTGAATTCCCCGTTTGGTTCCTGTCACCTCCAGGAAACCGATTGGTGTTTTCAAATATGCCTGCTTGATTGAGATCATGGGATGTTATTTTGTTTTCATTCTTTTTGCACGTAAGCCGAAGAAAAGCATTAATCCACCGAAAATAAGATTGATGAGACCTGACCATAAATTTACATTTATATCAAGAGATCGCTCATACATTTCCGGATCAGCGTTTGTTGTCAGCCCAAAAATAAGTAAAAGCGCTCCAAGTATTAAGAACATAAATCCGATTGGTAACCTGATGTCGACTTCCATGTGTTTTCCTCCTTACCAGAATAAACCAGATAAAACGATGACAATTATTGCTACGATCACAGCAAGGAACTGGGGTTTATGATACCAGTGTTTACTGTCATCTTTGATTCTCGGTGTTAATGAGTAGACAAGGCCTTTCAGATCCTCCTTCGTCTTCGTTTGTGTTGTCAGCAGGGATATGAAGATTGTCAGTACAAAGCAGGTGGAAAAAGCAAAGATCGCGGTCCAGAAGTTCTGAGCCATCTCGCTGGGATAGGTATGAACAACAGTTCCCAACCATCCTCCTTTGATGAGTGTCATAGCACCAGCAGGTTGTGTCAGACCGTGATGGATAGCTGCAGCTGTGGTTCCCGACAGCAGCCCGAAGAATGCCCCGTGGCCAGTGGTTCGTCGCCAGAACATCCCCAATAGGAAAGTCGCAAAGAGCGGAGCGTTGATGAATGCAAATATGAGCTGCAGGAAATCCATGATGTTGTTAAAAAGTTTTGCCATATAGGCAGCGCCAATACTTACCAGGATCCCGAAGATAGTAGCCATCTGTCCCATGCGGAGGTAGTGTCTGTCTGATTTACTCGGATTGATGTAACTCTGATAGATATCGTAGGTCCAGACTGTGTTAAAAGCTGTTACATTTCCTGCCATTCCTGACATAAACGACGCCATCAGGGCAGTTAAGCCCAATCCCAGGATACCGGTAGGGAAATAGTGCCCAAGCATCATCGGGATCACTTTGTCGTAATCATATCCATTCCCTTTCACAGGTAATGCAAAGCCACTTTCTGGATCTGAAGTCAGAGCGATCGCGATCATCCCCGGAAAGATAACCAGAAATGGGATGAACATCTTTGGCAGAGCGCCTATCAGGGGTGTTTTCCGTGCTGCCGACATCGATCCGGCTGCCATGGCCCGTTGAACGACAAGGAAATTAGTACACCAATAACCGAATGAGAGAACAAATCCGAGACCCATGATGATCCCGAACCACTCTACCCCCATCGGATTATCAGTGGAATGAGCAACCGGTCTCCAGGTCTCGGTCATCGCACCAGGTGCATAGCCATTGTTGGTAGAAACTTCAGCCAGTTGTGCTTGTAATCCCTCCCATCCACCAATGCTCAGCAACCCCAGAAAAACAAGCGGAAGAAATCCGAGTACGATCAGGAAGAACTGAAGTACTTCATTATAGATCGCAGACTTCAGCCCGCCAAGATAGGTGTAAGCCAACACGATCAGAGCGGAGATAAAGATGCTGAATGTAAAGTTCCAGTCCAGAAGTGTCTCCATGAGCATAGCCAGGGCATACATCGAGATCCCGCTGGCAAAGATGGTCATCACCGCGAAGGAGACCGCGTTAAAACCACGTGTCTTCTCATCAAACCTCAGCTTCAGGTATTCCGGTACCGAACGGGCTTTGGAACCATAGTAAAACGGCATCATGAAGAGTCCCAGAAAGATCATGGCTGGAATGGCTCCGATCCAGTAAAAGTGTGTTGTGATCATGCCGTATTTGGCTCCCGAGGCGGCCATTCCCATCACTTCCAGCGCTCCGAGGTTGGTAGAGATAAATGCCAGGCCGGTAATCCAGGCCGGAATCGATTTCCCTCCCATCAGGAAGTCGGAACTCGATTTCATATATCTTCTCAACGCATACCCAATCCCAAGGACGAAGAGGAAGTAGACTCCCATGATCATATAATCGATCCATCCAAGCGAGTAAGTAGCGTTCATAGATTGTTAATAAATTGACAGAGGATAGATGCAAAGATAAGTAAACAATGAAAAAATATAATAGTTTTGTAGATTAACCCAAGCATTATGAATGGACAATTATCTTCGGGAAACACTCTGGAAGTCGCAAACCCGATACTTCCCTCAGACAGGATTCTCTCCATCGATGTGTTAAGAGGCATCGCCGTATTAGGCATCCTGATCATGAACATCCAGAGTTTCTCCATGATCGGGGCGGCATACATAAATCCTGCCGCATACGGGGATCTTACCGGCATCAACAAATGGGTCTGGATCCTGAGCGATTTACTGGGCTCCGGGAAATTCATGAGCATCTTCTCCATCTTATTTGGAGCAGGGATCATCCTGTTTACCACACATTTGGTTGAAAAAGGAAGAAGAGCCGGCCCTTTGCACTACCGCAGAAACTTCTGGTTACTGGTTTTTGGTCTTCTCCATGCTTATCTGATCTGGTATGGAGACATACTGGTCGCATACAGCCTTTGTGCATTCCTGGCTTTCCTTTTCAGGAAGATGAAACCGGTAAAGTTGGTAATCATTGGAGCCATATTCTTCATAATCCCCTTCCTGCTATATCTGATGTTTGGCGCAACGATAAAGTATTGGCCACAGGAATCCATTGATCAAAACATGCAAACCTGGATGCCTGCTATAGAGAAAGTACAGCACGAGATCAGTGCGATGCAGGGCAGCTGGATTGATCAGATGGATGTCAGGGTATCCGGAGCAATTTTTTTGCAGACATTCCTCTTCTTTATCCAGATATTCTGGCGGGTGATGGGTTTGATGTTATTTGGCATGGCGCTCTATAAATGGGGTGTATTATCTGCCACAAGATCGAACAGGTATTATCTCCGGTTAATCCTCTTTTCATTGATCCCTGGAATACTTATTGTTGGCTGGGGTATCCATCAAAACTTCAAAGCTGAATGGGAGATGGCGTTCTCAATGTTCACCGGTTCGTTGTTTAATTATATTGGAAGCATTGGGGTATCGCTTGGCTATATCGGGATCGTTATGTTGATCTGCAAGTCTGTTAAATGGGTGCGATTCAAACATGCTTTTTCCGCAGTAGGGAAGATGGCATTTTCCAACTACCTCCTCACCTCCATCATCTGTTCACTTATCTTTTACGGACATGGATTTGCCCTTTTCGGAGAGGTAGATCGATGGATTCAGATCCTGATCGTTCCGGGCATCTGGATCATCCTGATCCTCTTTTCCCTGTTCTGGCTCAGGTACTACTATTACGGCCCTCTGGAGTGGCTTTGGAGGGTACTTACCTACTGGCATAGGCAGCCAATAAGGAGAAACCTAAAATGAAAACCACCCAGTTCATCATTTTTGTCTCGATCGTTATCGTCGTCTATGGATTGATCAACGTGTATATCTATATACGCGGGTTACAGGCTATTCCTTCCGGATCCGACTGGCGACCATGGTTTTCCGTTATCTTCTGGGGTCTCGCATCTACTTTTGTCCTGGCCCGTTTCCTGGAGCGTTTGCATCCATCAGTCTTGAGCGGCATCATTACCTGGATTGGTTCTTTCTGGCTCGGATTCATGTTGTTTTTCATCATAGCCGTCGTACTGATCGACCTGGCCAGATTATTGAATTCATTTCTTCATTTCTTTCCCGGGTCATTTTCTTCGAATCCGACACAAACAAAGCTTTTTACCCTGTTTATCGTCCTGGGATTATCGGTCATCTTTGTCACGACCAGTTTTATCAACGCCCGGATTCCCCGGATCACTGAGCTGAACCTGACTATTTCCAAGCCTAAAGCTGCGCCTGGAGAACTTACCATGGTTATGGTTTCAGATATTCACCTGGGAACGATTATCGCCAGCCGGAAAACCAACCGGCTGGTGAAAAAGATCAATTCACTATATCCCGACATCGTATTGTTTGCAGGAGATATTGTAGATGAAGACCTGGCCCCGGTGATCAGCTATAATTTGGGGGAAGCGATGTCAAAGATCAACGCCAGGCTGGGTGTTTATGGGATCACCGGCAACCATGAATTTATCGGTGGAATTGGCCCGTCAACGAAATACCTGGAGGAACATGGGATTAAAATGATCCGCGATACAGCGATCCTGGTGGATGATTCGTTCTACCTGGTGGGCAGGGATGATCGTGACGGACACCGTTTTGCCGGGAAACGGCGTAAAGAGCTGGCTGAGGTGATGGAAGGCGTTGACCCAGCCTATCCGGTTATTGTGATGGACCATCAGCCCTTTGCACTTGCCAGGGCAGCAGAACTTGGTGCAGATCTGCAACTCTCAGGCCACACACATCACGGGCAGCTGTGGCCAATGAACTACATCACAAATGCCATTTTCGAGGTTAGCTATGGGTATAAGAAGATTGGAAATTCTCATTTTTATGTCTCCTGTGGATATGGCACCTGGGGGCCCCCATTACGATTTGGAAACAGACCGGAAATCGTCCTGATTAATTTACGATTTACGAAGTGACGGTTTTCGATTTGACATATAGCATGCGGATTCCGCGTTCCATTGGTCAAAACGTAGCAGAAGTTCAGACCGGCAGAGATCTGTCTCCTGAGCACATCATAGCTGGCATTGATATCACCTGACCATGTGATGGCACCGTTGCGCTGCTGGCCGGTGAAAGCGGAGCGCGTCAGGATCGTTACGCGTTTATCTGCCAGTTCCGGCTCGGTGGCATCCATCCACAATCCATCCACTCCTTTGTTCAGCATCACATGTCAAACTTATCGAAAGAAGGAGTGCAAGGATTGAGATAAGGCGATGCATGCTGATTATTTCTGAATACCGAAGGTCGATTGTAGCATTTTAAGCCATTTCTCATATGCTTCAGCAACCTCATCCTGTATGGTCAGATCCGGATCAATTCTTCTGGTTTTCAATAGGTTTCTGAAACAATCGGACAGGGATGAATAGATCCCGGCTCCCAATGCAGCGCCCCGGGCAGCGCCCAGTGAATTATCCGTATTAAAGAGCTCGATGGAAGTACCTGTGATGGATGCCAGTGTTTTGCAGAAAAGTGGACTCAGAAACATATCGGTTTCCCCGGCACGAATGATGGAGGGTTTAGCACCGATCTCCTGCATCATATTCATTCCGTAATTGAAGGCAAAAGCAATTCCCTCCTGTGCGGCCCGGTACAGATGGGCTTGCGTATGTACTACGAAATCGAGATCGACGATTTGTCCTCCGATGATCTGGTTGTCCAGCATCCGTTCAGCCCCATTACCAAAAGGAAGTATCGTCAGGCCGTCTGATCCGGGAGACACCCGTGAGGAGAGTCTGTTCATGTCGTCAAAATTGGTCTGGCTGGTCACTCTCTTCAACCACGAATAGAGAATTCCCGTGCCATTGATGCAAAGGAGCGCTCCGATCCTGGGTTGATTATTAGTGTGATTCAGGTGCGCAAAGAGGTTGATCCTGGAGTTCGGATCAGGTTTCAGTTGGCCAAGCACCTCATACACCACACCGGAAGTCCCTGCCGAAGCAGCTACCTGTCGTGGTTTCATGACATTCAGCGAAAAGGCGTTTGTGGGTTGATCCCCGGCCCGGAATGAGATGGGTATTCCGGACCTTGTCGATCTGTTCATATAATTCCGGCTCAAACACCTTTACCCAGGCCAGTTTGGATGCTGTGAAGTTTCCGGGCGAGTTCAGAAGATGTGACAGACATTTCTCTTTTCCAATCTCTTCAAAAGCCAGGATTCCGGTCTCCACCGCCCGGCTATCGCACCAGATGATAGAAGGACGAACCGGTTTCCCGAATTTATCCAGACAGACCAGGCCGTGCATTTGATAGGTGATACCAATCGCTTTGATCTGGTCGTGTTTGCTGCCAGCAAGTGCTACAGCTTTTCTCACTGCTTTAATTACATTATCCCACCACATCAATGGTGACTGCTCAGCCCATCCGGGCATACGAGAAGAGATTTCCATCTCATTTTCAGGAGATAAAGCCCATCCCTGGCAGGTGCCGTTCCCTGTATCCAGTACAGAAACTTTTACAGATGAACTTCCGATGTCAATTCCGATCGTTTTCATGCCTCAAATGTATGAATAAATAGGAAGAAAACGCTAATTTTGCCTCATGAAGAAATACCGGCTCAGACTCACTTTTCCGATCTTAATGCTTCTCATTATTCTCCTTGGAACCCTGGTAACCATCACGACCTCAGACAAAACAATTAATGAACCCACCGAGCCCGTATCCATAATTACTTACCATATCAATATTGATACCCTTGATATAGAATATGGCCGGGTGAAAAGGAATCAAAACCTCTCTGAGATCCTGGCTCCTTATATCTCCTTTCAGGTGATTGATCAGATTGCCAGAAAAACACGTGATGTGTTTGATGTACGAAAGATCCGCCCTGGAAACCGGTTCGCGATGATCATCACACGCGATTCCCTGAAAAAGACACTCTATTTTATCTATGAGATCACTGATACCGATTTTGTCGTGTATGATTTCCGGGATTCGTTGCATGTGTTCCGGGATGAAAAAAAGGTGAACAGAACGGTGAAAACGGCTACAGGAACCATCAGTTCTTCTCTTTGGAATACATTTGTTGATCATGGGATGGATATCAATCTCGCGTTGAAGATGTCGGATATATATGCCTGGACGATAGATTTTTATGGCGTGCAGAAAGGGGATAATTTCAAGGTGGTCTACGAAGCTTTAACGATTGATACAGTTCCGGCGGGTGTTGGGAATATCATTGCTTCCGTTTTTCAATCCGGGGGAGAAGATTTCTATTCGTTCTATTTTGTTCAGGATAGTGTGGGAGATTATTTCGATGAAGGTGCACAGAGCTTACAGCGAACATTTCTGAAGGCTCCTCTTCGGTTTTCACGGATCAGCTCAAAGTTCACCCATTCCCGTAAACATCCTATCCTGAAGATATATCGACCGCATCATGGTATCGATTATGCCGCTCCCCGTGGCACTCCGGTAGTTGCCCTGGGAGATGGAAAGGTGATCATGGCACGATGGAACGGCGGATTCGGGCGGTTTGTTAAGATCCGTCATAACAGCGTATATACTTCAGGATATGGCCACCTTTCCGGCTACGGTAAAGGGATCAAAAACGGTACGTTTGTCAAACAAGGAGACGTGATCGGTTATGTAGGAAGCAGTGGTCTTTCTACCGGCCCTCATCTCGATTTCCGGGTCTATAAAAACAAATCACCTGTTGATCCCTTGAAAATAGAATCCCCACCTTCCAGGCCGGTTGATACAGCAAATCTGGCGGAATACAATAAATTGGTAGAGAAAATGAGAGCCAGCCTTGATTCAATAATGTAATTTCTCCTGAAAATGTGTTTAATAATTTCTGGTGAATGGATGGGGATTCCGCCACATCTTCCAGATTAAAAAGATAGGGAAGAGAAACCATGGGGCATTAGCCAGGAGTACAATCGGCAGGTTCAATGCAGGCGTAGGCCCCCATATCTCTTCGCTACAGATGATGGTCACATTGGTGAAGAGGATCGACATCACAATGATAGTAGGAATCCGGATCCACTCTTTTCCCTTGATAAATGCATAAATTGCAAAGGCGTAGAAAGGCCCGAACACCAATACATCCAGCCAGATGGTAGCCTGCCACCAGACCGGCCTGAACCACTGCAGAGGATCGAACGTACTCCCCCACCAGTGAACCAGGTCTACAAAAAACCGGGGCGGCCAGAAGGGGTAGTCAAAATTTGACGGGTCCTTGATCACGAGTTGCTCGAGATCCACGATGTAGGTGATAAAGAAGAAGTTTACAAAGAAAAATATGAGATAGATATAATCTGCGGGACGTTTTTTCAGTGGGATTGGTTTTCGCATGATTGAAGGGTGTGAAAGGGTTGATGGGGGTCAAAGATATTATAAATCATAGTTGTTCCAGCTTCTCTCATCCAGTTTTTGCCAATTGTTTTGAAAGGGATAACCGGAAACACGAAAAATTGGAGATAAAAGCGCCTATCCTGACAGAGAGATCGGAATGAACCAGCGGTTTTGGCTTAATGACCAGTTTTACCAGGTGTCTGGCTACATCTTCAGGTGTTTTTGGTTTGGTGAACATCCGGGTCAGCCAGTTCTGGTTCGGACTCATCAGGAGATCCTGGTCTACATCACCCATCCGTGATTCCGGTTTTGAATCTGTCAGGATATAGCCCGGAAAATATTCGCTTATCACAATTTCACTTCCTGCCCACTCCCCCTGCAGGGTTCGTGTCCAGGCTGAGAATGCGGCTTTGGAACAAACATAAGGAGCATAATAGGGGATCCCCATCATGAAGCCGGGTGAGCCAACATTAATGATCTGTCCCCCACCCTGGCTTTTCATCTGCCTGATGGCTTCCTGCGTGGCAGCAACAGCGCCCAGCAGGTTGGTTTGAAAAGCTTTCAATAAATCTTCTGAAGAAACACTTTCTGTGGGTGAAACGATCATACAGGCAGCATTATTTATCAGCACATCAATGCGGCCGAAATGGATTACCGTCTCCTGCACCATGCTTCGTGCCTCCTCCTCCCGACTGATATCTGTTACGATTACAAAAGAGTGATTCATCTCTGAAGCAAGCACTTCAAGTTTCTCTTTCCGGCGGGCAGCAATCGCAACCTGCGCTCCAGCCAGGTCGAAAGTACGGGCAGCTGCCGCACCTATACCCGCGGAAGCGCCGGTGATCAGAATAACCTTTTTTGAAATGGACATGAAAAATAAGAATCTGAGGCCAAAAATCGTCAAT
>CAZTSX010000005.1:43362-75439 GCA_964616825.1 uncultured Prolixibacteraceae bacterium
AACCTTTTTTGAAATGGACATGAAAAATAAGAATCTGAGGCCAAAAATCGTCAATCGTAAATTTTATAAGTTTGTATGAACAAAACCACAAACCATGAAACCATTTCTCCGTATGTTCATGCTCCTGTTCCTGGGAACGAGCCTGTTTTCCTGTCATGATTCAGGAGAAAAGCATAAAACAGCAGACACCTTAACACTATCTATCATGAAATCACCATTTGGCTTTGTTGATAACAGAGAGGCGTTCCTTTACACCCTGACTAACCAAAACGGTATCAAAGTGAAGATCACCAACTACGGAGCGATCATTACACAAATCTGGACACCCGGCAAGGATGGCAATCCGGGTGATATCGTACTGGGATACGACAGTTTGCAGGAATACCTGGATAACAATCCTTACTTCGGGGCTATCGTCGGACGATATGCCAACAGGATAGCGAAAGGAAAGTTTACCCTGGATGGGAAAATTCATACCCTTGCCCCCAACGATGGGAATAACCACCTCCATGGAGGCGAAAAGGGATTCGACAAAGTGGTCTGGGATGCGGAAGAGATAGAGGATTCATTGGATGTTGGATTGGAATTAACCTACATGAGTAAAGACGGTGAAGAGGGATATCCGGGCAACCTCTCCGTCAACGTTACCTACCTGCTGACCAACAATGATGAACTGAAGACGGTTATTACTGCCACCACTGATCAGGCCTGTCCGGTTAATTTATGCAATCATACCTACTTCAATTTGAGTAAAGCCGACACCAATGTGCTTGGACACATCCTGTCAATTGTTGCTGCCCAACTTACAAATGTGGACAATGAGATGATACCTACAAGTGATCTTCCGCCTGTAGCTGGCACACCAATGGACTTCAACACGCCACATCAGATCGGCACCCGGATCCATCAGGTTAAAGGCGGGTATGACCATAATTATGTCCTGGATAAAACGGAAAAAGACCTATCCCTGGCTGCAACCCTTTCAGATCCGAAATCAGGACGCAGGGTGAAAATATATACAACACAACCCGGAATACAGTTTTATTCCGGTAATCTTCTTGACGGAACCATCAAAGGAAAAGAGGGAAAAGTCTATAAAAAGCATTATGGATTGTGCCTGGAGACGCAGCACTACCCGGATTCTCCTAATCATTCTAAGTTTCCCAATACCATTTTACGGCCTGGCGAGGAGTATCGGGAAATTACGGTTTATAAATTTGGAGTTATCGAATAGGGGGAACAGGGTCGAGGGTCGAGGGAGGAGGTTTAAGGTCCAAGGCTCAAAATTCAGTCTTTGTTCTCGTTTCATATTTCATGATTCACTATTTTTCTGGCTCCCTCTGAAACCTGAGCAATATAAAAATCTGCATTTAATCCGGTTTT
Source organism: uncultured Prolixibacteraceae bacterium (assembly GCA_964616825.1). Lineage (GTDB taxonomy): Bacteria > Bacteroidota > Bacteroidia > Bacteroidales > FEN-979 > QYOJ01. The sequence continues at coordinate 44,746 of CAZTSX010000005.1, forward strand.
TTGTTGATAGGTTTCACCAACTTCTTCAATAAACTGATCGACAACTTCATCATTTACCAGGTTTACGGTACAACCACCGAATCCGGCTCCGGTCATTCGGGCGCCAAGTACACCCTGAATCTTCTGTGCTTCTTCAACCAGTGTATCCAACTCAAACCCGGTCACTTCGTAATTCTCTTTCAGAGATTCATGAGAAGCATTCATTAACTCTCCAAACCGAAGAATATCATCTTTCAGGAGGCAGGCAACAGAGTTCAGCACCCGCTGGTTTTCAGATATAACATGATGAGCCCGGCGGCGGATCACTTCGTCTGGAATCTGATCCTGAACGTTGTGAAACTGCATCAAACTGATTTCACTCAGGTTACTGATATCAAATTGTTTACTTAAGTAAGTTACAGCGAGCTGACACTCGGCCACTCGTTCGTTGTATTTGGAATCAGCAAGTTTACGCTGTTTATTGGTATTGGCTATCACCATACTTATTCCCTCAAGCAGAAGTGGCACCAATTTATTTTCCAGGGTCATGCAGTTCAGGAAGATGGCATGTCCCTTCGCCCCTATTCCTACTGCAAACTGATCCATAATCCCGCAATTTACCCCGACAAATTGATTTTCTGCTGCCTGCGACATCATGATCAACTCTGTCAGGGATAATTTGGCATCCAGGAGCTCATTTAACGCAAATGCTGTAACCATCTCAATAGAAGCCGAAGAAGACAAGCCGGCGTTGTTTGGTATATCCCCTGAATAGAGCAGTTCCATGCCGCCAAAAGTGATCTCCCGACGTCGGAACTGATCAAAGACTCCCAAAGGATAGTTAATCCAGAGGTTCTCCACTTTCGCTGCGATATCACTTACAGGAATCTCTGTTTGAAACTCAACATTTATGGATGCTAATCGGATTACCGGCTCTTCAATTTTACGAATCAGCAGGTAGGTGCCAAACTGCAACGCACATGGTAAAACAAATCCACCATTATAATCGGTATGCTCACCAATGAGGTTTACACGCCCCGGTGCAAAGCAGAGAATAAGCTTGTCGTCATCATTGCCGTAATACTGAAAATATTGTTCATAAAGGATTTTTAAATCCATCTTTATTTTTTTTCTGCCGAAGGTAACTAAATTCTTAATTTTGCCAACGAATTTAACAACCTGATGAATGAAAAGAAATCTCAAGTTAATCCTATTATTATCTGTTTTTTTTGCGGGAAGCCTGGAAACGTATTCACAGGAGGATACAAACATTTTCTCCCTTGATGGCATTTGGCAGTTACGGCAGCAGAACTCATTGAAAACATACAATGCCCGGGTACCAGGAGTAGTACATCTGGATCTGGAACGAAACAAGGTGATCCCTGATCCTTTCTTTAGCACGAATGAAAAGAAGCTACAGTGGATCAGCGATACCGGATGGGTATATGAGAAGTATTTCGAACTGGATCGCTCATTCTTTGCAAACCGCCACATTCAGCTTGTTTGTGAAGGGCTAGACACCTACGCCAATGTATATGTAAATGATTCACTTGTGGTTACTGCTGATAATATGTTCAAGACCTGGTATGCGAATATCAAGCATTATCTTCGAATCGGCTATAATAAAATCAAGATAGAGTTTCCTTCGGTTACCAAGTTGAATGAAATTGAATATAATAAGCTCCCTTATCGATTGCCTGGTGATGAAAAAGTTGTATGCAGGAAAGCCGCATATCATTTCGGCTGGGATTGGGGGCCCACGTTCATTACAACGGGCATCTGGAAACCGATCTATATTAAGTACTGGAAATATGTTAATGTTCTCGGTGTACAATATATCCAGAAAAGTCTGACTGATTCGCTGGCTAAGATGTCTGCCTCTTTCATTATCAACTCAACCCTTGCTGATACCGCCGAGTTCAAATTGATGTTCGATTCCACCGTCTTTTTTTCTGGTCGTGAGTTATTAACTAAAGGGATCAATGCCATCCGCATCGATTTCGACATGACCAATCCCACGCGTTGGTGGCCAAACGGTATGGGGCCTGCTACCCTATATAACATTGGCTATCAGGTGTGGTTTGCAGGGAGGCTTGAAGCTGAAGGTCATCAGAGAATAGGCCTTCGTACTGTTGAACTGGTTCAGGATATTGATTCCATCGGCCGGTCTTTCTATCTGAAAGTCAACGATAAACCCGTGTTTGTACGGGGCGCCAACTACATTCCGATGGATCACTTCCCGTCGCGTGTAACCGACTCCATGTATAGAGCGCTCCTCACCGATGTGAAAGTCGCCAACATGAATATGCTTCGGGTATGGGGAGGCGGTATTTATGAGAACGATATCTTTTATGATCTCTGTGATGAAAAAGGGATCATGGTCTGGCAGGACTTTATGTTTGCGAATGCCATGTACCCTGATGACCCGAAATTTTTCAAAAATGTCAGAGATGAAGTGGTCCAGAATATTGTGAGGTTACGCAGACATCCATCCATTGTAGTGTGGTGTGGGAATAATGAGATCGAAGAGGGATGGTTCAACTGGGACTGGGCCAGGGAATACGGATATGATATGAGGGATTCGGCTGATATTTACATGAATTACCGGAAAATCTTCCACGTGATGATTCCTTATTCTGTAAAACGGCACGATTCCCTGCGACCCTATATCCCAACAAGTCCGAAATACGGATGGGGCAAGGATGAAAGTTTGACTCATTTAGATATGCACTACTGGGGTGTCTGGTGGGGCAAAGAGCCATTTGAAATGTATGAGAAGAAAGTTGGCCGTTTTATGTCGGAATATGGTTTCCAGGGATTTCCAGATTACTCTACTATCGAGAAATTCACACAGCCGTCAGACAGATATTTGGGATCTCCCGCCATGAAAGCCCATCAGAAACACCCGGAGGGATATGAAACGATAGCGGAATATATGAAGCGTGATTACAAAGTGCCTGTTGACTTTAAAATGTATGGATATGTGAGTCAACTGTTACAGGCCGATGGTATCAAAACAGCCATTGATGCACACCGTCGTGCAAAACCAAACTGTATGGGAACCCTATACTGGCAGTTTAATGACACCTGGCCTGTTGTCTCCTGGTCATCGAGAGATTATTTTGGGAATAAAAAAGCGCTTTTTTATACTGCAAGCCGTTCCTATAGAAACTTTTTTGTATCACCTGTCATGGACGGAGATAACCTGAAAGTTTACGCTACTCTTGATGAAACCGACAACGACCGAGCTAAACTCAGGGTGGTTCTCTCCGATCTCAACGGACGGATGTTGTGGCAGGAAGAGTTGGATCACAATTTTCTTGCTGATCGCACAGAGGTCGTCATTGACACAAACTTAAGCGCCTATCTCGCAGGAGCAGATAAATCCACGTTATTTATCTATGCGCGGATTGAAAATTCTTTTGGTGTCATGGCAACTAATATTACATATTTTGTACCACCAAAAGAGTTGAAGCTGGAACGCGCCCCCATCGACATCTCCGTTAAGAAGTTACATTATGGATACTTGATAAACCTCTATACGACAAAACTGGCGAAAGGAGTCTTTATCAAAACCCCTGTACAAGGCAATCTCGCTGATAATTATTTCGACCTCCTTCCATTTGAAGAGAAAAACATCTCGTTCTTCACAGATAAACGGATAGAAAATTTCAAGGATTCCCTTGTGGTGATTTCATTGATTGACGCATATCCTGAGGAATAGAAAGGTTGTGAACTGGTGAGTTATTGCCAGAATTTAGTCTTATTCAGCATGTGTTTGAAGGCAACTCATAGCAACGGGGAGAAGAGGCGGGCGATTTTATTTAAGAACTTCCTACCGATAAAACGATTACTCCATTCATCCCATTCTACTTCGGTAGAATCGAGCAGGTCAGAATCAAAGACGTCGTTTAACTGTCTGGTTAGTGCCGGACTATAAATAACCGAGTTGATCTCGAAATTCAATTCAAAACTCCTGTTGTCCATATTTGCCGTTCCAATGATCGAGAGGTCTTCGTCGATGGTCATGGTTTTGGAATGAACAAAGCCTTTTTGATAGAAATAGACACGTACACCTGCTTTCAATAACTCCGCAACAAAACTCTTCGTAGCTGCATTCACAAACGCAGAGTCAGAGATGCCAGGCAATATGATCCGGCAGTCGATACCACTCAACGCTGCTTTGATTATTGCTGCCATAATGTTCTCATGCGGGATGAAATAGGGAGTAGTGATATAGACTGATCGTTTGGCATTATAAATCGCAGAGGTACAGGAATAGAGAATATAAGGAAAGTCTGAGTCGGGCCCACTGGCAATTATCTGCATGTAATCATCGCCATATTTCTCTGCAGATAATGAGATCGGGAAGAGGGATTCCTCTATTGGAATTCTCGTTCCGCTACAGAAGTTCCAGTTTGCAATGAAATTCCGCTGCAAGCTGTTCACTGCCGGACCGACGATTTTAATCCCGGTATCGCGCCAGTATTTGATCTTCCCTATTTTCTCTTCCGGGCCATTGATATATTTATCCGACACATTGATTCCTCCGGTAAAACCGGTTTTCCCGTCAACGATCACGATTTTCCGGTGATCCCTGTAATTAAGCCGGTTGGCAAGCATAATCAACCTGATCTTGTAAAATGGATAGATCTCTACACCTCCTTCCTGCAATTCCCGCCTGATCCGGTGCTTGATCCCGCTCGCACCAAAATCATCATAGATCACACGCACAGTGACTCCTTTGTTTGCTTTTTTTATCAACAGCTCTTTCAGGCGATTCCCTATCTGATCGTCTTCCCAGATGTAAAACTCGACATGTATATGATGCCTGGCAGTTTCGATCGATGCCAGGAGCTCGGGGAAGAAGGCTTCCCCGTTGTTCAGCAGGGTGACACAATTTTGGGTTAGCGGCGCCATGTCAGCATTGGCCTGAAACCGGATCAGGTTGTAGTACTTGATAAGTGTTTTATCATCTTCATCGCCCGTAAGGGTTATGCTTTCCCTGATCTTTTCAGCAACCTCCGTCTGCAGTTTGCTGTCGGTGAAGATCTTTCTGGAGAACATTTTATTTTTCCGGTAGTTGATCCCGAATGAGAAGTAGATCAGGATGCCGAAAACAGGAAATACAACCGTGATAAAGATATAGAAAAGGGCTTTTACCTGATCCTGGGTGTCAAAGATGATTTTGATGACTGTCAGGATGACGAGGATAAAATAGAAGATGATGAGATAATCCCAGACTATCATGTTACATTATTGACATAGATTGCACAGTATTGCCACACTATTGCGCATGAATTGCCATAAATTATTTCTCTTTCAGGATATGTTTAAGGAATATCTTTGTGAGTACTCGTTTGGGAAAGCCTGAGAAGTAAAATGCTTTTTTAGCATCCGGACCTATCAGGTATATCGCCTTTGGTTTTTTCGCTATGAGCGCATCTTCAATAGCTCTAGCCACTTTCATAGTTGGCAATGGTTTGACATCCTCCAGAACCTTGTCACCATAACGGACAAAAGGCCTGTATATATCAAGCAGTTCCGGAGAAACAGTTTTACGGAGGTTCTTTTTGTACGCCGCGTTTTTAGCCCAGATATCACTTTCAATCGCTCCCGGCGCCACCAGGGAGACCTCCATGCCGAAGGGAGTCACTTCGGTACGGAGCGAATCTGTATAGGCTCTGACAGCAAACTTGGAGGCGGCATATGCGCTTCCTCCGGGAGCAGCTATGTAACTTGAACTCGATCCGACATTGACGATTCTGCCGTGGTTTTTTCGAAGCCATGGAATCGCTGCAAAAGTCATCGCATGCAACCCGATCAGGTTTACCTCCATCAACCTCCTGAACTCTGAGACAGTGGTCGCTTCAACGACGCCGCTGATCCCGATACCGGCATTATTCACCAGGCCAAAAAAGGGATAGTCATGCTCACTGGAGATCCGCTCCACCGCACTATCTATTAACTGCTCGTCCGTGACATCCAGAATCAGGGTTTCCAACTTGTCAGAAGCCTTTTCCCGTAGTTTCTCTCCATCTTCATCTTTCCTGACACCGGCAAACACCTTGAATCCAAGGCTATCCAGATGAAGGGCGCTAACTTTTCCTATTCCGGTTGATGCACCGGTAATGAGGATAGATTTTTTTTGACTCATTGATTGAAAATTACCCGGTCTCTTTTTCAGGTACCTTGTAAAAAATCTTATTTACGATTTTCCATTCGTCGCCAAATTTATAGAGCGACATGTAATCGATGTATTTCAAGGTCTTCCCAACATAAAACTCAAGCTTTGCAACCGCAGCTGTACCGGTAACATCGATCATCGGAAATTTTACTATGACTTTCTCCTCTTCTTTCGTAGGTTACTTACCCTCTTCTTTTCCCCGTTTCACGTCATCGATCCAGTTATAGATAGGATAGCTCCACAGGGTATTTCCGCGTCCGATTCCGATCAGCTGAAATGCTGGATGAAATCCGGCCTCTACCAATTCAATATCTCCATTGTTTTGCAATCCGTCAACATAGGCACTCTGGATTACTTTTTTAATCGCTTCTTTGTCAGCATCAACATCCTCTCCTGCCAGCAATAATGCAACAGGAATAAGAAATAGCGCAGTAATGATGCAAAATCTTTTCATGGGCTTTTGTTTTTAATTAATCTTAACAATTCTGGTTGTGGTTGAATGGGTTCCCGCACGCAAGCGACAAAAATAATATCCTGCTGTTAATTTATCCCCTGTAATATCAATTGAATAGAAACCAGCTGGCTGATTTTCGCTGATGAGTATGTGAATTACCTGTCCGCAGATATCAATAATTTCCAGGGTTACCTGGCAGGAGGATGGGATTGTGTATCGGATCGTTGTTTGATCAACAAAAGGATTAGGATAATTTGTCAGAGAGATCAGATTTTGCTTTTCATGATCTTCAACCGCAACATATTGTGGGATGATGTGACCATAATAGACGTCCTGTTCGCCATTAAATGTATTGGCCCACGCCAGGTGAGCACTTGTCTCATCCGACTCCATGTCGAAATAATCCCCCATTTTATCCTGCTGAGGCCAACCAAGATGCGGATCAAACTCATCGGAGAGTCGTTGGTTCACTGACCAGCTCTCTCCCTGATCATCAGAAAAGGAGTAGTATAGTGATGAAAAGTAGGTTCCTGGAAGAGCATCTCTGGTGTCGAGCCACACCGCATCAATCCGTCCGTTTGGAGCTACTGACATGGTGCCGAACCATTGGATATTGTAGTTTCCCAGATCATCGTTAATCCGAGTCGGAGCGCTCCAGGTCTCTCCTCCATCTGTGCTCCTGGCAAACATTACATCGGCTGGGTCACTGATTGAGTTACGGGCCATCGAAGCAAGTACATATACGTTTCCCCTTCCGGCTCCTTCTGATCGATCCACATCAATATATGACTGGCCAAGCAATCCAGCAGGATTTACAGGATTTTGGAAGTCCAAATAACCATCCATCTCAACCTGCTCGGAAAAATCCCAATAAACAGGATAGGCTGGGTTCTGAGCTGTTGTTGATTTCACAACAACCAAACCATCCCATGGAAAAGCACCTACGACATATAATTCACCATCCGGTCCAACAGCCATGGTCCCCCAGTAAGGATTCCCATCTACCTCCTCACAAAATTCAAACGAGTTCCCATTATCAGTCGAACGAGTTGAGAAACCCGGGGGGCACATGCTATAGTAAGATGTCCAGAAGGAGTAAATGTTACCAGCTCCAACTCCTTCCCCTTTATCAATCACCATCCACTGTTTATCTCCTCCTTTGGCATCGACACCCGGATCCCAGATAACACCTCCGTTATCACTTTTAAACACCTGGCAGGAATAGATACCGCTATTCGCTGTCAGGCTGTTGTAGTAGATATTCCCATCAGAATCGCTATCAAGTACCGGGTCGGACCGAAAAACACCCGGTTCAATTACACCCGGGAAAGTCCATGATTGACCTGCGTCTGAGGTATAAGCGTAACCTGCCTGCCTGAAATTACTGTAGATATTATCAAACTGTCGCCAGCCGATGACCATATTGTCAGGATTGGTTGGATCTATGCCAAGAGAAGGCTCATTTGCAGCATCACCAAGAATATTCTCTCCACTCGCATTCACATTGACCTGAATCGTAAAAAAACTGGCCCCCTTATTAACATAGCCTGCTTTAGCATTTCTCTGGTCATGGGTATTTTGCAGATAGCTGTCATCAGGAAGCTCCTGGTGCGCGGATGCACGTTCTTTGGTATAGTTTGCAACCTGGGCATAAGAGAGTATTGGTACTGCCATCAGAAATAAGCACAGTAGTTTGATTCGTTTGTTCAGTTTTCTCATAAGTTGTAATTTTGAACAAAAATAAGCACTATGATCCGTTTTGCGTTTATTCTGATCACTATTTTTTTTACATACCTGCTTTATTCACAAGATCTTTCCTCTAAACTTTTTACGGAACAGACCCAGACTGAGAGCGAATACAATCGATTTTTCTCCAATCATACGCTGCGTATCGATTATCTCCTTGCCGGCAACGACCGGGAGTGTGCGGTTTACCTGTGGCAGGTAAAGGAAGAACCCTATTGGGGAGGGCCTCATAACAACCTGATAGATCCCTGGAACTCGGGGAACTACAGGTTCTCAGTATACGATACGGCCACAGATAAGCTTCTTTACCGTAAGGGATTCTCATCGCTTTTTGAAGAGTTCCAGGGTACACAGGAGGCCAAGCAGCTTAGCCGGGCTTACCCGATGACAGCTACCATGCCTTACCCTCTTTACCCTGTACGTTTTGAGATTGACCACAGGAATAATGAGACCGGTCAGTTCGAATCTCTTTTCTCGCTTTTCGTCAATCCTCATAATCATTTCATTATCCATGAAGAAGTTACCCTTTTCCCTTTTACCCGAATCAGCGATCACGGAGCATCTGATACGCTGCTGGATATTGCATTGATCGCAGAAGGATACACCAACAACGAGATTACGAAATTCAGAGATGATGCCAGGCGTATTACCGATTACATGATGTCGGTAGAGCCTTATGCTTCATATAAGCATAAGATCAACGTCTATGCCATTGAGTCTCCTTCGGTCGAATCGGGTGTGGATATCCCTGGTCAGAGAAAGTACGCAAATACCAATGTCAACAGCAGCTTTTACACATTTGGCAGCGAGCGTTATCTGACTACTCCTGATACCTGGAGCATGCGTGATATTGCAGCTAATGTCCCATATGATCAAATCATCATCCTGAGTAATAGCAAGAAATATGGGGGTGGCGGATTTTATAACCACTATTGCCAGAGTACCGTAGATAACTTGGAAAGTGAGATTGTTACGGTCCATGAGTTTGGCCATGCATTCGGTGGGCTTGCGGATGAATATGTTGGAGGCGTTAATTACGATGGTTTTTATAACCTGCAGGTGGAGCCCTGGGAGCCAAATATCACGACAACGATCGATTTCAGTTCCAAATGGCGTTCGATGATTTCAGATACGATACCTCTTCCCACTCCGCGCGATTCAACTTACAGTAACGTTATTGGCCTGTTTGAGGGCGGAGGATACCTGGATAAAGGAATTTATAGCCCGGTGATGAACTGTCGTATGAAAGATAATAGCGCCAGCGAATTTTGTCCGGTCTGCCAGGAAGCCATTCGTCAGAAAATCCTTTTTTATTGTGACTAAAGGGCTCATTTTTGATATCAAGCGATTTGCCGTCCACGATGGTCCCGGCATCAGAACTACCGTGTTTTTTAAAGGATGCCCGCTCTCCTGCACCTGGTGTCACAACCCGGAAAGTCGTTCTCCTGATCCGGAAAAATCCACCAAACATATCAGCCTCAACGGAATCACTTTTGAGAAGGAAGAGATAGCCGGGAGGGAGATGACCGTAAAGGAACTCCTAAATGAAGTGGAGCGGGACCGGATCTTTTTTGAAGAATCGGGTGGCGGAGTTACGCTTTCTGGCGGAGAGCCGCTGTTTCAGATCGATTTCTGCCGGGAGTTGCTTCAAACGCTTAAGAAGAGTGAGTTACACACCGCATTGGATACAACAGGATATGCTTCCCCGGAAGAGATCCAGTCGATTATCCCCTATGCAGATCTGTTTCTTTATGATCTGAAGTTAATGGATGATAGTGAACATAAGAAACATACAGGTGTTTCCAATCAAGCCATCCTGGAAAACCTAACAACCCTTCTGGAATCAGGGAAACAGGTCATCATCCGCCTCCCTGTTATCCCCGGAATCACAGACACCCAACTCAATATTCGTTCAGTCATTGATTTTCTGGGATCTATGCAACACAACACAAACTCACCATTGCCGCGTCACTTTGTTCCTCGCAATGACATTACTCACCAGTTCACCGGTTCACCAATTGAAGTACATCTCCTCCCCTATCATACCACTGCAAAAAACAAGTACCGTCGGTTTTATTTTAACGACAATATGAAACCGGAGGTTTCTGTCAGCAAAGAGAAAATAACTCAACTCAAGGGAGAGATTGAGAAGGCTGGATTCCAGGTGAAAGTAGGCGGTTAATCCGCATTGTTAATCCCTGGCAAAGCAGCTAACTTCCGATGGCCCGTTTCGTATCCGTGGCTCCTGGTAAAGGGGTAGAATGTTTCATGGGAAGGCTCTCGTTGATTTAAAACAAATGTACAACTATCCTGACAGATCATCCGGGTAAACTGTTTTTAGATTATTTTTGCAGGTGGAGAGGAAAAAAGTGGGGAAGTAGGGAAGTGAAGATATGATGAACAGCAGGATCAATAAACTTCGTGAGCAAAGCCTGAATGCGGTGAACTGCATCAGTGCGGAACGGGCCTTGCTGGTGACCGAACTATATCAGTCAGAGATAGACAAAGAGGTTTCAGTGCCTGTCATGCGTGCAATGACCCTTGAACATATCCTGAAAAACAAATCCATCTGCATCAACGAAGGAGAGTTGATCGTGGGAGAGCGGGGCCCTGCCCCTAAAGCCTGTCCTACCTATCCTGAAATCAACGTTCATTCACTAAAGGACCTGGAAATTCTGGATTCACGCAAAAAAGTCTCTTTTAAGACAGACGAAGAGACAAAAAGGATCTATACTGAAAAGATTATCCCTTTCTGGTCGGGGAAGAGTAGCCGTGACCGGATTATGCAAGCGATGGAACAGGAGTGGCTGGATGCTTATAAAGCAGGAGTATTTACTGAATTCCAGGAACAACGGGCACCAGGACATACTGTTGCAGGAGATAAGATTTACAAAAAGGGGATGCTGGAACTGATAGAAGAGATACGTGATACGCGAAGCGCGATAAAGAGGGATACCGATTCTGAAGGCGAAGCGAAGAACGAAGAGCGAAAAGCTAACAGCGAAGAACTAAAAGCGATGGAAATTGCAGCACAAGCAAGTATTAAGTTTGCCCACCGGTATGCTGATGCCCTTGAGAAACTGGCTAAAAGTGAAATTCGAAATTCGAAATTCGAAATTCGTAGATCGGAGATTGAGGAACTTGTTCGGATCTGCCGACGTGTTCCTGCTAATGCTCCACAAAGCTTCCACGAAGCGTTACAGCATTACTGGTTCATTCACATTGGAGTAATCACAGAACTCAATCCCTGGGATTCATTCAATCCCGGACGGCTCGACCAGCACCTCTACCCGTTCTATCGACGAGAGATTGATGCCGGCACATTAACGAAAGAGAGGGCTGAAGAATTATTGCAAAGTTTCTGGATCAAATTCAACAATCATCCGGCACCGCCAAAGATAGGAGTCACGGCCCAGGAGAGTAATACCTATACTGATTTTTCTCTGATTAACCTGGGCGGTGTTACACCTGACGGTGAAGATGGCGTTAACGAACTTACGTTTCTCATCCTGGATGTCATCGAAGAGATGCGACTGGTTCAGCCCAGCTCCATGGTGCAAGTCAGTAAGGGGAACCCTGACAGCCTCATTGAACGCGCACTCAGGATCACCAAAACCGGATTTGGGCAACCCTCCTATTTCAACACCGATGCGATAGTCCAGGAACTGGTCAGACAAGGAAAAACGCTTGCAGATGCCCGAAACGGAGGAGCCAGCGGTTGTGTGGAAACGGGCGCTTTCGGAACAGAAGCCTATATCCTGTCAGGATACTTCAACCTCTCTAAGGTATTGGAGATAACGCTTCATAACGGAATCGATCCCCGGACACAAAAACAGATCGGACCAGCGACCGGGAATCCGGCATCCTTCTCCTCATTTGAGGAGTTGATCGCAGCCTACGAGACCCAGCTAAATCATTTTATCGATATAAAGATCAAAGGCAACAATACCATTCACAGCATCTTTGCTGAATCGTTACCGGCCCCGTTCCTCTCTCTCATCATCGACGACTGCATTACCAATGGAAAAGATTACAACGCCGGAGGCGCCCGCTACAACACTACATACATTCAGGGTGTTGGTCTGGGAAGCATTACCGACTCGTTGACAGCTATTAAATATCATGTGTTTGATCAGCAAACGATATCGATTAACGGCTTCCTTGATGCCCTTGAAAAAGATTTTACTGATTATGATGAATTCCGGGCCGAATTGGTTTACAATACACCGAAATACGGTAATGATGAGGATTATGCCGACGATCAGGCAACGAAGGTATTTGAGATGTTTTATGAAGCTGTTGATGGGCGTCCAACATCGATCGGCGGCATCCACCGGATCAACATGCTTCCTACAACTTCTCATGTCTATTTTGGGAGTGTAATCGGAGCACTGCCTGATGGCAGGAAGGCAGGACAGCCACTCTCGGAGGGCATCTCTCCCTTTCAGGGCGCCGACACAAAAGGGCCTACAGCTGTCCTGATCTCTGCTGCTAAAATCGACCATCTGAGAACGGGTGGAACTCTTCTGAATCAAAAGTTCACTCCGGAATTTTTTGAAGGAGAGGAGGCGATAGACAAGCTTACTTCCCTCGTTCGCAGCTACTTTCAGATGAATGGACACCACATTCAGTTCAATGTCGTTTCGGCCGAAACACTGAAAGATGCGCAAAAATATCCTGAGAAATACCGGGATCTGATCGTCCGGGTAGCAGGATACAGCGATTATTTTAACGATCTGGGTGAAGAGTTACAGAATGAGATTATCCGTCGAACGGAACAGGGATGAAGGATTGCCATGATATTGCCATACATTAATATAAATAACCATATTTAATGAAAAATCTACCACAAGCAACATCCAACAGTCTGAAAACCACCCGCCTGGTCATTCGGATCTTTGCCTCCCTGATCACACTGTTTTACTTGCTTGTTTTTGTCCCTAAATTCATTCAGACGCTTTTAGGAGATGCTCCCGAAAGCCCTCCTGGCGCTGACTGGGAAGGAAGCATGGTCACGGTTTCATTTCTGATCTTCATTTTGGGATATATAGTCACATGGTGGCGGGGGCTTGTCGGAGGAATCATTATCGCTATTGGAGGTGTCCTGATGTTTTTCACCCACATGCTTTCTGCCAGCGGTGAGTTCGAGTTCCTGCCTTTCTTTGTATTCTCCGGACCAATGCTCCTTTGCGGGATCCTGTATTTGGTCTTCTGGTGGAAAAAGATGAAGCCCTTACTTACATTATTTCTGGCATTTACACTATTTGTACCGCTCTCCTGTAACCAGGGAGACCATTTTATCTCCGATCCGCAATATCGAAAAAAAGTAAAAGAACAATTCGACAAACAGGTGGAGATTGCTGCCACTCGTTCCGACACATTGTTCAACATATTTGATCAGGAATTGAGCACAGAAGAGGAGGAAGCGCTGGAGTTTCTTTATGCCTATATGTCGCTGAACGACCTGGCTGACTATAACGGAGAGTTTTTCCTGAAGAATATCAGAAGTTCACTGGCTGCCAGAGATACCTTCAGCTGGGGGAAAACGGTTCCTGAAGTAATTTTCCGTCATTTTGTATTACCAATACGTGTAAACAATGAAAACCTCGACTCTTCCCGCTGGGTGTTTTTCGCCGGGCTAAAAGACAGGATCAAAGGGATGTCGATGAGGGATGCAGCGCTGGAGGTGAATCATTGGTGTCACGAGAAAGTGATCTATAAAGGATCTGATATCCGTACCTCCTCCCCTCTGGCAACGGTTAAGACTGCCTACGGCCGCTGCGGTGAAGAGTCTACATTCACTACCGCTGCTATGCGAGCTGTTGGTATCCCTGCACGTCAATGCTATACCCCTCGATGGGCCCATTGCGACGATAACCATGCATGGGTAGAGGTGTGGGTTGATGGTGATTGGCATTACCTGGGTGCATGCGAGCCGGAACCGGAACTCGATATGGGCTGGTTCACAGGTCCGGGTAAGCAGGCGATGCTGGTTAACACCAACGTATTTGGCGACTACGATGGGCCGGAAGATATCCTGTTGAAAGATGAACGTTATACCCGGATCAATATCCTGCCCAATTATACGGAAACCAAGCGAATCTATGCCGTAGTCAGCAGTACTTCAAATCAACGACTTGCCAATACAGATATCGAATTTCAACTCTATAACTATGGCGAATTCTATCCGTTGCTCCAAACCAAAACAGACAAAAATGGGATTGCTTCTATCCTGACTGGTTATGGCGACCTCCTGGTATGGGCTGCCAAAGGAAAGAAGTTCGGCTTTGCCAAAGCAGATGTCAGACAAATCGATACCGTCTTTGTGATCCTGGAACTTATGACAAGCGTTACTGGCAGCCTGGAGATCGACTTTGTTCCGCCTGTGAAGCAGGAGGTTAAAAACCAGGCAACCGACTCCATGCGAGCCGTAAACACCGAAAGGCTGAAATTTGAAGATCATCTCCGTACCTCATACGAAGCCACATTCATCGACTCCTCAAAAGCATACAGACTGGCGCAAACACTTGAAGTAGATCCAGCTAAACTCTGGCCTGTGCTGAAACAGAGTCGCGGAAACTGGAGAGAGATCATTGATTTCGTTAGCGAAACACCCGATTCGCTTCGCCAGTGGATATTTCCTCTGTTGGATGCTGTCTCTGAAAAAGACCTGCGTGATATCTCTCCAGTTGTTCTTTTAGATGCAATCATGAACACAAATACTCACCAGTTCAACAGTTCACCAGTTGACCTGGTCTCGTATACAATGAATCCCCGTGTCGATAATGAATGGTTGAAGCCTTATCATAGCTATTTAAGAGAGAAATTTTCCAACCGGTTTATTGCTGACGCTCGATTGAACCCTGAAACGGTTTCTGACTGGATCAAACTCAACATCAAAGTTGATAAAAAGGCCAATTACAGCAAGTCGCCAATCACGCCGGTAGGAGTCTATGAATTAACCATGGCCGATCCCCATTCCAGGGATATTTTCTTTGTTGCCTTATGCCGGAGTTTTGGGATCCCGGCCCGCCTGGAGCAAGCCACAAAGGTCCCACAATATTACCAGGATAGCCTGTGGAAAGAGGTCTACTTTGAAGAACCGCCTGAAGAACCCGAACGGAATGCAACCCTGGTGTTGAGGAATGATCCGTCAAATTCGGTGAAACCTGAATATTACATCAACTACACGGTCGAACAACACAAAGATGGATTCTACCGGTCACTGGATTATGAGAACAGCCCGCAGGTAGAAAATTTTCCTTCTATATTTCAGTTAACTCCCGGCCCTGTTCTTATCGTTTTGGGAAACAGGCTCACTGACGGGACGGTCATGACAAGGATAACATTCCTCAATCTTCAAGCAGAGAAAGCGACCCACCTTCCTTTGACGTTGCGTAAAAGCCTGAGGCCTCCCCCTATTTTTGGTTCATTTGTCACTGGTCAGCTTAAAAACGACCTTCAGCAAACTGGTATTGATATCGGGACGTCAAGCGGCCTGGTCATGGCCTGGCTGGAGCCGGATGAAGAGCCGACAAAACATTTAGTGGATGACCTGCAGCGAAAGGCCGGGGAGTTTGAAGAATGGGATGGGTCGCTTGTGCTGTTTTTACCGACCAGGGAGGAGATGGATCTTTTTATTCAGCGTGAAGGAAAGAGCCTTCCCAGAAATGTACAATACGGGATTCATGCTGATTACTCGTTCGGCAAGTTATTTTATTCGCTTGACCTTCCTCTCTCCAGGAAATACCCGGTAGTGCTCTATATCAACCCGGCAGGGATCATCAATTACTTCACCGAAGGGTACCGAATAGGAATTGGACATGAGTTGGTGAAGCTCATCAATCGATAACTGTTGCTTCGTCGCTACGCTTCTCGCAATGACAATTATTAATTGAATCCAGAACCTTGAGCCTTGAACTTTAGCATAATAAGCGGTGGTCAGACGGGTGTTGATCGGGCGGCACTCGATTTTGCATTGGATCATGCTATCCCCTGTGGTGGATTTTGCCCGAAAGGCCGTCTGGCTGAGGATGGTGCCATTTCCGATCGGTATCCGCTAACAGAAACATCGTCAGCGGAATATCGTGAGCGAACCGAACAAAACATTCTACGCAGCGATGGCACGCTGATCATATACGCCTGTGCTTTATCCGGGGGGACACGTTATACTTTTGAATACGCCCGAGCATCCAAAAAACCTCTCTTTCAGATTGATCTCACAGAGCCAATTTCACAAGATGAGTTTCACTCCTGGGTTGAAACCCATGATATTGAAACATTGAATATCGCTGGTCCGCGGGAAAGCCAGCAACCCGGTATTTACCAGCGTGCAATTGAGGTACTGGCAATACTTCTCGAGCATTCAGTCTGACCTGGCCCGAAAACAAAAAAGATCTCTACATCTCCTTGATTACAAGCGACATTTACGAATTCCTGCTTTTCATTGGGATTTTCTGGATGTACTTTTGTATAACAGATTTCTTTGATGACCAGACCATAAATCGATCTCATCATCTGTTGGTTTGAAGGCTGCCTCTGACCAGGCAGCCTTTTTTATGCTGGTATACTAGACCGGAAAAAGAAAAACCGTTACCTTTGCGGCCTCAATTGGCTCCGTAGCTCAACTGAATAGAGCATCTGACTACGGATCAGAAGGTTGGGGGTTTGAATCCCTCCGGAGTCGCACTGATAATGAGCCACTTACAACGATATTGTTGTGGGTGGTTTTTTGTAGTACACTTAAAAAGTACACACATTCTTGATACAAACTTTCATTCTATCCTGACTGAAACTGATTTTAATATCATCCAAATCGCGTTAATACATTGAAAAAAGGCATGATAAATGGTACATAACTATATCGTTATAACCACATTTCCCTTTTTATGTCCTTTGTCTACATACCGGTGTGCTTCAACTATCTGTTCAAGCGGAAAGGTTTTATCTGTAACCGCTTTAACATATCCAGCTTCAACCAGTTCTTTGAGCTGGATAAAATACTCGGAACGCAACTTGAGAAGTCCATCATCTACTGATACATATTTTCCATTCTGACGAAGTGCCTTTTTTGATTCAATTTTTAGTTTTGAAGTTTTGTTTTTCCCAACAGCATCAAAAATATAATCATATACTTCCAGATTTTTTATTGCATCTTCCTGTGTATAATCAATTATCTTTTCAGCTCCCAGGAATTTTACTAATTCGGTATTCGATGAGCCACAAACTCCTGTAACTTCGGCACCAATAGATTTTACAATCTGGACCGCGATGGTTCCTATTGCCCCTGAAGCTCCATAGATAAGCACCTTTTGTCCCTTCCGGATATCCATTTTTCTCAGATAATGTGTTGCCAGAATGCCTCCATAAGATACTGAAGCTGCTTCCTCATGGCTCATATTGTTCGGTTTGAGTGCCAGGCATCCGAGTTTAGACTCTTTTTCAGACATGCATGTATATTCTGCATATGCGCCAAAGCTATAGCCTGTAAAACCAATGACCTGGTCACCTTTCCTAAATTGCTTTATATCTGTTCCAACCGATTCAATTTCGCCAGATAAAACAAGCCCAAGAATAGGTTTTTTCGGTTTTGTGAAACCAATATAAAATTTCATCATTAATTCCATTATTTGTTTCATTGGGAACTTATGATCACCAGGTATATTAAAACCCCTGATGATGCAATCACTTGCAGTTACAGCTGTTGCCTTTATCCGAATGATGACTTCATTATTTCCTGGAATGGGTTTTTCTGCTTCTGTAAGCTGAAGGACTTCCGGGGGCCCAAATTTTGTGCATACAACTGCTTTCATTTTTCCCATATCATTTTGTAATTTAATTTCAGTGTTATCAAATTAATCCGGAGCTTAACTCCACTGTGGCAGGTTTTTCTCATATGGCTGAAGGCTTAATTGCAACGAAGTGCCATTTAAATTGAGCATGCGTAATCCCGATCTTCAAATTTACAGCCTGTTCGGGCGGACTCAGTGCAAGGTCCATCAAGGACTGAACCGGACTGTACCTATTTTATTTCTCAATAAAGTCTTCCCGTGCAGGGATAAAACAATCAATAACCTTGCATGTTGTTATTGCCTTTGCCGAATGAACAACATTTGAAGGTATGTAAGCTGTCATTCCAGCTTTCATCACGCTTGATTCTTCATCAATAGTAAACTCCAACTCACCATCAATCAAATTTGTCCATTGTTCATGTGGATGGCTGTGTGCAGGCAATTCGCATCCTGCATTTATGGTGAAATGACCAAAGGTAGCCTGGCCTGAATGAAATACCGGTCCACTAATACCTTCCCATATTTGTAGTCTTTTCCTTGTATTGAAATCAATAAATGTCATATATGTTGTTTTATATGTTTAAATCTTGATGGTAAAAATACAAAAAAACAGCTTTTATGGAATGATTTGTTCATTCTTGAAAATACCGTAAAAAAGGTTATTTTTGCTACCTTAATATGACGCTGCATACCAAATGAAATACGCATTAGTTACAGGAGGATCAAGAGGGATTGGCCGTGCATGTTGCATAAAACTGGCTGAAATGGGATGCCATCTCCTGATTAATTATCACTCAAATAAAGAGGCGGCAGAAGAAACCCTTCAGATGGTACGCGAAAAAGGATGCGATGGAGAACTTCTGAAATTTGATGTCTCCATCCTGGAAGAGGTCGAATCTGTAATCAATGAATGGATAGAACGAAATGAAGGCAACTATATCTCCATACTGGTCAATAACGCCGGGATCCGGAAAGATGCGTTGGTGATGTGGATGAAAGACGAAGAGTGGCAAGATGTAATCAACACCAATCTGAACAGTTTCCTTTACGTCACACGTCTCCTGATCCAGGATATGCTGATCAACAAATTTGGCCGGATCATCAATGTGGTCTCACTATCCGGATTGAAAGGATTACCTGGTCAGGTTAACTACTCAGCGGCAAAAGCGGGAGTGATCGGGGCGACTAAAGCGATGGCACAGGAGGTAGCCAGGAAAAAAGTTACAGTCAACGCTGTTGCTCCCGGATTCATCCGGACCGATATGACAAAAGATATTGATGAAAAACAGCTGAAGTCGATGATCCCAATGGGACGGTTTGGCAATCCTGAAGAGGTGGCCGGTATCGTTGGATTCCTGGCATCGGATGAAGCTTCTTATATCACGGGGGCTGTAATCAATGTAAACGGAGGTTTATATACATGAATCGTGTCGTCATCACCGGAATGGGTATATACTCAGTAATCGGGAAAAATCTTGAAGAGGTTAAAGATTCGTTGTACAAGGGAGAATCCGGTATTGTTCTTGATCCCCGTCGCAAAGAGATGGGATTCCGGTCCGGCCTTACAGGAACGATCGACAGGCCAAAACTTAAAGGGATCCTCGATCGCAGGATGCGTGTAGGAATGGCAGAGCAGGGAGAATATGCATACATTGCCACCCTTGAAGCGCTTAAAACAGCTGGTATCGAGCAACCTTTCCTGGATCAGTATGAGGTAGGAATCCTGTATGGTAATGATAGTTCAGCCCTGCCGGTTGTAGAGTCTGTCGATATCCTTAGAGAGAAGAAAGATACCATGATGATTGGTTCAGGGAATATTTTCCAGGCTATGAACTCCACGGTCTCAATGAACCTCTCGGTGATCTTTCGTCTCCGGGGTATCAACTTCACGATCGCCGGCGCCTGTGCCAGCGGTTCACATGCTATAGGACTCGGCTACATGATGATCAAACAGGGCCAGCAGGATATCATCATCTGCGGTGGCGCTCAGGAGATTAATCCGGAATCTACTGCCAGTTTCGATGCTCTGAATGCTTTTTCAATCAACGAGTCGGAACCAACCAAAGCATCCCGCCCTTTTGACCGGGATCGCGACGGACTGGTCCCCAGTGGCGGTGCCGCTACAGTGATCCTTGAGTGTTATGAGTCAGCTATGAAAAGAGGTGCGACTATCTATGGAGAGGTGATGGGGTATGGTTTCTCTTCTAACGGGGAACACATTTCACTCCCTAACGTCGAAGGTCCTCGTCGTGCGATGAAGATGGCTCTGATAGACTCCGGCATGGAAGCCGGTCAGATGGATTACATCAATGCACACGCAACCTCTACCCAGGCTGGTGACGGAAATGAAGCCGAGGCGATTGAGCAGATCTTTGGCAGGACCAAGCCGTTGGTGAGCAGTACCAAATCGATGACGGGTCATGAGATGTGGATGGGAGGCGCCAGCGAAGTGGTTTACTCCGCAATCATGATGAAGAACTCGTTTGTGGCTCCAAATATCAACTTCGAGAACCCGGATGAGGTAACGGCCCAACTGAACATTGTCAGAAAAACAACCGAAGCGGAGATCAACGCGTTTCTCTCCAACTCATTTGGCTTTGGCGGAACCAATTCTGCCCTCGTAATTCGAAAGTTTTCCCGGTAGGTTTTTTAAAAATTATGTACTTTTGCATCAATTAATGAATGTCCTGATGCAGCAAGACGAGATAATCAACAAGATCAACCAATTACTGATCGAGGAGATTGAGATAGATGAAGATCAGATCCAACCACAAGCCGACCTGAAAAAAGACCTGGGGATAGACAGCCTTGACTTTGTCGACCTTTTTGTTATCATAGAAAACAATTTCGGTTTCAAGATGAAAGCCGAGGAGATGACTGATGTAACGACACTCCAGGACTTCTACAATTACCTGTTCCAACGCGTCAACCTAAACTAACCAGCGGATGCCATCCTGGGAAGGAAAAACCCGCGGAGGGGTTCTTGGTTATCAACTATTTATCTGGACTATTCGATACCTGGGAATCTCATTTGCTTATTTCCTGTTACGGTTTGTTGTCACCTGGTTCGTTTTCAATTCTCACCAGGCATTCAAAGCTACGTATTACTATTTCAGGGCCATCCACAATTATGGAGTCATGAAGGCCTTTTTCAGTATTTTCCGTAACTATTACATATTCGGTCAGATCCTGATCGATAAAGTGGCGATGCTGACAGGATTTCAACACCGTTTTACGTTCACTTTTGAAGGAGAAGAGTATCTGCGCCGGATGAACAACGGCGGATTACTGATCAGCGCTCATGTCGGGAACTGGGAGATTGCAGGAAACCTGCTGAACCGGCTCAATAAGCGTATCCACATCATCCTTTTTGATGCCGAACATCAACGGATCAAAGAGTACCTGAAAGAGGTTTTGAAAGAACGTAATGTCCACTTTATCATCATTCGCGAAGATTACAACCACCTGAGAGAGATTGAAAAAGCTTTTGCACATGGTGATATCATTGCCATGCATGGCGATCGCTATATTGAGGGCAATAAAACGGTGATCCTTGATTTTATGGGCTTTCCGGTCAGGTTCCCTATTGGACCGATCAACCTGGCAGCCCGTTTCAATGTTCCGGTTTCCTACGTCTTTGCTGTCAAGGAGAGCCGGTCGCACTATCACTTTTATGCAACTCCACTGCACCATGTAGAATTTACCCGGAACCTGAAGAAGAGAGAGGTGATTCTGCGGGAAGCTTTAGCCATCTATGTGGGAAAATTAGAGGAGATCCTGAGGAAATATCCTCTTCAGTGGTTCAACTATTACGATTTCTGGACCCCTGAAAAAACAATAGCAAACTGAAAGTCCGGGACATGACGAAGAAAAAACTGCTTCTCATATCTGCTAACCGCTATGCGGTCCCCTACCCTGTCTATCCGTTGGGCATTTCCTATCTGGAATCTTACCTGCAAAAGCGATTAACCGGTTTCGAGATCAGGGTGTTTGACTTCAACCTTTTCACCGAAGAAGAGTTTGTCGCCTGCCTCAACCAATTTCAACCTGATTATACCGGCTTGTCAATCAGAAATGTGGACGATATCAACTCTATGTCCCGTGAATTCTTCCTCGCAGGATATAAAGAGGTCATAGCCCTGATCAGAGAAACAATTCAGACTACCCTGATCATTGGCGGTTCTGCCTTCTCCATCTTTCCGGAAAAATTATTTGCATATTTCAAGCCCGACTATGGTATCTTTGGTGAAGGTGAAGCAGGCCTGTACAGGTTATTGTCAAGTTTGCAGTCAGGAACACCCGATTATTCAGTTGAAGGACTTGTTTATCAACTTAACAGTGAGGTTGTTGCAAATCCCAGGAAAAGCTACCTGAGATCGCCTGATCTCTCTTTCTCTGACAACCTGACCCGGTTTTACTGGGAGAAGAGTGGGATGATGAACATTCAGACCAAACGAGGTTGTCCTTATTCGTGTATCTATTGTACCTATCCCCTGATAGAAGGCCCGCATGTGCGTACCCTGAATCCGGATAAAATCATCGAAAGCCTGGAAGAGCTTTATTTCAACAGGAAAATCGACTATGTATTTTTTACTGACTCGGTTTTCAACATCAACCGGAAATTTAACAGAGAGTTAGCAGAGAAAATGTTAAGATCGGAGATGAACATGAAATGGGGCGCATATTTCTCACCTCACAACATCAATCTTGAGGAGCTGAAACTCTTTGTCAGATCAGGTCTCACCCATATCGAGTTCGGCACCGAATCATTCTCCGACCGAACGTTGAAGAACTATCAGAAGCACTTCAACGTCAATGAGATCATGGAAGTTTCTGACATGTGTAACGAAGCAAAGGTCTATTTTGCACACTTCCTGATCCTGGGAGGGTATGGGGAGACAGATGATACCATCAACGAAGGATTTGAGAACTCTAAGCGAATTTCCAATTCCGTCTTCTTTCCATATGTAGGCATGCGAATATACCCCGGCACTAAGCTTCACGAATTGGCTTTGACTGATGTGTATGTCAGTCAGGATGACGCCCTGCTGGAACCTGTATACTACATGGCCCCGGGCATCGATTACGGGAGTTTGAAAAAGCGGGCAGATAACACGGGCAAGCGATGGGTTTTTACTGATGAAGATGTCGTCACGTTCATGAACCGGTTGCGACAACGGAAACGAAAAGGATCATTATGGCATCATCTGAAGAAATAAATATCCCCCAGAAACCGCCAATGGTAATGGTGGACAAACTGATCTCTGTTGGAGACAAGAAAGTCATTACCAGCTTCCTGATTAAGAGAGATAATGTCTTTTGCTTCGATGGCATTTTTTCTGAAGCCGGGCTGATTGAGAATATGGCGCAGACGGCTGCTGCAGGGATCGGGGCAAGACAAGTTAACGACAATGAAAAGCCTCTGCGTGGCATCATCGGTGGCCTCAGGAGAATAAAGATTTACTCGCTTCCCGAAGCAGGTCAGGAGATCACCACAAACATTCAAATTGAACATGAAATCTTTGATGCCACGATTGTTAAAGGGCAGGTATTTCTGAATGAATCAATATTGGCAGAATGTGAGTTGAAGATCTTTTTACTTTGATATTTTTTATACTTTCGCACATCCATTTAAATCATCGGATTATGGAAGAACAGGAATTTAATTATAAATACAAAGATCCGGAACACGGGCATAACAAAGAGCTCTTCTACTCCTACGATAAGGATGGGAAGTATAAGAAGCAGGTTAGATTTCATGACGATTCTGACCGGATTTTCATTGAACAGTTCTGGGACATCCAGAATGACCGTATCGAAGAGGCCCGGCAGAACGTATTATCAGGGAAGAAAAGCCCCATCTTTTACTACATGGAGAAAAACCTGCTGGATGCCATGAATCTGGGTATGCAGGCAAAGATCTCACTATGGCGGGTAAAACGCCATCTCAAACCACGTGTTTTTAAGCGATTGAGCGAAGAGACACTGGCTAAATATGCTGAGGCTTTTAGTATTACCGTTGAACAATTAAAAAACATCGAATAACCAGATACCGGAAATTTATGGAAAAGGCACCAATCATGCTCGATTATACGCACCGCCAGGCAGGACATTGTGAGAGTGGAACAACATCAAATCTTTTCAAGAATTATGGAATGGACATCTCTGAACCCATGGCTTTTGGTGTAGGAAATGGGCTCTATTTCAGCTACATACCTTTTTTAAAGATCCAATATGCTCCGATGATCTCTTTCCGGAACATACCCAACACTATATTTCGCAGGGGAACCAAACGCCTGGGAGCAGATGCCGTTGTAATTAAAAAATTCAAGACTCCAAAAGAGTCAATGGATGCTCTGGACAGGAATCTCGAAAAAGGAATCCCTACCGGGCTTCAGGTCGGTGTATTTCATCTCACTTTCTTCCCGCCCGAATACCGTATGCAATATAACATGCACAACATGGTTGTTTACGGCAAAGAGGGAGATATTTATTCTGTCAGTGATACGGTGCTGGAGGAACCTCAGACAATATCCCATTATGACCTGCAGCGGGTTCGCTGGGCTAAAGGAGCGTTTGCACCGAATGGAAAAATGTACTGGATCAACTCTGTGGATAAAAATATAGATCTTAAAAAAGCAGTTACAGAAGGGATTGCCAAAACAGTTTATGAGATGATCAAGATTCCATTCCCATTGATTGGCACCAAAGGCATTCGTTTCATGGCTAGAAACCTCAGGAAATGGCCGAAAAAGCACGGAGAGGAAAAAGCCGCTTTTTATCTTGGACAAATTCTGAGAATGTCGGAAGAGGTAGGTTCCGGGGGTGCCGGATTCCGTTTTATTTATGGCGCCTTCCTGAAAGAAGCAGGAGAAAAATTTGACAACCAGGATCTCCTGGAAGCATCGGAGTTAATGGGTAAAGCGGCAAATAAATGGAGAGAGTTCTCCTATATTGGAGCACGCAATTGCAAGAGCAGGTCTAAACCTACTGAAGATTATGGTATGCTAGGAGATATGCTCAAAGAGATCTCCTATATGGAAGAAGATGTCTACAAAAAACTTGATAAAATCAAGCTCTGATCATGTCTGACGCGTCCATCATCGGGATTCGGGATCTCACTAAATATTACAGGGGATCTGACGAACCGGCGATCGATCATATCTCGCTGGATATACACCGGAGTGAGATCTTCGGCCTGCTCGGTCCGAATGGCGCCGGAAAAACCACGACGATATCCATCTTGTGTGGTCTCTTCCCTCCAACCAAAGGTGAGGTTTCGATTGATGGAATGGATATTCGCACCAACCGTGACAAGATCAAACACATCATCGGTATTGTTCCACAGGAAGTGGCTCTTTATCCTACCCTCACAGGATTGGAAAACCTGCAATTCTTTGGAAGAATGTATGGGTTGAGAGGCAAAGAATTGAAAGAGCGAATCCATGAGTACCTGGTCAGATTCGGACTGGAAAGCTTCGCCCGGAAATTGGTTTCTACATACTCCGGGGGGATGAAACGGCGGGTAAACCTGATTGCCGGGCTACTTCATAAACCAAAAATTCTCTTCCTTGATGAACCTACAGTGGGTATCGATGTCCAGTCACGAAACGTAATCCTCGAATTTCTGCACGAACTCCAGGAAACCGGTACCACTATTATCTACACCTCACATTATATGGAGGAGGCAGAAAGACTCTGTTCAAGGGTAGCCATTATCGACCAGGGGAAGGTCATCGCTGTCGGAAAACCGAGCAAACTTGTGGAAGAACATCCTGAATTTAAAAACCTGGAAAACCTGTTTCTGGGGTTGACCGGGAAAGACCTGAGGGATTAAATGTTTAAATTTTTTGCAGCATTTCGGAAGGAGTGGTTGATTCTGGAGAGGGACCTGGCAGGACTTATGCTTCTTTTTGTCATGCCCATGGTGATGGTCATCATTCTCTCGATGGTGCAGGAGATGGGTTGGAGTACGATTTCGAAGGAGCCATTGATTCCGGTCCTGTTTGTCAATAACGATAAGGACTCGCTGGGTAACTTGATGGAATCAAAGCTGGTTGGCTCACAAACATTCTTTCTGGTTAAACATATTGACTCCATTCCTGTCACAAAAGAGATTGCATTTCAGAACGTAAAAGACGGAAAGTATCAGATTGCAATCGTAATTTCTGAGGGGACCACCCGGAAAATGCGGGTAAAAATCCAATCGATGGTAACTAAAACCATCTCCTCTCTGACAATGCCGACACTTAACATTCCGGATGCTCCAACCATTACGGATTCAATTGAAGTGATCATTTACTTCGATCCTTCCGTTAACAGCTCTTTCAAGAAATTATTCACGAGTGCTGCTCATAAGTTAAAAGCGCAGATCGAATCACAGATGGTACTTGAAACATTCCAGTACGAATTGCGCACGATGTTTCCTGATTTTACTATTCCGGTAGATGACCTGCAGCAGACAATCACATTTACAGAGATTTTTCCCTCGGGTGAAGAGAACATACTACTACCATCTACCACTCAGCATAACGTCCCCTCCTGGGCTATTTTCGCGATGTTTTTTATCGTCATCCCCCTGACAAGCAGCATTATCAAAGAACGTGATGAGGGAAGCCTGATCCGGATCATGACGATCCCGGTCTCCTACCTCACCATTTTCATGGCCAAGATCGGGGTTTACCTGATCGTCTGTTTCATCCAGTTTGTATTGATGATCCTGGCAGGGATCTATCTCCTTCCATTATTTGACATGCCTCCCCTTGAAATGGGGACAAACTATCTTGGCGTGGCAAGTATGGTGATTGTCACCAGCCTGGCTGCCCTGGGCTATGGTGTCATGATCGGAACCATTGCTAAAACTCATCAGCAGGCAGCTGCATTTGGGGCTGTTTCAATTATTATATTAGCGTCGCTGGGCGGACTCTGGGTTCCTATCTACCTGATGGGTACTTTCATGCGCAACATGGCTTCATATACCCCGTTAAACTGGGCTCATGAAGGATTCATCGACCTGTTTCTGCGGGGAAGCGCCCTGTTGGATGTCTTTCCGGAGATTGCCAAGCTGCTGATCTTTTTTGGTGTAACTATATCCATAGCCGCTATTTACCGTACATTGAAACCACCCATAAGCGCGTAAAAAGGTGAAAGAGGTATACATCGCAAAGGACAACATCATCACCTCTCTTGGATTTACAACTTCCGAGAATATGCAGCAGATGGAGAAAGGACGAATCGGGCTCCGCATCACACATGACGATACCTTATTCCCAAATACCATTCCCATATCACTGGTTGAATCTGAGACATTGGAAGAAAGTTTTCAGATGATCCTTGACCTCAATGACATCGACGCCGATCCGGAAACCTATACACGGATGGAGAAATTATTTATCGTTTCCATTCAGAAAACCTTGCAGGATCTGCCATCCGGCTTCAAAGGGAAAAAGACCCTTCTGGTTATTTCCACCACTAAAGGAAATATCAACCTCCTTGAAGATTCTTCTCAAGGTCACTTTAACGGCAAACGAATTTTCCTCTGGGAGATGGGCCGTGTCATCCAGGAGTTCTTTGGTTTTGCCAACCCGCCACTAATCATTTCCAACGCGTGTATTTCAGGAATCATGGCGATTATGACTGCAGCACGCTACCTGCGAAGTGGTTTATACGAAAATGCTGTTGTTGCCGGAGGAGATATTATCACTGAATTTGTGATCTCAGGGTTTCAGTCTTTCCTGTCACTCAGCCCAGCGCCATGCCGGCCATACGATGCCGCACGCGATGGTTTATCCCTCGGAGAGGGATGCGGAACTGTAGTGCTTACAACAGACACAGCTAATTTTCCCACGTTGCCGATAAAAATTACCGGTACTTCCGTCACCAACGATGCGAACCATATTTCCGGTCCGTCCCGTACAGGCGAGGAACTGAGTCTGGCTATCCGGCAAACCCTTTCAGAAGCTGACATAACCCCTGCACAAGTGGATTACATCAATGCTCATGGGACTGCCACCACCTTTAATGACGAGATGGAGGCGAAAGCGTTCGCCCATGCCGGTCTCTTAGATACGCCCATCAACAGCCTGAAGGGATTCTGGGGGCATACGTTGGGAGCAGCAGGAATCATTGAGTCGATCGCCACGATCCACAGCATGATGAATAATACACTGATTCAATCGGCCGGATTTGAGACATTAGGGGTTCCGGAACCGATCAACGTGATCGCAAAAACAACACAAAAAGAGATTCATACATCCCTCAAGACCGGATCCGGTTTTGGAGGGTGCAATGCAGTCATCATGTTTCAGAAAGGATAACCATGGAACAGGTAATTTCAGCATATTGTTCTATCACGCGAAAGCGGGTTTGGGTAAACGGGCAGATCAAAGTTCATGATGAAAATTTTACTACTTTTGCGCAGTTTATTAAATCGCTCTATAAGAAGGAAGAAATCAATTACCCAAAGTTTTACAAGATGGATGCATTGAGTAAACTCGGGTTTCTTACGGCAGAGCTGACATTAAGACAGATAAACCTCGATCTTTACCATAAGGATAAAATTGGCGTGGTGCTGGCTAACGCAGCTTCAAGTCTGGATACAGATATTACATATCAGCAGTCGATCACCAACCGCTCCAACTATTTTCCAAGCCCCTCCGTGTTTGTTTATACGTTACCAAATATTATGATTGGAGAGATTTGTATCAAACACAAGCTGAATGGCGAGACTACTTTTCTGATATCAGAGAAGTTTAACAGCTGGCAGTTATTTACTTACGTAACAGAACTTTTTCAGCACAAACGGGTGGAAGCTTGTCTGATCGGCTGGGCAGATCTGCTCAGGGATCATTTTGATTCCCTGATCATGTTCATTGAGCCGGCAGATAAACGAGTAAAACCGGAGAAAAAGGGGATGGTTCTCCCCTTCTCTGAAGAGACCATGAATGAACTATATAATGTAATGTGATAAGCAAAAATGGAAGAATTAATTACTAAACTCAAAACGGAAGTTATTGAACAGCTTAACCTCGAAGACATCTCTCCTGATGACATTGATGTTGACTCTCCTTTGTTTGGTGAAGGACTTGGGCTGGACTCTATTGATGCACTGGAGCTTATCGTGTTGCTGGAAAAAAATTACGGTTTGAAAATAGAAGACCCTAAAGACGGAAAGACCATATTTCACTCAATTAGAAGTATGGCCGAATACATAACTGAGCATCAAAAATCCTGATGAATGGCCCAACGGGTATTTGTTACAGGGTTAGGTATCCTTTCAAGTATCGGAAAAAACCTTTCGGAGACCCTTGATTCCCTCCTCGCTTCCCGATCTGGTATTGGTCGGATTAATTTTTTAAATACAAGACACAAAGAGAATTTTCCTTTTGCAGAAGTTCCTTTTTCTAATGAACAACTGCTTGAAATGGCGGGTATCCAGAATGAGGATGGGTACTCCCGCAACACGCTGTTGGGCATCATTGCATCGAACGAAGCTTATTATCACGCCAGGTTGAATGAGATCTCTCCTCTTCCCACAGGGTTGATCTCAGCTACCACCGTTGGAGGTATGGACAGGTGTGAGTTGTATTACAAGGACTTCCTTACCAACGATAGTCGAAATGCATATATCGATGGATATGATTGCGCTGACAGCACAGAACGGATTGCGGATAACCTGCAAATAAACGACTACATTACCACACTCAGCACAGCCTGTTCCTCTGCAGCAAATTCGATCCTTCTTGGCGCCCGGATGATTAAGAGTGGTCAGTTGGATCGGGTTGTTGCCGGTGGTACCGAGGCGTTAACCAGTTTTCATGTGGACGGTTTCAATTCGCTGAAGATTCTCGACACACTCCCCTGCCGTCCGTTTGACGCAAACCGGAATGGGATCACTCTTGGCGAAGGCGCTGCTTATGTGATCCTTGAATCGGAAGAAGCCGCCAGAGCAGGAGGGAGAGAGATCTTTGCAGAGTTGGTCGGCTGGGGAAATGCATGTGAAGCGTTCCATCAAACGGCATCCTCACCCGACGGGAACGGCGCTTACCTGGCAATGGAAAAAGCCTTGAAGATGAGTGATTTGAAAGCTGGTGATATTGACTATATCAATGCTCATGGCACGGGTACAGACAACAACGACCTGGCCGAAGGGATCGCTATTGAGAAACTCTTTGGTGAAAATATCCCACGGATGAGTTCAACCAAGCCTTTTACCGGTCACATGACTAGTGCGGCTGGTTCGGCAGAAGCGATCCTCTCTGTTCTATCCATCAGGCACCGGATGATCCTGCCAAACCTGAATTTTCAGACACCAATGCCTGAGCTGAACATAACACCGGTAACGACATTCATGAAGGATACAGATGTCCGGGCTGTCTTGTCGAACTCATTTGGGTTTGGAGGAAATGACACCTCGTTGATTTTTAAGAAAGTAACAGAATGAGTGCATTTATCAACGGAATAGGCATGATTTCTCCTCAGCTCACAACTGATCCGCACTTGTTTTTACCTGAAGTGAAGGAGTATACCGCTGATTAT
>CAZTSX010000005.1:75539-146458 GCA_964616825.1 uncultured Prolixibacteraceae bacterium
CACAACTGATCCGCACTTGTTTTTACCTGAAGTGAAGGAGTATACCGCTGATTATCTGACTTGCATCGAGCCCAATTACAAGGAGTTTATTAATCCGATCGCTCGTCGCAGGATGAGCAGACTTATTAAGATGGGAATCACGGCTGCTAAATTAGCTCTTTCAGATGCAAACTTGCTCCCCTCCACTTCGAGGGAGGGGTCATTACCCGACGCTATCATCACGGGTACAGGCCTTGGAAGTGTCGAGGATACGGAGAGGATCCTTTCCGGAATGCTAGCGGGAGAAGTGCTGATGAATCCTACACCATTTATCCAATCGACATACAATACCATCAGTTCACAAATTGCCATTACCCTGAAATGCCATAATTATAACTCGACCTATGTACATCGTTCGTTTTCCTTCGAGAGCGCTCTCCAGGATGCACTATTGCAATTCGACGAAGGAACAGCTGCCTCAGCGCTGGTAAGTGGCATCGATGAGATGACACTGAACCATCTCAATATCACACGCAAAGCCGGACACTGGAAGATCAAGCCAGCCAATAACCTTTCGATCCTGTCATCCCATACACCAGGTGCGCTTGCCGGAGAAGGCGCTGCCTCTTTCATGCTGGCAAACGCACCATCATCGTCTACCTACGCATCGCTCAATGGAGTACAAACAATTTACAGACCGGCAGATGTCATCCAAATAGAAAATCATATCAGACGGTTCCTGTCCGGATATAGCCTTTCGACAGACGATATGGATGCGGTGATCCTCGGCCACAACGGAGATTGTGATTACGATTCCATCTATGATAAGCTTGGAGCCGGCATCTTCAGGGAACAGCAACAACTCTGGTATAAACACCTGTGCGGGGAGTACTATACATCAACGGGATTTGCTCTCTGGCTTGCAGCTAACATCCTCAAAAATAGCCTGATACCAGCTGCTGTCAAACTGAATAACCGCAATCCGAAACAGCTAAAAAACATCTTGGTATATAACCAGTACAGGAACATCAATCACTCGTTGATGTGGCTATCAAAATAAACACCTTTTTCTTGTACCTTTGTCCCGGTTTTTCTACTCCAGTTGCATGTCGAAACGAATTTTTATCACCGGGACAGGGATTATTTCAGCTATCGGAAATAATGTTTCAGAGGTTTTCGCTTCCCTTAAGGCTGCAACGTCCGGGATTGGTGAAATTACCCTCTTCTCTACTGTGCATGCCGGTATCATCCCTGTTGCAGAGGTGAAGATGACATCAGAACAGTTATTGGATTGCGTTGGTTTTCACGGAAGTCATGAATTTACCCGCACATCCCTGCTGGGAATGATTGCAGCGCGGGAAGCGATCGAAGCAGCTGGAATCACTGATATCGGTTCCTGTAAAACGGGTTTGTTGTCTGCTAATTCTGTAGGTGGCATGAACAGAAGTGAATGGTTTTACAAGGAGTTTCTGGAAGATCAGGCAACAGGGAGGTTGAGAGATATAGTCAATCACGATTGTGGTGACAGTACGGAACGGATTGCCCGGTTTACCGGTATCAAGGATTTTATCTCCACCATCAGCACTGCCTGCTCCTCATCAGCCAATACCATCATGTTCGGAGCCGATCTGATTAAAAGCGGAAAACTCGACCGGGTGATCGCAGGAGGAACTGATTCCATAACAAAATTTACGCTGAATGGCTTCAACACCCTGATGATACTTGATAAAAACGGATGTCGCCCATTTGACGAAAACCGTGCCGGTCTGACTCTGGGCGAAGGAGCAGCGTACGTTGTTCTTGAATCGGAAGAGGTGATTGTCAAAGAGGGTAAAACACCATTGGCAGAGTTGACAGGATATGGCAATGCAAATGATGCTTACCACCAGACAGCCTCCTCGCCCGAAGGAACCGGCGCTTACATGGCGATGAAAAAAGCACTGGAAAAAGGCAGATTGCCTGCTTCGGAAATCGACTATATCAATGTGCATGGTACCGGCACTGAGAATAACGATCTTTCGGAAGGCCTGGCGCTCGAACGGATCTTTGGTGATCAGACCCCTCCCTTCAGCTCTACAAAAACCTATACAGGCCATGCGTTGGGAGCCGCCGGAGCTGTGGAAGCAGTGATCTCGATCCTCTCTATTCAACACGAGATGATCTTTCCCAACCTTAATTGGAGCACACCCATGAAGGAGCTGAAGATCAGGCCGGTTATTGAAGTCCGGAAAGGAATGCGAATAGCGCATGCTCTCTCCAATTCCTTTGGATTTGGAGGAAATAATTCAGCAGTAATCGTTTCAAACTGTGGCTAGAAAAACGATATATATAAATGGATCAGGCTGCTTATCACCACAGTCCACTCTGGGCAACCAACATTTTTTAGAGAGACCCGTTTCTGTGGAGTCAAATCGCTTGAAAGCGATCGATCCAAATTATAAGGAGTTTGTTCCACCGGAGATGGTCCGCCGGATGGGAAGAATCATTAAAATGGGTGTTGCTGCTGCGAAAACATGTCTGGCAGATGCAGTAGAGAGCACTGCAGATATGATTATCACCGCCACTGGGTTGGGCTGTATTGAGGATACTGAGAAATTCCTGGGGAAGATGATCCGGGACAATGAAGAATTCCTCACGCCTACTGCTTTCATCCAATCGACTCACAATACGGTTAACGCCCAGATTGCCCTGTTGATCAAATGCTATGGGTATAACTTTACTTATGTACACAGGGGATTCTCTTTTGAAACCGCTATCCTTGACAGTCTGATACAACTCCAGGGAGGTGCCGCTAATCACGTATTACTTGGATGTGCTGACGAATTGACCAATAATTCATTCCAAATCCAATACAGGATGGGTTTCTGGAGAAAACAGCCGGTTGATAACTTACTGCTATTTGAACATCCTGCGAAAGGAGCTATTGCGGGTGAAGGAGCAGCATTTTTTCTTCTGGGAAACAAGAAAACACCCACATCATACGCTCTTCTTAAAGATGTAGCGACCCTTTTTAATCCTGCATCTTCGTCCGATATTCAAACATGGATCCATGCATTTCTACGGGAGAATGAACTGGAAATACAGGACCTTGACCTGGTTATATCTGGAAAAACTGGTGATTCCAGGTTCGATCATATCTATGATGAGGTGTTTGAGAGCACCTTGCCCGGCATCCCGACTTGCTTATTCAAGCATCTGTGCGGCGAATACATGACCGCAACCGGCTTTGCCGCATGGTTGGCCGCCAGAATACTGAAACAGCAGGAGATTCCCGAGGCTACGCTGCCCCATGGAATCCCTGAAGAGCTAAAACACATGTTGATTTATAACCATTATCAGGGAATCAATCACTCTATGATCCTTCTCAGTCAAGTATAAATGTTTACATTCCGAAGAATAACGCTGCTGTTTTTTATTTTACTTTTCGTGATGAACTTCGTTCGTTATCTAGGATGCCGTTTCGATTGGTTCAGCGGACACTTTTGCACCAATACCTATGTTTATATTATTATCCTGTTTGCCCTATACATCGGAATCTCTGTCGGCATGTCCTTCGTGATTCAGTCTGGCTACCACTACAAAGCCCTATGTAGCGCAAAAACAACCAGGAAGATCTGTTCACTTACGTTTGATGACGGCCCGCAAGGAAGTCAAACCCTGGCGATACTGGAGATTTTACAACGCGAAAAGCTACAAGCGACGTTCTTCCTGATCGGAGAAAAGATCGCCGGAAATGAAGAGATTGTTAGGAAAATGAAGAAGCAGGGCCATCTGATCGGCAATCACGCCTGGCAACATTCCCCCTGGTTCGATTTCTTGCCCGGAAGGAGAATGAAGGAGGAAATTGTAAGAACTGCTGCTGTAATTCAGAAGATTACAGGAGAGAGCCCGATCCTCTTTCGTCCCCCATATGGGGTGATTGTTCCTGTGCTCAACCGGGTGTTAAAGCGCTTACCATATCATGTAATTGGATGGAATATCCGATCATTTGACACCATGCAGAAAGACCCTGAAAGAGTTGCCAGGCGGATCATTAAAAAGTTGAAACCTGGTTCGATCATTTTGCTCCATGATCATCTTCAGTTTGCTCCGGCTATTCTGGAGAAGTTGATCGCCAGAATAGAAGATCACAATTATCAAATTATCCCGTTAACCAATCTCCTTGATATTGATGCCTATGCGTAACACACTCTTTATTCTCTTTATTTTTACTTCCGGTTTACTTGTGCAAGCTCAGAACAAGCCACTGGATGCAGCTACAATCAATAAGGTAAAATCGGGGGTAGCTGATTGTGCCGCCAGGACGACTACCATCTTCAGTGATTTCACGCAGGAAAAAGAGATGTCCATCCTGAATGATAAAATCATCACAAGCGGGAAATTCTATTTCAAGAAAGAGAAACAACTCCGTTGGGAGTATATTCATCCATTCAGCTATGTCATCACTATCAACGGGGATGAAATAACCATCCGGAACGACGGAAAGATCAGTTCCTTTAATTCACAATCTAACAAGATATTCGGCGAGGTCAATAAGATCATTATCGGAAGTGTCAGAGGTACGTTACTCGATGACGATACATTCAGCGCCTTCTATAGCCAAAGTAACGGGAACTTTATCGTAAAGCTTACCCCGCTCTCGCCAAGACTCAAGGAGAGCCTACAGGAGATCATCATTCATTTCAATAAAAAAGATTTTACGGTTGACCGGCTTGAAATGATAGAGCAAGGAGGAGATTTCACAAAGATCAATTTTACGGATAAACGGATTAACGAGCCCATCTCAGATGAGAAGTTTATTTTGCACTAGTATCACGATAATCATGATCCTTTCCGGATGTGCTTCCATCAAGCCTGAAGACTTGAAGCCAGCTGAATCACATCCACTCGCGAATTGCAGCAATCAAACTCCTCTATTTAGTATCAACCTGGAGAAAGCACTATTCCGTGTCACCATGGAAGTTAAGCAAAATGAGCTAACCGGCTTGATATTCATCAAGAAGATGCCGGACTCAACATACCGGATTGTATTTAGTAACGAGTTCGGCATGACCTATTTCGACCTTGAAATACAACCAGATAGCTTCCGGGTGGTTTATTGTTTTGAATCGATGAATAAAAAGATGTTGCTCAATATCCTGGAGATTGACTTCAGGTTACTGATTGGAAATCATTCACCACCAAAAGGCACATGGTACCTGCAGGAGCATACGAACCATCAGGTTTATCGTGTGAAAGATAAAAACCACAACACCTGGAACACGTTTTCAACCAATTGTGACACCTTGCTTTCACAACATGCATCTTCGAACATTTTTAATAAAACAATCATCAATTATCTCGCTTATCGGAACGGA
This sequence comes from uncultured Prolixibacteraceae bacterium, assembly GCA_964616825.1. Taxonomy (GTDB): domain Bacteria; phylum Bacteroidota; class Bacteroidia; order Bacteroidales; family FEN-979; genus QYOJ01. The sequence goes on from CAZTSX010000005.1 coordinate 80,876, forward strand.
TTCCCATCGAAAATTCATATCCGGAATCCATTCATTAGTCTTAGCCTTAGGCTGACGCTTCTAAGCAAATAATTTCAATGCAGTTGAATTCAGCGACTCTTTTTCCGTAAATTCGCATCACATTTATAATCATTGATCATTTATTCCACAGAGATGGAAAATTATTACCAACAATTCAACGATTTTCTGGCAACTTATGGGCCAAAATTCATTGGGGCCATTCTTGTTTTGGTTATTGGATTATGGGTAGCCAGAATACTTACCCGTGGAGTTGTCAGGCTAATAAAAAAAAGAGATATCGACCCCTCTCTTCACGCCTTCTTAAAATCGCTTACATCAGTATTATTCAAGGCCCTGGTGATCATCAGTGCATTAGGTGTAGCCGGTGTGGAGATGGCATCTTTCATAGCTATCCTGGCTGCAGCCTTTTTTGCAATTGGCATGGCGTTATCGGGAACGCTGCAAAATTTTGCCGGAGGAGTGATAATCCTGATACTCAGGCCGTTCAAAGTAGGCGATTGGATTGAAGCCCAGGGATTTTCCGGAACGGTGAAAGAGATTCAAATATTCAACACGATCTTAAGGTCGGGCGACAACAAGACTATTTACATCCCCAACGGGAAACTTTCAACCGGCCCGATGGTAAACTTTTCGCAGGAAGAGAATCGCAGGGTCGACTGGACGTTTGGCATTGGGTATGGTGATGACACTGACAAAGCACGTGATGTATTGATCTCATTGATCAAAGACGACTCCAGGATTTTACCTGATCCAATCCCTTTTATCGCTGTCAGTGAGTTGGCAGACAGTTCAGTTAATGTTGTCGTACGAGTTTGGGTAAAAGCACCGGATTACTCAGGAGTCCTGTTCGATATGAACGAGAAGGTATACAAAGCTTTTAGCAAAGAGGGTCTCAACATCCCCTACCCGCAAATGGATGTGCATGTGCAGAAGTAGGAATTTATTTTATGTTAAAGGGCACTTTTTTTAAGATTGATCGGCTTACACAACTTGAAAACGAACCGGGTCATGGTGTTGAATCAGAACGCTACCTGGCCGAAATCAAATTGAATCCTGAACATCAGATTTACCAGGGGCATTTCCCCGGAAATCCTGTTGTTCCGGGAGTATGCCAGATCCGGATGATTACGGAGATTCTCTCTGAAATTGAGGAGAGGGAGGTTCAATTGAAAGAGGCAGACAATGTTAAGTTTCTCTCCATGATAAACCCACATGACCATCCTGCGCTTGAAGTGACATTAACCCTGAAACGTACTGCTCATAGGAAAATAAACGTAAATGCCTCCATCACTGATGGGGACCAGCTGCTTTTCAAATACAAATCATCATTCAAATGACAGAATCCCTAAAGATACACGCCACGCCAATCGAAGTCAGAGGCTATGAGCTGGATTCATTCGGACACGTTAACAATGCAGTCTATCTCAATTACTTTGAACATGGTCGGTGGGATCTGTTCCGAAAGCTAACCCTCAATGAGATCATCCATGCAACAGGGCGTATAATAGTCGTTACAGATATACACGTTCGTTATATGCGGGAAGCAACGCTGTATGATGAATTAGAAGTTCGAACCCGTATGATGCGTGAAGGGCTCTACCTGATCTTTAAGCAGAAGATTTTCAACAAACAATCCGGTTTGGCGATAGCCCGGGGAGAGGTCAAGACGATCTTCCTCGATCAGGAGACCCGTAAGCCTACGGATATCCCAAAAGAGTTCATCGAATTTTTATAAGCTACAGCAGAATATGGAGAGCATCAACCGGGTTGAGTGGGAAGTGAGAGATGGGATTGGGATTATCACATTGAATAATCCACCGGAGAACTACCTCTATGAACCTGAATTCGTCCCGATTGAGACATTGCAGAAGTGGACTTCCAACCCACAGCTGAAAGGGCTTCTGATCCATGGGAAAGGAAAGCACTTCTCGGCTGGAGGAGATATGACCCGGCTTTTTGAGATGATTGAGGAGGATCTCGCCATCAGGCAAAAGGTGGAGGCAGGAGATCGTGTGATTAAACACCTGATTGAATTGGATCTTCCAATGGTTGCTGCCATTCATGGGGTTTGTTTTGGAGGTGGCCTGGAATTGGCGCTGTCTTGCCATATCCGGATAGCCGGTGAGCAATCCCTTTTTGCACTTCCGGAGACAAGCCATGGTCTTCTTCCTGGATTAGGAGGGACTGTCAGGTTGACATCTGTAGTAGGAGAAGCCAGGTCACTTCAGATGATCCTGTCAGGAGATATGATCAACTCGGAAGAAGCACGCCTGATCAAGTTGATTGATTTCATCGTTCCCCGGAATGAAGTGTTTGATTACGCTTACCGGTTGATACATAAAATGACCGGAAACCTATCTATTCGAGTGGTCCGTGCTGTGGTCAGGGCTCTTCGAAACGCAGCTACAATGCCTGCTGAAGAAGCGATTACTGAAGAGACCCGGATCTTCTGTGAACTGGCCAGAGAGGAAGCGAAACGAAGATTTACTAAATCAGATAAATAACCTTCCGGTGAGCCAGACCTTTAATACGATAACATGGAGTGTTGTTGACCGCATTGGTCACCTGGTGCTGGACCAGCCACCATCTAACTTGATGACAGTAACGTTTTTCCGTGAGATGACAGAGTTGATGGAGGTTATTGTTCATCTTCAGGAGTTGAAGGCTGTTGTGATTTATGGTAACGGACGTCATTACTCTTCCGGTGCAGATCTGGACGAACTGCTGCAGCAAATTTCCGGAGAGAATCCTCATGTCGGAACAACTTGCGATGAGAAAACCATGCATTTCCTCCATACCAACTACAAAGCACTCAGTTATTTTGAGGAACTTTCGTTGCCGGTTATCAGCGCCATCCGGGGTGTTTGTCTTGGATCAGCTCTGGAACTAGCCTTTTTCAGCCATTTCAGATTCTGCGGAGAGGATGCAATTTTCGCTTTGCCTGAAACCACATTCAATCTGATCCCGGGCATCGGAGGTATCCAGCGCTTTTCCAGGCTTGCAGGTACCGCCAGGGCGCTTGATTACATCCTGACCGGTCGTACCTTCGATGCGACTGTTGCATTGGAATTGGGACTGATCGATCGGGTCTGTCCAAAAAAGAAGGTAGTCGACCGAGCGGTGGAATTCCTGGAAAAACTACCTGAAAGATATTCACTATCCTTGCGGAAGGTATATTTGGGTAGGCACGTGAATCGTGAGACGTGAAACGTAAGAGGTATGAAGTAAGAAGTAAGAAACTAATGATAACACAAATGATATCGAGTAACGCGAATCCAGAAACGAGAAGCGAGAAGCGAGTAACGAGCAACGAGCATCCGGTATCAGTAAAAATAGCCGGTAGCGGGTCATTCCTTCCTGGTAAGCCTATTATTCCCGATCAGGTCGACGATTACCTGGGCGAGTTGACAGATGCACCTGAAAAGATCCGGAAATGGCTGAAAAGAGTGCGTATCCTGATGAAGGAGCTTCTGGAAGTTGAGTATTATCATTTTGCACTGGATCCGAAGACAAGGCAATTTACGGAAGACAACGTAACGATGTCGGTAAACGCTGCCAGGAAAGCAATTGCAGATGCCGGAATGAAGCCTGCAGAGATTGATTTGATCGTATACGGCAGCGCTCACCAGGATCAGATGCCGACAGCTTCTGTCAGGATCCAGGAAGCGCTTGGAATAAAGCGTTGCGGCGAGTTATCCATACATGCCAACTGTACTTCTGCTTACAAAGCGCTGCTTATCGCTCATGAACTACTTCAGTCTGGCCGGTATAAAAATGCGCTAGTCATCTCGTCCAGTATGTCCTCCTCCGAACTCATTGCAGAATACTATAATCAAGCGCTGGTTAAGAAGGAGGAGCTGTTTTTACGTTATTTCCTAAGTGATGGCGCATCTGCCCTGTTGTTGAAAGCAGAACCGGATCGTTCAACCGGATTGCATCTCGATTATACGTACATGGAATCAACCGGCGGAAAAAAGCCCTCGGCCATGGGAAATAGGCGCCCTGCTTATTGGATGAATCCGAAAGAGGAGTATGAGAAGGGCTATCACCACCTGGCCCAGATGTTTCAGGAGGAGTTACGGATAAACTTCCACGAATCTGATGGATCAGTCTTTCTGAACGGATTAAAGCGGATGCTTGCTCTTCATCCTGTTGATCTGACCAAACTGAGGTTTTTCCAGGTAAACTTCCCGTCAAAGCATATATCAGAGCTAATTATGGATGAGTGTGGCGAGTTGGGGATCGAACCCAGCTCCCTCTACTCCAAAATGGCTACCATGGGATACATCGGTCCACCCATGGCATTCCTATGCCTCGACCGGATCCGGAAAGAGGAGATACTGAATCAAGGTGACATGATCCTTAGCTTTGTGACCGAAGTAAGCAAGTTTATGCAAGCAGGATACATTTTGAATTACGAATGACGAATCAAAATAAAGCATACACTCTTTTTTTAATTAGTCCGCGCCAGCGGTTTATCAACTATCCGGCACACCTGAAGTTGGCGAAGATGTTCGGAAAACGACGGTTCATGGTTCCACTGGCCCTTCCTACCATAGCCGCTCAGACCCCGGATAACTATGATATCAAAATTTACGATGAGGAGATTGAAAAGATTCCAACACATATCACTCCAGATATTGTAGGGATCACTACATTGGCTGCTACTTCCCAACGTGCTTTTGAACTGGGGGATAAATTCCGGAAAATGGGCGCCAAAGTCGTTTTCGGTGGCCCTTACGCCTCTTTCATGGTTGAATCTGCACTCGAACATGGTGACAGTGTTGTGGTAGGAGAGTCAGAAGGAAAATGGGAACAGGCCCTTCGCGACTATGAGTCAGGAAAACTACAACCTGTTTATCGAACAGATTCATACGTATCCTTTCAAACCCAGAAACCACCCAGATGGGACCTGGTGAGCCTGAATAAAATCTTCCAGGTGGCTATTCAGGTCTCCCGTGGCTGTCCGTTCAACTGTGACTTCTGCCTGGTATCCAAGAACTTCGGTCGCACGATGCGCTACCGGGAAATCGGTAATATAGTCGAAGAGATCCAGGCCGCTCCATCTAAATATTTCTTCTTTGTGGATGACAATCTCACCATAAACAAGCGATACGCTAGAGAGTTGATGGAAGCGATCAAACCGCTGAAGATTTCCTGGGGCTGTATGTGCAGCATCGATGTGGCCAACGATGATGAACTGCTCAATGCCATGGCTGATGCCGGCTGTTTCAATATCCTGATCGGATTTGAATCCCTCAATCCGGATAGCCTCGAAGCTTCCAACAAACATCTCAACCGCCGGGGAACCATCTATGAAGAAGCGATTCAAAAGATTCATGCTCATGGGATCCACATCAACGCCAGCTTTGTGGTGGGGTTTGACAATGATACCCTGGAGGAATTTGACCGGATTTTCGACTTCACCCTGAAACACAACTTGCCTAATGTCAATCTGCATCTGCTGAATGCACCTCCGGGAACAGAAATCCATAAGCGCTACCTTCAGGAGGGACGTCTTCTGAACTGCAATCCGGAACTTGGGGTGGGTCACTTCCCAACCATACATTATATGCAGATGTCTCAGATTGAGATCTTTGACAAATACATGGAGACAATTTCACAACTATACTCCTTTGATACGATTCTGGAAAAAGCACAAAAGCTATTCAGCTTCGGCTCCTTTACCAGAAGAGGTGGAGAGATCTCAACCTACATGAAAATCCGCCTCTGCTGGATCACGATAAAATCATTCCTTTTTACACGTGATGACAATAAGCGGAAGCTCTTCTGGGTTATCACCGGACTGATATGGAATAATAAGATCGTCATCGATAAGGGGCTTGGATTTATGCTTACCATGCTTGGATATAACCGACATATCCAGGATCATAAACGAAATATGGGATCTTACAGAAGGATTGTGATGGAACAGGATCAGGGCGCGTGGAAAGATTTACGAGCTACGATTGTCGATTAACGATTGTATTTTGGATTGACGAATTTAGAATGAAAAATACCAAACACCCAACATCATTGTCATTGCGAGAAGCCGAAACCACGAGTGGAACGAAGCGGGAGCAACGAGCAACGAGGATCCATATTATCGGGATTGTGGGTGAAGGCAAAATGGGGACGAGCCTGTTTAATTTTCTGCTGGAATTTCACTTTCTGCTTCGCTGGATATGTAGTCCGGAAGCCGACCTGGAGAAGTTACGTAAAACATTGATTAAAAAAGTGAGACGTTCTCTGAAAGCGGGATTGATTGATCAGCAGGAGCATGATGAGATACTTAACAGCACAATCATTTCATCAGATCCGGAACAACTGAGGGACTGTGATCTGGTCATCGAGACCATTAACGAAGAACTTGAATTGAAGAGAAAACTTTTTTCGGGAATTGACAAGATCGTTCCACCTTCCTGCATCCTTGCCTCCAATTCATCTTCCATCAACCCATCCCGGTTATTTGTTTCGGAAGCAAGAGATCCATTCATCATCGGGCTGCACTACTTCTATCCGATTCCCCTAAAAGATATCGTCGAGTTGATCTATACTGAAAAGACATCTGAGGAGGTCAGGTCCCGGGTTCAATATTTTATACGGAAAACAGGCAAACACTTTATTTCCCTGAACGAATCCAACAGTTTTATCCTCAACAGGCTCTTTCTGGATATTCAGAATGATGCCTTTCGGATAGTTGAACAGAAGAAGGCTACTTTTTCCCAGATCGACAACCTGGTCTCCTCCAGTCTTTTCCCTTTTGGGGTGTTTGATTTCATGGACAATGTCGGGATTGATACCATGCTGGCTGCTGTTAAGAACTACACCTCTGATTATCCCCACAAGGATTATTACCAGCCACTTATTGATAAGTTATACCGGCTTGAGAAGGCATGCAAACTGGGCGTAAAATCAGGAGAAGGTTTCTACAAATACCCGGGTGGAACAAAAGCTCATGTAAAAGCAGAAAAGGCTCTTTCTGAAACAGAAGAGAAGGAGATTCTGGATTATCTGAGCAACACTTACATCAATGCATCAAAACGTTTTACGATGCAATCAGGATGTACTCTTGATGAGATGAATCATGCTATCAAGGAGTATTTTGGGATTGAAAAAGGCCCATTTGGATAATTTTTGATCTCTCCTCTTCATCTTTCCAATTTCTTTGCGATATTTGCGAGATAAAATCATTTCAATATGAAAAAAACAGGTAGAATTCTAATTGCTCTTTTCGGTACAATAATGATCACATCTGCTTTCATCATTCCTGACAGCACTCCTCCAAATGATCCTCCAACAAACATTCCTGATTCAGTTTGGGCCATCTTTGAAATCAGTTGCTACGATTGTCACAGTAACAATGGGAATGGCCTGGCTAAAGCAAAACTGAATTTTGATAAATGGAATATCTACTCCCCGGAGAAACAACTCAAAAAAGCGACTAATATCTGCCAGGCTATGCAGGATCAAAAGATGCCACCTTCCAAATACCTTAAGAAAAATCCAGATGATGCTCCCTCAGTTGCAGAAGTTATACGCGTATGCAACTGGTTGGGAGAAATAGCAAAGTAGAGATCGGATGGCAAGAAGAGTAGTCGTCACAGGGATGGGAATTGTTTCGTCCCTTGGGCTGAATTTGGAATCAAATTGGAATCGGTTGGTTGCCGGACAAAGCGGGGTCAAACCGATCACTCTTTTTGATGCTTCCATGAATCAAACCAGGATCGCCGCAGAGTTGCCCGCTGAATTTGAAGAGCATTACCGGAAATACATAAAGAAACGGGCAGCCAGCCAGATGACCCGGGTCACTAAGATGTGTATTGTTGCAGCGAGAGATGCCGTGAAACATGCTGGAATCGATTTTGAGCTCTATGATAAAACCCGTTGTTCGGTAATAATTGGTGTTGTCAATACCGGCAACTCCAGTGTCGAAAAAAACACGACACCACAGAATACCGTTTTCAAAAGTATGACCAATGCCATGTCGGCATGGATTTCACTTGAGTACCGGCTCCTGGGACCCAATTTCGCGATCAATACTGCCTGTGCCTCTTCTGCTAATGCTATGGCTTTTGGCTATGATATGATCCACAATAACCAGGCTGACATAATTATTGCAGGAGGAGCTGACAGTATCATCAACAAAGAGGAGATTCAGGGATTTAACGCCCTTTATGCACTCTCAATTAACAATGATCCGCCGGAAAAAGCGAGTAAACCCTTCTCAGTCGATCGCGACGGATTTGTCATTGGTGAGGGTGCTGGTGTGATCATCCTGGAATCAGAAGAGAGTGCCAACCAGAGGGGAGCAACAATCTATGCCGAACTGGCAGGATACGGAATCAGTAGTGAAGGATACAACATCATGGCGCCAATGAAAGATGGTAAAGGGATGGCATATACGATTGAAAAAGCCCTGAAGTCAACAGGAATATCCAAAGAAGAAGTGGATTATATTAACGCTCATGGAACTTCAACCGAGTTAAACGACAGGTACGAGACCCTGGCGATCAAACATGTATTTGGCGAACAAGCATATAACATTCCAATATCTTCTTCCAAATCGATGCTTGGACATACCATTGGTGCAGCAGGAACCATTGAGGGAATTGTTACCATTCTCAGTATCTATCACGATATGGTCACGCCAACGATCAACCTGGATCATCCCGACCCAGACCTGGATCTCGATTATATCCCACACACCTCCCGATCAAAAAAGGTACAGGTAGCCCTTTCAAATTCTTTTGGGTTTGGCGGTCATAACGCTACATTAGTATTCAGAAAGTATTAACCGGATATCATCCAATCAGAAAAAAGAGTATTTTTGTAAGGATTTAGAAAAACGAAAAATTTTATGGCTCAGGTCACGGAAAAAATAAAGACTGAGGTAAAAGAGATCGTTTACGACTTCTTTGCTGATGAGTGTGAAGTTAATAAATCGGAGATCTCAGACCAGACAAATATCATTAACGATTTAGACGGTGACTCGTTGATGTTTCTGGAACTTATCGAGATCTTTAAGAAAAAATATGCTCTTGAGATCGAGCTGAAAACAATTGGAAAATATGCCATAAAAAATCCGGTGGAAACAATAGGCCAACTAATTGATATGCAAATACTCATCATTGAGCATGAGAACCGGATCCTTGAGTTAGTCTAACAAAGCTTTCTACTCCTTGCCTGTCATAAAAACTGCATTCATATTTCCTGCCTTTGTTCGGGATTATCAAGATGATAAATCCTCCCGTATAGAGAATTTCAACAACCACCTCAACCATCTTCTGGATATTGCCTCCCGGGTTGTCGATCCGGAGTTGACCTATTTTGATCCGCTACAACAGGATTTTCTGGATCATGAATTGCGGACACAATATATTGCCTATATATATGGGTGTGCCATTTCAGAGATCCTTCAGCAAAAAAGCATCTATCCTGACTTTTTGTGTGGATACAGTATGGGTATCTATTCAGCACTTAACCAGGGTGGCGCTATCTCATTTGCAGACGGTCTCTTGCTGATCCGCAGTGCGTTTCAGGAGATCTCATATACTACAATGACAGGCAGATTTGGAATGACCGGCATCATTGGATTAACAGAATCAGACATTCTGGAGATATTAACCTCTTTTCCGGACGTGGAGATTACCAACCAGAATAGTCCATATTCGTTTGTGTTATCAGGTCGTCAAAGTGATCTGGAAAACGTTCTGATAAAAGCGATCGAGGAGGGAGCTTTTCATGCCCGGATGCTCAATGTGACTGTCCCCTACCATTCTCATTTTCTCAAATCTGCAGCCCTCCAATTTGCTAAATTTGTGTACACCCTGGATATCCGTTCACTAAAAATACCTGTAGTTTCTGTTTTATCCCAGGATTTAATAAAATCTCCTGAAGATATAAAAGCAGAACTCGTAGAGAATCTCTATAAGCACTTTAACTGGTACAAAACCCAATTGAAACTGATGGAAGACGGAGTCACCCGCTTTATCGAATGTAGTCCGGGAAAAAGCCTGAAAAAGAATGCCAGAACTATTGACGGTGATTATCAATTCAAATCAATGGATGAAATTTTACCTCGTTGATCTGGGAAAGGTTAACTGGTCTTAAGCCGGTACCCTACATTGTAGATATTCTCAATTTCAACACCATGTGGCCCCAGGTATTTCCTAAGCCGGGAGATAAATACATCCAAACTTCTGCTGGAGAAGAAATGATCATGGCCCCAGATCCCGATTAACAGTTCTTCCCGTTTCACAATTTTTCCCTGATGTTTCAGCAGAAAGGAAAACAGGTCAGCTTCCCGTTGTGTAAGCTTGTTTGGATGCCCTCCTGCAATCAGTAAAAAATTAGATGAATCCCAGGAGACTGCATCATTGATAGCCAGTATTTTATTTGTTTCTTTAGGATCCTGAACTGCACTACGCTTCAGAAAAACTTCAATTTTCAGGATTAACTCCTCAATACTGAACGGTTTGGTAATGTAATCATCTCCGCCAATCTTGAGCCCGTGAATCTTATCATCTTTTGTTGAACGTGCTGTGACAAAGATGATCGGGATCTGCTGATCGCGCTTCCGAATCTTTTCCGCCAGGGTAAATCCATCCATCTTTGGGAGCATCACATCCAGAATACAGAGATCAAAACGGGAATTTACTGCTTTTTCCAGGGCATCATGCCCATTGTCGACAGCTTCAATCTCATATCCCTGTAATGTCAGGTTATCACGTGTGACAAATGAAAGAGTCAAATCATCTTCTACGTAGAGTATCCGGGGTTTCTTCTTCATATATTCATGGTTATCGTAAAGGTGCATCCCCTGTTCGGTTCACTATGAAGGTCAATCTTCCAGTGATGTGCTTTACAGGTATTCCTGACATAATAGAGTCCCAGTCCAAATCCCTTGATATCATGGACATTTCCGGTTGGGATCCTGAAGAATTTTCGAAAAACCTTCTTCTCGTAAGACTTGGGGATTCCCTTACCATTATCTCTGATTATCAGTAGAATATTACCATTTTCTCTTTTGGTTTTCAGAGTAATTTCAGGATCCTCTCCTCCATATTTTATTGCATTATCCATCAGGTTATAAATGATGTTGGAAAGATGAACGGTATCAGCCATAATATCTCCGGTCTTCGGGTCCAGTTCTGTAAGAATAGTGATCTCTTTGCCAGCATTGGTCCGGCAATTATTTACGACCGTGAGAATTAGATCGTTAAGACTCAGCTGCTCCTTATTTAGCTCAAATCCCTTCTTCTCAATCCTGGCGATCTGCAACACCTTTTCCACCTGTTGATTCAGCCGGTTATTCTCATTCTTGATAATATTCCCATAAGTTTGAAGCCTTTCAGGATCGTTAATAATCCCGGGATCGGTAATCACATCAGCAGATATATTGATACTTGACATCGGTGTCTTGAACTCGTGCGTCATATTATTGATGAAGTCTTTCTGAAGCTCAGAGAACCTTTTTTGCCGAAATATGACCAGGATTGAGTAGCTAAAAAACAGAACCAGGGCTAGCAGTATAGCAGATAAAACAAGCCATATTGTCATATGGCTTACCACCGTATTTTGAATGGATGGAAACCGGATTCCAAAATAATACAGATAATCGCTGTATTTCGGCAGGTTGGTAGTCGGAGTGATAATCTTGTTTGTACCCTCTGAAGTGATGTAATTGCCATAAACCATTTTATCATTATGACAATCGTAAATCGCATATTCATAATCTACATCCAGACCCACCCGCGCAAATTCGCTTTTCAGGTAATACTCCAGGATATTGGCATCTATCACACTGTTGATGTTCACTACAAAATAGTTGGAAGATAGTTGATTCACCGGGTTCTCATGAGGAAGGACTGTCTGATTGTAATTGCATATCTTATGCGCTACATGATTGAGGGTGATAGAGATAGACTCATTCAACTGCTTCTCATTCATATTCCAGGCCTTGAGCAACCAGTAAACCTGAACCGAAAATATTGCAATAATGGCTACCGTACCGAAGAGGATTACATAGCGAACCTGATTATGTTTCATGCAGATTTTCTTGGATCGGAAATTCAAAAATAGAGTAAAATCAGTTCAGATTTTGTAATTTTACAATCCATTAACATAGTTTTACGTTTCATTTACATTGTTTTACCTTTTATTAACATGGATTTTCGAGATATGATCAGACTTTTGTCTGAACAACTCAAAAACGTCTAAATCATGAAAAAAGTAACTCTCTTTACAATCATCTGTCTGTTTACCATTTCGTTAACTGTAACAGCTCAGCAAGAGCAAGCTACAGTCACTCACATGAAAAAGTCTGACAAAAATGAAAAAACTGATGGCCCGGTAGCTGAATTTGACAAGGTTGTTTACGACTTTGGGGATATCAAGCAAGGCATTCCACAGACAGCTGAATTTAAATTAACCAATAAAGGCAAAGAGCCTTTGATAATCAGCTACGCCAGGGCATCTTGCGGGTGTACCAACCTGAAATATTCGAAGGAGCCGATCTTGCCCGGGAAGTCAATTCCGATTTCTGTTACTTATAACGCAGCTGCACCAAGAAAATTCATTAAGACAGTCACTATCAGAACAAATGCAGATGCCAAGCCGGTGACGCTTCGAGTTCAAGGGACAGTAATCAAGAAACCCGTTCCTGTTCCGCCTTCAAAAACTCCACAAGAAAAAAAATAATACGGAAATACAGTAGTACAGAAAAACGGAAATACAGTCATTCGATTTTTTTTCTTTCCGTATTTCGTATTTCATTTTTCAATATTTCGTTCTTCTTTCCTGATCCTTAACAACGTCCTGAACATCGGTTCGGCAAGTTTATTTGCCTTTTGCATTTTCAGGGCCTTTTGTATCATTTCCGGCGTTGGATTGCTTTCAACAGCGGGCAGGCAATTAAAAAACTCTGATTTAATCTCAGACATAATTTGGTCAAGCCTCTCTTTGGGTGTTTGAGATGAGAAATACTATGGGGACGGATGGAACAACGATTCTCCTGACTTGATCTTCCCCTCTTTCAAGGCAATTATCTCGAGTGGTGTGTTTGGATAGATTCTCAAACCAGCCAGCATCAGTATCATGTCTTCCTCATTCACCCACTCCCTGATAAACGCACGTGTCTCTTCTACTGTCTTTTCCGACTCCCCCGGTCCACCGAACAGAAAGAACCACATTGTAGGCAGATTAAACTCACGGACTAGGTTTGCAGTTCGATGGATATCTGCAATTGTAAATCCTTTTTGCAGGTTGCTGATTACAGACGGGGAAGCGCTGTCTGGGGTAACATCAATCTGGATAAAACCAGCTTCCAGCATCAGCTCAACAAGTTCCCGGCTGGTATTCCGGGGATTGACACCCATTGTCCTGAGGCTGGGCCTTGTTTTTCGTTTGATGATAGCTCTGCAGATCGCCTCTGCCTGTCCCTTTGGCTCGTTAAAGGTGGAGTCAACAAACTCGAACGTGACCTTCCCCAACCGCTGCGTTGTTTCTTCGATCTCTGCGGCTATCGAATCGGGTTCCCTGAGCCGGTATTTGTTTCCTTCAATCCCCGGATAAGTACAATAGATACATTGCAGGGCACAGCCTCGCTTAGCCTGAATACTGTAAACACCTCTTTTTCTGTAAGGCCTAAAGTCAATACATTGATCAATCCTTGACAGGGGAATCAAATTGTAGTCCAACAAGCTATGTCGTATTTTCCGGGGATACATGTATGTGCCTTTTTTCAATACCTGTGGAAGGTCATCAAATGGCAAATCCCGATCAAGTCTGTGCAGCAACTCAAGCAATACCTTCTCCCCATCTCCAACGATGCCATAATCGGCGCCGGTATGTTCCATCAACTCCTCCGGAAAAACACTGAATCCGCTGCCTCCCAGAATTAAAGGCACATGCGTTATAGCCTTTACAGGCCGGATGAAGTCCCTAAGAATCCGATCCAGGTAAAAGATCTCTTTGTCGGCGACCACATCATCGATATTACGAATACTAAATCCAATATAATCCGGTTGAAACTTCTCAACTATTGTTTTCAGAGATCTCCCTTCGTCAAACACACTATCATAAATCTTCACCTCGTAATGAGGTTTCAGGTACGAGGCCAGCAAGCATAACCCTAAGGGTGGAATGGGATAAGGGTGTTTTTCAATGTTTGTATTTACTAACAGAACCTTGGTCATTCGATAAAACGGTCAAACAGAAATACAGTCATATGGTCATACAGTAATATAGTTATACGGTCAAATTTGCAATAATGACAATAATGTGCAATAATGGCAATTGTGTGCAATTAAATCACGTCTGTTCCTTTCTTGATCAACCAGAGCGCCCCGACCATCTCGTGAAATTTCTCATAAGGGATCGTCGTTTTTGTTACCGCATTGAAGAAATTGTATTTATTGTAATCGTGATCGATGATTTGATCTTTGATCTGTTGATAATAAACCGTTCCGGGCATTGGTGACAAGATCGTATATCCCGCATATACTACCGGATTGGCGGCAGAGTAGTCTGCCAGCGCTGTGAAGTCATCATATGTATAATCATATGGAATTACATAGTTACCTCTCACCATGATCCCGTGTTCATGAAAAACTTCAATCGCTTTTTGATTATCTGCTGCCGGTAACTCTTTATTATATCTCTTTAATTCATCATCACGGAATGATTCAAATCCACATATTACAACCTTTAAACCTCCCTCGGCCATCTTTTTAATAATCTCAGGATGGTTTGCCGCTACATCGGAACGAATATCCATAACCAGCGTTTTGTTGATCTTCTCTTCGACAATTCTGTCAAAGAGTTGATTCATAAAATTCAAATCCACAACAGTGTTGGCATCGGCAAATCTCACGACAGGATATTCCGGTATGGATTGAAGCTCTTCAATCAGGCTCTCTGCTGCCCGCTGGTAGTATTTTCCTTTAAACTGAGACCAGATTGAGCAGAATGTACATTTGTAAGGACAACCTAAAGATGTGAATACATACGTACTTGGATCGATGCTATTTCCCACCTTATATGTGCCGATCCATCTACGAAGATGGCTCCGATCGATCTGGATATAATTAGTGTTCGCAACGTCCCACGCAGATGGTACTCCGCTGGTTCTCTGCAGGATGCCCTCATTTCGAAAAAAGATCCCGGGAACGGAATCCAAGCTTCTCCCCTGCTCTTTAGACCGGATCACTTCATGGAAGATATGCGGACATTGTCCGGGGATCACTACATCGACTGATATGTCTGTAAAATCGCGTGGCACCAACGTTGCATGCAACCCACCCGCAACTGTCAGAACATCCGGATTCTCCTCTTTCGCAACCTTACAGATCGTAATCGCGTCGTTGAACTCAGAGGTGATCACTGTAACACCGACAGCATCCGGTTGGTGTTCCGCCATTAACCGCTTCACCATCACCTGTAGTGGTGGTGCTTGCGTATCAAGGTCATATTCACCTTTTGTATCAAACACCACCACATCGTGATCTCTTACAGTCCCTGCAATCGTTAGCAATCCTAGCGGCGGACCAATCAACTTCTTATGAATGAACCGACTGGCCGCATCGGGGGCGAATTTCAGAATGTTATTTTCAGGAGAACGGGGAGGGTTTATCAGAAGGATCTTCATGAAGTTCAATGATCAAAAGACAAATCACAAAACTCAAAAGTACATAATTTATTAATCGGGGAGCTTCAATTGAAATTGTTAATTTTGCTCTGTTAACCAGCCTCCCCTGATGTCAGAAACTGAATCCGTACGCCGGAAGATGAAAGCGCTTGGTTGTTGCGTGATCATTCCTACCTACAACAATGATAGTACCCTGGAGAAGGTGATTCAGGGGGTACAGAAGTATACGGATGATGTTATTGTGGTGAATGATGGTTCGACTGACCAGACGGCAGAGATACTTGACAAGTGGATAACCGGACTAGTGGACCAGTCACCGGTCACCATAGTCACAATCCCAAACAATGCGGGTAAGGGGTTTGCTCTTCGGCAGGGGTTTGCACATGCCATTGAACGGGATTACCGGTATGCCATCACCATCGACAGCGACGGACAACACTTTCCGGATGACATACCGAAGTTCATAGGGAAGATTGAAAAGGAGCCTGATGTTGTTGTGATCGGAGCGAGAAACATGGAGCAGGATGACATTCCCGGTACGAGCAGTTTCGGACATAAATTTTCGATCTTCTGGTTCAACGTTGAAACTGGTCTGAAGATCCCTGATGTACAGTCGGGTTACAGACTCTATCCTCTTAACCGGGTGAAACACATTAAACACTTTTTTTCCACCAGGTACGAATTTGAAGTAGAGATCCTGGTGCGACTGGCATGGCGTGGGGTGGCGTTACTTTCCGTTCCGGTGAAGATCTGGTACGGCCCAAAAGATGAACGCGTGACTCATTTCCGCAAAGGGTATGATTTTGCCCGCACAAGTCTGCTGAACACGATATTGGTATTTGCCGCTTTGCTCTGGGTCAGGCCCTTTCATTTCGCGAAAGGATTACGGAAAAAATCATTCCGTGAGATCATCCGGGAGTATGTTATTAACAGCGACGACTCCAACGCCAAGCTTGCCTGGTCGGTGGTGTTGGGGATATTTATCGGGGTATCACCCTTCTGGGGTTGGCAAATGGTAGTGGCAGTAACTCTCGCACATTTTTTCCGACTAAATAAATTTATCGCCCTGGTTGCCTCTAATATCAGCATCCCCCCTTTTATCCCTATCATCCTGTTTTGCAGCTATGCTGCAGGTGGGATTGTGCTCGGAGATGACCTATCCAACCTGGTGTACACGTCCGGGATTACGTTTCAGTGGATCAAACAAAACCTGATCCAGTATATCCTGGGGAGTTTTGTTTTTGGAGCTGTACTTGCCCCGGTCACCGGCCTGACGACATACATTCTGCTACTCATTTTCAGGAAACGGGAGAGACAAGCGGACCAAGAATTAAACTAAACCCGAATGTCAGTTTTCTTCATCAGCATCTACCGCTTTTTTCAACGATACCGTTTGATTTTTTGGCTCTTTTTAACGGGAATTGCTGCTTGCCTTGTTTTTTTTACTTCCCGGATCAAATTGGAAGAGGATATCTCCAGGATCACATCCAAAAGTGACAGCCTGAGTAAAGATGAATATGTTATCCGGAATTTCAAATTTGCCGAGAAGCTTGTTTTGCACATCAGGCAATCTGACACAACCCGGTCACCTCAAACCCAGCTTCTCATCCACGTTGCCAATACCATCTTCGACAGCCTGAGCAACCGGCTCGATTCCAGCTTCATTCAAAACATATTCCTGAGAACAGAAGAGACTCAGATTGAAACCGCTTTAACGTTGCTTTCCAACCACCTGCCTGTATTCCTGGAGGAGGCTGATTATCTGACACTTGACAGCCTGATTAATCCTCTTCGAATCGAAGCCATCATTCAAAACAATTACAAAACGTTGATATCTCCTGCGAGCATCGTGATGAAAAACCGGCTGGCACAGGATCCGTTGGGCATTTCCAGCCTGGTGTTAAAAAAGCTCCAGACACTTCAGGTTGACGAGCAATACTCTCTGGTGGATGGCTATATCTTTTCAACCGATCATCGCCACCTGTTGATATTTATCACGCCTACCCATCCACCAAGTGAAACCAGTAAAAACGGGGAGTTGATTGACACACTGGATGAAGTGATCGCATCGGTAACTAACGGGGTTGTTGAAGCTGACTATTTCGGCTCTGTTGCAGTTGCGGTGGGCAATGCCAACCAGCTGAAACACGACATCGTCCTGAGTCTCCTAATCGCCTTGATCGCCATCCTGCTGTTGATCGGCTGGTATTTCAGGAATCCGGCAATCCCGTTGCTGGGATTCGTCCCGGCATTTTTCGGGGGTGGGTTGGCCCTCTCCATCCTCTATCTGACAAAGGGCAACATCTCTGCCATCGCGTTGGGTGTCGGATCGGTGATCCTGGGACTGATCATCGATTACGCCCTTTATATGATCAATCATTTCCGGAAGAAACAGGATGTGGAAGAGGTAATACGGAACATGGCGCAAACCATCTTTATTTGCAGCCTTACCTCGATCGGGGCCTTTCTGTGCCTCACCTTCCTTAACTCAGCAGTACTTCACGATTTAGGCTGGTTTGCAGCAATCAGCGTTTTTGGCGCTGCATTTTTTGCGCTGATCATTCTCCCTCAGTTTCTGGGTGGTTACCTGCTTCCCAAAGCTAACGATGTCAATCGCCAGAACTTTATCGACCGGATTGCCAGGATAGACTTTGGCAACAAGCCCTGGTTGATCATTGCACTGCTTGTTGCCGGGATCGTCAGCTTCTTTTTTCTCAAAGATGTGGAGTTCGAGAAGGATATGAACAGTCTTAATTACATGGATGATCAACTAATCAGAGCTGAAAATGAGCTGGATCAAATCTCTAACTCTTCTCTGAAAAATGTCTATATCGTTGCTACTGGTGAGAATCTTGATGAAGCCCTTGAATCAAATGAACGTGCTATCCGGAAGTTAGATGAGCTTCAAGAGAGCGGAAAGATTGAATCCTATTCCGGCATCAGCACCTTTCTTCTGTCAGACTCCATCCAGCAGCAACGGCTTGATAGATGGAATGAATACTGGACACAGGAACGCAAAATGAGGGTCGTGCAGGAAATCCGAAAAGCAGGAATGCAAACGGGATTTACATCCAACGCGTTTGATGAATTTGAACAGTTGTTATCCAGGAAATTCACCACTGTCCCTCCGGAAGAGAACACGATCCTCAGGAACACTCTTTTTAGCGAATGGGTTCACATCACACCGGAGATGACCATGGTCACCACCATTGCCAGGGGGGATGAAGAAGATAAACCAACTGTTTACTATGCTTTTAAAGACGAACGTGAATTTGTGCTCTTCGACCGGCAGAATCTCACGCACAGGTTCGTTGAAGGCGTCCGGTTCGACTTCAATACGTTGGTCACTCTCTCCATGATCTTTGTATCTATATTGCTACTCCTCTCTTTTGGCCGGATCGAACTGGGTTTTACCACAGCCCTGCCTATGTTTTTCGCATGGCTGTTAACCCTGGGATTCATGGGGCTCTTCGGCATCAAATTCAACATCTTCAACATCATAATCTCCTCTTTTGTTTTCGGGTTGGGGGTTGATTACAGCATCCTGATGATGCGTGGACTGCAGAGTGAATACAAAACCGGCATCAGGGACCGGCAAACCTACCAGGTATCGATCTTTCTCTCCTCCACTACCACCATCTTTGGTGTTGCGGCCCTTTTTGCAGCCCGCCATCCGGCGCTCAACTCTATCGCTCTGATCTCCATCATCGGAGTAATTTCGGTCGTACTTGTCTCCTATTCTTACCAGGCAATGCTTGCCAACTGGTTTCTGTTTAAGCCAAAACGCAGGAAAAGCTTTCCCATAACACTATATCTACTCTATTTCGCACTGGTGATCGCCTGGATCCCAATCTCAACCATCGCGTTGATCCTGGTCATCTATGGTGTTGTGATCAGCCCGCTTCTCCCCTTTTCAAGAAAGAAGAAGCAGGAGATATTCCACCGGGTGTTCAGCCGATTGAGTAAGATCTATATTGCCATGAACTTTCCAGGATATCACAAGGTTGAGAATCCAACCGGAGAAACATTTGAAAAACCAGCCATAATCATCAGCAACCATCAATCCCTTATCGAAACTCCTGCACTGCTTCGATTGCATCCTACTATTCTTATCCTGACTAATGAATGGATTTACCACCACCTGGTTTTTGGTCCTGTTGCACGCCTCGCCGGATTCCCTTCAATGGAAGAAGGAATTGAGAACTCCCTGAGTGTTTTACAGCAACGAATTGATGCAGGCTTTTCCATTCTGATCTTTCCGGAAGGACACCGATCCAAAGACGGACATATCCAGCGATTTCACCGGGGCGCTTTTTACATTGCCGAGAAATTGCAAGTTGATGTTCTTCCAATCCTGATATACGGGAGTGGCGACTTCCTTCGCAAAGGCAACTTCTGGGGTAAACCCAGTCGTCTCTTTATGAAAGTACTTCCCCGTATTACTCCGGACAATACCCGTTTTGGAGAGACCTACTCACAGCGGACCAAACAGGTCAGGCGATATTATCGTGAGGAGTACAGTAAATTCAAAGAACTTCATTGCACCCCTGCTTACAATCGCCTTTTTGTTCACCTGAATTACATTTTTAAAGGACCTGTACTGGAATGGCATGTCCGAATCAAAATGAGCCTGGAGCAGAACTTCCAACTTTACAATCAACTCCTGCCAAAAAAAGGTGAAATTCTCGACCTGGGTTGCGGCTATGGCTACATCACCTATATGTTGATGCTGACTTCAGATGAGCGTAAGCTGACGGGTGTGGATTTTGATGATGAGAAGATCGTCGTCGCTCAAAACGGTTACCTGAAAAATAGCCGAATCGAATTTATTGTCGATGATGTTTCAACCTACCAGATATCTCCACACGATGGTATCCTGCTTGGCGATGTATTGCATTACCTTTCACCCGAAAAACAAAAGACCTTGCTTCAAACTTGTTTGACGAACCTGAAACCCGGTGGTGTACTGCTGATTCGGGAAGGGAATGCCGATCTGGATACCCGGCACAAACGAACAAAGCTAACCGAGTTCTTCTCTACACGTGTATTGAATTTCAATCTGACTGAGGATGGAGGGAACAAACTCTGGTTTGTTTCTGCAGAAGAAATAAAGAAGCTAGCAGAATCAACTGGTTTCGTTTTTGAAATTATAGATCAGGGTAAACGCTCGTCGAATGTGTTTATGGTTGTACGGCGGACTCATCAGGGTGCTTGAAATTCTCAAACTTCCACTCACACAGCCTCTTAAACCTGTATGCCACATGTGCTGTTACCCTGTTATGGACTCCTTCCCAAATTCTGTTAACCAAATTCTTATTTGCCGAATGCTGTTTCCCGTAGAAATTAAAACTGACCATGATAAAAAGCTGAGACATCTCTTTTTCGTCTCTCTCCGGGATGGATGACCTGACATACATACAGAAGACGCCAATTGGATAACCTCCACTGCTTTTATATAAAAGATAGCGGGCATTATCAGTGTCATATGGGGCTGGTGTTTGTTGTATCCGAAGAGCTTTCAGAATGAATAATTGAAGTGCATGCAACCCAAATATACCTTTTCGTTTCGTAAAATGAGGTGTTGAGCGTCCAAACAGAGTAACTTGAATGTTTTCAAGCTTGTTGTCTTGCAGGTTTACTTTGGCGATGTGATTAGGCCAGCACATGGAGTCTCCATTCCACCTCATTAACTCCCCAAACAGATAGCTAGCAGGCGCTTCGACACCAATCCTGTGGATATTTAGCATTTTAAATTTATCCACGTCCACATCAATCCGTTGCATGATGCTTTCATTGTATCTATGCCTGTCTTCTTTCGAATTGAATTTGATCAGTGTTTTTACTTTCGGTGTTTTCAGAAAGAAATACTTGATGTCATCGAAAACTCCATAACTTCTATTCAGGGGTGGTTTTTTACCTGCTGCTTCTGTTATCGTGTCAGGAGAACGCATCATTGTTGAAATAAATCGATCATCAGTCCGGGAAATGCGGTTTTTGTGTTATGAGGAAGATTGTTTTTGATCGAGCAGCTTCTTAAATAAGGATTTAAGATCCTGACACTCTTCAGGTAATCTATATACTGCGCATAGTCTGCAATCCGTATTTCTGCAATTTGGTCCTTTCTGAGATGCTTCCCAGCAAGGCGCATTTACCTGATGGTATGCTTCACAGGTAGACCTGTCTTGAATAGAACAAGGTTTGATCTCCCAGCAAGGGATCAACGAATACATCGCTTTGATTCCCGCAATATTTAATCCTCCGTCCTTGATCATCCTTCTGATACATTTCAACCGCGAAATATCTACTTCTGAAAAGAGATGTCTCTGTTTCTTCGTCCTGAATGGGATGATCAATCCCTTATCAATATATTGTCGAATAGAATGGCATGGAACCTCTGATAATCCGGAGGCTACACTTAAGGTAAATATTGGATCAGGACTTAGTTGATTGCTGTTTCGCACCATACTGGATTTACATTTGCAAACCTACAACTATTTTGTTATAAATTTCACTACCCTCCCTTTTTTATCCGCTTCTCAGGGTATACTCAACTGATAATGTGTCACCCGAAATATGTCTATCTTTGCACCTGACCAGGTGGTGAAGTGGTGAACTTGTGAGCTTGTGAACTTGTTAGTCAGGAGACAGATAAACCAGTAAAATCCATGGCAATAATGTGCAATAATGGCAATAGAATAATAATCCTCGGTTCCGGCCTCGGAGGACTGTTAACGGCTTTTCTTCTTAGCAGAGAGGGCTTGCAGGTTACCGTCCTGGAGAAGCATCGAAAATATGGCGGATGCATGCAGACTTTCAAACGGGATCGGTTTACATTTGATACTGGAATGCATTATATCGGTTGCCTGGCGCCTGGACAACCGCTTTACAATTACTGGAAATACTTTGAGTTAAGTGACAGGCTGGACCTACTGAAGATGGACGAAAACGGGTTTGACAGAATCTCGTATCTTGGGACAGAATACCCTCTTGCCCAAGGATTTGACAACTTCAGAGAACAACTCCGCCCCTATTTCCCGGATGAACAAACACCGCTTAAAAAATATACGGATACGTTGCAGGAGGTCGTTGATTCCCACCCGTTGTATACTATGGAACTTCCATCTGAATCATACACCAACCACTTTCAATCAATTCTTGCCAGCTCGTACCTCTCTGATCTGTCATCCGGTATCCGGCATCCGGCATCCGGCATTCGGATGAGCGATATTCTGGCAGGAAATAATTTTTTATATACCGGCAATCCGGCCACTACCCCCCTCTCCCAGTTCGGTCTGATCAACCACTCCTATATATCCTCTTCCTGGAGATTAGCTGGTGGAAGTCAGCAGGTTGCTGATGTCCTGGTGGAAGGGATCCGGGCTAATGGCGGACAGGTCCTGGCCAGGAAAGAGGTGATTAAGATCCACGAAAAAGGGGATTCATTTCAAGTCTCAGTAAAAGATGGAGAGGTGTTTGTTGCAGATCAGGTGGTTTCAGACATTCATCCGGTGGCAACCCTGGAGCTGCTGGAAGGAATTCAGGTGCAAAAGGTATATCAGGAGAGGATCCGGTCATTACCCAATTCTGTTTCTGTCTTTTCCATCTATCTGGGTCTGAAACCCGGAGCATTCCCTTTTCTTAATTACAACCTTTACCATTATCGTACAGACTACATCTGGTCAGGTTTGCCTTCCCAGGGAGACGAATGGCCAAACAGTTTCCTTTTCATGACGCCTCCGGAGAAAGACCAGGGGAAATTTGCCAGTACGGCAGCGATCATGAGCACCATGCTTTTTGATGAATGGAAAACATGGGATAAGAGCGATTCCGGGACCCGGGAAAAACCCTACTTTGTTCATAAAGCGAAAAAAGCAAAGCAACTGCTTGAGCTTGTCTACACTAAATTTCCGGATCTGAAGAATGCCGTGGTGACCATCGATATCTCCACCCCTCTTACCTGGCGCGACTATACCGGAACACCACAGGGATCGATGTATGGAATTGTGAAAGATGCCTCTAATCCACAAAAAACAACGATATTTCCGAAAACCAAAATTCCCGGCCTCTTTTTTACAGGCCAGAATGTCAATTTACATGGTGCTCTCGGAGTGACGATTGGGGCCGTGATGACGTGTGGAGAGATTCTCGGATTACCGCATGTTCTCAAAACAATTAAACAAACCCTGTAAACCGATTTACGATCTGCGATTTTAGATTTACGATTTTTCTGTGATATTGCATTAAAGAACCATCAATTGAATTTCTTTAATTTAATAATTAACGTTAATTTTTCGAATATAATCAAAATATTAACGTATATTTGTCCGTTTTATCGTTAAATTTGTATCGTAATGAATATCAAACGACATCTATTCCCAATCGTGAAGAATGAGTTGTCTGAAACCAAGAAAATTGTCATTCTGTATGGCGCACGACAAACAGGTAAGACCACCCTCTCTAATGAGATACTTGACAACCTTAAAGGAAAAATACTGAAAGTAAACGCTGATGAGTTGAGGTTTGTGGATATACTTTCTTCACGTGATTTGAGAAAACTTGAGCTCTTTACACAAGGGTATGATCTATTGTTTATTGATGAAGCACAACGGATTCAGGATATTGGGATTAACCTTAAGATTATCCATGACAATATACCAGAGATGAAATGCTTTGTGACAGGTTCTTCATCTTTTGATCTCGCCAATAAAATCAAAGAACCGCTTACCGGAAGAACATCTACCTACACACTTTTCCCCATCTCACTCCTGGAACTTGGGAAAAACCATAATACATTTGAACTTCAAAATCGTATGGAAGAGTTTATGATCTATGGTATGTACCCGGATATATTTAATAATAACTCTTACCAAAAGAAGGAGAAATACCTGAGGGAATTGTCTTCTTCCTTTCTATTTAAGGATATTTTCGATATATCCTCCATTCGTAATACATCAAAAATTAGAGATTTACTGAGGGCGCTAGCATTTCAGATCGGATCTGAAGTTTCGCTCAATGAATTAGGCAATAGCCTTGGACTTAGCCAGGAAACTGTCAATACATATATTGATCTTTTTGAAAAATCATTTATTGTATTCCGGTTAAAAGGATTCAGCAGAAACCTCAGAAAGGAGATCAGCAAACGGGATAAAATATATTTCTGGGATCTGGGGATCAGGAACACATTGATTAACAACTTTTCTTCTTTTACATTTAGAAATGACATTGGAGCACTCTGGGAAAACTTTATGATTTCAGAACGCATGAAATATTTATCATACAGCGAGATTTTTGCTTCCTCTTACTTTTGGCGTACATATACAGGCGCAGAGGTTGATTATGTGGAAGAACACAATGGAAAGCTCGATGCATATGAGATCAAATATAAAAAGGCAAAACAGAAAGCCCCAAAAACCTGGATTGAAAACTACAGTAATAATTTCAAATGTATCACATATGATAACTTTTGGGAATTTGTTAGTTAATCAGGCTTAGTAGAATTCTAATACCTCATAATATCCTCCAATCCCTGCTTAACTTGTACCAATTGATCATTGGTGATATGACCGGTTTTCTTAATTAACCGGTTTTTTGAAATTGAGCGAATATGAAAAATCATGATCTCTGATTTCTTCGATAAACCATTTTGATCGTCCGGTTCCAGGATAACATTCCCTTTATACCCTTTAATGCTGGTGGTTAACGGGCATGCAATAACAATCTGAAGGTATTTATTAAGGAGATCCCCACTGATGATAACTACCGGGCGAAAACCTTTTTGCTCGCTGCCTTCTACCGGAGAGAGGTCGGCATACCAGATCTCGCACTGTTTCACGACTCCAGTTGTTCAAGGTAATCGGCCATACCTTCTTCAGCCATATTAAGTATATGATCATCATTTCCGGCTTGTTTGTATGACTTTGCATATTCAGCTCGAACCAGCTGATCTAAATAGATCCGTAGGGCCCTCTCAATGATCCTGTTTTTGGGGATAGCCAACCTCCCAGCCATTTCGCTCAATTTGGCAAGAACATCTTCTGGCAACGTACTGGTGAATGTGGTCATGACGTGATATTTATTTATATTTTGCAAATATAAATAATAAATATAACAAAGTCAAAATTACCATGTATTTTTGCAGCATTAACTGATCGTTTGCTACATGACTGTTAAACGCTCATTTTACAGGAAGAAAGGATATCTGATCCCGGGGATCCTGATCCTGCTTATCGGAATATTAATACTCTGGTATGCACTTGCGACTTCGATCTCACCACCGGTTCCTAAAAATCTAAACTCTTTAGACTATATCGTTAAACAGCAGGATGATAGCCTATACTCATGTCAACAAAACTGGTTGAAGCAAAGTCGTAGTGGGCTCTGGGAGCTTTACCTGGAGGGCTCTCCGTTCGAACGTGGCGTAGTAAACGGTAAACTGACCAAACAACTGATCTACGAACAGGAAGAGGCTTTCATAAGCCAGATCCGGAAGATGATTCCTTCCAATTTTTACCTTCATTTCCTGAAGTACTTTATCTACTGGTTTAACCGGGACCTTGATCGGTACCTGATGAAAGAGTACAAAGAAGAAATTTACGGAATATCCTTCTCCGCAAGCGATGTATTCAATTTCATCGGCACTCCTTACCAGCGGATGCTGAACTATCACTCAGCACACGATATTGGCCATGCCCTGCAGGACCTGATGCTCGTCGGCTGTACATCTTTCGGTGTATGGAATGAGTATAGTAAGGATTCATCGTTGCTCATCGGCCGGAATTTTGATTTTTACATGGGCGATGACTTCGCTAAAAACAAGATCGTCTGCTTCACCAGGCCGGATAACGGCTACGCATTCATGATGGTTACCTGGGGTGGGATGATTGGCGCTGTATCCGGGATGAATGAAAAAGGGCTGACGGTGACAATTAACGCAGCCAAATCAGAGATCCCCTTGTCGGCCCGAACGCCCATTTCTATCCTGGCACGTGAGATCCTGCAATACGCTGCTACGATCGAAGATGCCTATCACATTGCACAGGACCGGGAGACGTTTGTATCGGAGTCTCTTCTTATTGGGTCGGGAGACGAAAACCGGGCCGCCATCATTGAGAAAGCGCCATTTGGATTGACGTTGGTTGAGCCCTCCAACAATTACCTCATCTGTACCAATCACTTCCATTCGGATACATTCAAGGATGATCCACTGAACCAGGAGAATATCAGGGATAACGCTTCTCTGTACCGGAGCAAACGTGTAGTTCAGCAGATCACCATGCGAAAACCTCTGGATGTAACCGATGCAGCTACCCTGCTTCGGGATCAACTGGGACTGAATGATAAGGAAATCGGTTTGGGTAACGAAAAGGCCATCAATCAGCTGATTGCACACCACTCAATCATCTTTAAGCCCCATGAAAAAAAGGTTTGGATCTCAACCTCTCCATGGCAGCTCGGTGACTATGTTTGCTACGATCTCACTAAAATTTTTAATACATTTGCACCGCTGCCTCAGCAGGTTGAGATCATCGAAGCGGACCAGACGATTCCCGCTGATGAGTTCCTCCAAACAGAAGAGTACCAGTCATTTCTCCGGTTCCGTGAAATGCGTTTAATCCTGTTGAACAATCTGAAAGAGAAGGAGGTAAAACCACTGGACCAGGCGTTCTTTGATGAATTTCACGCTTCGAATCCCAACTTCTATGAAGTCTGGTCGCTGAGTGGCGACTACTTCGGAAAAGCCGAAAAGCCAAAAGAGGCGATCCGCCTATACCGGAAAGCGCTAACGTTGGAGATTCCATGCTGGAGTGAAAAAGAGAAGATTATCCGAAGCATGACAGATTACAGGGATCAAATCAATGATGTTGACGAATGAAGTTTAAACTGATCTATCCCAGCTGGGAAAAGCTGGAAGAACAAACCATATTCAATTTACCGCCACACGGCCCTGTTGTGATGGCAGCCGATATCCCCGATGATATTGAAATCGATTTCACTGATGAAAACGTGGAAGAACTGGTGGTAGACGACTCCCCGGATTTTGTCGGGATCTCGATGATGCTCACCACACAGGTCAAGCGGGGCTGGGAGATCGCAGACCAGTATCGAAAGCTGGGCAAGAATGTCATCTTTGGCGGGATCTCCACAATGTTGCATGCAGAGGAAACCATGGATCATGCCGACTCTATTTTCCTGGGTGAGGTCGAAGGCAGGATGCGGGAGGTCATTGATGATCTCAACCGGAATGAACTAAAGAAGGTGTATAACTTCATGGCTAAACCTCCTTCAATGGATCTGGTGGGACCAGCTAACCGGGATATTCTCAAGAAGGATCATTACTACCATAAAGGCCTCCGGATGGTGGATCTGTTTCACGCCTCCCGTGGCTGCATTTACGATTGCTATCCATGTGCAGTGCGTTACCTGGGAGGTCGTGGTTTTCGTCCCCGCCCGATTAACCGGGTGGTAGAGGAACTTGAGCAGATTGACAACAACCGGCTTTTCATCGTGGACAATTCACTGGCGCTGGATACTGAATGGGAGATAGAACTTTTCAAAGCGATGATCCCATTGAAGAAGAAATGGGTAAGTCATACGATAGAGGACAAAGATGAAGTGCTTGACCTCGCTGCTCAGGCAGGTGCATGGTACGTTTATCAGGCGGTATTCGATACCTCTGATTACATCCGCAACCGGATCAAACGGTATCACGACTATGGCATTGCTGTGGAGGGAACAGTCCTGTTAGGCCTCGATAACCAAACAGAAGACGACATCAAACGATTGATTGATTTCCTGCTGGAGATTAACCTCGACCTGGCTGAATTCACTGTTCTCGCTCCGTTCCCACATACCAAAGCCTATTCCGATCTGGTCAAGCAAAACAGAATATTCGATCACGACTGGAACCATTATAATGCAGGGAAAGTAGTCTATCAGCCAAAGCATATGTCGCCCGAGCGATTACAGGAACTCTATTACTATGCCTGGGATACTTTCTATAAGGATGAACCCCAGACAATGAAGATGTTTAACCTGATCAGCCGGATCATCAACCGGGAAGTGGAAGATGGGACCTATGCACCCCGGCGCCGTGATCTGATTGACGTCAGCTTTGGAAAGAACGTGGATTCTGGATAGCTGGATAACTAGATGACTGGATAACTAGATGACTGGATAACTGGATAAATCATGTTGTTAACGTCTGATTTTAATGGAGACCAATCCTGCTTTTGACCGATACATGGATAGCTACTTCGACTATCCCGGACAATGGGATACCCCTTCCCGTTGCGGATTGATGATCGTTCAGCGAAAAGATGGGAAAACACTTGCCATCGCGACAGAGATCTATCGACAAAACCCCGGAACACCTGTAACAGAATGGCTTGCACCTCTTGCAACACAGATCATGATCCACATTGATGCACAGCCGGAAACGTTCATCTTCATTGAACATACACCTGATCTGAAAAGCAAACTGACCTTTTACGAAGAGACTTTTGACCAGGTAACCTTTGCCTGGGACGGCAGCAGGTTCACTAACCCTAAGTGGACCCGCCTCACTAAAGAGGAGGTCAACCAACTCATGGAAGAATAACGCATGTTATGTCATTCCACAAAAATAATCGCTCTACATTTATCCTGCTCTGTATACTATTTACTATTCAATGGTACCTGGTCGCTAATCACACTTTTTCCCAACAAATCCTCCGTCAATCCATCAAAGGTATTGTTCTCGACCAGCAAACCCTTTCTCCCCTTCCCGGGGCTACCGTAATCCTGATTGGCAGCGACTCCCTGGTAGGAACAGTCTCGGATAATGAAGGACACTTCAGGCTGGAACAGATTCCAATCGGCACCCATCGTATCCAGGTTTCATATGTAGGCTACGCGTCATATGAATCCCCTGATATCATTGTCAGTTCAGGAAAGGAGAGTGTCATCACAGTCTATCTGAAAGAACAGGTCCTGACAGCAAAAGAGGTAGAGATCAGGGGTCATTACCAGAAATACCAACCGATCAACAGGATGGCGACAGTAAGTGTACGGAACTTTAGTGTAGATGAAACATTCAGATTTGCAGGCAGTTACAACGATCCGGCCCGAATGGCACAGAATTTTGCCGGAGTCACCTCCGGTGTTGATAACAGAAATGATATCATCGTTCGTGGAAACAGTCCGATGGGCCTGCAATGGCGTCTGGATGATATGGAGATTCCCAATCCCAACCATTTCGCTGCAGTTGGAACCACCGGCGGGCCAGTTACCGTGCTCAATAACAACATGTTAACAAACTCAGACTTCTTCTCTGGAGCATTTCCGGCACAATATGGAAATACGGTAGCGGGTGTATTCGATTTGCGCATGAGGAATGGGAACAATGACTGCCGGGAATATTGGTTTGAAATGGGTTGGAACGGGCTGGAATTCGGGACAGAGGGTCCTTTCACAAAAAAGTCACCAGCTTCCTATCTTTTTGCGTATCGATACTCTATGCTGGAGTTGATTAGCTACCTGGGAATCAATTTGAACCTTGTACCTCAGTATCAGGACCTGAATGTAAAATTCACCATCCCCACCAGGAAAGCCGGTACATTTACCATCACAGGCATGGGAGGGCTCAGCTACATTGAGCTTTTCGACAGCGAAAAATCGCAGGAGAGGTGGATGTTTCCCGACTATGGTGAAAACCTGGCAAATGGATCGAACCTGGGAGTTTTCGGCATAACTCACCAGATCATGGTCACACCGAAAACCCGTTGGAAAAATATGCT
The DNA here is from genome assembly GCA_964616825.1 of uncultured Prolixibacteraceae bacterium. Classification (GTDB taxonomy): domain Bacteria; phylum Bacteroidota; class Bacteroidia; order Bacteroidales; family FEN-979; genus QYOJ01. The sequence continues at coordinate 111,320 of CAZTSX010000005.1, forward strand.
CTATATCGTTGGCTCAAAAGTATATACAAAAATTGACACCTTCTCCAACGTAATTACAACCCCCTCCCCCTGGGCAGGTGAACGCACGGAAGAGATCAAGCTCTCATTCTCTTCACAGATTTTTCAAAAATTCTCCCCCAAAAATAGCCTTGACGCAGGCATTTTTGTCGATTATTTCTGGATGTCGTTTGCTGACAGCATGATGTGGAAAGGATCCTTCCTTGTGAATACAGGTTCCAATGAACAAATGAGCTTTCTGCGAGCATTTATGCAGTGGAGACACGCTTTCTCCAACCGATTTTCGATCACTACCGGCCTCTTTGGCTCCCTGTTGACCCTGAACAACAGCCGGGCACTTGAACCCCGTGTGGGCTTCGATTGGATCATCAACGACCGGCACTCCCTCAACTTCGGAACCGGCCTCTATAGCCAGATGCAACCCCGGGTAATCTATTTTCTGCTGGCTCATCATCCTGATGGCAACATCACACAACCAAACCTGGAGATGGACTTTACACGCAGCTGGCAGGTGGCTGTCGGCTATAACTACCTGCTCACTGACAATCTGAGATTCAAAGTTGAAACATACTACCAATACCTCTACGACATCCCGGTGAAACGTTCTATCCCGGAATATGCTCTGATTAATCAGGGGCATGAGTTTTTTCTTGACAGGCAATATGCTGACAGTTTGATCAACCTGGGAAGTGGAGAAAATTATGGAGTGGAATTTACGTTTGAACGATTTTTCAAAAAGAACTACTACTTTCTGCTTACATCATCCCTTTTCAACTCAACCTATAAAGGATACGATAAGATAGAAAGAAACAGCGCTTTCAATGTCAATTATGCGTTGAATGCTTTGGGAGGATATGAATTTGTGGTAGGAAAACGGAAATGGGGTGTATTGTCATTCGGACTTCGGGCTACCTGGGCCGGAGGAAATCCATATATCCCATACGATGTCACTGCCAGCATGGCAACAGGAGAACCAATCCCTGACTGGAGTCGTGCTTATGAACCCCGGTTCCCCTCCTACAAACGAATCGCTTTTCGGTTCGGTATCAAGCGAAACATGCCGAAATATAACCTTGAATTCCTGCTCGACCTGCAATATCGCACCAATTATACCAACATCGCGCTGCAACGCATCAACCCGAAAACCGGCGAGATCCGCTACTACTTCCAGATGGGATTCTTCCCGATGGGAACCTGGAGAATCCAATTCTAAAACCGGAAATTCAGCCTTGCATAAATGCGATTATACTGGTTGATCTTCTCAAATGTACCTTCATAATAGACTGAAAAGGAGAGCTTTTTGATAATCCGCCAGGTGAGACTGAGTTCCGCTAAATTCTGGACAAGAGCAAATCCGGAGTTGCTGAACCGGTAATCTATGTACCTGTAAGCCAAACCTGTGTAAAGCCTTCCTGAGAAAAAGTCTCTGGAGATCCCCACACTGTATATTTTACCTGAAAGGTATCCGGTCTCCAGAATAATGAATGAGATTGTAGGTGAAATTTTGATTGCCGGAATCTGGCTGTAAGTAATATAGGTATATAAATTTTTCGTCGGCCTCGGATCTTCCTTCTGAAACCTGTATGCACCCGATACACCAATCGATAGCTTCTTAATCGGTCGGTAGTTTACTTGAAGTCTATACCCCTGCAATGTTTCCGTATCAAGCAGTTCTTCCAAAAAAGTTTTATAGGTCTCGTAATAGATGACATTTTTCCGGGCGCTGTAAGAAAATGTGAATGAGGCTTTTTTCAGTAACCGGTACCTCAGGGATAAATAGAGATTGGATAGTTTTGGAGAATTATCTTTGTTTATGGTACTATCCTCAGGGTTGAACTTTTTATTGAAGAAATCGACCTCTACGGATCCGAAAAAAGTCAAATTCCGTACAATGGAATTTGCATGCTGAAGGTAGGCAAACCTGCGGTCAACAAGACCGGAGTTCATTTGTTGGACAAACGCCAGCGTAGTTTGCAGGTATCCATTTTTTGATGTATGCTCATGAGAAACATATGCGCCGAATTGCAGAAGATTGAAATTAAAACCGTAATCAGGATAGTTAGGCCTTGAACCGCCAAGGATTCCGATAGTAAATGGTTTGAACTTAATCTCAAACTGAATCCCATCCACGGCACCCATATTAGAGATCTTCGGATTAATTTTCCGGCCCAGCCAAAGTTCAAAATGATTATTGAATTTATAACTAAACGAAAGATTGTAGATCTTTAATCCATTGAAAATATTCGCCTGAATGTCATTCCAGTTATTATCCCTGTGGACAAATGTGAGGTAGCTCTCTGCCGATAATTTGGAATGACCAATATTTTTCATGTTGAAGGAGAGTGTGTATTTCATTTTCAGGGAACTCCCTGCGGGTGTATCTGAGAAGTCAGAAAAGGCAGCAACAGAAGCAAATCCATAAATGTCCTGCGACCGTTTAGCTTCCTTGGCAGATTCTATCTGAAGGGTGTCCTGAATGGGTCTGATTGAATCTTTAGTTAATACTATATTTTCCTCAGGTTCAACAGATATAGGTTGTATTACCTGAACTTTTGATTTAATATGAAGAATTCGATCTGAAACGACCAGCGATCGGGCAGAAATGGGTATACATACACAGGAAATTGTTGAGAGATCTTTGACCTTCAACACGGGTATGAGTGAATCTCCCTGCTTCGTGTAAAGGGTATCCCCGATAGAGATGTTACCGGTTGATTTAAATTTCACATAAACGTTCTGAGATGTGATGTACGAGACGGTTCCCTCGATCTGATCAGGTTGTGTTTGAGCCTGACCTGATACTCCAGAAATAACAATAAAGACAATAATCAACAAATATCTCATATTCAGCACTTTAGTCTTGAATTCGCAATCCTTTTGGAGCCATCATCTTGCCTGTACTTCCATTAGGATGACAATTGAAACAGGCAATGCTGTTGTATGCATATCCAGGGACACCACTATGTTTATCGTCCATATCCGGTTGATTGTGTTCATGGCAGTCGATGCAGCTGAAGACTGCGTAATTCCCCGGGTTTATGTGGCAATCACTACAGGTATTCCACTCCCCCTGGTGTTCTCCTGAATAGATAGGAAAATATTGTCCGTCATGATCAAAGGTGGAAGGACTCCAGCCATTCTGGGTATGGCATAATAAGCAATCGGTGGAGAACTGGGCCGAAGCATGTGGCGGATTTGTCGTTTGGTTGTAGTCCTCCAGATGACAACCCACACAGGTGTTTGGTGTATTGTTGTAGTCATTCTGGTGACAGGTGAAACAATCGTTTGCTATGGCTGCATGGGCTCCCTCAAGTGCATAATACTCATTATGTGTAGGAAATGTTGCCGGTTTCCATTCCGGATCGGTTGAATGGCAGGTGGCACAGGTAATGGTGATCCCAATTGCATTATGGTTTGGATTTGTTGTCAGGTTATATGCATTGATGTGACAATCAGAACATTCCGTAGGAGTTCCGGCGTAACCATTTGTATGACAATCGCTGCATGTTGTGGTTATATGAGCACCTGTTAATGGAAAGATGGATGTGTTATGATTGAAGCTCCCCTCTGCATCCCCGGTCGGATGGCACTCGAAACAGGCAATGCTGTTATAAGCATACCCCCCTATATCACTATGTTCATCATCCATATCCGGCTGATTGTGTTCATGACAGTCAATGCAGGTGAAAATGGTGTAATTTCCGGCATTGGCATGACAATCAGCACATGTGTTCCAGGTTCCCTGGTGTTTCCCGGTATAAACAGGAAAGAACTGGGCATCGTGCATGGTAAATTCGGCGGGCTTCCAGCCTGGGTTTAGTGTGTGACAATCAATACAGGCTGTAGAGATGTCGCTGGCGATATGGTTGGGATTGATAGTAGCTTCATAGTCGGTCAGGTGGCACGACACACATTCCGGGGATACATTTGTGTAATCTCCACTGATGTGGCATTTCTGGCAATCATGGATTTCATGACCCAGCGTAAGTGGAAAGAAATCGTGGTTGATACCTGTCCCTGTCCAAGTGAAGCTATACACAGAGTGGCATTCCGTGCAATTGGTCGAATAATCACCCTGTACATGGCTCGGGGATGTGGTCGCATTATAATCCTCCAGATGACAATCTACACACTCGATCCCAAGCGGTTCGAAATTAAGCAAGGATGCAGACAGATGGCAGCCCGAGCAATCGGCTGTTGTGTGTGGGCCGAGAAGCGGAAACCTGCTCATCTGGTGAAGTTCAGTAATATTATTGATAATCCATGATGCCGGAGTGTGACATCGTCCGCAATCTGGCCCGACCGATTGTTCATGCATATCCGTATGACATTCCCAGCATTCACTCTTAGCTTCGGAAAAAACCAGGGATAGGTGACACATCCTGCAATTAATCACCTGGTGTTGTCCGGCAAGTGGAAATGCGGTCGCGTTATGATTGAAGGAGTAGATCTCTTTATCAAGTTTCCACCCTTTCGCGCTGTGACACTCTTCGCAGGGGACGTTAAAATCCTCTCCATGTGGTGAATCTGTGGCCATGTTCGCTGAAATAAATACAATTGCCAGCAGAACAATAATCAATGACAATATTCGCATTTTGTTTCTCCTATTTTGTACAATATATATGAACTCTCTCCCGCTCGAACAGGTTTATGACATTTCGTGCATGCAAGACCTTCATGTTTACCTTCCAATCTAAATGCTGTTTTGTTGTGATCAAAACCTGGAATTTTCCATAGATTCTCTGCATGACATCGCAGGCAATCTGTTTTTCCATTCAAATCAAATTGCTGGTAATGAATATCCTGGTGGCACGATGTGCAATGTGAAGATAGTTCTGAAAACACCTGGTATTCAACACCATTCGGATCATTTCTAAAATGACACGAGCGGCATGTTTGAGTGGTATGTGCTCCGGAAAGAACAAACTCCGTTACTGAATGATCAAAGTTGATTGATGCCCAACGAGTCTCCTCATGACAGTTCCGGCAATCCGACCCGGGATAGTATTTCTCACTGATGAAGGGATCATGTATGTTATTATGACAATCAACGCACTTCATCCCAATCTCCCGGAAGCTCCATTTTTCTTCTTTTTTATGACAAACGAAACAGGGTGTCGCCAGGTGAGCGCCTTTCAGTTGAAAAGCACCCTCATTGTGTCGCTTTATCGTGAATGAAGATCCCGCGAAACCTTTCGTGCTGTGGCAATAGGAACAACTCTGAACAACACCCTCCTTGAGGAACTCTCCTGAATGATAATCGGCGTGACAGTCGGTACATTTTTCATGTTTCAACGGATCGGTCAAATGGCGTTTATGACAAGATCTACAGGTCAGTTCAGCGTGTTTGTTCTCCAGTGGAAAACCGGTTCTGGAATGGTTGAAATCAGACATCCCCTGGATGCTATGAAAAGATGCGGTGGTATGACAATCACGACACGTTTGGCCGAATTTATTAATATGCACATCGGTGTGACATTCTGTACAACTTTCATGGGGAATATTGGCAAATTCCTGGAATTGAATTTCGTTTTTTGATGTAATAGTGTGACAATCAGCACATCCGACTGTTTGATGGCTCCCGGTTAACGGGAAATTTGTAGCCGAATGATCAAACTTTGAAGCAGGCTTAAAAGAAACATTGCTATGACAATCCGAGCAGGAAGACGAGAGGGTTTGCTGATGGTAATCGTCATGACAGGTCAGGCATTCACGATCCAGGCCGAGATAGGTGAACTTCTTTTCCCGAATCTTGATATTGGCAATGTTTTCAGCTTTGTGGCAATCCTTACAGGCTTTAGTTGAATGAGTTCCAACCAGTTTATACCCGGTCTCGTTATGATCGAACTTATCGGGATTAAAACGAACGATTTCAAATTTCCGGCCATGGTGATCACTATGGCAGGAAACACACTCTTTTCCCCTGATCTTTGGAGAAAAGTGGTAGCCTTTTTTCAGCATTAAGCGGGATTTAACTTCCTGATGACACTCCAGACACTTTTCGTTAGTTACCTTAGCTCCCAGCGTATGGCATTTTGTGCAATTGGAAATGCCCTCCAAATGCGAATGAACCTCAGCCAGGTCACCCGGAGAGATCTGAGCCATCAGAGGAGAAGCACAGATCAAGATCAATGCAAAAAATGTAGATATAATTTCTATTCTCATAAAATGAAGCTACATTCAAATTTAGTTAATAATCAGTGCTTTAATACAGCTTCGCCAAATTTCTTTGTAATTGCAATCCCTATCTTCGATAAAAACTGGGTCGGCAACTCCCCTCCCGCAAAAATGTATACCAGGTCATTTTCAATTTTTTCTGTCTCTCCTTCGTTTATGGTTGAACCGAGGATTACCTCCTTTTGATCAATCGCCGTGAGCTTGGAATTATATCGAATGTTAATCCGGCCGGTTGCAGAAGCGGCCGTGATCTTCTCCTTATTTTTTGACTTGATACGGCCGAATGAGTCTTTCCTGTATGAAAGGATGACATTGTTTTGATCTGCCAGTTGCAAAGCAGCTTCAACTGCCGAATCGCCTCCTCCTACAACGATGATATTTTTCCCGGTAATGCTTTCAGGTTCAAGAAGACGGTATGCCACTTTCTCCATATTTTCCCCCGGAATTCCCAATTTTCGTGGCGACCCACGTCGTCCGATAGTCAGTATAACATGTTTGGTTGTAAACTGCTCCCCGTTCAGCGTCTTAACCATAAAAGATCCATTGTGACGTGTAATCGATTCAACCTTTGCATTTTCCCTCAGGTTGATCTTGTTTTTGCTCAGGACATCCTGCCAGAGGTTGAGGAGTTCCGGCTTGCTTGTCTCGAAGAGTTTCACCTTTCCGAACAGTGGTAAATCCATTGGAGAGGTCATGACAATTTTTGATCGTGGAAATGTGAAAACAGTACCTCCCAGGGTGTCCTGTTCCAGGGTAAGACAGGTAACGTTATGTTTTTTCGCCGTCAATGAGGCTGATATGCCTGCCGGACCGGCACCTACCACAATCAGGTCATAGTCGGCCTGATGCTCTTTCCCGCTTGACTTTACCATGTTCTCTACAGCCTGGCGACCCTGTTCAACTGCATTCCTGATCAGCCCCATCCCGCCTAATTCACCGGCAATGTATATTCCCGGAACATTGGTCTCAAAGGTATGGTTAACATGTGGCAACTCAACTCCACGTTTTTCAGTGCCGATGTAAAGAGAGATCGCTTCAGTCGGACAGGCATGAAAACAGGCTCCATGACCGATGCATTGTGACGCATTAATGGTGGTAGCTTTACCGTTTCTTATCCCCAGAATGTCTTTCTCAGGGCAAGCCGCAATACATGCTCCCGTTTGAATACAACTATTTTCATCTACCACCGGGTGAAGGGATATCGGCTCAAACAATCCATCCTGCTTTGCTTTTGCGATTTTTTCTTCGACTATTCTGGATTTGCGTTTTTGCTTCCTTAAATAAAGAATCACAACCAAAAGGCAGAAGATGATAACCAGCGAGTAGATCAGAATATTTTCAACGAGTATTTCCATATTAAAATATCCAACGGTATCCAAGAACGATAGTAACAGTCACATGGATCAGCATGATGACCAGCATGACAAAGGCAAAAGGCAAATGAGCCACATGCCAGTATTTGAAAAGGTTTTGCATCATGACAAGTCGTTCTATCTTCCTGTTCAGTGTTATTTCATGTCGAATCAGATGGAGGAGATTCTTTCGTTCCGATCTGGAAAGGTTGTTCCTTCTTATAACGGACCTGACCTGGCGAATGGTTCGTTGATCCTTGATAAAATTTCGTACAAATCGCATAAAAAAGTTAGCTTGATATCGTTCAACCTTCTTTTTAGTTGACTCAACGATCAGGTTAAGGCTCTCATCGTCAAGGCTGTAAGACTCCGTCAAGACCGTCCCAATATTGGTTTTCATCTCCTGAACTTCATTCAGACTCATCTCTCTCCCTTCAATTGTATGGGGAATCTGGATATAAATAAATCTTCCGATCACGCCACTTAGGAATACGGCAACCATACTCCAAAAGCTCACTGCAACGAGTCCACCAAATTTAAACGATGTATGGAAAAGAATCAGGATCGGGCCCAGGGTACAAAGAAAGATGTGGAATTCAAGCCAGTGCTTCAATAATCCCAACCGTGAGAGTATTCTCCATCGTTTCCTGGCAATGTAGAGGAGAACTCCGATAATGATACAAAGTGTCCCCAAAATACCCAATCCATGTCCCCAGAAACCACCAGGTTTAAGGGCTTTGTAAGCATTATGAAAGAACCTCTCCTCAAGTGGAAGGCTGTAGTAGCTGAATCCGAAATATGAGAGAACAATGAGCGTAAACAGTATAATTATAACCAGGACAAAAATGTAGAATTTATGACCGAATGACATGAGTAAACGAGTTAAAGTCTCAGTAAATTTCTATCTTTGCAGGCTAAACCTTTCTAACATACAAATATATGAAGATTCATCGAAGTATATACGTCGGCATGGTGACAATTATTGCATTATTAACCTCATGTCATTCAAATACCCGGGAGCGAGTAGAGAACCTGGCCCCAAATGTGAGCCAGGTCATTGCAGAAGAGGTCATCCAGACCAGTGGTTATACGTATGTGCTGGTTTCCACTGAAGATCAGGAGTACTGGATAGCCGTTAGCAAAGCCGATGTACAGAAAGGTGAAACCTATTTCTGGTCAGAAGGCATGGAGATGAATAATTTTACCAGCAATGAGCTTGGCAGAACGTTTGAAAGCATTTATTTCGTCCAGGATTTTACCGATCAGCCAATCATCTCGCAAGGACAGATGCCTTCTTCATCAATGGCTGGTAAACAGCCTATGCCTGAGAAGACCGGAATTGACATTCAGCCTGCCGAAGGAGGTATCACCATTGAAGAGTTATATTCAAACAGGAAATCCTATGAAGGAAAGACCGTGAAAATCAGGGGCAAAGTAGTAAAATTCTCCCCATATATTATGGACCGAAACTGGGTTCACCTTCAGGATGGTACAAAAGATGGTGATTATTATGATCTTACAGTTACAACAAAGGCATTTATTAATGTTGACGATGAAGTAACATTTGAAGGTGTTGTCGCATTGGACAAGGACTTTGGCGCTGGTTATGTTTATAAAGTGATCCTTGAGAATGCTGAGATCAAGTAAACTAGTGAACTACTTATCAGGTGAACAAGTGACCAGGTAATAATTCCTGTTACTCTTTTCCCCCTTACCCTCATACCCTCATACCCTCACACCCTCATACCACCTTTCTTCCCTACTTCCCAACCTTCTTACTTTATTTTTATATCTTTGTCAACAAAATGACTGTTAGTCATTTTTTATGATAACGTAAAATTACATACGATGGGCATAGCAGAACGCAAAGAACGAGAACGTGAGCAGCGCCAGCAAGACATTATCAATGCGGGTGAACAGGTCTTCTTCTCTAAGGGATACGAAACATCTACGATGGATGATGTAGCTGAACAGGCAGAACTGAGCAAAGGGACACTCTACCTCTACTTCCAAAGTAAAGACGAACTTCATTTTGCCATTATGGAGCGGGGAATGGCAATCCTAATGAGGGTAATGGAGAAACGGATGAGCAACATGAAAAACGGCAGGGAGACATTACGGGGGCTGGGGTTGGCCCTGGTTGAATTCTCCAATCGCTATCCAGATTATTTCAACTCCCTTATATTCTTCCAGGCTCGTGATGTCGGGCAGCAAAATCTCAACGAATCGAAAGTTAAGTCCTTTATGGCAAACCGCAACTCATTAACCCTGCTGAATGAAACACTGATCAGGGGTATGGAGGATGGTTCCATCAGAAAAGATATTCCCCTGGCAGAGTTGAGCACAACTTTATGGGCTCAAATGATGGGAATTCTGGTGATATATTCAGCCAAAAAAATGGTGTTCGACCTGCATTCTGTCAACCGCGAGCAACTGGTCAACAGACATCTTGATCTGATCCGGGATGCCCTGATACCCAGTAGGAAGGAGGATTCAGATCATGCGTAAAACCATTCTAACCCTACTCCTGCTTTTCGGTTTATTGGGACTCAGGGTTTTCGCATACTGTCAGGATTCAATACTGGATAAATACATCCGGGAAGGATTTGATAACAACCTGTCATTGAAGCAAAAGGAACTGGATTACAGGAAAAGCATACAATCCCTCAATCAAGCCAGGGCACTGTTTTATCCAAATATATCTTTCAATGCACGGTATACCCTGGCAGATGGTGGGAGAACAATTGATTTTCCAGTAGGGGATCTGCTGAATCCTGTCTATACGACGCTGAACCAACTTACTCAATCCCAGCAGTTCCCGCAAATTGACAATGAAGAGATTTACTTTCTTCGCCCCAGAGAGCAGGAGACCATGTTAAGTCTTCGGCAGCCCGTGTTTCACAGCGATATCTGGTTTAACTATAAAATCCGGAAAGAGCTATCCGATGCTGCCTGCATCGGGATAGACGTCTACCGCAGAGAGCTGGTCAATGAGATCAAAACTGCATACTATAACTACCTGAAAACCATTCATGCTCTTGAGCTATTTGAACAGACCCTGGCTGTGGTAAATGAGAACCTCCGGGTTAGTGAAAGTCTCTTTGCCAATGATAAGGTGACCGCAGATGCAGTTTATCGCTCAAGGGCCGAGCTCAGCAAGGTAGAACAACAGATGGCTGAGGCAGAAAAATTTAATGAATCAGCCACTGCCTACTTCAATTTTTTACTTAATAAACCACTTGAATCTAAAATTGAAGTGGACGATTCTAATATAATGATAGATAGCTTATTATTGAATGCAACATTATCTTCTGAAATTGCTATCAGGAACCGGGAGGAGCTTCATCAATTGCGGGAATATTTGCAGGCATCAGCATACAATGTAAAGCTAAATAAATTCAACCACGCTCCTACCCTGAGCCTCGGGGTGGATTACGGTATTCAAGGTGAGACCTATGAATTTTCTGATAAAGCAGACTTTCTTTTCGCATCGGTGGTGATGCAGTGGAAAATTTTCCACGGAATGGAAACCAAATCAAAAATCCGGCAAGCTTCAATTGAGCAGGATATGCTCGAGAAGCAAAATACGGAGGTTCAGAATCAAATTCGATTGCAGGTAATCGATGCCTGGTATGATGTCACAACTTCAGAAAAGGCAGTAATCTCAGCACGTACCCAAAGTCAAAGCGCTACAAAAGCATTTGAGATTATCCGGAAAAAATATAACCTGGGACTTACAAGCTTGCTGGAGTTTACTAATGCCCGATCCGATATGACTAATGCCGGCTTAAACATGATCCTTTCCAGTTACGACTATAAGATCAGCCAGGCTGAGTTGGAGCGAGCCATGGCAACTTACCCCCTTGTTGATTGACGATTTACGACTGCGATAATAAAGAATATTTCCCTTGATGACCATAATAACTAATGACCAATAACCATATAACCTTATTAAATATGATAAGCTATGAAACCAGTTAATATTCTGATAATCAGTATAACTATTCTCTCTTTCTGGTCATGCAACAGCGAGCAACAATACGAGCAGCAAAAAAAAATAGAGCAGATTACGATAACGACTGTTGAAGAACTCCCGATCTCCAATCCAATCATTACTTCTGGAAGACTCTCATCAAAAACCGAGGTCAAGCTCAGCTTTAAAACCGGGGGTATTATTGAAAATATCTATGTCAAAGAGGGACAATTGGTTAAACAGGGCGATATTCTGGCAAAGCTGAACCTGTCAGAGATCAGCGCCCGAAAGGATCAGGCAGAACTGGCTTATCAGAAGGCAGAACGTGACTATCAGCGTATTGAGAACCTATACAAGGATAGTGTAGCTACGCTTGAAAATCTGCAGGATGCGAAAACAGGCCTGAACGTCGCTAAAGCAACTCTCGATATCGCGCGGTTTAACCTTCGGTACTCTTCCATAGAAGCCCCGTCAAACGGGAAGATCCTGTTGAAACTGGCAGAAGCGAATGAAATTGTGGGGCAGGGACAGCCTCTCTTCCTTTTCGGTTCCTCTGCGGAAGAGTGGGTGGTGAAAGCAAGTCTGACCGACCGTGACATCGTGGATGTCGAGCTAGGGTATTCGGGTTCAATCATGTTTGATGCCTATCCTGATGTTGAATTTCAGGCCATTGTATCAGAAGTGGGGAAAGCAGCCGATCCCTATACTGGCACATTTGAAGTAGAGCTTTCCGTGAAATCACTTGATTATCAATTAGTATCAGGATTTATTGCAAATGTCATCATTCTGCCTCCTGTTTCTGAAAAATGTCTGCAAATCCCGATTGATGCACTGGTGGAAGCGGAAGGGAATATCGGCTTTATCTTTGTTTACTTCGATGGAAAAGTTGAGAAGCGACGAGTAAAAACAAGTGGTCTTGCCGATCAAATTTGTATTCAGGAAGGAGTGGAAAAAGGGGAACAGGTAGTTATCGAAGGTGCTCAATACCTGAAAGATAGAGATGAAGTGATCATCCGTAAGTAATCCATCCAACCTCAACATCATGAAGCTACCAAAACTCGCAATAGATAACTACCAATTCACCATTCTGGTGTTTATCCTGCTTGTCATTGCAGGAGTCAACTCCTTTTTGTCCATGCCCCGAACAGAAGACCCGCCAGTCAATGTACCGGGTGCTTCGGTGATCATTATCTACCCTGGAGCCACACCCTTTGATATGGAAGAGCTTGTTGCCCAACCCATTGAAGATGCTATTAACGAGTTGGAAGATGTCAAAAGGATCCAGACCACACTTAAAGATGGTCTCGCCTATTTCGCTGTCGAATTCTATTTTGGCACCAATGCCAAAAAGAAATATGAAGAGGTGGTTGATAAAGTAAATGGCGTAAGAGGCGAATTGCCTGCTGAGATCATGGAATTGAACTTCGAGGAATGGACAACCTCAGATGTGGTCATCATGCAACTGGCGCTGATGTCTGAAAGTGCCTCTTACAGAAAGCTTTTCGCTGAAGCCGAGCAATTGAAAAAGATGATCCGGAAAACGGAAGGTGTCAAAACCATCGATATCAGGGCCTACCCGGATGAAGAAGTTAGAGTTTCACTGAACTTCCCTAAAATGGCCGGCATGAATATTTCCCTCAATCAGGTAGAGAAAGCTATTCTGAGCAATAATGCCAACATTCCCGGAGGATCGTTACAACTATCAGATAAAACGTTCAGCGTGCAGACAAGTGGTTCATACAACAATCTCAAGGAGATCGAAAAAACCGTTGTCCACGCCTACAAAGGAAGAACAATCTATCTTCAGGATATTGCAGACGTCTCTTTCAACTATGAAGATAAGATATACTATGGTCGCGTGAATGGAAATCGCTGTATTTTCCTGGAGGTGAGGCAGAAAGAAAATTTCAACATCTTCCGGATCCGGGAGAAGCTGGAGGAAAACATACAGGAATTCCAGGAAGCACTTCCCCAAAACATCTCTCTTTTTACGGTGTTTGATCAATCCATCTGGGTAGATCAACGAATCAGCCACTTCCTGCGCAACTTGTTGCAAGGGATCTTGCTGGTTGGACTAATTACCATACTGGCACTTGGCTTCAGGTCTTCTATGATTGTGATTATTGCCATCCCTCTTTCCATCATTATGGGACTTTTTGTGGTGGATAGTTCAGGATTTGGATTACAGCAGATCTCTATAGCAGGACTGGTGGTAGCGCTTGGTCTGTTGGTGGATAATTCCATCGTCATGGTCGAAAACATCAACCGGTTTCGGTTTCAGGGATACTCTCCCCGTGAAGCATCCATTATGGGTGCTTCAGAAATCGGCTGGCCTATCATCAGTGCAACAGCGACAACTGTTCTGGCATTCATACCTATCATCATGATGCCGGAAGCTTCCGGCGAGTTCATTAAAAGCATGCCGGTAACTATCATCGCTACTCTTTTCATGTCACTGCTGGTAGCACTAACATTAACTCCACTGATAACCAGTAAATTATACAAACCGATTATCAACGGTGACATACAGAAAAAGATGACTTTCTTTGAACGATGGCTGAAAAAGATGATTCAGGGCCCTTACCGGAAATCACTGAACTACGCGTTGAACCATAAGATTCTCACAATAAGCATATCAGTCATACTGCTCCTGATCTCACTTTTTGTCTTTCAGTTTGTCGGTGTCTCATTCTTTCCCAAAGCGGAAAAACCTCAATTTCTGATCCAGATTAACCTGCCTGAAGGAAGTAATCTGCGAAAGACCAATAACGTCACAATGTATGTTGAATCGGTCCTCGACACCATTCCTGATGTAAACTATTACGCATCCAATATCGGCCACGGGAATTCCCGGATCTATTACAATGTTTTCGAGAAGAGCTACGCAAGGAATTTTGCTGAAATTTTTGTTCAGCTTGAGGCATATGAGGTGAAGAAGTTCGATAAACTGATTACAACGCTTCGAGAGCTGTTCGGAAAATACCCGGGGGCCAGGATCAATGTCAAAGAGTTTGAACAGGGACAACCAATCGAAGCGCCAATCATGGTCTTTGTAAACGGCGAAAACCTCGATGAACTTCAACGGATTTCCTATGATGTAGAGGAGATGATTACCACCCGGCCTGGTGTAATTAATGTCGATAACAGATTGGCAAAGAAGCGGATAGATATCCAGGTTTTGATCAACAAAGAAAAAGCAAGCATCTATGGGGTTCCGGTTGCAGAGATCGACAAGACAGTCAGAACGGCCATAAACGGAGTCTCAGTATCCAAGTTTCGTGATAAGGAAGGCAAGGAGTATCAGATTGTTTTGCGAATGCCTCAGGGTGAGAATATCACTCCAGAAGATTTCAATAGCATATTTGTGAGATCTCTTTCAGGCCGGTTGATCCCACTGAAACAACTGGCTTCCATTGAGTTCACCCAGGCACCGGGCATCATTAAGCGATTTGATCTGGACAGGACTGCATTGGTGACTGCCGACCTGGAAAAGGGTGCTATTCTGGATGATGTGATGAAACCGGTTCTGAATCAACTGGTAAACTATCCATTACCAAAAGGATATGATTACGTTATCAGCGGAGAGTTGGAGAGCCGCGAGGAGTCGTTCGGAGGCATGCAGATTGCTATTATCATTGCCATGATTGCCATCTTTGCTGTTCTTGTGCTGCAGTTCAAATCGTTTCGGCAGCCGCTAATCATCTATGCCGCTATTCCTTTTGCCGTGATTGGCATGATTTGGGCGCTGCTCATAACCGGGTATACATTCTCATTCTCTGCTTTCATCGGATTGATTAGTCTTGTCGGGATTGTGGTAAACAACTCAATTATCCTGGTTGATTATACGAACAGGTTAATGGCCAATGGATTGACTATGAATGAAGCAATAAAAACTGCCGGCGAGACACGGTTCACACCTATCGTGCTTACTACTCTGACAACCATAGGAGGATTGCTTCCACTGACGTTGCAGGGAGGAACGATGTGGGCCCCGCTTGGTTGGACAATCATCGGTGGTTTGCTTGTCTCCACCTTCCTGACTCTGATCATTGTACCTGTTCTTTATCAGGTTTTTACAGTCTCAAAATTTAGGATTCAACACTCAACACTCAAGGTTCAAGGTTAAATAGTAAACATCCAGGATCCAGTCATCCAGTTTTATTATCTTTGATCTTTAAGAGCTTGTATAATGAAAAAGCTGTTATTTCTCTTTTGGATCACTACCTGTATTTTCCTCGCCTGCAAAAAAAACGACATCCCTGATCTCGACTTCAGACAGGAGATGCGAGCTTTTATCGAAGAGATCTCAGACTACGCAGAGAATTTTCACCCAGGCTTTATCGTGATTCCGCAAAACGGGCAGGAACTTGTCTCATTGGATGGTGAAGCAACCGGAACGCCGGCCACAACCTATTTGCAGGCCATTGAAGGGCAGGCAAGGGAAGATCTTAATTATGGCTACCGTGGTGACGGTAATCCTACCCCTACTACAGTAAGGGAATATATGGAAGGATATCTCGATATGGTTAAAGTCAAAGGTAAGATGATCCTTGTAACTGACTATTGTTCAGTTCATTCTGATATGCAAAACTCTTACGATCAAAATGCACTGAAGGGGTACATCTCGTTTGCTGCCGTACATCGCGAGTTAGATAATATCCCGGTTTTTCCGGATCCGATCTTCAACGAAAATGACTCAGCCATCAACACGTTAAAAAAGGCAAAAAACTTCCTCTACCTCCTCAATCCTGATGGTTATTCCTCAAAAACTCAGTATCTTGACTCACTTCGGCAGACCAACTACGACCTGTTGATCATTGACCTCTTTTACATAACTGGCAGCCAATTGACGAAACAGGATGTAGAATCATTAAAAACCAAGCGGAGTGGAGGCAAGCGACTGGTAATCTGTTACATGAGTATCGGGGAAGCTGAAAACTACCGCTATTACTGGATTCCCGGATGGGAATTTGGCAGTCCTGTATGGCTGGGCGATGGCAATCCAAATTGGCCTGGTAATTATATTGTCAGATACTGGGAACCGGAATGGAAATCCATTATATTCGGAAATAACAACGCCTACATGAACCGAATCCTGGAAGCCGGATTCGATGGCGTCTACCTGGATAATATAGATGCTTTTGAATACTACGAAAAGTAATTAAGAACATAACCTTATGCACATTAACCACACACTTGATAAAGCTTTTGGTCCGACCGGTTCGTTTTCCGGGTTAATATTGGTGATTGTTGGTGTCATCCTGATTCCATTTTTCTGGGCAGGAGCTATATTGATCATAATCGGAGCGTTTACAGGATTTACCGCAAGCGGTTGTGAAATCAACACAGACACGAGGAAGGTACGACAATATCACCTATTATTTGGGCTGTTTAAAACCGGCAAATGGCAACGTCTCGAAGGATTCTCGGGTCTTCGGGTCGTTCAAACCCGAAATTCATACCGTGCTTATAGTCTTTCGAACAGGTCCATCGTAACCACCACACAGGACTTCCGGGTTGTTCTGGAAGCTGGAATCCCTCAGTCGAGGGTCGAAATACAAAAATGCAGCACACGGGAAGATGCTGATGAAGAAGCCCGGAAACTTGCTGAAACATTGGGGATGGAGGTTCTGGATAACTAGATGCTGGATGACTGGATTCTTGAATCTTGAACCTTAATCGTACCTTTGCCGGAAAGATACTCTGCATATGAGACTCTCTATGCGTCTGATGATATGGTTTCTGACAATCCTGCCATTTCGGTTCTATTACGGTATATCTACCTTTATCTTTTTGATCATGTATTACATTTTGGGATACAGGAGAAATGTGGTTGAAAAGAATCTTCGCAATGCCTTTCCAGCGATATCAGATAAAGAACTCAAATCCTTACGGAAAGAATTTTTCAAACACCTGGCCGATTACCTCATCGAAACCGTGGCCAACTTCCACATGGATAAAGATGCATTTGATTCAAGATACAAACTGACCAATACGGAGATATTGGATGATTATGCAAAAAAAGGAATTAACGTCATTATGGCACCCGGTCATTACGGAAACTGGGAGTGGGTTTCTTACCTGGGCCTGATCATCAAATTCACTTGTATTGCAATCTACAAGGAGCAGTCGAATCGATTTGTAAACGAGTTGATCATGCACTCAAGAGGAAAATATGGGTTATTACTCTATTACTATCATGAAGCCTATAAATACATTTTATCAGGAAAAAATCCATCTCCAATATGTCTCTATTTCTTAGCAGATCAACGTCCTGCCAAGGAGTCTAAAGTCCACTATATCAAATTCATGAACCAGGATACAGCTGCTTTTCGAGGGATGGAAAATCTCCATCGAAAAATGAAAGGTGTGGTGTTGTATGTCCATATCAGGAAAGTAAAACGAGGATTCTACGAAGTGGAATTTCGCCCGTTGAATGAGCCAGGCGAGATCATTATGGAACCCAACCTGACCGAACGCTATTTTCAGGCCCTCGAAGAGAACATCCGGGAAGATCCGAGGTACTACCTCTGGTCGCACAACCGCTGGAAATACCCGCCAACTGATGAAGCGACACCAAGCCATGAGCAATAACCGGAATCCTTCTCCTCTGCCTCCAAAATGGCTGGTGAACGCAATCCAGGCCTTTCGGACTATTCTGTTTGCCTTATACAAACGGCTATTTCCCGGAAGAGTCGTCCTCTATGAGCAATTTCAATATCTTTACTTACTTCCGGCTCTCTATGTTGCTACAGAGTTTAATATTGCTGAATCACTACGATCAGGCAAAAAATCTGTCGATGAACTTGCCCGAGAGCTGAATGTCAGCGCAGAAGCGCTTTTTCGCGTCATGCGTGCACTGGCCGGACATGGGATCTTCCGGGAGAGTGGAGAAAAGTGTTTTTCAAATACAAGATTATCAAAACCATTGATGGACGGCAACGAGTCGTTAAGGAACATGTTCAGGCACCACCTCTCCCCCCTTAACTGGAAGATCGCAGGCGATCTGTTGGAGACAGTTAAAACAGGTGTGGATGCTTGCAACAGGATCTATGGAAAGAGTATCTATGATTATCTGAGCGATCATCCGGATAGTTCCAAAATCTTTGATAAATCGATGTCGGATCTCTCCTCAATGGGATTGGCGCCTATCCTCCAGTCCTACTCCTTCTCCGGCTTGAGAAGCCTGGCTGATATAGGGGGTGGAGACGGATTCATGCTGGCCAACATCCTGGCAGTCAATTCAACACTACAGGGAATCCTTTTTGACCGTCAGGCTGCCCTGATGAAAGTGGAAGAAACCTTCCGCCGATACAATGTCTCTGACCGCATAGACCTGGTTGAAGGAGATTTCCTGCAATCAGTACCTGGTGATATTGATGGATACCTGCTTAAAAACATCCTCCACAACTGGGATGACCAGCATGCTATCCTTATCCTCTCTAATATCCGGAAAGCGATGCCGGACCATGGAAAGGTGATCATCATCGAGATGATTGTCCCGGGCACCAACCGCCCGTCCATGTCTAAACTAATTGACATTCAGATGCTTGCTTCAATGCCAGGAGGCAAAGAACGGACAAGGAAGGAGTTTGAAATGATTCTGCACGAAGCCGGTCTCACCTTAACCAGGGTCTGCACAACCATCGCGCCTATCACCATACTCGAAGCTCACCGGATTGTTTAACTTTGTGTCATGATAAAATTCCTGGCTGCTCTGCGGAAAGAATGGCTGATCCTGATCAGGGATATTCCCGGTCTGGGAATCCTGTTCCTGATGCCGGTCCTGTTGATCCTTGTCGTTACCATGGCACAGGAAAAAGCATTGAAAAACCAGGCAGAACCCACCCCGGTCGGGATATCCGCCATGCCGGGATCTCCTCTTGGCAAGCAGATTCGTGATGATTTCCAGAGCTCCGGCATCTTTCGAGTGCATGCAGACTCCCTGAGTCCTTCAGCGCTTACCGAAGCGATCAGGAAAGGCGATGTTCCCATAGGCATTATTATCTCTCCTGAAGATTCATCCATTACCATTGTGATCGACCCTACTTTGCATGAAACCTTTAAAGCGACACTTAGGAGTGCAGCTGTTTTTCTATGCAAAAGTGCGGAAGGGAAGGTTGTTATGCGTCAAATGATTGCGATTAGCCAACCGCAAATTCATTTTGACCCAGAGAGGCTGCTGAATGATCTTCCTCCCATCTATGAAAAGCAGGCAGTAAAAGAGAAATCCGCGATCACACCCACTCCAATACAGAACAATATCCCTGGCTTCATCATGTTTGCAATGTTCTTCATCGTCATCCCGCTCTCCGGTAGCCTGATCAATGAAAAGCGTGAAGGCCCCTACCAGCGGCTGAAAACTCTTCCTGTGCCCTTAGGAAGTGTAATGGGAGCAAAAGTTCTGCTCTACCTCATTGTCTGTCTCATTCAGTTCCTCTTCATGATTCTGATTGGGATCTATCTCTTTCATGTTCTGTTTGATTTGCCCAGGTTAGCGATCGGATCGAGTTTCTGGGCGTTGGTGGTGGCGACGCTTGCTGCCGCTTTTGCCGCCGTTGGTTTTGGTATGCTGGTTGGCGCCGGATCCCGGAGTCATGCACAGGCCGCTCTCTTCGGGTCCGTCATGGTAGTCATCCTGGGAATTATCAGTGGCACTTTCCTTCCCATTCACCTGATGCCCAAAACGATACAGATGATCAGCAGTTTCTCTCCACTCCGCTGGGGAATTGACAACTACCTGGAACTCTTTATCCGCGATGGCACGTTGATCGATATCCTTCCCCGGACGCTCTGGTTGCTTTTGTTTTTTATCTTTGCAATGCTGATCAGCATGCGTATTTTTACAAAACGGAACGAATCCAATATCGGTTTATGAAAGAGAAAGAGGGTTATGTCGATTGCCCGGAACAGCAGATGATTCTTTACGTGGAGAAGGAAAACGGAACGTATGGACCGATACAGACAGGATCATACATTAACAAGAATTACATTGACGACTATTTCCTTAAACGCAAGAACCTTGAGGCATCGCTGCAGGAACAGGTAAAACGGAATGAGATCAGTCCGGTGAAGTTTTTTATGGTTTTTGAAGACCTTACGCTCTCAGAGCTATCTGCCCGAACGAAAATTCCGACGAGAAAAGTCAGAAAACACCTGCTGCCTGTTCATTTTAATAAGATCTCTGATGATCTCCTTAACCGATATGCTATCGTATTTAACATTTCCGTTGACCAGTTAATCAACATCAACCCTGGCCCGGAACCGGCAAACGCTGAAGTTGACAATAAATGAGTACAATCCAATTCAACCATAAAATGGGTGCCCATTGTGAATCGGGCACTGTTACATCCCTTCTGAATCACACAGGCCTCGAAATTACGGAACCAATGGTGTTCGGGATCGCCAGTGGCATATTTTTCGGATATTTTCACAAACACAAAGCCTTTGCTTTTCCCACTTTCATTGTCCGGAATCGTCCCGGTGAGATGAGAAAGAACATTCAGAAGCGATTGGGTATCAAATTCAAAACCTTTTCCTATAGGGATTCAACGGTTGGGATGCAGGCATTGGATGCCTTACTCGAAAAGAACATTCCGGTTGCTTCCCAGGTTGATTTTTTCTACATGGATTATGTGCCTTCCTGGGAACAGGTTCACATCAATGTCCACTTCATGATCGTGATCGGGAAAGAGGGATCAACATACATCGTCAGTGACAGTTATTTTCCTAAACCGGTCGAATTGAAGGAAGAGTCTCTGTTACGAGGCAGATTTGCCGGAGGGAACATGTCACCAAAAGGATTTCTCTTTTATCCAGAGCATATCCCTGAGAATACAGACTACATCAAACCCATTGTCAAAGGAATTAAAAAAGCCTGCTTCAATATGCTGAATCTTCCGGTTCCCTTTATTGGCATCAAAGGAATCCGGCTTTTTGCCCGGAAAATTGTTGACTGGCCGTCACTGACAAGAGATACTGAACATCTCTCGCACGAGGTGATGAAGATCAACATCCTGCTGGAGGATCAGGGGACCGGAGGTGCAGGTTTCCGTTATATGTATGCAACATTCCTCCAGCAAGCGTCAGATATCCTGAACAATCCTGATCTGAAGGATCTGTCGGAAGAGTTGATGTCCATCGGCGATGGCTGGCGTGAAATCTCACTCTTTGTAGCACGTATCGGTAAAAACCGTGATTTAGGTCCCGATAAAATGAAACAGCTTAGCAACATGATCAAGGACCGGGCTGATATAGAAGAGAAGTTCTTCAAACACCTTAGAAAGAGTATTTAATCCTGATCTCTATGACACCCCCGGATGCGACTTATAAACTGAAACTGGAGATCAAGAACCTGATTATGGAGACTCTCAATATTACCGATATAGATCCTGAAGATGTGAGTGATGAGGAGCCCCTATTCGGGGGAAACAACACACTGACTCTCGATTCTGTTGATGGCATTGAGATCATCATGGCGCTACAACGGAAATATAAAGTTCGCCTGAATGATCAAAACCTGGCGCGCCATATCATTCAGTCAATCAACAGCATAACTGAATTTATTGAAAGCGAAAAAGCAAAAGCTTGAACGATTCATATCTTACCGCAGGCATTCGTACAACTCCCCTGTTACGGCTTCTCACCCGAAACCAAATATCCTGGACCATGAATAGTGCAGGACGTATTCTCTTCCTGTTACAAAGCTCCTGCTGGTCATCTCTTTTCTCAAGAATTGAGCAAATCAGATATAGGCAGTCGCTGAAAAACAGCCCTGTTCCAAAAGATCCAATCTTCATCGTCGGTCACTGGCGGACAGGTTCCACGTTCCTGCACCAGCTAATGAGCAGAGATCCAAACCTGACCACTCCAACTCTCTACCAGGTTGCTCTTCCGGATCATTTTCTGATCTCCTATCACTTCTACAAGCATGTATTTGCAGCGTTTGCTGGCAAATCGAGACCAATGGATAATGTGAAGATCGGTATTGATGAACCACAGGAGGATGAATATGCGATGTACAGACTCACCACATTTTCTCCGTTGGAGAAACTGGTTTTTCCATCGGACAGAGAGTACTTCCTTGTCAATACAGCTTTTCTTCCTGATAACGAAAAATTAAAGGATTGGACATCCAGTCTGGCAAGCTTCTACAGAAAGATCCTGTTCAAGACTGGTAAGCAAATCGTTTCCAAGAATCCGTTTAATTCACTACGAATCCCTCTGCTTGCCGAACTCTTCCCGGAAGCAAGGTTTATCCATATCGTCAGGCACCCGTATAATATAGTCCCTTCTACCATACACCTCTGGAAGGTTGTTCAAAAACAAAATATCCTGAACAAGAACAGCTACACTCCTGATGCAAAGGAGATCTCTGTCATTCTGAACAACATGATGACAACCATTCAGTGTGATTGCAAAAAATTATCGGCAAACCGAACAGCTGAGATCAGGTATGAAGATCTTGAAAAAGATCCGAAAGGGAGTCTCAGAGATCTCTATGCTCACTTTGATTTACCCTTTACCGCCAATTTTGAAAACAGGCTGGATCAGTTTATCTCACAGACTTCCGGGTATAAAAAAAACACTTATTCAATCACAGAAGATGAAAAAAATGTGATCAAGGACATCATGTTTTCTCATATTGAACGTTATCAATATCTGGAAAATGCTTAACTTTACCTGATTAAAATTCATTTACCTCGTCATGAAACGTTATATCACACTATTCGTCCTCGTATTTTTTCTAATCCCATACATACCATTTGCCCAGAAGGGATCTTCCGCCGATTTCTCAACATCAAGACCAAACAACATCCATAGTGGATTTACCCTGAAAGTTGGACCCGTATTCCCGTTCGGGAAATTCGCTTCCGGTTAAACTACTTCCTTAACCAGGATGAACTTTCAATCTGCCAGAATTGGAGGAAACCTGAGCCTGGGATACCTCATTTACATCGCCCCTGCGGTAGCGAATAACATTCTGCGATTCGGAATTGACGCTACCTTTCTTGATATTTGGTTTGCTACGGCAACCCCTTTTCCCGGCTCCGACAAAAAAACGTCAGAGGTCTGGTACTATTTCGTAGGACAAAAATTCGGTCCCCTCATTACCGTCAATCCGGTTGACAAATTAATGATCGATCTGAGCTATAAACTTAATGCTAACCTCAGCTGGCACGACAATTATTTTGGGGCTAACATCCTTGGTCAGGAAATTATGATGAATATCCGTTACAGAGTATTTCTTCTCTCCCTGATGTATAATTTCGGAACGATTAACTACAACGGCTTGGATCGTTCCAAGCCTGATCAGGTGATCGATATCACAACGTTCAGAGTCCTGCTTGGCTTTAAATTTTAATCTGAAATCTATTTTTTTATAGTAATCAAACAAACAACTTCAGCGTATGAGAAAAAGCACCATCCTGATCCTTGTCGGGTTATTAATTGCCACCGGTGGATCTTTATTCGGACAAAAACTCAAATCCGGCAGTTTTTCTGCATTGAAAGGACAGAGTGAAATCAACCTTCAATATGATTATTCCAATATGGCAGTTGGAAAATTTAAAAAGGAGGCGGATTACATTGCCAAACGCTCCAAGGACATAAACAAAAAAGATGATGGAGCCGGTGATACCTGGGCCAAAGCATGGATCAATGACCGTTCTGACCGATTTCAACCTACGTTCGAAAAAAACTTCAATTCCAAAACTGGCAAGTGCGAAATCACTGGTAAAGAGGGAGTCGAAGTCAAGTTTACCCTGATTGTTAAAACGCTCTTTACCGAACCAGGAATGAATGTGGGGGTTATGCGCAAAAATGCCTACATAAACATGGTCGTGGAACTTGTTGAGACAGCTAACCAGGAAACGATAATCGGAAAGGCGGAATTAAAAAACATCCAGAGTGTCAATATGGGTGGATATGACTTCGATACAGGCACCCGGATCCAGAGTTGTTACGACCGCGCCGGAGATAAATTCGGGAGTTTCGTTTGCAAATACATAGATAAGTAAGTCGCAATTAGTTTTTCGTTATTCGCAATTTGCTTTATAGACTTCTTCTCCATGAGAGAAGGTCTTTATCACGTTTACTTCAGGGATTTCAGATAGGGGGATTTCCATGATATCTTTATCCAGGATCACAAAATCTGCCCATTTCCCTGGCTCAAGGCTGCCGTAATCTTGCTCATCGAAGTTGGCTTTCGCCGCCCAGATCGTGATCGACTTCAACGCCTCTTCCCGGGTCAGCCCGTTTTCAATCCGGAATCCACCAGCAGGATATCCTTCTTCGTCCTGCCGGGCGACAGAAGCGTAGAAGGTCAATAACGGGCTGATCCGCTCAATCGGAAAATCAGTTCCGTTTGCCAACCATCCATTTTGAGCTAGCAGATCCTTGTATGCATAGGCCCATTGAATACGTATTGGCCCCAGTCTCTCTCCGGCCCAATACATATCGGATGTGGCATGGGTAGCCTGAATGGAAGGGATAATAGAATGTTTCCCGAATAGAATCAGATCAGCCGGATCAACTACCTGCGCATGTTCAATCCGCCATCGCCGGTCATTATCTCCTTTTAGATACTCCCCATAAATATCCAGCAATACCCTCGTCGCTGAATCTCCGATGCAGTGTGTATTCACCTGGAAGCCGTTGTCATATGCTAATTGACAGATTTCCCGTATCGAATCGGGAGAAGTAACCTGAATCCCGATTTTGGAGGGATCATCGGAATAGGGTTGTTTGAGCAAGGCTGTCCGGCTACCCAGACTCCCATCAGCATAAAGCTTCACCGAGCAGATATGAAGCCGATCCGTGACGTAAGGCCCCCTCTTCATGAAGTCACCAATATTCTCCGGAGAAGGCTCTATCATCGCGTATATATGAATCTTTATCACTTCCTGCTGTGTGATGGAGTCCAACAACTTCAACGTACGATTCTCCAGACCGGCATCCGCCACACCAGTCAAACCAAAAGAGAAGCATTGTTCTTCAGCCTGTTTGATGAGCTCAACTGCCTGATCTTCATCCGGTTTCGGAATAGCTCTCCGCAGGTGATCAGCAGCATTTTCACTGAGGATGCCTGTCAACTCCCCGTCGATGATCTCAACCTCTCCTTCTGAAAATGGGTGACGGGTTGTAATCCCCGCAATATCCAGGGCTGTCTGGTTCGCCAGGACTACATGTCCGTCGATCCGTACCAGAACAACCGGTCGGTCAGGATAGAGCGAATCAAGTCTCTCTTTCGAAGGAAACACTTTATTTCGCCATAGATTCTGGTCCCATCCTCGACCGGTAATCCATGTCGCCTGCTCAATGGAATCGGTATTCTCAATTCGCTCAATCACTTCATCAAAAGAGCTGCAGCCCACCAGATCAATCCACTTGAGCCCGAGCGCAAGTCCATAAAAATGGCAATGAGCATCAATAAAGCCCGGAAAGATCGTCAGGCCATCTGCATCTAGTTGATTTTTTGGAGAATAAGTGGCAAGAAGCGCCTCTTTATCTCCAGTTTCAATTACCTTTCCCCGGTCTATGACGAAGGCTTCAATATTGGGGTTTGATTCGTCCATTGTATATATCTTGGCATTGTAAACAATGGTCTCTACATGCTTCTTCATAGTGCAGGAATTAGATAAAAAAAGTGTCGAAAGAAAAACCAAAAATGGTAACTGTCTTATTTTCAAGTACATAATAAAATAATTTAATGAATGTGCAAAAATATGAAAACAATTTCTTGATTCACTTGACTTTTATTGAAATGATTTATTATTTTTGTAAGGAACTATTAGAATATATTAATGAAATATAAAGCCTTTAATCTTAGGTTTTTTATTGTTTTCTCTGTTATTATTGCAGCTGCGCTTATGCGATTGCTACCCCACTGGCCTAACTTCACCCCGGTGGCGGCAATGGCATTGTTTGCGGGCACCTATTTCGAGAGAAAGCGTTTCGCTTTCGCCATACCAATCGCTGCATTATTCATCAGCGATCTCTTTATTGGGTTTCACGCAATCATGCCTGCCGTCTACCTGAGTTTTGTTATCACGGTAGTGATCGGAGCAACCATCCGAAAACATGTCTCCGCACGAAACATCGTGCTGGCTGCCTTTTCATCATCAGTAATCTTTTTCCTGATTACTAACTTTGCAGCCTGGTTGGCCTTACCGATGTTATATCCTCAAACCTTTGCAGGTTTGACGCAGTGTTATATTGCGGGCATGGTGTTTTTCAACGATGGATCCCAGGGTATCTCATTCTTTGTCAATGAACTTATGGGTACGCTCTTCTTCAGTGCGGTATTTTACGGAGCCTTTTACCTGGCGCAAATGCGATTTCCGGTCGTCGACCGATCCAGGTTTTAGGAAAACAGTTCTTCATCCCTCTCCAGCAGGAGGATGGAATGTTGATGGACAATAAAGTACTTCTCATCATTGAATAATACTTCAATGGCGCCCTTTTGCAGAAATATTGCAAGGTCGCCATTTTTAGGTTGCAGAGGGATGTAACGGACGTTTTCCTCTGCGTGTTTCCAGGATTCATTCGTATCTTCAGAAGGAATCGGAATGGGGAAACCCGGGCCGCATTTGACAACATAGCCTGTCTGGATCTCCTCTTTTTCCTGGTATCCCGGGGGAAGATAGAGTCCTGCTTTTGTTTTGTTGGAAATCTTTTTTGGTTTGATCAGTACGCGATCACCTACCACGATCAGATTTTTCAGATTACCTGCAGTTTCATTACTCATGAGAATCTTTGTTATAAATTCCAAAATTATAAAAACCATTGAATTGAACCTCCTCCGATTCAGGAAAAATGGGTACTTTTGTGGCAATGGGAAACATCATTCGTTTATTGCCTGAATCGGTAGCCAACCAGATCGCTGCGGGCGAGGTTGTGCAACGACCAGCCTCTGCTGTCAAGGAGTTGCTGGAGAATGCTGTTGATGCAGGAGCGACTGAAATCAAACTGATAATCAAGGATGCAGGCAAGACATTGATCCAGATAATTGATAACGGATGTGGCATGTCGGAACAGGATATACGAATGTGCTTTGAACGTCATGCTACCTCGAAGATCAAAAACGCAAATGACCTCCTGAACATCCGTACATTAGGCTTCCGCGGTGAAGCCCTCGCTTCCATCGCTTCCATCTCCCAGGTAGAGCTCAAATCAAAACGGGTAGAAGATGAAGTAGGAACAGCGGTCACTGTAAACGGATCCGAGTTTATCTCCCAATCGCCTGTCAACTCTTCTGATGGAACAACTGTAACGGCAAAGAACCTCTTTTTTAATGTCCCGGCCAGAAGAAATTTCCTCAAAAGTAACACCTTGGAGCTGAAGTATATCATGGAAGAGTTCAACCGGGTAGCTCTTGTTCATCCCGATATCAGCTTTCAGCTATACAACCAGGATAAAATTCTTCATCAGCTCTCATCCTCAAACCTGAAGCAGCGACTGGTTGCTTTGCTCGGCAATACTTACAACAACCGCCTGATCCCTATCCAACAAGAGACTCAGGTTGTTAATATTTCCGGATACATCGGAAAACCGGAGTACGCAAAAAAGAAACGAGGAGAGCAGTATTTCTTTGCCAACGGCAGATTTATTAAGAATCCCTATCTCAATCACGCTGTGGAGAATGCATTCAGGGATCTCATCCCAAAAGAGGCATTCCCCCCATACTTTATCTACCTGGAGGTTGATCCTCAGACCATCGACGTGAACATCCACCCGACAAAAACAGAGGTGAATTTCCAGGATGCGAAAAGTCTGTATGCCATCCTGCACTCAACCATCAAACAGTCCATCGGCCATTACAATCTTGCTCCTGTCCTTGACTTCGAGACCGAGAGATCGCTGGAAGTCCCTCCCCTGTCAAAAGACCATCCATTAACACCCCCTTTCATCACCATCGACCCGGAATACAATCCCTTTGAGAAAAAGAGGAAATCACAGATGGAGATCAATTACCCTAAATCTACGGGGGATTCCCAGACCATGGATCTCCCTGACACAGATATATCTACTCCGAATGTAATCCAGATAGAACGTAATTACCTGGTTTCCCATATCAAAAACGGGATCGTTGTGATTGATCAACAACTGGCTCATGAACGAATTCTTTACGAAGAGTTCCTCAAGTCAGGAGAAAACAAGGATACTGGAGCTCAGAAGCTACTGTTACCACAGACCGTTCAGGTTACTCCAGACGATGCTGAAGTCATCCGGAGCATCATCCCTGTAATGGAGCATTCTGGCTTTGAGATCTCTGACTTCGGCCAAAACTCTTTTGTGGTGCATGCTGCCCCACCCGGCATTGAATCCACATTGATCCAGTCTGTGATCGAATCGATCCTGGAAGCATATAAAACGGAAACCGACGAATTTAATCAGCATGGAGAGAGAGAACTGGCAAAAACCATGGCTCTGCGCATGGCAATAAAACACGGACAATCCCTGAAACCGGAAGAGGCAGAAGCGGTTATACAACAACTGATGACCTGTGCAGCGCCAGATATCTCACCGGAGGGGAAACCTACAATGATACTGCTGAGCTATAAAGAACTCGCAAACAAATTTAAACGCACAACCTGACAATCTATGAGCTCCAATCAATATAGACCTGCCGGATTCAAGCTACTTCCTCCTGTCGTAAAAAACCTTCTGATCATTAATGGATTGTTTTTTCTGGCTACCTGGTCATTCCAGTCTGTCTTCGATATCGATTTGCCCCGGGTCCTGGGTCTGCACTATTTCCAATCAGACTATTTCCAACCCTACCAGTTTGTTACTTATATGTTTCTGCATGCTGATTTCTATCACATTATCTTCAACATGTTTGCCCTCTGGATGTTCGGATACCTGCTGGAGAATGTTTGGGGATCCAAGCGATTTTTAATTTACTACATGGTCACAGGCATTGGGGCAGCCATTATTCAAACCCTGATAAACTGGTGGGACTTCTCTTCCCTGCAAAACGATGCGCTTCTCTATTCTGACCACCCGTCGCTGGATGCCTTTGTTGGTTTTGTTAAAAGCTATTTCCCAAACTACTATGAATATCATGAAACCATCAGGGAATTCATCGGGCAGTGGACGTTGTCACCGGATAATCCGGCCTTTGCTTCACAATCGGTTGACTATGTAAATCAGCTGATCAAACTTCAAATGGATGTACCCACAATCGGTGCTTCCGGAGCGGTATACGGGATCCTCCTGGCTTTTGGAATGATGTTTCCCAACATGCTGGTATACATCTATTTCCTTTTCCCGATCAAAGCCAAATGGATTGTCATCCTCTATGGCGCTATTGAACTCTTTTCAGGCATCTCTAATAATCCCAACGATAATGTGGCTCACTTTGCGCACCTGGGCGGGATGATCTTTGGATTCTTCCTCATCCTGTATTGGAGGAAAAAAACAATTTCCTAACGAACCATCCGTTGATATGAATATGAATCAGATCCCTCAAAATCCTTTTCTGGACATCCGTAATTTCTTCCGGAAGAAATCGGTTCTATCTTATTTTGTAATCATCAATATCGTTGTCTGGATTTTGATCCAAGCCTTCCGGGTCCTGGCTTTTCTGTTTGATAAACCTGATTCCGCCGCTGCTTTCTCTTCTGTAATTGATTACCTTGCCGTTCCCGCCTCCCTTCCCATACTGATGGAACGACCCTGGACTCTCATCACCTATATGTTTCTGCATGTCAGTATCTGGCATATCCTTTTCAATATGTTGTGGTTGTACTGGTTTGGCCGGATCTTCATGGAATACCTGACGCAGAAACAACTCTTCTGGGTTTATGTAATGGGTGGACTGGCCGGTGCGTTTGTCTATATCCTGGCGTTTAATATATTCCCTGTCTTTACACCAACCATTGAGATATCCTATGCCCTCGGTGCCTCTGCCGCCGTGATGGCCATCGTGACTGCCATCTCATTCCATGTCCCTAACTATACAATATACCTGCTTTTCTTTGGAAGGGTAAAGATTATCTACCTGGCCATAGTGCTGTTTATCTTTGATTTTTTCATGATCCCATCCGGAAATGCCGGAGGCCACATTGCCCATATCGGTGGCGCCATCCTGGGTTTCCTCTATATCAAGTCGCTTCGCCCCTCATCCATCTCGGCATACAGTCATAAAGGAACCTTTTCAACCTGGTTTTCCAGCTTGTTTACCATCAGGAAAAGATCAGGATCTGCTGGCACCAAAGGAAACCATCGCCATCCGGTATCAGATGAAGATTATAATTACCAGAAATCTCAACAACAGAAGCGTATCGATATGATCCTGGATAAAATCTCTAAAGGTGGCTACGATTCCCTGACCAGGGAAGAGAAAGAGTTCCTGTTTAAATCATCCGGGAAACATTAGAAGCAGACATGGCAGCACGAAAAAGAACATCCTGGCTTATCCTGGTGAACATCCTGCTCCTTTTGAATATTGGTGCAATCATATCCCTTTTTTGTTCTTATGCCGCCCATTACATTGATCCACGCGACGCCTGGAGCTTCGCTTTGTTCGGGCTCTTATACCCCTGGATCCTGATTCTGAATCTGGCGTTTATTCTCCTCTGGCTGATCCTCTGGAAAAGGTATGCTCTGCTCTCCATTATTGCCATCCTTATCGGTTGGAATCAGTTGAATACAATGATTGCAATAAATTACGAAACGCCTGTGATTCCACCTGCACAAAACATGAGCCTGATTACGTATAACGTCCATGGATTTACAGGAGAACCAAATGAAAAAATAGATTTCCGTGCAGAAATCATCGAATACATTGCCGGAGAGCATCCGGATATTTTATGCCTCCAGGAGTTCCATATCCGGGAAGCAGACACAGCGCTGGTCATCCGGAAGTGCATCCAGACCTGGAACCTGCGCTATCATTACATCAAGAATTACTATAGAAACCAGGGATGGACAGGTGTCAACGGAATCGCTACCTTCTCACGCTTTCCAATCGTTCGAAAAGGAACACTTAAGCATCAGCCATCCAAACATTTTGCTATTTATACTGACATCGTGATGGAATATGATACCCTGCGGCTCTTCAATGTTCATCTGGCCTCACTCAGACTTGGTCAGCATGATGTTGATTTCTATTACCAGCTGAAAAAGAATGAGACTGAAAACGTCAACCTTAAAAAGGGGTTATTGAGTATTCTGCGTAAGCTTCGAGCAGCTTTTCTGCTCCGTGCAAAGCAAACAGATATTCTGATTCTAGCGATTAAGAATTCACCGTACCCTGTACTGGTTTGTGGGGACTTGAACGATTCTCCCTTTTCATATACCTACCATAAGCTAACTCAAAACCTGACCGACTCATACAATGAAGCGGGCAAGGATTTCTTCGGTAGTACCTACGATGGAGTTTTACCTAACTACAGGATCGATTACATTCTGCACGACAAACACTTCAGGGTATTCACATATAAAACAAACAATGTCACCTTTTCTGACCATTATCCAGTCTCCGGATTGGTGATGTTCAACTATTAACCTGTCGTGGATTTTAAACTGACCAGTAATTTTCAACCAACAGGAGACCAACCGGAAGCGATCAGGCAACTGGTGGAGGGATTGGATCGTGGCGACGACAGCCAGGTGTTGCTTGGCGTGACCGGTTCCGGGAAAACGTATACTATCGCCAATGTGATCCAGACCGTTAATCGCCCGACGCTGGTCCTCAGTCATAATAAAACCCTCGCTGCCCAGCTCTACGGGGAATTTAAGCAGTTTTTTCCTGACAACGCCGTTGAGTTCTTTGTCTCTTATTACGACTATTATCAACCCGAAGCCTATATCCCCGTCACCAATACATACATTGAGAAGGATTTGTCTATCAACGATGAGATCGAAAAATTACGGCTGAGCACCTCCTCCTCACTCCTTTCAGGCCGGAGAGACGTAATCGTTATTTCTTCCGTCTCCTGTATCTATGGGATCGGGAATCCGGATGACTTTGCCCAAAATGTCATCCAGATAAAAACAGGAGCCCGGATCAGCCGGAATAAATTCCTCCTCTCACTTGTCAGCAGCCTCTATGCCCGTACCGAAGAGGAATTCATCCGGGGCCGTTTCCGTGTTCGGGGAGATACTGTAGATATTTTCCCTGCCTACCTCGATTTTGCTTACAGGGTCATCTTCTGGGATGATGAGATCGAAACCATCGAATCCTTTGATCCAGGCTCCGGACGAAAGATCGACCAATATCCATTCCTGAATATCTACCCTGCCAATATTTTTGTCACCTCTCCTGATAAAATGAAGGGTGCCCTGAATGAGATTCAGGGTGACCTGATCAGGCAGTGTGCTTACTTTCGTGAAAACGGCAAGGAGTTTGAGGCCAAACGGCTTGAGGAACGAGTATCATACGATATCGAGATGATGCGTGAACTGGGATACTGTTCCGGCATCGAGAACTATTCCAGGTATTTCGATGGAAGATCGCCCGGATCCCGCCCTTTTTGTCTGCTCGACTACTTCCCTGATGATTATATCATGGTGATTGATGAGAGCCATGTTACCATGCCTCAGATCCGGGCGATGTATGGCGGAGACCGCTCCCGGAAACAAACTCTTGTAGAATACGGATTCAGACTCCCCTCTGCCCTTGATAATCGCCCTCTTAAATTCGATGAATTTGATGCGATGACCAGTCAGCTGCTCTTTATCAGCGCTACACCGGCAGACTATGAATTACAGAAGTCTCAGGGAGTGGTGGTTGAGCAGGTAATCAGACCAACCGGCCTGCTCGATCCTGAGGTTGAAGTACGTCCCAGCCAGAATCAAATTGATGACCTTCTGGATGAGATCGACAAGCGGATCAATGCAAAGGAACGAGTACTGGTAACTACGCTGACCAAGCGGATGGCTGAAGAACTCACCAAATACTTTTCAAAACTCAATATCAACAGCAGGTATATCCATTCCGACATCGATACACTGGAACGGGTGGAGATCATGCGCGAGCTGCGGCTGGGATCATTTGATGTGTTGGTGGGAGTTAATCTTCTTCGGGAAGGGCTTGATTTGCCGGAGGTATCACTTGTCGCTATCCTGGATGCGGACAAAGAAGGTTTCTTGCGTTCTGAGCGATCGTTAACCCAGACAGCCGGACGCGCTGCCCGCAATGTCAATAGCACAGTGATTATGTATGCTGACAAAACAACGGAATCGATGCAACGGATGATAGATGAAACAAACAGACGCAGGATCAAGCAGATAGAATATAACAGCAAGCACAACATTACACCTACTCAGATCATTAAAAGCACACAGGATATCATGGGGCAAACAGCAGTAGCCGATACCAGTGGAAACTCCCCCCGGGCTTACATCGAGAAAAATCACCTTGAAGTGGCCGCAGATCCTGTCATTCAGTACATGTCGAAGGAGAAAATTCAAAAGTTATTAACAAAAACAAGAAAGTCGATGGAAGAAGCTGTCAAAGAGCTGGATTTTCTGGAGGCCGCACGGCTGCGTGATGAGCTAGTTCAACTTGAGCAAATCATTGAATCAAAATGACATTCCTTCTACCACGCTGAAAATCGTCGATAACTTTTGATATTTGTTAATATCTATTTTCTTCATTTCCTTCAAAATCCGATATATTTGCTTGTAAAAACAGGTCTTTCATGAAGAAAAAGATCCTTGCCATTGATGATGAAAAGAGCATTCGTTTCATCATTGAAAATACGTTTAATAAAGATTTTGACGTGGTTACGATGACAAATGGAATGGATGCACTCTTCTATATACAATCCGGGAACTTTCCGGATGTCATTATTTGTGACCTTGAAATGCCGGTTTTGAACGGGATTGAGTTTGTCAAACGCCTTCGGGAGAGTGGATTTTTCGAAGAAATTCCCTTGATCATGCTCTCTGGAAAGGAGGAGAGTTCAGAGAAGATCAAGTGTTTCGAAATGGGGGCTGACGACTATGTATTAAAGCCTTTTAATCCACGTGAATTACTTGCACGGATCACCCGACGTCTGGAATCAAAGGAATTATACTCACAACAACGAATGGGTTAGGGAATATGGAGGAAGCTCCGGCGAAAAGGCTAAAAATATTATACGTAGGAACCGATCAGACCACGATTGATCAATATCAGGAGAGTGGTCTGTTTGACATGATTACTATGCCCAATGGCCTGGCGGCGATTTACTGGTTGACAGACAATACATTCAGGCTGTTTGACTTTGACAAAGATACAGGAATAGCACCCGTGTACGAAGAGACAAAAGAGATTTGATGCAATTCTTTGTGAAAGCAGGATTCCCGGCATGAAGGGACTTGACTTTTACCAGAAGATAAAACTCCATAAGCTATACCTTAAGGTTCCATTTATCCTTCTTGCTATCTTTTATGAAGATAACATCCAAGAAGAAGCACTAGATGCAGGCGTAGATGATTGCTACAAACAAGGATATTATCCTCAACGGCTGCATAGCCGGATTCTATTCCTGGCGAAATTGAAAGCAGAATATGTGCCGAAATCGATTGAAGCGATGATCGACCAGAACCTGGATGCCTTTAAAACTCCTTTTCTGAAACGGATCTTTGACTACTGCACCTGTTAGATCCAGCACATTCTGGTAG
>CAZTSX010000005.1:146558-165109 GCA_964616825.1 uncultured Prolixibacteraceae bacterium
ATGGAAAAATCTCTCCCCGTAACAACCAAACTTGTATACCTGAACATAATAGTATCCGGATAATTTGATTACTATCGAAGTGGTCCGCTCACCCGTACTCCAGAAAATGCTGTCGTATCCCGCTACGACAGTAGCAACTACGCTATCTCCTAAGGGAAAAACTGTATCGCCTGAGAAAGATACATCCACTAATGGAGGATTCTGGATATTGAGTCTATGCTGCACTGTATCACTGCAACCATTGACAGTATTCACAGTTAGTGTCACGTTAAATTTCCCTGCAAAAGCATAGTTATGTGAAGGATTCTTCAGATAGCTGTATAGTGTGCCATCACCAAAATTCCAGATGTACTGGGAAGCAGTATCCTCAACAATGACTGACTGATCAATAAAGTGAACAGGGCGATTTAAGCAAGAGTAATCATGGGTAAACTCTGCATTAACCGTTGAAAAAAGAATCTGTTTATAGATGGCGTCCATCGCCCCTGAATACGCGATAACCTTAAGCCCGACATGATGAGGCCCGGGTCCGGGAAAGGATATTTTAACAATATCGGTAAATGCATCATCGAATATACCATCTCCGTTCAGATCCCAAAGAACCCGGAAGATGCTATCAGCTGGAGTGGACGTATTCCAAAGCAGTGTAGTATCTCCTACACAAACCCTGGTAAACTGGAAGTCGGCTTCAATAGCCTTCAACGAGAAGGATAGTAAAAGGATAGTAATGTATGTGCACAGAGTATGACAACGATAGCCTTCTTCACCTGCTAATCTCTTATTTTTTATTCAACTTCAATTAATTCCACATCAAACACAAGCGGAGAATAGGGTGGGATCGTTCCCATATCACGCTCACCGTAAGCGATGGAGGATGGAATAATTAGCTTCGCTTTCCCGCCTACATTCATCATGGAAATTCCTTCATCCCAACCTTTGATCACCTGACCTTGTCCGAGGGTAAAGGA
The DNA here is from genome assembly GCA_964616825.1 of uncultured Prolixibacteraceae bacterium. Classification (GTDB taxonomy): domain Bacteria; phylum Bacteroidota; class Bacteroidia; order Bacteroidales; family FEN-979; genus QYOJ01. Next base: position 147,527 of record CAZTSX010000005.1, read on the forward strand.
GAAAGGTTCTCCCCGGTCAACAGATGAGTCGAATTTCGTGCCATCCAGTAAGGTGCCGGTGTAGTGAACGCTTACTTTTTTTCCTGCCTCCGCTTTCAATCCTTCGCCTTTTTCGACCTCAATATAGTACAAGCCGCTGGCTGTTGGTTGTACAGTGATATTATTCACTTCGATGTAGCTTTTAAGCTTTGCCGATTCGTCATTCTTTGCAGTCTCTTTTTGCATCTCTTGTTGTTTTTTTTGTTCTGCCTGTTGTTTTTCGAATTCACTGGTTGTCATCACATCAACTATTTCTACATCGTAGATCAGCGTAGAAAAAGGTGGGACAAGCGCACCACGTCCTGCTGCTCCGAATGCAATCTTACTCGGGACAATAAACCTGGCTTGTCCACCCTCTTTCATGTATCCGACACCTTCATCGAAGCCGGGTGTATCAAACGGTTTTCCATAGGTCATCTGGATGGGCGCTCCCCGTTCTTTGGAAGAGAATACTCTCGTGCCATTTGCCAGCGACAGATTGAAATTAATCATAACAACATAACCAGAATCAATCTTCTTTCCACTGCCACTCTTTTTCTCCAGGAAGTAGAGACCTGATGGTAACGGTTCTTCTGTGATCTGATGTGTTTCCAAATACTCTTTCAGCATCTCTGTCTCATTGGCTTGCAATGTTTCAAGTGGTTCAGCAGAGTGAAGAGTAATATAAAACGTCAAGAAGGTATTGCTGTCGATGAATTCAGGACGAGCAGGCATCTTGAAGGTTTTCGTAAATAGTGAATCGGCGTTGATCAGAAACACTGCACTATCACCTGGTGTCAACATTCCGATCCCTTCATAGAGATCCCCGGGAAAATCTGAAGGAGGTAACTGAAAACGGATAGGTTGCCCCATTCCGCCGGTTTTACTATCGAACAACACCGAATCGCCTGCTGTCACATATTTCATGTCGAGGCTAACATAATCTCCTGTTTTAGCTTTCACTGTATCTTCACCAGCCTGATATATCTTATAATACAAACCGGTTTCGCTTTTATCAAACCCCGAAAATTGCGATGAACAAGCCAGTGATGTTAACGCAATTATGATCACCAGGGTCAACGGGTTAATCATTAATTTTTTCATAATCCTAATCATCTTTGTTTTAAGTTACTATTTATTTTACTTCAAATTATCTCAATTCATAAATCAAATATATTATTTTTCATAGCGATATCTCTTTTCGATGTCTCAAAGATTTCACTATTTATGAACATTGCTCAAAAGTCTATTTATTTGGTTTCAATTCAAGGAGTTCCAGATCGTAAACGAGTGTAGCGCCGGGAGGAACCTTCTGTTGATCTCCAAGTAATCCGTATGCGAGGTATGAGGGAATGATAATTTTCGCCCTGTCCCCCTGTCTCAATAACAAAACAGCCTCTTCCAGTCCACTCTCCACACCTCCATATCCAATAATAAACTCTTTGGGGCCGAGAGAATCGGATGTGTAGATCAGCTGGCTGTTCAGAAGCCGTAATTCGTAATTCATCCGGGCAAGAAATCCCTTCCTGGATTTTACTCCATTTCCCTTTTGATAGATGAGATATCGCAAACCTGTTGGCGTTGTTTGCATTTTCCAACTATATCTCGAAAGAAAATCTTCGATCTCCTGATCCTCTGATTTGATCACACCCCGGTTGTAGTTGATCAGCTTCTCATCTGTCATCCGGATATTTGATGTAGATGTCACCCGCGGTGGTGTATCCCTGCATGAGGAGAGCAACAGAAGCAAAGCCGGGAATCCCAGACGCAGTGCTCCCGGAAGATATCGTACCAATGTGCTCATGAATAGACCTTATTTAAGGCTTCACTGTATAAGGGTAACGTCTCAAGGAACATCCTTAGTGTCTCATCCATCGTGAGATAACTTGTAGCTCCAGAGGCATTTGGATGCCCCCCGCCATCAAAATGATCACGTGCCAGCCGCTCAACGGAAAAGTTACCTTTCGATCGAAATGAGATTCGGATAGAGTTATCCCTTTCAGTGAAGAGTGCAGCCAGGTTGATCCCTTCAATGGAGAGTGCATAGTTCACGACCCCTTCCATATCACCAATTTGATAATTAAATCGTTGGAGGTCGGCCGCAGTGAGGTAGATGTAGGCCGTATGAAATTCCTGCAATACCACAAGCTTCTCGCTCAACGAATATCCCAGTAAACGCAAACGGTTCTCTGAAAAGGTATCATACACCAACCGGTGTATATGTTCTCCGTCAATGCCATGATGAAACAATCTGGCAATGACCATGTAGGTTCTCTCATCATTGCAGGAGTAGCTGAATGATCCGGTATCCGTTACAATTCCTGTGTAGATACAGGAAGCGATCGCATGGTCGATCAACTCAGTATCTCCGGCCGCTTCAATGTAATCAAATATCAGCTCTGCAGTAGAGGAGGTCTCCTTAACAGAGATCTTCAAGTCGTAATGATCTGCAGGATATAGATGATGATCAAGCAAAACCTTTTTCGCGTTGGATTTCATCACCGGATCCATTGCTTTTTTAAGACGGCTGAGATCGTTGTAATCGAGTGAAAAAATAACATTGGCGTCAGCAATTGCCTTCCGGCACCTCTCCTCTTCCCGGGAAAAAACCAGGATTTGATCCTGACCCTCCATCCATGCCAGAAAGGCAGGAAAAGGATCGGGGGACATGATGAATACAGTATGTCCTTTTTTTGTCAGGTACCGGTATAATGCCAGAGCTGATCCAACAGCATCTCCGTCGGGATTCGTATGTATTGTAAGCAAAATTGTCTGAGGCCGGGATAACAGCTCCCTGACCTGTTTGAAACCTGTTCTTTCCAAGTGTAAGAGATTTGATAAATGAAATGCAAAATTAAGATAATTTAAATTATCTATATCTTTGCCGGAAACAAATATAGTATGCCTGGTAAAAAAACTTTTACGATGATAAAACCTCTTGCTGTCGAGCAAGGACATGCTTGGAAAATCCTTGACCGGATCCTGGAAGAGGGATATCTGATCGTAGCCTTAAAAATGTATTTCCTGTGTAAAAGAGAAGCAAAAGCATTCTATGAAGTTCACAAAGAGCAACCCTTTTACGATGAACTGACCGACTATATGGCATCCGGGCCCATCGTGGCAGCTATTCTGCAAAAAGATAATGCAGTTTCCGACTACCGGAAACTGATCGGAGCTACCAATCCGGAAGAGGCTGCACCCGGAACAATCAGAGATCTATATGGAACCGATCTCTCCCGAAATGCTGTTCACGGCTCCGACAGCGATGAGAATGCCTTGATTGAGTGTCGATTCTTCTTTTCCGGGCTGGAAGAGATGACAGGATAAACCTTCCCCTTTATCTTTCTATACGCTGGATCAACACGGTTGAATATTCACCCGGTTGTTCTGTGAATGTCAGCTTCAGGATATAGAGTCCCTGTTTCAGGCCTTGTAAACCAGGAAGTTCAATGATATTTTCTCCTTCATTGCATCGAAAACGTTGCAGATGAGATAATCGCTTCCCTGTCATGGAGAAAAGTTCTGCCTGGACAGTTTGACTGATGGCTGACCAGAACTTCACTTTCACCACATCAGCTCCTGAAAAGGGGTTGGGATAGGCATAGAGAGAAGCTTTCGACTGCAGTGGATCTACCCCTGTCAGTCGCTCATATGCCTCAAACATGTTGGGGATTCCGTATCCCAGATAAATATCCGGATTGGAAAACTGAGAACCGGTCTCTTCAATAGCCATTTTGATTGTAGCGTTTGAATATTGTGGAAACGCCTGCCAGAGGCACGCGGCAGAGCCTGCCATGACCGGGGAAGAGAATGAGGTTCCATTCCCCCTGCCAATCGTTCCATCTGTTTTGGAAATCACGGTCAACTGGCCCATTGCAGCAACATTTGGCTTGACATAGGAGCCATTTACAACCCCCTTGGAACTGAAAGAGGCATATTGCCCCAGGGAATCAACCGCAGCTATAGCCATCACATCCGTCCCATCAGAAGGAGCGCTTACACACTGCCAGTCTGGATTATTTCCTTCATTGCCTGCACTGTTCACCACCAGGATCCCTTTGCTGAAAGCGATGTTTGCCCCACGTGTAACTGGAGTCGTATTTCCGGTCATATCCGCACAGGTATGGCTCTGCGTTGTATCGTTAAAGACGGTATAACCCAGCGAGGAGTTGATGATGTCTGCGCCTACACTATCTGCAAATGCAGCGGCACAGACCCAGTTGTACTCTTCGACCAGGTACTCAGAGCCTGTATCTTCCGAACGTAACAGCCAGTAGCTTGCACCCGGGGCTGTTCCGATCAATTGGCCCGGGATGTTCCCTCCCATGATCGATAACACCTTCATTCCATGGCTATGTCCGATGAAAACACTGCTTCCCGGATCCACAAAGTCGTATGTGCCCAGAATCTGGTTGTTGGCCCATAAGCTATCAAATGCGGGCAACATGTCTACTTTCAAAAAACCTGCATCAAGAACCGCAATCACTTTACCGGCTCCCTTGAATCCCATCTCATGCAACTCATCCGTCCCAATCATGTGTACCTGAGTATAAGACATTCCATAATGGGCAGAGTCAAAAACTTTCAGAGGCATTTGCTGCCCGATATGAAATTTATCCTCCACCGGTTGTTCTAAGTGCTTTCCCTTGTTCTTCAAAACTTGATTCACAAACGGGAGCAATTCAATGGCAGTAATATGATCAGGATTTGTGGTATAGATCGTAATGCCGTTGAACCATTTGACAGGGTTGAGGATCTGAGGGCCAATCAGGCTAACAGCCTCAACATAGGATGGATTTACCGGCAGATCGTTTATCACAATCGGAATGCCTGCTGCAACTCTCCGGGCTACAGCCCTGGGTGATAAAAACTCTAACGGCTTGTCGATAGAGAAAGGAGAGTTATCTTTATCCGTAAACTCAACGAAATATTTATCCGGAGCAATTTGTGCTGCAGCACTTAAAAACAGCAAAAAGATTGCAAGAATGGTGGTCGTTCTTTTCATTTTTTCAGATATATTTGTGTGCGTAAAAGTACTAAAAATCCGGTTATGTTCACCGAAAAAGACCTGAAACAGATCAGTGAGAAAGGAATTGAGATCTCGACCATCAACAAACAGATCGATAATTTCATCCGGGGATTTCCATTTGTATGCCTTGCCAGACCTGCTACTAACGGGGACGGGATCTTCTCTTTCAGGGAGGATGACACAGAAAAATACATCCGCTATTTCAACAACCACATCTCTGCCTCGTCCGTCATCAAATTTGTTCCTGCTTCCGGAGCTGCCTCCAGAATGTTCAAGCATCTGTTTGAGTTTTCCGAGACCTTTACCGGAACACCTGCCCAACAAGAAACTTACCTGAAAGATGACAACTTCAACTCCGTTCATTACCTCATCTCCCACCTGGCTGAGATCGCCTTTTACAAAAAGCTGGACGAGATCCTGCATCTGCACAATATCGATGCCGGCGAGCTGATCTCTTCATGGCAACTCGATCAGTTGATCGGTTTTATCCTTACGGATAAGGGGTTGAATTATGCCAACCTGCCCAAAGGATTACTCCTTTTTCACGACTACCCGGAAGGAGCCCGGACCGCAGCTGAAGAGCACCTGGTAGAAGCTGCCAACTATGCATGGAATGAAGATGGAACTGCCCGGATCCACTTTACCATCTCACCGGAGCACCGGGAAAAATTCAATGAACTCTTTACCAGGGTGGTCTACTCATATGAATCCCGTTTTGGTATTACGTATGAGATCAGTTTCTCCGAGCAGCTTCCTTCCACAGACACAATAGCTGTTGATGAAGAAAACGTCCCGTCACGCAGCGTTGACGGCACAATTCTGTTTCGTCCCGGAGGCCATGGCGCCCTCCTGAAAAACCTCAGTCAGCTCGATGAGGAGATCATATTCGTGAAAAATATCGACAACATCATACCCGACCGGCTGAAAGAGGCCACCTACAAATACAAACGTGTCATTGGCGGATACCTGCTCTATATTCGCAACAGGATCTTCGAATTCCTGTCTGAAGCCAATCAGGCTATTCTTCCTGAAGAGGGTATCCGGGAGGCAGTTCACTTTGCCCGCACCCAACTCTTTATGCGGTTTCCCGATGACTTTGCAGCCGCTTCTCCACGAATGAAACAGTCGGAGCTGGTGAACCGGTTAAACCGTCCCATACGGGTTTGCGGTATGGTCAGGAACGAAGGGGAACCTGGTGGTGGCCCGTTCTGGGTGAAGAGTCAGGATGGCAGCGAATCTTTGCAGATCGTTGAGTCATCTCAAATCAATTTAAAAGATCCGGCTCAGCAAAAGATTGTGAATGAAGCCACCCATTTCAATCCCGTCGACCTGGTTTGCTCAATCAAAGACTTCCGGGGGGAGAAATTTAACCTGTCGGATTTTGTAGATGAAGAGACCGGGTTCATTTCGCTGAAATCGAGCGGCGGACAAAACATGAAAGCCCAGGAGCTGCCAGGATTATGGAATGGCGCAATGGCGAACTGGATTACGGTTTTTGTAGAAGTGCCGATCATCACCTTTAACCCGGTGAAAACGGTAAACGACTTGTTACGCAAGGAACACCTGGAAGAGAATTGACGATTAACGATTAACGATTTACGATTTATTGGAGACGAATACCGAGAATCAAGAACCGAGTACCGAGTACCGAGAACCGAGCATCTAATGACAAATAGAGAGCAACGGAAAAAGTATTGGCTGATCAGCAGGCGTAACCGGTGGGGATTAACTAGTTGGGGATGGCTTTCGATCTTGCTGACCATTGCCTTAACGGTTTTTCTGCTGATGACACAAGTGTATAGCTTTCTGGCTCCTGTACACCGCGAAAAGACTTCTATGCTGGTGCTTGAGGGAGCCGCTCCCGATTATGTACTCGAATCGGCGATCATCGAGTTTGAAGAGAATAACTATAAATACCTGGTTACAACAGGTACACCACTGGAATGGGGCCATCTTCTAGTGGAATACGGAAATACAGCCAATATAGCTGCCAGCTCATTGAAAAAAATGGGATTTGATTCAACGATGATTGTGGCTGTGGCCACAGAGGAGATTCAAAACAACCGGACCTACAATTCAGCGCTCGAATTTGCCAGTTATCTCCGGCAATACCATCCTGAAATTAAAGCCATTAACCTTATGAGTTATGGACCTCACAGCCGGAGAAGCCAAATGCTGTTTCAAGCTGCTCTGGGGAAAGAGATCAAAGTCGGAATTATATCCATACAAAGCTTTTATTACGGACCCAGCGATTGGTGGAAATCCAGTAAGGGATTCAGAGAGGTAATCAATGAATTGCTTGGCTATATCTTTGTGAAATTCTTTTTCGTTCCATATGAGATACCCCCCAGATGACCAAAACTCTCACTTCCATTGCACTCCTTCTCCTCATCATTCCCGTATACCTGGTTGCCGGTAAGGGTGGTTATCTGATCAAATTCCGGATTCACGGGTTAAAGGACACGACCTGTCTTGTGGCCAATTACTATGGGAATGGCACCTACATCGTCGACACCCTGAAGGTTGATGCCAGCGGAAGGTGTACGTTTAAAGCGCCTGAAGATCAACCCCGCGGGGTTTATATCCTGGTGATTACAGACAAGAATTATTTTGACTTCGTGATAAATAACGATAAAAAGTTTACGATGGTGACGAATAGGCGAGATCCGGTCGGTCAGATGAATATTACAGGTTCTCTTGATAATAAAGAATTTTACGCATACCTGAGATACAACCAGGAGAAGTTCAATGAGATACAGGAGGAGCAGAAGCGATTGAAAACGTATGAATCGATACCCGACTCTACTGAAGCCATCAACAAACGGATCCTTACACTCAATGATGAGATCATCGAATACAAGCTAAAGATCACACGCGACCGCCCCTTCTCTTTTCTGGCTATGCTGATCAATGCCATGAAGGAACCTGTCATCAAGGAGATCCCAACTCTTCCAAACGGACGCAAAGATTCAAGCTATGCTTACCGCTATTTCAAAGCCCATTTCTGGGATGATATGGATCTGGCTGACAGCCGGTTGATCCGTACACCGGTTTTCCATACTAAGTTGAAAAAGTACGTTGACCAGGTGGTGGTACAGCACCCCGATTCCATTTTCAAAGAGGCGGTGATCCTGATTGAGAAAGCTCGTTCTGATCCGGATATGTTCAAATATATCATATGGTTTATCACTTACCACTACGAGAACTCTGATATTATGGGATTCGAAAAAGTGTTTGTGGATATCGTTGACCGTTATTATATCAGTGGTGACGCTCCCTGGGTATCAGGCCCTGTACTGGAGAACATCATTAAAAAAGCCAGCCGTATCCGGCCATTGTTACTTGGAGAGCTGGCGCCCAATATGATCATGATGGACACCAACAATCAGCTTGTCTCTCTCTATAATGTTGACGCCTTCATTACCATCCTCCTCTTTTGGGATCCGGATTGTGGGCATTGCGAAAAAGAGATCCCTGATCTCAAAGAGGTCTACGATACCTATAAAGAAAAATATGAGCTGGAGATCTTTGCTGTCTGTTCCGATACCTCACTGGTGAAATGGAAAAAGCACATCATTAAACGGGAGATGAACTGGATCAATGTAGACGGCCCCCGAACCGTAACAGGCGATTACCATGAACTCTATGACATCCAAACCACGCCTGTCATCTACATCCTCGACATGAACAAAAAAATTCTGGCAAAGCGGTTGCAGTCGGATCAGGTCGGGAAGTTCCTGAAGAACTATATCAGGAAAGAGATTGGGGAGATTCTGGATTAGATTACTTAACTGCTTCCCGGACTACGGCCTTGAAGGCTTCCGGGTGGTTCATTGCCAGGTCGGCAAGGGATTTCCTGTTGATCATAATTTTTTTCTCTGCAAGTTTACCCATTAGCACGGAGTAGGACATTCCATGCGCACGTGCGGCAGCATTAATTCGTGTGATCCACAGGCCACGAAAATTTCGTTTCTTGGTCCTGCGGTCTCTGTAAGCATATGTCAATCCTTTTTCAACAGCATTCCTGGCGACCGTGTAGACATTTTTTCTTCGACCAAACTGCCCTTTCGCCTGTTTCAGGATCTTTTTTCTTCTCGCTTTCGAAGCGACTGTATTTACTGATCTTGGCATTTTTGCTAGTTTTTTGTCTTAGCGCCCCTGATCTAGGGACCTTTCAGCTAAGTACAGTTTCTAATTTAGCTTTGAAGCATTTCGCGTACGTTAGCCTCATCTGATTTGTCGACAGTAGTAGAGTAAGTTAGATTCCTCTTCTGCTTCTTTGTCTTCTTAGTCAAAATATGACTTTTGTAAGCATGCTTCCGCTTGATTTTCCCGGTTCCGGTCAGTGTGAATCTCTTCTTCGCACCGGATTTTGATTTCATTTTTGGCATTTGTAGTTGGTTTGATTATCTGTTAGTGACCCCTCCCTGCCCTTCCCTTGAAGGGGAGGAAAAAAGGCAGGATCATTTTTTCGGGGAGATGATCATGATCATCCGTTTGCCTTCCAGCCTTGGCATCTGTTCAATTTTGCCACATTCTTCAACACCTTGCGCAAATTTCAGGAGTATAAGCTCCCCTTTATCTTTATAGATGATGGATCGTCCTTTGAAAAAAACATCCACTTTGACTTTTGCACCGTCTTTGAGAAACTTGATCGCGTGGTTTAGCTTGAAATTAAAATCGTGATCATCGGTGTTTGGTCCCAGCCTGATCTCCTTCACCACCACCTTGGCGGTTTTGGCTTTCATCTCTTTCTGCTTCTTCTTTAGTTCGTAAAGGAACTTTTTGTAATCGATCACTTTACAAACAGGAGGATTGGCGCTCGGAGAGATCTCCACAAGGTCGAGGTCCAGTTCATTTGCTATTTCTAATGCGTCTCTCAGATTGTAAATATCCGGCTGGACATTATCGCCTACAACGCGAACAACAGGCGATTTAATTTTTTCGTTAATCAGATGAAGGTCTTCTCTTTTTTGTGGTCTGAAGCGCCTCCTTGATCCATGATACGGTCTTTTTGCTATTGTAATTCCTCCCTTACTTTAATTTACGATTTACGATTTACGATTTACGATTTACGATAAAAAAGTCATTCGAAATTAGGTCATACGAAATAAAATCAACTATAAGATAATTTCGTATTTCGTGTTTCACATTTCCTTTTTCTATAAATCTCCCAATTCCTCTTCCATTTCCTTTTTGATCCGTGTGATAAAATCTTCGGTCTTCATCGGGCCCTGATCCCCATGTCCGTGTTTTCTTACAGAAACGGTGCCTTCATTCTCTTCTCGCTCCCCAACCACCAACATGTATGGAATTTTCATCAACTCTGCGTCACGTATCTTTTTCCCGGTCTTTTCATTCCGTTCGTCAATGAGGGCGCGAATTTCGGAAATATTCAGCAAAGTTAAAACTTTTTCTGCATAATCATGGTATTTTTCACTGATTGGCAATACGATAGCCTGATCCGGTGAGAGCCAAAGAGGTAGATTTCCGCCCGAGTGCTCCAGCAAAACAGCAACAAACCGCTCCATCGACCCGAAAGGCGCCCGGTGGATCATCACAGGCCGGTGTTTCTGATTATCGGCGCCATTGTACTCCATGTTGAACCGGTCAGGCAGGTTGTAATCTACCTGGATTGTTCCCAGTTGCCATTGCCGGCCCAGAGCATCTTTGACCATGAAGTCCATTTTCGGGCCATAGAACGCAGCCTCTCCAGGCACGATCTCAATATCCAGACCACTCTCCTCTCCTACCTCAAGGATCGCCTGCTCGGCTTTGTCCCAGTTCTCGTCAGTACCGATGTACTTCTCTTTATTCTCTTTATCTCGTAATGATATCTGAATAGTGAAATCCTTAAAACTCAGCGCCCTGAAGATCAGCATCACGATATCCATCACGCCTTTGAACTCATCTTTCACCTGGCCGGGGGTACAGAAAATGTGAGCATCGTCCTGGGTGAATCCCCTCACACGGGTCAAGCCGTGCAACTCTCCGCTTTGTTCATATCGGTATACTGTTCCGAACTCCGCCATCCGGATGGGAAGATCCCGGTAGGAATGCTGTTTGGCGTTGTAGATCTCGCAGTGGTGCGGACAGTTCATCGGTTTCAGGAAGAACTCCTCGCCCGGGATCGGGGTTGAAATGGGCTGAAAAGAATCTTTTCCGTATTTGTCGTAATGGCCTGATAATTTATATAACTCGACATTTCCGATATGCGGACACATTACCTGCACATATCCTGCCTTTTTTTGTGCCTTCTTTAAAAAGTTTTCAAGCAATTCACGAAGTTGTGCTCCACGAGGCAGCCAGAGCGGCAATCCCTGCCCAACCCGTTTCGAGAAAGTAAAGAGCTCAAGGTCTTTCCCCAGTTTCCTGTGATCCCGCTTCCTGGCCTCCTCAAGCATCTCCAGGTATTCGGTCAACTCCTTCTGCTTCGGAAAAGTGATCCCGTAGATCCGGGTTAGCTGTTTACGGTTTTCATCCCCTCTCCAGTAAGCGCCGGCAGTAGCCAGCAATTTAATGGCTTTGATCACACTGGTGTCAGGCAGATGCGGTCCACGGCACAGATCGGTGAAGTGCCCCGATTCATAAAAAGTGATATCGCCATCTTCCAGCTCTTCCAGCAGTTCAACTTTGTATTCGTCACCCTTGTTTTTAAAAAATTCGATTGCGTCAGCTTTCGGGATCTCCTTGCGGGTAAAGACCTGCTTATCCCGGGCCAGCTCAGCAATCTTCTTCTCGATTTTTGGAAAGTCATCGGAAGAGATGGTGTGATCGCCAAAATCGATGTCGTAGTAGAATCCGTTTTCAATATCCGGACCAATGCCAAATTTGACTCCCGGATAGAGCAATTCAATCGCTTCCGCCATCAAATGGGCAGATGAGTGCCACATGGTTGCTTTGCCTTCCGGTTTATTCCAGGTCAGTAGTTTTACCGATACATCGTGGTCAATCGGGCGGGTGGCATCCCAAACCTCACCGTCTACCATCACGGACAACACATTTCTGGCCAGCCCTTCACTGATGCTACGGGCGATCTCAAGACCGGTAATCCCTTTCGGGTATTCTCTTACTGAATTATCTGGCAATGTAATCTTTATCATCACTTAGCGGGTGTCGTTTTTGGGCGGCAAAGATACAATTTTTTCCTGATGAACTCATAACTTAAGACCAAACCATGGTTTATCGCAGAACGGTATGATGTGTTTCCGAAATTTCAGCTATTTTTACTCTAAATTCAAATTAAACATGAAGATATGAAAAACCAAAAGAAAGTACTGCTATTTGTATTGGGATTTCTTTTATCAGGAATCACGGTGTCACAATCTACTGAATACGATCAGGAAGCTATTGAGAAGGCGGCCATGGCAAAAGAGAAGATCCTGACCAAAGATCCGGGGCTTTCTGTTTTTTTTGAAGAAGCCTATGGCTATGCCATCCTCCCTTCAGTTGGGAAAGGGGGATTATTCTTTGGTGGGGCCGGTGGAAAAGGTGTACTATACAAACAGGGAGCTCCTGTGGGCCTGACTAAAATGGTACAGGTAACTGTGGGCGCCCAGATCGGAGGTAAATCCTACCTTGAAGTGATCTTCTTTAAAACGGAAGCGGAGTACACCGTCTTTACTACCGGCAGGTTTGAGGTTTCGGCTCAGGTCGCTGCCATAGCGGTGACGGCCGGGGTGTCGCAAACGATGGCCTACAGCGACGGGATCGCCATTATAACTATGGCTAAAGGAGGTTTTATGGCGGAGGCATCGGTTGGAGGACAAAAGTTCACCTTCGTGCCGTTTGAGGAGTGAGATGGTGAGATGGTGAAATGGTGTGATGGTGATATAGTGAAACGAGAGAAAACGAAGTACCAGGCATCGAGCATCAAGTAACGAGTAACGAGGATTAAACTGTGAACAAAGTAAATCTGGCATTACTTATCCTGGCGATTCTCTGTATAAGTACAGGATATGCCCAGGATGCAACGGAGTCTGAAGCTGCCATGATGGCCCGAAAGGCACAGGATCCACTTGCCAACATCTCCGCTATTCAAACAGAGTTGTCGCTCCGGTTTAATGTAGGACCAGATCATGGCAACACCTATGCCGCACTTATTCAACCTGTTTACGCCATCAGCACAAAAAAGATCAACTGGATTCCACGGGCGATCATCCCTGTCATCAATACGGTTCCAAACATTGGGAAAGGCCAGGTTTGGGGAATGGGTGATATCATTGCACAGTTATTTATCGCACCAAAATCAAAAGGTACCTGGAAATGGGGAGCCGGGCCGCAGTTATCGCTGAAGAGCCGGACGGCCGACGAATTTGCAGGAGCCGGCTGGGGCGCTGGATTAGGAGCGGTACTGGTAGGGGGAGGAGGAAATTGGTCTACAGCGATCATAGGTGGTCATCTCTGGGGTTTTGGTGGTGATTTTAGCGCTACTTCATTCCAGCCCATGGTTTTTTATAACTTTCAATACATACCTGGTGTAAGTTTGAGCTATCAGGGGATGATCACTTATAACTGGAAAGGGAGTTCCGGGAACAAGTTAACACTCCCCCTGGGGCTTCAATTCGGGGAAATGTTTAGCCTGGGTGAAGGATGGGGGCTTGATTTAGAGGCAGGGGCCTATGGTCTGGTTGTCCATCCTGATAATGCAGGTGATTGGGAGCTGAAAGCAACGATATTTTTGATGATACCGAATTAGAGGGATGAGGGATGAGGGATGAGGAGTGAGACGTGAGACATGAGAAAGTAGAATTTAGAAATTGGAAATTGGAGGTAAGAGTTTAGTTGTTGAGTAGTTGAGTGGATAATTAGATTATCATTTATCTTCCTTTTCACCAATTTTAAATCCTACTGGATTCATTGGTTGGTTTTTAATCATATTCATTGCATCTATTGCATCAAATACCAGAGAAAACTGATTGTCTACTTTCTCTTCCAGTATAGTTAGTCTTTCGTCTAGAAACTTATTTACAAGCATGATTTCTCTAAGTTTGATAAAGGTTTTAATAATATGAATACTCATATTGATAGCCCTCCCGCTATTGAGGACAGATGAAAGCATTGCAATCCCGTGTTCTGTGAATGCATAAGGCAGATATGGTGAATGCTTCAGATTCGTGAACTGGTGCCATTTTGTCACCAGTTCACTTTTTTCATTATGGTTTAGTTGAAACATAAACTCTTCTGGGAAGCGTTCTGAATTTCTTTTTACTTGTCTATTCAGGTATTTAGTTTCAACCCCATATAAAATTGCCAAATCCTTGTCGATCATTACACGATTGCTACGGATCAATAAGATAAAATGCCCAATGCCATCTTGTTTGATTAGATTTTCCATGGTTATATTTCCCAATTAATCCGTCAACAAGGCAAAAGGTTATATGTTGCTCGGAAAAAAAAGTTATGGATTTAGGACCTTCAGACTCTTCAATCTCTTTAGAACATCTTTATACGTCTGATCTGCTGGATAATATGCAACCAGCTCTTCGGCGATTTCACGAGCTTCCTTCAGCTGTCCCATTTCTCCATAATAAGAGACGAGACCATAGAGGATATCCCTGTCGAAGGGATTGTGCTTCCTGGCCTCTTCCAAAAAATGGATGGCCTCGCGATGGTTTCCTGTCGAATAGAGGGCTACACCGTAAACATAAGTAAACCGACCATTCTCGGGTTCTAGTTCAGCGGCTAGTTTCAGGTGGTCTATACCATCTGCAGTCTGGCCCTGCCGAACCAACAACAAGCCCAGCGAATGGTGTACAGCAGCCGATCCGGGAATATTTTCCAACGCCTCCGTCAACACCTCCTTCCCCCTCGCGTCCTGATCCGTTCTCCGGTATAGATCTGCCAGGTTTATATAGCTCTGCGGCAGGGCCGGTTCTATGGGGATGGCTCGCCGGTATGCTTGTTCCGCTTCTGCAATATCTCCAGCCTGAAGGAAATAATTTCCCATGTTCAGCCAGGCAAACGGGTGATCGGCATTGGTGGTTTCGATAGCCAGGTATTCATTAAGAGCCAGGTCATACAGTTCCTTCATTTTGTTGCTCATTCCAACAACAGATCCTGCCGGAATCCTCCTGGCTGCTTGTGCCCGGACAAGCCTCACCGAATCCCATAACAGAGGTTGATACAACATGTTTTTCTCTTCATCCGCAAGGTTGATACTGCCCAGCAGGGCACCAAACCGGATCAGGGGATCGGGGTCCTGCAATCCTTTCTTTATGGCCGGAAAGAGAGAAGGATCCTGATAATTTTCCAGGTAGGAAAAGGCTGTACTGCGTATCATCGCCGGAAGAGCTGTATCGGTAGCCAGAGCAATTAAGCGTGGCAATGCTTCGGGATAACTTCGTCGTGCTTCCCAGAAGGTCTCACCATAATGGACACCACGATCTTTCTTGCCATACCATTTATAAAAGAACTCTGATGCCCATTCATCCGTTTTATCGTCGTGACACCTTGTACAAGCATTGGGAGTATCCAAACGAATGGAGAGATCCGGACGGGGCTTCCGCATGCTGTGATCCCGCCGGGGGTCTATCTGCATATAAGTGCGTTCCGGCATGTGGCACTCCACACAGAGCGTGCCGGTGGAGTTATCCTTATGGAAATGGTGTTTTTTCGTGCCATACTGATTTGGTAGATGGCAACGGTAACAAAGAGCGTTTCCCTGTACATAGACCCTCAGGCTGTGCGGTTCGTGGCAATCGGAGCAGATCACCCCGTTGTGATACATCTTGCTTTGCAGGAAAGAGGCATAGACATAAACCTCACCCTGGATCTGTCCGTCTGGAAAATAGAGTTGATCCTCCAGCAGGGAGGGGCGGTGTGTATCGAGAAACGAGTGGCCAAAAGTATAATCTTCTAGTATCGTCATCCGCCGGGCATGACAACGGGCACAGGTCTCCAGCGTTACCAATCCAGCACGCTGCACTGTTCGTTCGGGTACGCTGCTTCCGGGTTTGAAGATCCATGCTCCACCTGCAGGATCTTTGAAACGAATCGCCAGCCCCATATCGCCCGGCTCTTTAGCTGATGGATTGCTTTCAATTTCTTCGGCCCAGACAACATGAGCTGACCCGGGGCCATGACACGATTCGCAGGAGACATCGATCTCCGACCAGGTGGTGTGGTAACTATCAGTTTCAGGGTCGAATTGTTTCTTCAGGTTCGTGGAGTGGCACTCAGCACACATGTAGTTCCAGTTTTGCATGACTTTGGTCCAATAGAGGAAGTCGGTGTGCGGGATCTTCTCATCACCGTAAATATGAAACCACTTCTGACCCCCCTCCTCTTCGGGGCGGGTATCCCAGCAAAGCGGCAAACATTGATACCGCCCCCTGGGAAAAGCCACCAGGTATTGCTGCAACGGCCTCACGCCGAATACATAATCGACTTTGTACTCGGTCATCTTCCCTTCCAGACCTTTAGTGAAGACATAATAATCTCCCTCCCGGGTATAAAACTTAGATGTTACGCCAAGATGGGAGAAGGTAACATCGTCAAAATTACCAAGTACCGTGGAGCTGTCAGCATGATCCATTGCCATGTCGTGATCGGAGCCAATATAGAGCGCATGCTGTTTTTCGTGGCAGGGTTTGCAAACCTCCCGGCCCACATATTGCAATGAATCTTCAGGTGATGTGGGGCCTGATCGGTTTTGGGATGTGCCATCACCACAACTTACAACACAAACTATGATTATAAAGAGAAACTCTGTTGAAATGAAAAGGGAGAGTCTTCCGGAAAAATTGAACATAGGAGTTAACGGTTTGAGTATCGATAACGAATGTACAAAAACGAACTAAATATTCGCTACTTCGCACTTCCAATAGAACGCTGATGACACAGATTTAAACGGATTTTCACGGATTTACTGAATTCGGCTACTGTGAATGATTGCCTGGATTCTTATCTTTTTATCCACTACTGAATAGACAAAGACATATTTCTTAAATACAGCATAGCGCAGGTCAGTTGTTGTAAAAGGTTTCCGTTTGCAGAGAGGATATTTTTCAGGAAATGAGGCTAATGATAATCCAAATTCATATAGTTGTTCAGAGAATTTTCCAGCGGTTTCAGGGTATCCTTTTTCCACTATATAGAGCATGATTGTATAGATTTGATCATGCGCAACCTGTGAAAATATTACTTGCGCCTTTTTTTCTGCCATGACTCAAAGCGCTGATCGTTTTCTTCTTTTGATTGTTCCGGTTTATAAGCTTCACCCTCTTCTGCAAGGATCATCAGATCTTCAAGTTCTTTATCACTTGCATACCTGCCCGGCAAAGAAAGTTCCAACGCATTTAATTCCGCTTCTCCGGATGATAGCTTGACAGATATTACAAATTTTAGTTCTTTCATCATTCGAAGAAACAGTTCTTTATTTGATTCTTTATCAATAGTGACATTAAATGTTACCATCACATTTTACTTTTCAACAAAGTTACTCAATTTTCGCTAGCTCAACACATCGCCGGATCACCATTTCACCACATCACCATCTCACCATATCACCATATCACCATATCACCATATCACCA
>CAZTSX010000006.1:0-139562 GCA_964616825.1 uncultured Prolixibacteraceae bacterium
ACGAAATACGGAAATACGAAACACGAAATACGGAAATACGAAACACGAAATACGGAACTGGAGCGAGGCGGAGCTCGGCGGAGATAAATACAAATTTCGTATGACTGTATGACGTATTACTGTATAACCTAATAACCTCATGACTAACAACCTGCTAACCGGGCCAAATCTAAAACTCAGAGCAGTTGAGCCAACTGATATTGAACTTCTGATGGAGTGGGAAAACGACACCTCTATCTGGAATGTGAGCAACACCCTGACACCATACTCACGGTTTGAAATTGAAGAGTATGTGTTGAATGCCAAACGCGATATTTTCTCCGCCCGGCAGCTCAGGCTGATGATCGATCTTCAACCTGAAAATGAAACAGCAACAACGATAGGGACCATCGATCTCTTCGATGTTGACACCGTTAACCTTCGTGCCGGTGTTGGGATCATGATCCAGGAAAAGTTCCGGGAAAAGGGTTACGCCGGCCAAGCCCTGGAGATCCTGGTTCGCTATGCATTTGAAGTCTTCCATCTACACCAGCTTTACTGCAATATTTCAACGAATAACAAAGCAAGCATCCGGATCTTTGAAAAACTCGGATTTGTCCGTTGCGGTGAAAAAAGAGAGTGGATTAATAAGGGAGAGGGCTGGATGGATGAAATCATGTTTCAACTGATTCCGTAATCGCGATGCGCACCATTCTCCGAATCATATTCTTACGTTTCTTCCCTTTTTTGATCTTAGTCATATTGGTCGTGGGAATCGAGCGAATCTACAATAAAATACACACTGCCATCGTGTGCCTGGGTGATGCAGAATACGCCTGGCTCTATATCCCAACTGAAGCCTCCTTCAGCCAGATAAAAGACAGCCTCTATCATTACGATATGATCTGCAGGAAGAAGGACTTCGAGAGGTACATCGGAATGAGACAATACGATCAAAATTTCAAGTCTGGTCGTTACCGGATCAAAAATCACATGTCAGCGAAGGATCTCGTAAATATCCTCACCAGAGGACTACAGACACCAGTCAGGGTTACCTTCAATCATATCCGAACCAAAGAGGAACTGGCTGGAAAGATTTCCAGACAAATTGAAGCAGATAGCCTCTCCCTGATCAAAGCAATGCAACTGGAGAGAAATGTATTCACCCTAACCATCCCGAATACCTATGAGATGTGGTGGAATTCAACAGCGCCTGATTTTATGAAGCGCATGACAACTGAATCAAGGAAATTTTGGGAAGGTGAACGAGCACGACAGGCTGATTCTATTGGGTTGACAATTCCGGAAGTTGTGGTGCTGGCATCCATCGTAGAAAAAGAGAGTGCCATGAATGACGAGAAGCCGTTGATTGCGGGCGTTTACATCAACAGGCTGCACAGAAGATGGCCATTACAGGCGGATCCTACACTGATCTACGCCTGCAATGATTTTACGATTAAACGGGTGTTGAACCGGCACAAAAAGATCGATTCTCCGTATAACACATATAAATATATCGGACTCCCTCCGGGCCCGATCTGTATCCCTTCAATCTCATCCATCGATGCCGTCCTGAATTATTCAAATCACGATTATATGTACTTTTGTGCCAAAGAGGACTTTTCAGGATACCATGTCTACGCAGTCTCTCTGCAGGAACATAATCGCAATGCACGACGGTACCAGAGGGCCTTCAGGAAACGGAATGCAAACTGATCCAGGTTAACTTGTTACTGAATGTATAGAGGTTATTTTCTTCTGATATTGTTTTTTTCAGTTCAATTGGCCTGGGGTCAGAAGGACTCAACTAAAGCGAAACCTTTCTATCCAGATTCACTCAATAAAGGCAGACTCATTGGGGTACTGGCAACCCAGGGTTCAATCTATGCAGGTTCCATCACCGGACTCTATTTCCTCTGGTATAAAAACTACCCGCCAACATCGTTTCATTTTTATGACGACAACAATGAATGGCTACAGATGGATAAAATGGGCCATTTATTTTCTTCTTACTATTTCAGCCGGTTAATGTACGCTTCTTACCGCTGGGCCGGAATCAAAGAAAAGAGAGCCATCTTGTATGGAAGCCTGCTCACTTATGCGTTTTTGCTCAATATTGAGATTCTGGATGGATTCTCCGCTGAATGGGGATTCAGCTGGGGAGATATTGCTGCAAACACTGCAGGGTGCTTGATCTTTGCGGGACAACAGCTCCTGTGGAAAGAGCAACGATTTGTCATCAAATACTCCTACTATCCAAGCAAATACATTAGCTACAATCCCGAACTTCTTGGGACAAACCTGCTTCAGAATTTAGTAAAAGATTATAATGGAATGACGTTCTGGCTATCTGGAAATATCTCATCATTCATGCCAAAGCGATCTAAATTTCCGAAATGGATAAATATTGCCATCGGCTATGGTGCTGAAGGACTGGGTGTAAATAACGCAGATTTCCCCCGTTACAGACAGTTTTACCTCTCCCTGGATGTGGACTTCACCCGGATTCCAACAAGATCGAGAACCCTGAAAGCAATTTTCAATATTTTAAATCTGATCAAAGTTCCTTTCCCTGCCCTTGAATACAATACTCAGGGCAAGTTCAAATTTCACTATCTCTTCTTCTGACTGCATTAAAAAAAAACCTACCTTTACTCTGCTTTTTCATCCCTTACATGTCTTTCTTATGGAAGATCAACAAGAGAATAAATACGCGCATCCAGTCCAATACCACCTTCCTTATTCGAATGCCGTATTGGTTCTGGGAATCCTCTCCATTGTTTTGAGTTTTTGGTACGTTTCCATTCTTGGCTTGGTCCTGAGTGTAATTGCACTCGTTCTGGCAAAAAAAGATCTGGCATTATACGCCAGTAATCGTTCACAATTTACCTACAGTTCATATCAAAAACTGAAGGCGGGAAGAGTTTGTGCGATTATCGGATTGGTCATTGCCATTGTTTTCTTTTTCATCACACTTCTGTCTGTTCTCGGTATCCTTGCCACTATGCCCTTTTGGGGAATGATTGAATAACTATGAAGATCCTGCCTGTAGATAAGATCCGGGAAGCGGATGCATGGACAATTGAACATGAACCCATTGCAGATATTAACCTGATGGAGCGTGCCTCTTCAGCCTGTTTTAACTGGCTGTTCCAGCACATTCCAACCACAAAAACGATAACCGTCATTGCCGGAACCGGAAACAATGGTGGCGACGGTCTGGCTATAGCACGGATGCTGGCTGAAAAAGATTACCAGGTAGACATCCTCCTTGCCGGTAATCCGGATGAACTCTCACCGAGTTGCAAGATAAACTACGATAGATTTATTAAGTCAACGAATGGTGAAAGCAGAGTAACCATCCTGGGTAATAGTAAGAACTCTGGCACAAAGCAAACTCCCCTCCCTTCCTTGGGAGAGCCTGTCACAAGAACTCAAGGGTCCGGGGAAGGGGTAGTATTGATCGATGCCCTCTTCGGCAGCGGGCTTGCACGGCCGGTCACAGGTTTTTATGCTGATCTGATCAATCATATCAACCAACACAAAAACACAGTTATCGCCATTGATGTTCCATCAGGTCTCTTCATCGATAAAACAGTAAAAGGATTAACCAGGCCGGTTATAGTAAAAGCAGACTACACACTGACTTTCTCACCACCAAAGCAGGCTCTTTTTTATCCTGAAAACGATCCCTACATCGGCAGATGGATATTGCTGAATATTGGTCTCTCTGAGGAGTTCATTGAAATGACTGAAGTGAAGAATTTCATGGTGACCAAAGCTTCTGTCAAGCCGTTGATCCGGAAGCGCAATAAATTTGCACACAAAGGGGTGTTTGGCCATGCCCTTTTAATATGTGGAGGGAAGGGAAAGATGGGAGCTGCTGTTCTTGCCGCCGGAGCATGTCTGCGATCGGGTTCCGGCCTGGTAACTGCCCGGGTTCCCGGATCGGGAGTGGAGATCCTTCAAACAGCCGTACCGGAAGCCATGCTGGATATCGACACGGATGAAGAAGTCTTTTCTGAGCTACCAAAGCTGGAAGTCTATTCAGCTATTGGAATCGGGCCGGGTATCGGGTTAGAGAAGTGTACACAGAGTGCATTAAAGCTCCTGATCCAGGAAGGGATCCTGATGGTGATCGATGCTGATGCCATCAACATACTGGGAGAGAATAAAACCTGGCTTAGCTTCCTGCCTCCAGGCTGTATTTTAACACCTCATCCTAAAGAGTTTGAACGGATTGCTGGCAAAAGTACAGATGATTTTGATCGAAACCGGTTGCAGCGTGAACTCTCCTTTAAATATTCCTGCTACATCGTCCTGAAAGGAGCTAATACAGCTATTACCACACCCGATGGAAAATGTTTTTTTAACACTTCCGGCAATCCGGGCATGGCCACAGGGGGAAGCGGAGATGTGCTCACCGGAATCATCACAGGCCTGATGGCTCAGCATTACAAGCCATTGGAAGCCTGTCTGATGGGGGTCTACCTGCATGGAGTGGCAGGTGACCTCGCAGCTGACAAATTGGGCTACGAAGCACTGATTGCAAGCGATCTGGTCGACAATCTTGGAAACGCATTCCTTTCAATATATGGAGAACTATGAAGAGAAAGCGCTGGAACAGATAGTTCTGGCGCCCTATGTTCAAAAGAGTACGGAACTTAGAGGAAAATACAGGTATGTAGGTGGAAACCAGTTTCGCCATGCCTTCAGCACTTTTGCTATTCTGCTTGACTATCATTACATCGATCCTGTGTTGCTGAAAGCATCCATGATCCATGATGTGTTTGAAGATGTAGCATGTGTTTCAAAAAAGAGATCAACCAGGACATGTTGTTTGAATTATCCGATCTGATCAAAAGACGTGAATCCAGCATGAAGTTTGCTGCCCCGGTCTGGCCTATGCAACGAAAAAAACAGTGATTAGTTGAGTTGTGGATTTTGCAGGATATCATTCTCAACCCGGAGATTATCAATGATAAATCCCTGACGCTCCGGCGTATTCTTCCCCATGTAAAAAGTCAGCACCTCCTGAATCGATGCATCTTTGGAGAGCAGAACAGGATCCAGCCGGATATTTGATCCGATAAAGTGACTGAATTCATTCGGGGAGATCTCTCCCAATCCTTTAAAGCGGGTGATCTCGGGATTCCCTCCCAGGGTTTCAATCGCAGATCTCTTCTCCTCGTCCGAGTAACAATAAATAGTTTTTTTCTTGTTTCTCACCCGAAACAATGGTGTTTGCAGGATATAAAGATGTCCGTTTCTGACCAGATCGGGGAAAAACTGCAGGAAGAATGTAAGCAACAGCAACCGGATATGCATGCCATCAACATCGGCATCCGTAGCGATCACAACATGATTGTATCTCAGGTGTTCCAATCCCTCCTCGATATTCAGCGCCGCCTGGAGGAGGTTGAATTCATCATTCTCATAGACAACCCGCTTACTCAATCCAAAAACGTTTAACGGTTTTCCCTTCAGTGAAAATACCGCCTGAGTGTTCACATCTCGTGCTTTGGTAATCGATCCGCTGGCTGAATCTCCCTCGGTGATAAAAATCGTTGATTCAAACTTCCGGTCATTATGATTATTATAATGAATTCTGCAATCACGTAATTTCTTGTTATGCAGGCTCACCTTCTTTACACTCTCCTTAGCGATCTTCTTGATGTTAGCCAGGTCCTTTCGCTCCTTCTCACTCTGCAAGATTTTTCGGTGAAGTGACTCTGCTGTATCTGTATTGATATGCAGGAAGTTATCCAGATTCCGTTTGACGATGTCCATGATATAATTCCGGATCGTCTGCCCGTCAGGTTCTATCAGTTGAGATCCCAGTTTGGTCTTGGTCTGTGATTCAAATACCGGATCCTGAACCTTAATGCTGATAGAAGCAACCAGGGAAGCCTTGATATCACTGGTATCAAAATCCTTCTTATAGAAATCGCGGATGGTCTTCACCAGCGCTTCCCGGAAAGCCGCCTGATGAGTTCCTCCCTGTGTGGTATGTTGTCCGTTCACAAAAGAGTAATACTCTTCTCCATATTTCTCACAGTGAGTGAAAGCGAATTCAAAATCCCCTTCCTCCACATGGATGACAGGATAGAATACGGGTGAGTCAATGTAACTATTCAACAGATCGAGTAAACCGTTACTGGAGTGGTACTTTTCGCCGTTGAAGATGATCGAAAGCCCGTTGTTCAGGTAAGCATAATTCCAGAGCATCTTCTGTACATATTCAGGAATGAAGTGAAAGTTCCCGAAGAGTTCATCATCAGGAACAATGGTCACAATCGTCCCATTGCGTAACTCGCAATCCTTCTCAGTCTCTTCGGTAGTGATCACCCCTTTCTTAAACTCCACAATCTTTGTCTTCCCGTCGCGTACCGACTGTACTCTGAAATAATTCGACAGGGCATTGACGACTTTCGACCCTACTCCATTTAATCCGACTGCTTTCTTGAATACCTTCGAATCGTATTTAGCGCCAGTGTTGATTTTTGACACACACTCCACCAGCTTTCCAAGCGGCATCCCCCGTCCATAGTCACGCACACACACCTGCTGGTCATTGATCGTCACCTCAATTGTCTTTCCAAAACCCATTACAAACTCATCGATGGAGTTATCCAGGATCTCTTTGATCAGGACATAAATTCCATCATCAGGTGAAGCTCCGTCTCCAAGCTTCCCGATATACATCCCGGGACGAATGCGAATATGTTGCTTCCAGTCAAGCGACCGAATACTCTCTTCTGTGTATTTATCAGGTTGAAACATCCTGCTTCTTCGTTCTGCGGTGCAAATATAACGGAAAGCAATGCCCACGAAGTATCAATGAGAAAGAGTTTTCAAAAAGAAATGAACAAAGAGTAGTGAATAGGAAATACAGTAATGTGCTTTTTTAAATATATCCGAGAATATTTCTGTATATCTCTGTCATCTGGTTTCCCACTGCCTCTGGAGTATATTTATCCTGTATACCTTCTCTGATAGCATCTCTGTCAAACGAATCATACCGATCAAGCATCTCCCTCAATGCATCTCTTAATGCATCTTCATCTTCCGTGGGTACAATGATGCCATTGGAAGAATTAATTACCTCAGGAACGATACCCACATCCGTAGCTACAACAGGTGTCCCGCAGGCCAGGCTTTCAATCACAATAGTCCCAAACGTTTCATACCGGCTGGAAAGAACACAAAAGTCAGATTGCTGATAAAGATCTGCCAGTTCCTTTCCCTCTTTTAATCCGACAAAAAAAACGCAATCCTCCAGCAATCCTAATTCCATAGCCAGATTCTGCATATCCTCCAGATCCGGCCCCTCTCCAACCATGATACAACGGAAATCACTTCGCTCAGCCTGGAGTTGGTTTACAGCAGCCAGAAACCCTGAAATATTTTTGGATCTATCCTCAAAACAGGAGACGTGGCTGAAAAGTTTCAATGGTTTATTCCTTGCCCCGTGAGAAGGTGAAAACAACATGGTGTCGATCACGTTTGGCACAATGTGATCGTTCCGGTTTCGTAACCGATTTGCCTGCATGGCATGCTGTAGCTTCTCGGAAACAGTAATAACAGCTACTGCCTTCCGAACCACATACCGGGTTAGAAATTTCCGTGCTCCACCTTTGTACGTATTGTTTTCAGGAAAATACCTGGACCAATGTTCAGAGATGACATGTGGAGCCTTCAGTCGCCGGGAAAGCCAGTGCCCTATGACACCGGTTCGGGTTAATATGTGTGAATGAATAATATCTGGAGAAAAATCACCAGCCATATCCAGCCCTCTCAGGTGAGCACGTACAAACCTGAACAGATGAACAAACGAGCTAAAGAATGAGGCAGAGGGGGCAGAAACCTGATAATAAACCCGGATCACATTCACGCCCTGCTCTTCCGCGTAGTCGATTTCAAATTCGCTTGGACACTCCGGATCAGGATGCACATAAAGCACCACCACCTGATTCGATTTCGCCAATGCCACTGCCTGCCGTTGAATAAATAATCCGGGCATGGGATCATGTCGGTTGGGATACCAGCGAGGGAGAAAGAGAATGTTCAGGGGAGAGGGGGACATGAAACAAAATTACGATTTACGATTTACGAATTACGAATATCTGTTTGATTAAACAGCTTTTTCTATCCAGTTTATTTGTTGCTAGTTTCCGTTTTCATTAATAATATATAATTGATATCATTCTAAAAATTTTCATTTTTTGAAATTGAAACTAACAGATCAGCATCCATTTATCAAGAATCCAGCTATCCAGGATCCAGGATCTAGCATCCATTAAAACAACCTTCTATCCAATTTATTGCATTCTGAAGCCGCTCACCACCCAAACCGGAAACCACCCGGAAGTTCCAGCCTCGCTCTATCATCTCATTGTAGTATAGGCTGAACAGATGTTCCCGCATTTGCGGGTGTTCCCGCTGTGGATCGTATTCCCAGGGTGTATCAATGTTACAAAGCAGATAAAGGTCGTAGGTATGGGTAACCAGGCTCTCCAATATCCATGGGTCACAGCGTTTGAAGGCTACATCACTCCAGATCTTGGTCACCATCAAGTCTGTGTCGCAGAAGAGATAGTTGTTGGCCTGTTGTTCAAGATCCCGCTCCCGGTTAAGCTGTCCGTGCGCAATGGTTAATATATCACCTTCCTCATAAGGGCGCCCAAGGGTATCAATATAGTCGCGGGCAAACTCCGGCACCCAGACAGTCCCATAATGGTCTGCCAACTGCTTCGAAAGCTTCGACTTCCCCGTTGACTCAGGCCCGGTAATTGCAATTTTTCTTGTCATCCGGCCATTTTTTACCCCTAAATCCCCTGAAGGGGACTTACTCCCCCTTTAGGGGGCCGGGGGGTATTGTCAAGTTTCCCTCTCCACTCAATGAACCCAAATACAGCGATCACAGTAAATACCACAAACTGGAAAGCGCTGAAATAAAGGTTCAACCAAATGAACATGCCAATTGATATGATGTCTCCTGCAATCCAGAGGAGCCAGTGTTCGATCTTTTTCTGAGCCAATAACCACATAGCAATGATGTAGATAGAGGTAGTGAGAGCATCCCAGGATGGAATCTCACTATCGGTATAGCGATCCAGAAGAAATTGCAGGAGGAAAAAGAATGCGATGATCAGCGCTGTATAAAGTAAAATTCCCGGCAGCTTTAATCGGGAAATATAAATCCGTTCGTCTTTTTTATTTTTCCGAAGCCAAT
This sequence comes from uncultured Prolixibacteraceae bacterium, assembly GCA_964616825.1. Classification (GTDB taxonomy): domain Bacteria; phylum Bacteroidota; class Bacteroidia; order Bacteroidales; family FEN-979; genus QYOJ01. The sequence goes on from CAZTSX010000006.1 coordinate 9,215, forward strand.
TATACCAGCCATATGCACTCATGACCGCATAAAATACGTTTATCCCGGCATAGGCATATAGTTTCGAATTGTAACAGATGTAAACGTAGATCAATACGTTAATTATTCCCAGGGGATAGACCAGTATATTCTCTTTCTTCATGAACCAGACACTGGTCAGTCCGCACAAAACAGCGAAGATCTCAAGGATGCTGGTCGGGGCACCCAGAATATGAATGGGATCGGTAAGCAAAGTAGCAGGATTGTATGATTATCCAGCAAAGATAATTGTAAAAGTGTAAATTTGCCCCCAATAGAAGATATATAGAATATGATTGAAGCAATTGAATTCCTTATCGATTTTATTCTCCACATCGATAAACACCTCCTGCAGATTGTTTCCGATTACAAGACCTGGACCTACCTGATCCTTTTCGCCATTATCTTTATGGAAACAGGTTTTGTTGTTACGCCGTTCCTCCCGGGCGACTCCCTGCTCTTTGCTGCCGGCACCATCGCTGCCATGGATGGGAATCCACTCAATATTGTTTTTATCATTCCTCTGCTGATTGCTGCTGCATTCCTTGGCGATAACACCAACTATTTTATTGGTAAGTTCCTGGGACATAAAGTGTATGAAAAAAACTATAAACTGATCAAACGAAGCTACCTGGATAAAACCCATGAGTTTTATGAAAAGCATGGCCGGATCACCATCATCATTGCCAGGTTCATGCCGATCCTCCGTACGTTTGCTCCCTTTGTGGCAGGTGTTGGGACCATGCGATATGTCCGTTTTGTATCATTCAGTTTCATTGGAAATGTCATATGGATCACTCTCTTTTCAACGGCAGGATATTTCTTCGGAAACATCCCTTTCATTAAAGAAAACTTTACCATCGCCATTCTTGGGATCATTCTGATTTCCATACTCCCGATGATCATTGCAGGCATCAGAAAGTTCCTTGAAAACCGGAAAAGGAAACGTACTCCATGAGGCGTTCGATCCATAAAAGTCAGATAACCGGTCCTGCTCACCCGTCATGATCAGAACAAGAATCATACGTAATTGATTGCCAGGTGTGAAACGTGAGACGTGAAAATGCAGGAATGTAGGAATGCAGGAATTAACAATTAGACTTGAACCTCGTCCCTCGACCATCGAACCTTAACTAGTTTTCCGCTCAATCGCTTTCAAGGCAGCAATCACAATATCCGGTGTATCCAGTCCGTATTTTTGTAAAAGTTCTTCCGGTTTTCCGCTCTCACCAAATTTATCATCTACAGCAACCATCTCCATCGGGACTGGATGATATCTGACCAGAGCCTGTGCGATGCTGTCGCCTAAACCTCCATAGCGTTGATGTTCCTCAGCTGACAAAGCGCATCCGGTCTTCCTGACAGATGACAGAACAGCCTCTTCATCCAATGGCTTGATCGTATGTATGTTTATGACTTCAGCATGGATGCCCTGCTCTTCCAGGATGACACATGCCTCAAGCGCTTTCCAGACCAGGTGGCCCGTAGCAAAAATACTCACGTCGGAACCTTCCTGCAATGTCAGTGCTTTCCCGATGACAAACTCCTGATCCTCAAGTGTGAAATTTGGTACTTTGGGCCTGCCAAATCTCAGGTAAACCGGGCCAACATGCTTAGCAATTGCAAACGTAGCAGCCTTTGTCTGGTTAAAATCACAAGGATTGATCACAGTCATAAACGGAAGCATTTTCATCATACCGATGTCCTCCAGACTCTGATGTGTCGCACCATCCTCACCAAGTGTTACACCGGCATGAGAAGCGCAAATTTTCACATTCTTTTGAGAGTAAGCTACCGATTGCCGGATCTGGTCAAACACCCGTGCTGTGGCAAAGTTTGCAAAGGTTCCGGCAAACGGGACCTTCCCTCCTATCGTCAAACCTGCGGCAAGGCCGATCATATTGGCTTCAGCAATGCCGGCTTCTATAAACCTGTCAGGGAACTCCTTTGCAAATGCATTCATCTTCAGCGACCCGGTCAGGTCGGCACAAAGTGCTACAATATTTTCATTCGTCCTGCCAAGCTCCAATAAAGCTTCCCCAAAACCAGAACGAGTATCTTTTGAACCCAGGTTGGTAAATTTCATCATAGTATAATAGTTATAAGGTCAATAAAGTCATTAAAGCCATTAAAGAAAACAATCTTACATCTTACATCTTACATTTCACTTTTCGCTATTCGCTTTTTCACCATATCACCACATCACCACATCACCACATCACCACATCACCACATCACCACATCACCACCTCACTACCTCACAACACCACCTCACTCCGCTCTCCTGGTTCTACCCTGAATTGTTTTTGCCTGGAGTCACTCAATCGGTTAGAAGTTTTTGATCTGTATACTACATAGTAGTTTCCCGGCTGCAAATCGAACTTTTCCGGAATCGTGTCCCCACGCAGATTACAAATCCAAAGCATCTCTCCACTCTGATCCATATAGAGACAACCAACTACTTCTTCACCGGTTTCGATCAGGACTTTCCCTGGTATGGGAATCTCCAGCAGGGTCGTCTGATCCGGACCGATCGTCACATCCCAGTAATTCATCCTGGGAGTAGTCAGGACCGTAACATCATAGCTTCCTGCGATATATCGTTCCCTTTTATTGCTTTGCTGCACATGAATAGCTTGTCCCACGCCCCGTTGCCTGATGATACAAGGGTATGTTTGATCGCTCTCGGTTTTGAAAATAAGGTATCCCTGGGGGGCGTGAACATTTATCGGTGTATGCTTTCCTGGTTCAATCCATACTGAGTCTTTACGAGCCGGAGGAATGGTTTGAACCACCACATCATAGGTAATCAACGGGTCGATAAAGAGTGTGTCGGGTAATCCTTTTTCATTCAATGTATGGATGAAACTGTACCGGGCGTTGCCCGTTGTCCGGTCGTAAAAAATCACATGGACATCGCTTTCCACAGGCATTTCATGTTGATTCAGGATATTGATCTGTGATGAAGTGGGGCTGAGCGATGTGGCTACAATATCATCCAGAACACGCTTAAACTCAGGCTCCACACTGGCATTGTAGTAGTTACCCATACAGTCGAAATAACCCTTCAACTGATCACCGATTCCGACAATAAAGGGGCGCAGGAATATCCCTCTGCTCTGTAGCTCCAGTGAAACTTGACAGGGATCGCCTTCACAGGCTTCCAGACCATCGGTAATCAGGATCACAATATTCCTGCACGTTTCACATGGGGTAAAATCAGTTACTGTTTGCTCCAGGGAGAACGCAATGGGGGTTGTTCCCCTTGGGCTCAGTTTTTCCAGGACAGAAGTGATGGTTGAAATATTATCAGCTCCGAATGGAACCATCAGGTACGAATCCTCACAATCGGGACCCGGTGTACGTTTGGGACCATAAATCCGTAATCCGATCTCCAGGTTTTCTTCACCCTGCAAGCTGTCAAGGATCGTACTCAATACATTGACAGCGATATTATACTTTGAATCACTTTGCCAGTGCTCAGTCATGCTCTCCGAAGCATCAAAAACGATCAGAATCCGGCTTAGCAGCTCCTCTTCGTCAGGATTCATAATCGGCTGGCAAATCAGCGTTACACTAAAAAACATTGAAATCACAAAACCGATAATTTTCTTCATCCAGTCATCAAGTTATCCAGTCATCCAGCATCTAGTAATCATACAACCTCACATTTGTAGTCAGGCCCGATTTAATCTCAAAGCCCTTTTCAATCGTATAAAACGTCCTGTTCGCATATTTCGATCTGAATACAACACGATAGTTCCCAGGCTGAAGATAAAGTGTCTCCTGATGCTGGGGCGTGTCTTTCAGGTTATAAAGCCAGATCAACTCATTCCGGTTTTCCAGGTAAACGCTCCCATATCCTTTCGTTGTGGTTTGAATCACTGCAATTCCGGGTAGCGGGATCTCCACTGTAGTCGTATGGTTTTGCCTGATCTCAATGTCACCGGATGAGATTCGTGGCAGACACAGAATTTCCGCTTCATAGGTTCCGGTCAGGTATTTCTCCAGTTGATCAAAATCCTGGACATTAATCGTCTCATGTTCTCCCTTCTTTCGAATGATACAGAGAAGGTCCTTCAATATTGTTCGTCCCTTGGCCCGGAATGCCAGAAAGCCCTGAGGAGCATCAATCCCAACTGTATTGTGGATGCCTGAGGTCAGCTTGATGCTATCCTTATGCACAGGAGGTATGGTATGAACCACGATATCGTATGTTACCAATGGGTCAATTTCCAGAGTATCAGGAACCCCTTTGCTGTTCATTGAATGAATCAGGTTGTGTTTGATCTTTCCCGAAACGTGATCATAAAATGTCATGTTAACATTGGTCTCTTTCGGGTTTTCGTAGATATCAAGCAGGTTCACCTGAATGGTAGTGGGATTGAGAGCGCGGGAGATAATCACCTTCAGCGCTTGCCGGAATTCATTCTCATCCTTTGCATCAAAATAGGTGCCGACACACTCAAACTGCTCTTTAAAACTTCTTCCTATGCCAATAATAAATGGCTTCAGAATGATTCCCTGACGCTGAAGCTCGACTGAAACCAGGCATGGATCTCCGTCACACTCTTCAATACCATCTGTAATCAGGATGATGATGTTGCGGCAGTTATCACAAGGCGGAAAATCCTTTGCAGCTTCAGAGAGTGAATGTGCGATCGGGGTGATCCCTTTGGGAGAGACCGATCTGAATACCTGCTTTATCTGTGCGATATTGTCTTTTCCGAAAGGAACCTTCAACTCGGTGTCGATGCAATCACCAGGTGGATAGTACCGTTGATGTCCATAAAGCCGAAGAGCGAGTTCCAGGTTAGGTGTTCCACGTAAGCTATCAAGGATAGTGGAGAAGAGTCGCGTCGCAATATTGAACTTGGTGTCACTTTCCCATCTCCCGATCATACTTTGTGATGCATCAAAAACAAAGAGGATGCGGTTCACCGGTTTAGGCAACTCCTTTTCATCATCTTGTGCCCAAAGAGTCGTTATGCTAAAAACAAGCAGCAAAAAGAAAATATATTTTTTTGGTCTATACATAAAAGGTCATACGGAAATTCAGTCATACGGTAATTGTATATCATTTTTCGTATTTCCGTATTTCATATTTCGTATTTCGTATTTCCATATTTCGTATTTCCGTATTTCGTCATTAAATCGTAAATCGGAAATCGAATTAATCGGAAATTTCAATAGTCCCCAAGTGTCTCTTCAAGTTGTTCAAGCGCTGATTCCGCCTGTTCATCGTTGGGTGGTACACCATGCCATTCATGTTTATCGAGCATGAAATCAACGCCATAACCCATGTGGGAATGCATGATAATTATAACGGGTTTCCCTTGATTTAATTGTTGTTTTGCAAGGGTTAACTGATCTACTACATCAGTCATGTCGTTGCCTTGCATCTCCATCACATGCCAGCTAAAAGATTCCAGCTTTCCGCGCAGATCACCCAATGGAATTACCTCTTCTATGGGTCCGTCAATCTGCTTGCCATTATAATCGATCACGGCAATGATGTTATCTACACACTTCCCTGCTCCGAACATCAGGGCCTCCCAGTTCTGACCCTCCTGAAGTTCTCCATCACCAAGGAGACAAAATACAGTATGCGGATCCCCATTCAGTTTCTTGGCCAATGCCGCTCCCAGTGCAACGGATAAACCCTGGCCCAGGGAACCTGATGCAACCCGAATGCCCGGCGTGCCTTCCAGCGTTGATGGATGCCCCTGCAGCCGTGTATCCAATTTTCGGAATGTGGCCAGCTCAAAAACGTCGAAAAAACCATACCGGGCAAGCACACTGTACCAGAGTGTAGAGAGGTGCCCGTTGGAAAGAAAGAAAAGATCTTCGCCCTCTCCATCAAGGGTAAAACTTCCGGGATCGGGTTTCATGATTGCAAAATAGAGCGCAACCAGAAAATCGGTGGCTCCTAATGCTCCACCCGGATGACCAGATGAAGCTCCATGGATCATACGAACGATATCACGCCTGATCTGGGAGGCAATTTTTGTTAGTTCAGTTGTCGATAGCATTGATAATGACGTTTTTAAGTTGAGTATTGCTGTCGTGTCAAATATAGGTCTTTTCAACGATGGAAAAGAGCGGGTGTTAATAAAATTGGATAAGATTTAAAATCCTATTTTTGCAATGCTGCATTTCAACTTTTTCTACACATGAAATTAGTTACTCTGGTTGCAATTCTCCTGCTGGGTTTTCAATATAACAACCGCTCTTCCGGAGCAGAAAACGATTTCAACACCTTTGAACTTCAGAAAGAGAGATGGGTTGAATCTGTTTATAACGCCCTGACAATCAACGAACGAATAGCACAACTATTCATCATCCGGGCTTACTCGAACAGAAACCAGCGGTACAACGACCGTATGACAGATCTAATCCGCAGATACAATGTGGGAGGAGTTTGCTTTTTTCAGGGAACTCCTTCTGCGCAGATTGAATTGACCAACCGCTGGCAACAAGCTGTGAAAATACCATTGATTGTTGCTATTGATGCGGAATGGGGATTGGGAATGCGCCTCAATGGTGCCTATAATTTCCCCTTCCTGATGACGCTGGGAGCCTCCGGAGATAACATGCTTGTGTATGAGATGGCATCTGCTATTGCCCGTGACTGCAGGCGAATGGGTATCCATATGAACCTGGCTCCTGTCGTGGATGTGAACAACAATCCCAACAATCCGGTGATCAACTTTCGTTCTTTTGGAGAAAATCCCTACAACGTAGCCCGGAAAGGAGTCATGTATGTCAATGGCCTGCAGGATCATGGTGTTGTAGCTACCGCAAAACACTTTCCTGGCCATGGTGATACTGATTCCGACTCACACCACACACTCCCCCTGGTGAACCATTCGAAATACAGGATGGAAGCAATCGAGCTGTTTCCGTTTCAGGAGGTAATCAATAATGGAGTAAAAGGGATTATGATCGCACATCTCTACGTCCCCTCCTACGATAATACCCCAAACCTACCCACAACGCTCTCACCTAGAATCGTCAACGAACTGCTAAAAAACGACATGAGATTTCAGGGATTCGTGATCACCGATGCCCTCGATATGAGTGGAGTTACCAGATACTATTCCCCGGGTGAAATTGAAGTCAAAGCACTGCTTGCCGGAAATGATATCCTGCTTCTCCCGCAGGACATCTCAAAAGCCATCGTTGCTATCCGTCGGGCCGTTAAAAGATCGATTATTCCCATAGAACTTATCGAACGAAAATGCAAGGAGATTCTGAGACTTAAATTTGACCTTGGGCTCGATCTGGTTACACCGATTGATCAGAACAACCTCTCCAGGGAACTTAATCCCATTAGTTCAAACGTGATTACCAACAAGATCTATAAATCAGCTGTCACCCTTGTAAAGAACGATAACAATCTGATCCCGCTAACGCGGTTGCAAAACCGAATGATCGCATCCGTCTCAATTGGCGCAACCACCCAAACTCCTTTCCAGAAGAGGTTGAATTGGTATGCTCCTGTGACCTATTTCCGGGTATCCACGCAAGCAACTTCGAGTCTACTGCTTCAACTCAGGAAGAAGTTAAAAGCATACGATCTGGTGATCCTGGGTATTCACAATAATAACCTCTACCCTGCAAACAGCTTCGGGATCCCTGTCAGCGTGTTTAACTTTATCCACAAACTCAGCCAGAACAAGCGGACCATTCTTGCCATTTTTGGAAATCCATATATCCTTAATTCACTGAAAAGCACTTCCAGCCCTGGAGCAATCCTGGTTACTTACCAGGATCAACCTGAAGCTGAAGAGGTAGCTGCAGAAGTGATAGTTGGCGGAATAGGATCGCGGGGACATCTGCCTGTCACAACCAACACTTTCCCGGCAGGGACAGGCATTGAAACGGATAAAACCCGGCTGGAATTTGTGATCCCGGAAGAGATTGGCATCTCATCAAAAGAACTGGAATCGATCGATAGCCTTGTTATTGACGGGATAGCCTCTGAAGCCTATCCGGGATGCCAGGTCCTGTTTGCCAAAGAGGGAAAGGTCTTTTACAACAAAGCGTTTGGTCATCCCCGGTATAATGATCAAACGCTTGTCAGGCCAACAGACATCTACGATATTGCTTCCCTGACCAAAGTAGCTGCTACTACCCTGGCTGTCATGAAACTTTATGAACAGGGTGCCATCCATCCCGATTATCCACTTTCCCATTACCTTCCGGAACTCAGAGCTACAAATAAAGAACGGATAACTATCCGGGAAATCATGGCACACCAAGCCGGCCTTGAGCCCTGGATCCCCTTCTTTGAAATGACGTTGAAAGACAGTCTATATCCTGACCCGGAGATCTACAGTCCGGTAAAATCTTCGCGCTTCCCCATTCGGGTATCCAACGGTCTTTATATCAAACAAACTTACTACGACAGCATTTTTCATTGGATCATCCAATCGGAACTCAGACCGGATAAGGAATACAAATACAGCGACCTCGGTTTTTACCTGTTGATGGACCTGGTGGAACGAACCACAAACCTCCCCTTCCAAATTTACCTGGAGGAAAACTTTTATCGACCCCTTGGCCTTACGACGCTTGGATTTCACCCATATAAGAACATTCCGCTGAGCCGGATTATGCCTACAGAGTATGATACGCTCTTCCGGCAACAAGTTATCCATGGCGATGTGCATGATCCGGGAGCGGCTATGCTCGGAGGTGTTTCAGGGCATGCCGGCCTCTTCAGTGACGCTTTCGATCTGGCGGTGATCTTCCAGATGCTTCTCAACAACGGACAATACGGAGGGAAACAATATCTCCTGCCTTCCACCATCCAGGAATTCACCCGGATTCAATTTCCGGAAGATGAGAATCGCCGTGGAATGGCCTTCGACAAGCCCCTGCTGGAATACGAATCCGATGGCCCGACATGCGAATGGGTATCGTCAGTTAGTTTTGGTCACTCAGGATTCACCGGGGTATACGTGTGGGCCGATCCTGCTAATGAACTGGTTTATGTTTTCCTCTCAAACAGAATCTTTCCTGATGCGATGAACTCGAAAATCTCAGAGATGAACATCCGAACCAAGATTCACCAGAAGATGTATGAAATCCTGAAAAAATAACTGTAGAATTACTTATTTTTGCAGGGAGCTAGAAATAATTATTTAAATCCAAACTATGAACAAGAGATTGAAATCTTTCCTTTTATGGGCATTGGCATTCCTCCTGACCCTCGCAGCTGCCTTTTATCAGCGTACAACCGGACCATCCTATGAGATCCGTGGGAAAGTGGTGATCGAGGGGCAGACCTACAAATATAAACTGATCAGGACCTATGATGGAAGCGACAACGCTCCCATTGAGATAACAATTCCTGATGAGACTGTCACAGGGGAGTTGAAGCTTCGGAGATATAAGAGTTTTGATGAGTGGAGCACTACTTCCATGGAACGCCAGGGAGATAAGCTGATCGGCTCCATCCCACACCAGGAAATGGCCGGAAAGGTGATGTATCAAGTAACCTTGCTGAAAAACGGGAACTCGTTTCTGCTGAATGAGGAGCCTGCTATCATCCGGTTTAAGGGGTTTGTTCCGAGAGGAACACTCTGGTTCCATATCATCACCATCTTTCTTGCTATGCTGTTTAGCACACGTACCGCCTTAGAAGTGCTTCTCAAAGGCCGTTACACTTATCTTTATACCTGGCTTACGGTGATTTTCCTGACGATTGGTGGAATGATATTAGGCCCAGTTGTTCAGAAATTTGCATTTGATGCCTACTGGACAGGCTGGCCTTTCGGAAACGATCTCACTGATAATAAATCGCTTCTGGCATTTATCTTCTGGCTCGTCGCATTGGGTTATCAGATTTGGAACAAAGAGAAGAAAGTGATGGCTGTTGTGGCTGCTGTAGTATTGTTAGCTGTTTACATGATTCCACATAGTGTACTGGGCTCTGAGATCGATTATACGAAAGAGGAGCAACAAACTGAGATTCAGGAATAATCTGCAGAAACAGAAAAATCTGTTATGGAAATTACAATCAGTATCATCGCCGTTACAGTCATTTTCTCTTTCCTGGGATTCAATAACCAGAACCTGTTCAATAAATGCAAGTTCAGTCCCTATGACGTAAAACATAGCGGGCAGTGGTACAGATTCTTCACATATGGCTTCTTACATGTAGGTTGGTTCCACCTGATCATTAATATGTTTGTACTTTTCTCTTTCGGACGGATGGTGGAGAAAGCTTACAGTTACTACTTTGGAAGTAAATACATCCTCTATTTCCTCCTGCTTTATATAGGATCTCTTCTCCTCTCTGTAATTCCTACATTAGGGAAACACAAGAACGACGTTTTTTACAGCTCGGTAGGGGCTTCAGGGGCAGTATCAGCGATCGTTTTTGCCAGCATTATAATAGCCCCGCTGCAGAAGATATACATCTTCTTCATCCCGATCGGAATTCCGGCGGTGATCTTTGGGTTGATCTATATCGCTTATGAATACTGGATGAGCCGCCGGGCCAAAGACAACATTGGCCATGATGCACATCTATGGGGGGCAATCATTGGAATAATCTTTACCATCGCCATGAAACCAAAGATCTTCCTCTTCTTTCTGCAGCAATTAGGATTTCAGGTCAACATATAAATGTTGCCGGTTGCGGTAACTAATTCTTTATCCTCATCCCTCTTCCCTCTTCCCTCTTCGCACCCTAATCCTGGCATCAACTACAATGATGGAATCTTCATTCCCAAGCAATGGATTGAAATCCAATTCTTCAATCTCCGGAGCCACGTTCAGAAGAGCTGAGAGCTTTAGCATGATCTCTGCAAACTGATTCTCGTCGACCCCTTTCTGGCCCCGTACTCCCTGGATGATCTTGTAGCTCTTTAACCGATGGATCATAGATAATGCTTCGTCCATACTGAGTGGCGCCAGGCCGGCAACTGTATCTTTCAGGACTTCGATGAAGACTCCCCCCATCCCGCAGAGGATCAGGTGACCATAAGAGGGTTCGTATTTTGCCCCAATGAAAAGTTCGGTGCCCGAAAGCATGGGCTGAAGCAAGATCCCGGTGGTGCCTTTGATCTTTACCATCCGGTCAAACTCGATGAGTAGCTCTTCTTCATCCTGCACGTTCAGCACTACGCCGCTTACATCCGATTTGTGTAACGGGCCAACTACTTTCATCACCACCGGAAATCCCAGTTCGAAAGCAGCCATTTTTGCCTCTTCAGCGGTGGTTGCTACTGCTTCACCTGCCCGGGGGATCTGGCAGGCATCCAGCAACCCCTGAATCTCACCCGGAGAGATATAACCTTCGATCGATTGGTCAATAATTTTCCGGATCGCCTGTTCATCCACCGGAGGTTGATCCGGGTTCTCGGAAGCAGGAGGAGGTGTATAATAAACTTGTGCAAGTGCATTTGCGAAAAGGACCTCTTGCGGGAAATAGGGGTGTCCCCAGCTGATGAAGTCTTTGATCTCCTCCCCTGCTGTCATAATAGATGGTAAAATGGGAAAAATAGGTTTACTGCACGTCTCCATCTTGTCATGTATCACGCCATATTCGTTGAAAACCCTGTCCAGTCCGGGTGTCCCGAAAATGACCACGATTCCGTCGATCTCATCAAACTCTTTATCCACGTAGTCAATGATTGTCCCCAGTTGCTCTGCATTACCGGTAGCCAGAAAGTCGATCGGGTTTGCGACCGAAGATCCCGGGTAAAGGTGATTTTGCAATTCATCTGCAGCCGGACCTTCAAGATGAGGAACTCCCATCTTTCCAGCCGAAAGGGCATCCGTAAGCATCACTGCCGGGCCTCCTGCATGCGTGATAATCGCGATATTTTTTCCCTTCAACTCTGGAAAACGAAAAATAGATGCGACATTGATCAGTTCATCCCTGCCATGACAACGAACGATACCGGCTTTACGAAAAAGCGCTTCCACCGCCGCATCCGGGCTAGCCAGAGCACCGGTATGTGAAGAGGCAGCACGAGTGCCTGCTTCAGACGTTCCTGCTTTGATAGCAGAAATCCGGCATCCTTTCCGGATCAGAGAAGAGGCATGTTTCAGCAACACCTGTGGTTTGGAGATGGTCTCCATGTACAGCAACTTGTCACGCGAACTATAGGCAGGATCAAACGTCTCATCCATGTATTGAAGGATATCTTCCGCCCCTACCTGGGCGCTGTTCCCCACGGAGAAGACACGCGAGAACGTCAGGCCGATAGGGATTCCGGCCTCCATGATAAAGCAGGCTGTAGCCCCTGAACCCGAAATAAAATCGAATCCGCTGGGGTGTAACATGGGGATTGGTCTTGTAAAGACTCCTGCATAAAAAGGGGTAAGAACACCAATACAATTCGGACCAATCAGTGAACCGTTGACGCTTGTGACGATCTCTACCAACCTATCTTCCAGTATCTTTCCTTCCGGACTCTCCTCGCTAAAACCTGCAGAGATGACGATGAATGCACGGGTATTCTTTTTCGTTGCAAGAAGTTCCACGATGTCTACAACAAATCTGGCCGCAACGACAATGATGGCTAGATCAACATCCGGTAATAACGCCGGATCCTGGTAACTTGAAATTCCCTGTACCTTGCTCTCTTTGGGATTCACTACATAAAGCTTCCCGCGGTATCCTTTCTCAATAAGGTGCTGGAGGACAGCTCCTCCGGGCTTGTGCCTGTCGTTCGATCCTCCGACGACAACAATGCTTCGGGGCTCGAATAATTTATCGTTGATCATAGAGAAAAAATTTTGGAGCTAATTTAGTAAAAAGAAAGCGTACTGATCCTACACAATCCCTTCTGCACAACTTTCTCTCTCCAATTCGACCTCAAGTGTGGAGTGCTGGATCTTCAGATTGTACAACACTTGATGAATTTTGGCTTTCAACGGTTCAAAAGAGGATAAGTTAAAATCATCAGCTACGATGATATGAGCTGTCAGAGCATTTTCGGTAGTGCTCATCGCCCAAATATGTATATGATGCACATTCTTCACCTCCTGAAATTGAAGGATCTCTTCCTTAACCCTATTTGGGTCTATACCTCTGGGTACGCCATCCAGAGCCAGAACCGTACTGTCACGCAATAATCCCCAGGTTGAAACAAGGATGACGACAACAATAGCTAAACTTACCGCTGTATCCAGCCAGTACCAATCAGTAAATCCGATCACAATACCTGTAGCTACAACCCCCACGGAAACCAGCGCATCAGCTGCCAGATGCAGGAAAGCGCCCTTGATGTTGAGATCCTGTTTCCTGTTCTTGAAAAAGAGAAGTGCCGTGATAGTATTGATCAGGATGCCAACGCCGGCGACAACTGCCATGGAATCACCCTCAACCGCTTCGGTTGACTTCAGCCTTAACACACTCTCCCAGGCGATAAATCCTACCACAATCAATAGGATGATTGCGTTCAGCAGAGATATGAGAATTGTGGATTTGCGTAATCCGTAGGTGAATGTCTGATTGGGTTTGACTTTCGCTAACCGGAAAGCCAGCATCGCGAGCGCCAGGCTGGCTACATCACTGAGATTGTGCCCGGCATCCGAGATCAAAGCCAGTGAGTTCAGGTACATCCCGGCTCCAAACTCAACAACAACAAATACCAGGTTTAAGGCAATCCCGATGATGAAAGCCCGGTTTACACCGCTGAGTTCGTTTGATTCGATAGACAAAGATATGGAAATCTATCTACCGGATAATGAACCTTCCTGTTAGAATGCGCCCTGTTTTAATATCAGTTAACCTGTAAACAAAAAGACCGGAATGCATATTCCTCAAATCAATCCGATGTTCACACGGTCCGGCGTTTGAAATTATTGCATGTATGTTGCCCAGGATATCCAGCACCTCGATGGTTCCTTGAAAATCACGATCAGGTCTGATGACAATATAGGACGTTGCTGGATTTGGGTATGCAATGGCAGAATATGATACTTGTTGATCTTCAATTCCGAATGTTGGCGATTGCTTAAGATATTTCACCTGAATAACTGGTCCTTTATCTTTGGATTTTGCTGTCATCTCAGCCAGATAAAAACCTGCCGCCTCGTCATCGGTCCACCACGAATAAACATCTGTCACCTCAGTGTTTGACTGCGACAATATCCACTGGCCAAATAACAGCGTAAAGATGCTGTCTATTGTAGTCCGTACCTCATAAACACGAAGGACATCAAACGTACCCATGGGGATAGTAAGGATTCCCCAGCTGTCTATTGCCACCTGACTTGCAATCGTAATTTTCACCTTAATGGAATCTGCAGGAGGTACCGGACTGGACATCTTTATCTCATATACAGTGGTATCAATCCGTGTATCCAGGTATTCAACCGGGAAATCTGCAATGACTTGAGGAGGATCAACCCATACCATTATCGTGGTATCGGACATCCCTTGGAAGGTTCCAACCATCCCAACCATAGTAAATGCATCTGCATCACGGTGCATCATCAGATACATATCATCTTGCATCATCTGCATCGTGAAATTGGCATTTGGGAAAAATCCTGCATAAGGCGTCCAATCAGGATTCATGAATCTCATTGTATCCAGCGTATCCTCCAGGAGACCAGAAAAATCCCAGGTTTGGTTGGGTCCTCCAGGACCCGGAACAATGGACATTTCAGGGCTCTCATCAAGTGACTGAAGGATGGTCGCACCAGGCCCGGCAATATCATTATTGGTAATTACAACCTGAGCCTGAAGAATGACCAGACAAAAAAACATATATAAAAAAAGGATGATCTTTTTCATGACTTTGTAATTAACGGTTTTTGCAGGACAAAGATACCATCCTATAAGACCTATTTCAATACAATATATGTAAAAGAGTTAACAACGCGTTGTTAATAATGAAATAACTTACATCCATTTAACAAACGGGAAAAACGGGGCTGTTTTTTGTGTGTAAGCCAGCCAGTTGGGAAACTGACTCAACCTCTTTTCAAGGAGAGGTACACCGGAAACAAAACGAAGCAGGATCGTGATGGTAACAGGACCGATAACTGTTATCCAACCATATGGAATACCAATTGCATAAAACCAGATCCCCCACCAGATCAGAACCTCTCCGAAATAGTTTGGATGACGAGTATATTTCCATAAACCCTTTGTCATTAGTTTTCCTCTATTGGAAGAGCTTTGTTTAAAATATGAAAGCTGCATATCCCCGAGGATTTCAAAAATGAAACCAATACCAAAGATCAATAAGCCAACAGTATCGTATGTTGAGAGAGGTTCTCCACCATGATAGTTAATATACCAGATCGGAAAAGAGATGATGTACATGAATAGCCCCTGGAGAATAAAGATCTGCAGAAAACTTCGAAACATAAAGTTCTTCCAGGTTTTGCGGAATTTATTATAACGAAAGTCTTCTCCTTTCCCTTTGTTTCTCTGAAATAGAAATATGGTTAATCGCAAACCCCAGATCATCACAAGGAAGGCAACAATGATCTTCCGCAAATCATAATCAGGTGCCATGGCCAATGAAAAAACTGTTACGATAATAAACCCCGGCCCCCAGAAAACATCAACAATGGAGTTGTCTTTGATCAGCTGAGCTACAATAAAAGCCAGGATCATGAATCCAAAAACAACAAGCGCTACCTGCCAGTACATATCCAGTTATTCAGTATTATTGTCATTGTGAGAAACATTGTGACGAAGCACCAGTTATCCAGAATTACTTTAGCATTAATGAAATGCCCACAACACCAGGACCAGTGTTGGCAACAAGTACCGGAGAAACATGGTCCGTAAACAGTGGCTTTTTGCCTGTCATCTTTTCCATCTCGTCTGCATAAAACTCCGTTACTTCCTGATTATCAGCATGTGTTATGGCATACTCCCATACCTCATCGTGGCGAAGCATTTTCCTGATATTTGCCAGAAGTTTGCCCTGGGCTCCCGATGAAGTTAAAGATTTGCCCACCAACTCCGATTTTCCCTCGTCATCAATGATGATAAAAGGCTTCAGGTCAAGAGCGCGGGCGATAAAGCTTTTAAAGGGGCTTATGCGTCCTGATTTAATAATATAACTCAACGTTGGGATCGTAACACGGAGGTATGATTTTTCGATCCATGTATCAATTTTTGGAAGAATCTCGTCCAGCGTCATTCCCTCCTCAATCGCACGTGCAATCCGAAAAACAACGAGGCCCAGTGCTGCTGACAGATTCCGGGAATTGTAGATATAACTTTGTTTTCCGGTGCGTTCACTGATACCATGTGCGGAGTGAACACTGTTCTGATAGGTCCCGCTTAATTTCTCACTGAGGAAAACTCCAATCATCGACTTGTAATGGGAACTGAGGTATTCATATTTATTCTGAAACTCCTTGACCGTCGGCTGGGAAGTGGTCGGACGAACCTCTGTCTGTTCAACCATCTGGTAAAATTGTTGCGGATTCATCGTAACCCGGTCAAGATAGAAACTATCCCCAAAATGAACACTCAACGGTAGCATATGGATCTGATGCTTCTCCAGGATCTCTTCAGGCAGATCACATGTGGAGTCGGTTACAATTGCAATGTCAGATTGACGGTGATGCATGATCTCGCTTTGCATAACCATATCATCCACTTTCTGATAGGTAATGTTTCCAAACCGACTCAACCCGGACAACACCTCTGCTGGATAATCCGTATGTATATGGAGCCTCATCTTCTGTGGTGTACCAGCTATAACCAAGGAATCTCCCTTGGTTTGAAAAGCATCCTGAATCTTTTTCTTCTCCAGGTTCGTTCCGGAAATCAACGCTTCTGTACAAAAACGAAATGTGATCTCCTTATGAAGTTCAGCCATCTCAACGATCACTCCTTCCTCTTCCACCTCTTCGATCAATTGCGTGATGGCTTTCTCTCCATGGATAAAAAAATCTTTGATCCCCTCAAGGAAATAAACAAATCCTTTGGCGCCAGCATCTACAACATGAGCCCGGGCAAGCACCTCTAACTTTTCTGTTGTTTCTGTCAACGATTCCAACGCCTTTTGATATCCTTCGATCAACAAATTGATGAAATCATCCGACATATCCTTCATCGTGTAGAGTTCGTCTGCCCAATCTTTGATCACTGTCAGGATGGTACCCTCAACCGGATTGGCAATTGCATCATATGCATAGGAAACAGCGTTCTTCATGCTTTCTGCAAAATCCCTAACATCCAGTTTAGCATCAGTTTTGATCTCGTTGCTGAAACCATACAGAAACTGAGCAAAGATGATTCCGGAATTGCCTCGTGCACCGGTCAAAGCTGCATCGGCAATAGCTGTTGCAGTTTGCTTAAGGTTTTCGAGAGGGATTTTTGCATCTATGATGGAACGCATCGTAGAAGCCAGATTGGTGCCGGTATCTGCATCCGGAACAGGAAATACGTTGATTTTGTTCAACAGCTTTTGGTGCTCAAAAATTCGATGTGCTCCGGCTATCATGCTATAATAAAGCTGACTTCCATCCAGTTCCAGAATTTTTACTGTTTCTGTTTTCATTTAAGCTTTTTACAATTAGAAAAAATATCGGTCTCGATAAGCTGATTCAATTCAGCAACCATCTCCGTGTATTGATGCCGCGTTCTGCACTGATACATCACCAGCAACGGATCAGCATCTAAAATCTGATGAAATAGCTCATCAGAACAAGGTGTCTCTGTGCCTTTGATGAATTCATCATAGGTGATAGCAAGAAAAGCCACATTCGGGCCGATCCCCCGGTTATCCAACAAAAATCCATTGGAAAGGGCTGTTGGATAAACCTTCTCACCCTGTTTCCTGATATCTGAAATATCAGGATAAGAGGTTATATTCGTCTTATACTCCGAGAGGGTGACAGGTACTTGCTTCGAATAATCTGCTTTTGTCTTATATATAATACAAGGAGGTTGCGCCATCATTGATTCAATGGCCAGGTCATCAAAATCAGATGAAGTGGATAGTATCCTGTTTGAGCATGAGATCAGGGAGACTCCAATAAAGAATAGGATCAAAGAAAATAGGGCTGGCTTTATCATAAGACTCTGGTTTTCCTATATCACTGATGATAGGAAAATGCACGCGGGCGCAAAGATACAAAATATAAAAAAAGGAGGGCTGTGCTATTCCTTTCTAAACTGTTAAAATATTGTAAATAATTGGATGTACTTGAGGATATTTGTAATTTTGCCTGAATAAAGTAAGACCATATGCGTACCTTCATTCTAATCCCTATTTTCCTGTTTTCTGCAGTGATTTTCTCACATGCACAGCAACCTAAACAACAAACACCAAAAAAATCCAACCCAAATGCTCCGGAGATTACCTTTGAAAATACAGTGCACGACTATGGAACCATCGTAAGAGGCGCTAATGGCACTTGCGAATTCAAGTTTGTCAACACCGGGAAAGAACCTCTGATCCTGTCGAAACCACTCTCATCATGCGGTTGTACAGTTCCCACCTGGCCACAGGAACTAATCCTTCCCGGGAAAAGTGATGTGATCAAAGTGACATACAACACAAGCAAAATAGGTCCGATCAACAAAACCGTGACTGTCAATTCTAATGCCCTGACCAACAGAATCAAACTATCAATTAAAGGTCTCGTTATTGCAAAACCCGTTGAGACTGTTCCGAAGAAACAGAATGATCTGGGCGCTACACCGGTCAATAAATAACTGACCACATCAACGTTAAAAAAAGATTTTCATGCCAAACATTTCATTAAGAGGGCAACACATGCCTGCATCCCCAATCAGAAAACTGGTCCCTTATGCCGAAGAAGCAAAACGGCAAGGGAACAAGGTGTACCACCTCAACATCGGTCAACCTGATATCGAAACACCACCCATTATGCTGGATGCAATCCGTAATATCGATTTGAAAGTGGTGGAATACAGTCACTCTGCCGGGATTATCACCTACCGGAAAAAACTTTCAGAATACTACGAGCACCACAACATTGATGTTACTCCTGACGACATGATTGTTACAGCAGGTGGATCGGAAGCGATCCTTTTTGCGATGATGAGTTGTCTCGATCCCGGCGATGAGATCATTATCCCGGAACCTTTTTACGCTAATTACAATGGATTTGCGATTGCTGCAGGAATCACCATCAAACCGATAGAGTCATTTATCGAGGATGGATTCGCTCTTCCCCCGATCACCTCTTTCGAGGAGGCTATTACTCCGCGTACAAAAGCCATCATGATCTGCAATCCGAACAATCCCACTGGTTATCTCTACTCCCTCGAGGAACTTGAAACCCTTCAGGAAATCATTGATAAACATGACCTCTTCCTCTTTGCAGATGAGGTATACCGCGAGTTTTGCTATGATGGACGGAAACATCACTCCGTGATGAACCTGAAAAAGATTGAACAGAACGTTGTATTGATGGATTCGGTCTCCAAACGCTATAGCGCATGTGGCTTGAGAATTGGTGTCCTGATCTCCCGCAACAAAGAATTGATGGCTACTGCCATGAAATTCGCCCAGGCCAGGTTAAGTCCTCCATCCCTGGGTCAAATTGCAGCAGAAGCTGCGATCGGCACACCCGCCGCCTATATGGATGCCGTCCTCCAAGAATACGTCCAACGCCGGGATATCGTTGTGGAATCAATCAACCGGATGGAAGGATGTTACTGCCCGAATCCCGGCGGAGCCTTCTACGCTAATCCACGACTCCCTATTGACGATTCCGACCGCTTCTGCCAATGGCTTCTGGAAGAGTTCAATTACGAAAAACAGACTGTTATGCTTGCTCCCGCTACCGGATTCTACTCTACTCCCGGACGAGGCAAAGACGAAGTTCGTATAAGCTACGTTCTGAATGTCAACCACCTCAAAAAAGCCATGAAATGTCTTGAAGAGAGTCTGAAAGTATATCCAGGAAGAGTTTAGATCAATCGTAGATCAAATACTTCTCCCTCACCTTTTTAAACTCCTCTATTCCAGGTTGCCAGCTTTGCCGGATCTGTTTCTCCGGTAATCCCGATTGTATTTGTTTTCGAAGGTTGCTGCTTCCGGCAAGGATATCGAAGTAGGAGGTGAAGAAATCCGGACTGCTACCCAGATTCTTATAAGACATGATCAACCAGGCCAGGTTGATTCGCCCAAACATCGTATAATGCGTTTGGTAGAAGTCTCGTAAATCAAGTCCGAGGCACAATTCCCCCTCACAGGGAGGATGAAGGCTTTTCCCGGGGATGCTTTCTGGAACGAAGGAGAACCTGAAGCCCTTCATCACCGGATGTCCAAAAACCTCAAAAGGATAACAGGTGCCTCGCCCGACACTTACTTCCGTTCCTTCAAAAAAACAGAGTGAAGGGTATAAATAAATGGAGTTTGTGGTTGGAAGGTTTGGAGACGGAGCAACAGGCAGGTCGACAAAAGTGTGGTGGGTCCATCCCTTCAGAGGGATCACCTCAAGATCACACTGTACCCCGTCTTTCATCCACTGCTCGCCGTTCACCATTTTCGCATACTCACCAATTGTCATTCCGTAAACAACCGGAACCGGATGCATTCCGACAAATGATTTGAACTCCCTCTCTAAAACAGGACCGTCAATATAAAATCCGTTAGGATTTGGCCGGTCAAAAAGGACTACCGGAATACCCTGTTCCGCACAAGCCTCCATCACATACGTTAACGTTGAAATATAGGTGTAAAAACGGGCTCCGACATCCTGAAGGTCGAAGATGACCAGGTCAAGCTCATCCAGATCTTCAGGCGCAGGTTTCTTGTGATTCCCGTAAATTGAGATCACCTCAATGCCAGTTACACTATCCACTGAATTTTCCACTAGTTCCCCAGCTCCCACACGTTGCCGAAATCCATGCTCCGGTGAGAAAATTCTCTCTACGTTGAAATCCATCGCCAGCAATGTATCAACTGTATTTGTACCGTTAACAACGGAGGCGTGATTTGCCACCACACCGATTCGCCTGGCTTTCAGCAATGGCCCATAGAGATCTGTACGCTCTACTCCGGTAATAGTTTGTCCGGTCGCCGCTTCCAAACACACCATCAACAAAACCCATACGATAATAGTACAAAACCCACTCTTTCTCATAAAACGTCTATCATCAAACTCAGCAGTTTACATTACAAATTTACTACTTTTGCAACAGCAAGCTATTTCCTTTGAATACCGAACTCTTCATCGCAAACCGGATGGTCGCCCGGACCAAATCCAATTTCTCCAGACCAATTGTGGTGATCGCAATCATCAGCATTGCCCTTGGCCTCTCAGTGATGTTTCTCTCCATTGTCATCCTTAGTGGATTTCAGAAAGAGATTCGTGAGAAAGTGATCGGTTTTGGAGGCCATATCCAGATTATTCGCTTTGAAGAGAACCAGTCATTTGAGCCTAATCCCATCAATAAAGAGCAGGAGTTTCTTCCCGCACTTCAAGACATGGAGGGGATACGACACATCCAGGTGTTCGCCACAAAGGCCGGTATTATCAAAACCGAAGATCAGATCCAGGGAATTGTATTGAAAGGGATTGGTAGCGATTACGACTGGTCTTTTTTTCAAAACAAAATCAAAGAAGGAAGATCGGTTCGTGTGACTGATACCAGCCGTTCCGATGAAGTGATCATATCCAGGAAGCTATGCAATCTCCTGAACCTGAAACTGGATGATGATCTAAGGGTCTATTTTATCTCTGGTAATCATGTGTTGGGAAGGAAATTCACCATCGTCGGAATCTATGAAACAGGCCTGGAAGAATTTGACAATATATATATCCTTGGTGACATCCACCATATCCGGCGGCTGAATAAGTGGGAACCTGGAGAAGTAGGTGGATTTGAAATCCTGATCGACGACTTCAACGATATTGACCGTATGGGAAGAGAGGTCTACCTGTCCATCGGATTTGACCTGGATGCTTCAACAATCAAACAACTCTACCCCCAGATCTTTGACTGGCTATCCCTGCAGGATATCAATGTGATGATCATTCTGATCCTGATGATCCTGGTTGCAGGAATCACGATGATATCCACCCTGTTGATCCTGATCCTGGAACGGACCAACACAATCGGTGTGTTGAAAGCCCTGGGGATGAAAAACAGCTCAATCCGGAAGGTTTTCCTCTTTCAATCAGTATTTATAATTGGTTTGGGTATATTAATCGGGAACCTCTTTGGATTCGGGTTCTCATTTCTCCAGATGAGGCATGGTCTGGTCACACTCCCGCAGGAATCATACTATATGTCGGTCGTACCCATTCACCTCAACGGAGTGAATATTTTACTTCTGAATTTGGGAACAATACTGGTTTGTTACCTGATGCTTTTGATTCCATCCATGATCATCTCCCGTATCAGCCCTATCAAAGCGATCCGGTTCAGTTAACCATCAACGGGAATTCAATATCTTATTCAACTCTTCTTGCTCTTTTTAACGTGTAATCCACACTCTTTCCCCTCTGGATTTTCCCACCACCAACGACCGGCACGAATACCTTCACCCTTCTGGGTTGCCCGCGTGCAGGGCAAGCAGCCAATACTGGGGAATCCTTTATCATGGAGCGGATTATAAGGCACCTTATGTTCACGAATGAAATCCCAAACCTTCACATCACTCCATTCGATCAGAGGATTCACGTTGATTAACGCTAAATCTTCATCCCACTCTATTGTACAGATATTTTCGCGGGTAACAGATTGTTCCTTTCGCAGGCCGGTGATCCAGATCTCCATCCCTTTAAGGGCTCGCTTCAAAGGCTCGATCTTCCGGAGATGACAACACTGCTTTCTGTTCTCAATGCTATCATAAAAGAGGTTAATCCCCTTCTCATCCACCATCTTCGAAATCGCATCTGCTTCAGGAAACCGGATACCGATTGGAAAACCATACCGTTGACGGGTTATACTCAACAAATCATAGGTTTCCTGGAACATCCTGCCTGTATCCAGTGTGAACACGTTTATCGCTCCTCCTGCTCCGGCTAACAGATGGGTGATAACCTGGTCTTCGGCGCCCAAACTCGTACTGAACGCGACTTTCCCGGGATGCCGGTCAAAAAAGAAATCAATTATCTCAACAGGAGATAATCCCTCTGTTTCACACCTATATCTATTGATCTTTTGCTTCACCTCTATGAGGATTGTTTTTTTCCAATAACTGGCATGGATTTCACAAACTTCCTGTGAAATTACAAAATTCTACACCTATAATGGAACTTTGCCATGAGAAAATAATCGTATTTTTGAAATTTACTCTACCCTATGAATATTCACTTCATCGCCATTGGTGGAAGTGCCATGCATAACCTGGCTATTGCCTTGCTACAAAAAGGTTATGCTGTAACTGGCTCAGATGATGAATTTTTTGAACCTTCGAAGAGCCGGCTATCTACCTACGGGCTCCTCCCGACTGAAGAAGGATGGGTTCCGGAGAGAATCACTGCCAAACTCGATGCCGTGATTCTGGGGATGCATGCAAAAGCAGATAACCCGGAGCTTATCCGGGCCAGACAGTTGGGTTTGAAAATCTTCTCTTACCCGGAATACCTCTACGAACAATCAAATGATAAGCTTCGGATCGTCATCGGAGGAAGTCATGGAAAAACCACCATTACAGCAATGATCCTGCATGTACTGGATAAAGCCGGAATTGATTGCGATTACATGGTTGGTGCGCAGCTGGAAGGATTTGATGTGATGGTGAGGCTAACAGAAGAGGCACCCTATATGATCTTCGAAGGGGATGAATACCTTACCTCTCCCATCGACAAACGGCCTAAGTTTCATCTCTACAAACCCCATATCGCTTTGTTGAGTGGCATAGCATGGGACCATATCAATGTCTTCCCGACATTCGAAAAGTACCTGGAGCAATTCATTCAATTCATCCGGCTCATTGAGCCAGGTGGAACGTTGATCTTCTGTCGTGAAGATCCGGAGCTAAATAAGATTTGTCCGGAGTCACGAAACGACATCGAAATTATTCCTTACGGACCTCCCGCTTGCAGGATCAAACAAGGGACAACCTGGCTGGAATTTGGTAAAAAAAACTACCCCCTGCAGTTTTTCGGGCATCACAATCTGCTGAACCTCAATGGCGCCCGATCTGTTTGTAAGCTGCTGAACATCTCCGATATTACATTTAACGAAGCAATCTCTACTTTCAAAGGCGCTTCAAAACGGCTTGAATTGATTGCTGATCATAACACGTGGGCCATTTACAAAGACTTTGCCCACGCCCCTTCCAAGGTCAAAGCCACTATCCAGGCGGTAAAAGAACAATACCCCGACCGGAAAATCATCGCTTGTCTTGAGTTGCATACTTACAGCAGCCTCAGTGAAGGATTTCTGCACCACTATGGAGGCACCATGGACGAAGCCGATTGCGCCTTTGTCTATTTCAATCCGCATGCCATTCAACTGAAACGACTTCCGGAGATCCTGCCAGGCCAAATCAAAGCCGGGTTTAAACGGCCTGATCTTGAGACGTTTAATGATTCAAAAAAACTTCAGGAAAGGTTACTTGAAGAACCCAAAGAAAACAGCATCTTTCTCTTTATGAGTTCTGGCGATTTTGATGGACTGGATCTCTCTATCCATTCATCGAAATCAGGAACTCTTCATTCGAATCTGTAAACTTTATCTTCTCCTTGAGAAACTCCATTGCTTCGATTGGAGTCATGTCTGCCAGGTGATTCCGAAGAATCCAGATACGGCCGAGGATATCTTTTTCAAGTAACAGGTCTTCGCGACGGGTACTGGAAGCAACAATGTCTACTGCCGGCCATATCCGTTTGTTGGAGAGTTTTCGGTCAAGCTGTAATTCCATGTTCCCAGTGCCTTTAAACTCTTCAAAGATCACCTCATCCATTTTAGATCCGGTGTCGGTAAGTGCAGTAGCAATGATCGTCAGTGAGCCGCCGTGCTCAATCTGACGTGCAGCTCCGAAAAATCGTTTTGGCTTCTGCAGTGCATTGGCTTCCACACCTCCGGAAAGAACTTTGCCAGAAGCAGGAGCTACTGTATTATAGGCACGAGCCAGACGAGTGATGGAATCGAGCAGGATCACGACATCGTGACCACACTCAACCAGGCGCTTGGCCTTCTCCAGTACAATGTTAGAAATCCGTGCATGGCGATCAGCCGGCTCATCAAAAGTCGATGAGATCACTTCGCCATTAACACTGCGTTCCATATCTGTCACCTCCTCAGGGCGTTCATCAATCAGCAATACGATCAAATAAACATCGGGATGGTTAGAGGCAATCGCATTGGCGATCTCTTTAAGTAAAACAGTTTTACCAGTTTTCGGCTGAGCTACAATCAAACCACGTTGCCCAAACCCGATCGGGGCAAACATGTCGATTATGCGTGTTGAAGTGGTACACTCCGGATGACCTGTAAGCCTGAATTTCTTCTCAGGGAATAATGGCGTGAGGAAATCAAAAGGAATCCGGTCGCGAACCTCCTCCGGTCTCTTGCCGTTGATCATCTCGACCTTAATCAGAGGAAAATATTTTTCCCCCTCTTTCGGAGGACGAATGGTACCACGTACCGTGTCACCAGTCTTCAGCCCGAACAGCTTGATCTGTGACTGGGAGACATAAACGTCATCCGGGGAATTCAAGTAGTTGTAATCCGAAGAACGGAGAAATCCATATCCATCAGCCATGATCTCCAGAACACCTTCTGTGGTAATAATTCCTTCGAATTCAAAGCCATACTCATCACGATGCCGGTCGTTGTGATATTTGCGGGGATAGTCTCGTTGTTTTTTCTCCTCGGTTTGAGGAACCGGCAGATCAGGAGTTGTTTCCACTTTCACGGACTCAGGCAGCGTCTTTTTAACGACGACCGGAGTCTCTTTCGCCTCTGTCTCGGGCTTCTGTGAACTTCTCTTAGCTGGTTTATCATACTTTCTTTTTGGGGGGGGACTACTTCTCTCCTCCTTCTTTTCTTTCCTAACAATCACCTTCTTAGGCTCTTGTGCTGTCTTTGGTTTGGGAAGACTCTCTTTAGTCGATAGTGTCTCCTCTTTTTGAGGACGATCTGTCTTTCGAGGGCGCCCACGGCCTCTCTTAACCTCCTTTTTCTCTTTGGCAAGAATATCCTCGGAGGGATTTAATGCTTGATGGTCAAGAATCTTGTAGATCAGGTCTTTCTTGTCCTGCTTATCTACTTTGGGAATGTTCATTGATTTGGCAATCTCACGAATCTCCGATAGCTCTTTGCTATCAAGCGAAATAATGTCGTACATTGAATGTATCTTTTAAGTTGTATTTTTTTGGAAGGAATCTTTCTGAAATTCAATAATCAAGCGTGTTGAAATAATATAGGAATATGGTTAACTGATAATTCTCGAAATGTTGCTTGAAGTGGGTAAAAGAAAAAATCAGGGAATCAATTTCGGTGCAAATATAAATAATATTCATGAATTGTCAAAAAAAATCAGTTTCTTTCCTAAATTCGCATAATAAACCCAGGCAAAAACAGTCTATTATGTTACAGCGCATTCAAACCCTCTTTCTGGCAATAGCAGTTATCTCCGGGGCACTCCTTTTCTACTTCCCTATAGCAGACTATTACCATGAACTATACGGAAACTACAAATTGTATGTTACCGGGCTCCAATGCATGGATCCCGATCCCAAAATATCGACAAGCATCTGGTTTACAGCGCCACTTTATCTCATTACAGGAGTTACGGTACTCCTTGGAGTAATTTCAATCTTTTTATATAAAAACAGAATTACACAACTACGGCTTGTCGCTTTCAATATCTTGCTCAATATTGTGCTGGTCGTCCTGCTCTTTATCTTCTATTCAGGAAAAATTGAGGAGCTGACACAAATTATTCCGACCTATCGAATAGGCGTCTTTCTCCCTTTAGTTTCGCTTGTTTTCCTTGTCCTGGCAAACCGTTTTATCCGGAAAGATGAAGCCCTTGTCAAATCAACAGACAGGCTGCGATAATTATAACGTTAATTGTATGTTGGAAATTTTCATTGGTATAGCTTCTCTTATTCTTATTGGCGGCTTCGGGATTGTGATCTGGAAACTGAACCGAACATCAAAAGGTCGTGATCAAACCTCGATAGCGGAACTCAGCAAACAGATGGAAGACCTCAATGCTGACAAACGGGTAGCCGAAGAGAAGATCATCTGGCAGAATGACCAGATCAACGGATTGTCACAGGAAAATGAGGAAAAAGATGCTGTTATCCTGGATCTGAACAATCAGGTTTCAGGGAAAGTTGCTGAACTCAAAACCTTATCGGATAAGTTTACAGAACAAAAAGCCGACATAGAACAACTCCAGGAGAAATTCAGGATTGAGTTCAAGAACCTGGCCAACGAGATTCTGGAAGAAAAGACCCAGAAGTTTACCGAACAGAATAAAATACGCCTGGAAGAGATTCTGAAACCTCTTGGGGAGAAAATCCGTGATTTTGAAAAGAAGGTGGAAGAAACATACGACAAAGAGTCGAAGCAGCGCTTTTCTCTCGAAAAAGAGATCAAACAACTTGCCGAACTCAACCAGCAGATCAGCCAGGAGGCAAACAACCTTACCAACGCCTTGAAAGGACAATCAAAAACTCAAGGCGACTGGGGCGAGATCATTCTCGAAAGCATCCTCGAGAAATCGGGATTAACCCGCGACAGAGAATATTTTGTGCAACAATCCTTTACCAACGAGCATGGAAAACGCATGCAGCCGGATGTGGTGATCAGTTATCCGGGTGAACGGAATGTTGTGATCGATGCCAAAGTCTCCCTCACTGCATACGAGCGACTTTCTTCTGCTGTTACTAATGAGGATCAGGAAATTGCATTGCGGGATCATCTTCTCTCTATCCGGAACCATATCAACGAACTGAATACTAAAAATTACCAGGATCTCTATCAGCTGAAAAGCCTCGATTTCGTCATGATGTTTATGCCGATTGAACCCGCCTACCTTGTTGCCATGCAAAAAGATCCGGGACTGTGGAATTATGCTTATGAAAGAAGGGTGCTGTTAATCAGTCCGACAAATCTCATCGCCGCCCTCCGAATGATTTCTAACTTGTGGCGGGTCGAGAACCAGAATAAAAACGCCATGGAGATTGCACGGCAAAGTGGAGATATGCTGGACAAACTCGCAGGATTTGTGGATGACATCCTGGATATAGGCAATAAACTTGATTCGACCAGGCGCAGTTACGATGCAGCCATGAACAAACTCTCTACCGGGAAAGGGAACCTGATCCGAAGAGCAGGAAAAATCAAAGAACTAGGGGCAAAATCCAGCAAAGAACTGCCCCGGCAATTATTGGATGATTCGAATGAATAAAAAGAGAGAGAACTTTATTTTCGGAATCCGTCCCGTCATTGAAGCAGTTAAGTCCGGAAAAGAGATGGAGCGGATCCACCTCCAGAAAAACATGCGTGGTGAAAACTTCCGGGAGCTCTTCAACCTTATCAGAGAATTGAATATCCCCTTTCAGTTTGTTCCTGTCGAAAAACTCAATCGTCTCTCGAAACAAAATCACCAGGGTGTAATTGCCTGGGTGGCAGAAATTACTTATCAGAAAATTGAGAACATCCTTCCTGCCATATACGAGGAAGGAAAGATACCACTGGTACTTTTCCTCGATAATATCACCGATGTGCGAAACGTTGGAGCAATCGCCCGTACAGCTGAATGTGCCGGAGTTGATGCCATTGTAATTCCGGTTCGTGGCTCTGCGATGATCAATTCGGAAGCGATTAAAACATCCACCGGTGCGTTATATAAGGTACCTGTTTGCCGCACCACCGAACCGGGTGCAACGATAGAATTCCTGAAAAATAGTGGTCTTCAAATCCTTGCAGCCACAGAAAAAGGGAGTAAAGAGTATTCTGAAGCCGACCTGATGAAACCTTTTGCATTGATCCTGGGTTCAGAAGGGAAAGGAGTTTCGACAGAGATCATGAAACTTGCCGACGAGCAAATCAATATACCCCTTAAAGGAGAGATTGAGTCGCTCAATGTCTCCGTTGCTGCCGGGATACTTCTGTTTGAAACTATTCGCCAGCGCAAATGATCACCTCGTTGATGAGAATCCTCTGTCGTTATATACCTGAACTCATTCTCCTGATCTATATCGGGCTTTTTATCGGATTCAAACAACCTGCACAAAAATGGGACCGTGTAATCAACAGCGATGGAAAAGGATATTATGCATACCTGCCTGCCCTCTTCATTTACCAGGATCTGGATTACCGCTTCGTGGAAACATATGAGTCTACCTATTACCCATCAGACAGATCTGTTTTTAAGGAGTTTCGGTTAGATCATAATGGGCAAACCGTAAATAAGTATTTTGCCGGACTGGCTATTCTCTGGTTACCTTTCTTTCTCCTGGCCCATTTCATCACACTGCTGGCAGGAATGCCTGCAGATGGATACAGTATCATATACCAGTATACCATTGCGGTAGCTACCCTCTTTTACTTGTGGATCGGTTGCAGGGCTCTGTTTTCTGTCCTGATAAGATTAGGTGCATCACAGGTGCTCTCCTCGTTCATTCTCCTCGCCATAACATTAGGGACCAACATGGCGTTTTTTGCGATCATAGAACCCTCCATGTCCCATATCTATTCATTCACCCTGATTACATTATATATATTGGCTCTACTCAACTATTTCGCGACGAATGAGCGCCGATGGTTTCTTCTGTTCATGGCTGCATTTGGTCTGATCGTGATAACCAGGCCCACCAATGCGTTGGTTATCATGTTGCTCCCATTCATGGCAGGAAGTATTCAAACCCTGAAAGAAGGGATGAAACACATCTGGAAGAATAAATCCTGGTTGTTGTTGAGCATATCAATTTTTATTTTCATCATTGCGCTGCAACCACTGCTGTATTATTTTCAGTCGGGACAGCTCTGGATTTACTCTTACGGGGAGGAACAGCTTGAGTTTCTTAACCCTAAGATCCTGAACATACTCTTCAGTTTCAACCGGGGATGGTTCATTTATACACCACTATCACTTCTTTCACTAACCGGGCTCATTGCTTTATACCGGGATAACAAATTGAGGTTTATCACTCTCATCGCATTCTTTTCGGCATCGATTTACCTGATCTCCTGCTGGTGGGTTTTTTATTATGCCAGCAAATGTGGCCAGCGGGTTTTCATCGATCTCTATCCTGTGCTTGCTATCCTCCTCATTTACCTCTTTTCCCTTGTAAGCCGGAAATCCTGGAGAATGCTATTGTACATCATAATAACCCTGCTGATACTTCTCAACCTGATCCAGTTTTATCAACATACAAAATGGATCTTTCCTGTAGCGACAATAACCGGGAGTATTTACTGGGATGCGTTCACGACAATCCATCCGAAAGCCAGGGTTTATCTCCCCGAAGAGGCTGTTTCCACCATCCTGACCATGTCTCATGACATGGAAGATGAAAAGAGATGGATGAATGAAAATACACTGACAGGCAACCATGCATACTCCGGCGACAGTTCCTCGCTTATCAATGATGAATTACCTTATGGCATTGGATTGAAGATTGATCCATTGTCACAATTTGAAACGATGAACAGGATCGTGAAAGTGACTGCCCAGGTCTGGTCAGCCGGTGGAAGTGGAGGGTCCAGCCTTGTTTTAACCCTTGAAGATACATTAGAATTTTCCTGTTACAGAGCTTTTTACCTTGAATCCTTCGTCCGGAAAAAAAGATGGACCCCGATCGAATGTGCTTTTTCCCTGCCGGATCATATTCCGGAAAATACCGTTATGAAAATTTATTTTTACCATCCCCCTAATACGCCTTCACTCTATATCGATGACCTGACTATTGATTTTATTTCTCTGAAAGATAGACCGGAATACAAAAAAATTGAAGGAGTTTTGGTATCTTGCCATTGAGAACGCTGATATTGCAAACGAAAAAGAACTCTTTTTACGATGTACATAATAAAAATAGAGGGCACAGCTAAGATTCCCGATTTTGTTCAGATCCGTGATGACGACTTTACCCTGATAGCCTACTTTAGAATCAACAACCCACGACGTGCCCTTCTACGATGCAGATTGATCGATAAACAGGATCATATCGTTGAACTGGCAACGAAATTACCATATGGCAAGATCCAGGAACTGGGACTTTAACGCTGGATGACTATTTTTGTATTGCAAAACTTCACAATATGCCCGGAGATCTGATTATATTCCTCGACAAAGTATCTGTCTACCAAAATGAAAACCTGATCCTCGCAAATGTGTCACTCTCTATCAGCAGAGGTGAATTCGTTTACCTGATCGGCCGGACAGGTACCGGAAAAAGCAGCCTCCTGAAAACTCTGTACGCCGAACTCCCTGTCAGAATGGGCATTGCCGGTGTGGCAGGATTTGATCTCAGAAAGATACGCAATTACGAGGTTCCACACCTGCGTCGAAAACTGGGAATTGTTTTCCAGGATTTCCAGCTTCTGATGGATCGTTCCATTAACGAAAACCTGGTTTTCATCATGAAAGCCACAGGATGGAACGACAATAAGAAGATGACGAAACGTCTCCAGGAGGTGCTGGCTAAAGTAGGTCTTCAAACCAAAGGGAATAAAATGCCTCATCAGCTTTCAGGGGGAGAACAGCAGCGTGTAGCTATCGCCAGGGCTTTAGTGAATGACCCTGATATCATCCTCGCCGATGAGCCTACCGGAAATCTCGATCCGGAGAGTTCCGAAGGGATCATCAGCCTCTTAATGGATATCTCAAAAACAGGCAGAGCCGTATTGATGGCTACCCATAATTATGCGATGTTTGAAAAGTATCCTGCCCGCACATTCAGGTGCGAACATGGGAAGGTAATCCCTGTTGACTAATCCCCCAATGTAGCTACCATCACTGCTTTGATGGTATGTAACCTGTTTTCAGCTTCATCAAAAACAATCGATGCCGGTGATTCAAACACCTCATCGGTCACCTCTAGTCCATCCAGGTTGTATGTATTGAAGATTTCTGTACCAACCTCAGTATCCTTATTGTGGAAAGAAGGAAGACAATGCATGAACTTCACTTTAGGATTGCCGGTCTTTGACATCATCTCAGAGGTTACCTGGTATGGCAGCATCTCCTTGATACGGTCTCCCCATAACTCCTTTGCCTCACCCATCGATAACCAGACGTCGGCATAGACAAAATCCACACCGTTGACACCTTCATCAATGTCCTCAGTCAGGGAAATCGTAGCTCCGGTCTCTTTGGCAATCTCGTTGCACTGATCTACCAACTCCTGATTAGGCCAGTAATCTTTGGGGGCTAACGACCGGAAATTCATTCCCATTTTGGCTGCACCAACCATCAGGGAGTTGCCCATGTTGTTTCGGGCATCGCCGCAATAGACAAATGAGACTTTATGTAAAGGCTTATCCGAGTATTCCATCATGGTTAAAAAATCAGCCAAGATCTGTGTCGGATGAAATTCATTTGTCAGTCCGTTCCAAACAGGAACACCAGCATATTTTCCCAACTCTTCAACGATATCCTGCCCGAATCCCCGGTACTCAATTCCATCATACATGTGTCCCAGAACACGGGCTGTATCTTTCATTGTCTCTTTTTTTCCTATATGTGACCCTTCCGGACCAAGATAGGTCACACAAGCACCCTGGTCATAAGCTGCCACCTCGAATGCACAGCGTGTCCGGGTAGATGCCTTTTCAAAGATCAGAGCAACATTTTTACCCTTTAACCGGGGTTCTTCAACACCTGCATATTTCGCCTTTTTCAGTTCCCAGGATAGATCCAATAAGAATTTGATCTCCCGTGGTGTAAAATCCAACAACTTTAAAAAATTTCGATTTCTTAGATTAAATGCCATCCCTTTTTTATTTACGATTTACGATTTAGATTTACGATTTTTCGCAAAATTAATGAATTATTTAAAGGTGCCAAACCTGACGCCAGCTGTAAATGTAAGGGCATGATTATCATCAGTCAGGTTGCCGTTGAAAACCATATTCCCCTTATCAGCCGAAAGGTAAGAATACTCTGCCCGGATATATGAATAGGGAACGGGATTGAACTCCACACCCACAGTGCCCCCATATGTGAGCAATCCTCTGAGCTTACCATCATACGCATAGAGTGGTGTCATTGTAGCACCAGGATCACTCAGGTATTCGCCCCGGATTGAGGTCGAGAACCAATTTGTAAACCGGTATGTAGCCTGAAGAAATCCGGAAATACCCGAAGATGCCTTTGTTGTATCAGGCGGCTTATTTGAATTTCCATAAACACCAAAATCAATCTCTCCAACAAGTAACAGGTTTTTCACAGGTTTCGAAGTAAGGATAATATTGTTATACAAATAAAAGTGATCGGTTTTATCAGTGGCAAGCGATGCATTCCCTATCATGTTATTGTAGTTCACAGAAAAAATATCTTTGTAATTATAAATCAGGGTTACGCCCCCGTATATATGTTTATTTTTTCCATATGCCAGCGTATATTGATTCCCAACGTAGAGGCCAGCATAGAAAGACGAAGTTATCTGTGCGGACACCTTTAGCCCTAGAAAATTCCCTGTTTCAAAATAACCTCCGACAGTCACGGTGCTGATTTGATTTAAGATAGGATAAGAGGACTCATATCCAATAGGATTTAGGATATAACCGAAATCAATCCACAATGTCTTATATGCCCGGAATCCAAAATGGGCCTCCTTCATGTGCTTGATGAACTGTTCATTCGGTGCAGCACGAAGATCTGGAATATCCCCGTATTGAACCCTTAATTTGCCCCGAAAATTTTTCGAGTTGTATCCCAGCCATATACTGGCCACATTCAATCGAAATTCATCAATAAAAGGACAGTTCGCCGCAAACTCCCTCAGGTTAGAGGTGTCACCTGATGGTTTGTTCAGATCCATGGCATAATAAACATCCATATAGACCGAAACATTAAAATTGTTCAGGTAGCTCATGAATTTCTTTTTCACAGCAGGTGAAAGCGTGTCAGCCTGGGAAAAACTGCCTGGAGAAAAAATAAATAGTCCAATAAAAAAAAATAACAAATAGATAGATCGCCTGACTTTGGGATCCATCCATTTTTTAGTCCGGTTAAAATTTTTCATGATGCAATTAGATTTAAATTATGACTCGGGTGTTTCTATCTTATTGCTAAAACGTTGAAATGCAGTCAATCCGAATTCAGGAAGGGTAGCAAAAATATGCTCGAATAAATCTGACTGAAAGTCCTCGAACTCCACCCAGTCTGATGGCCGGTAAAAGGCATATATTTCCACCGGAATTCCGTTCTCGGTTGGAAGTAGTTGACGGATCATTAACGTAGCGTCCGAATTAATCACAGGCAAACTTTGCAGGTAATGCACCAGATAGCGGCGGAAGATACCAAGATTGGTCATGTGCTTATTCTCCGATATCCAGGTATCCACTGGAAGACCTTTATCTTTCAGGTGATCAATCAGCTGTTTACCTGCAAAATGGATGGTCCTGACATCTACTGAAAAAGACTTCTTCAGCCGCCTTCCTCCCGCTTTCGTCATGGAGCTCCAGTTTTGAAAATCACTGGTAATCAAAGCGTAAGTAGGAACATTGCTAACCGAATTATCGAAGTTTCTAACTTTGATCGAGACCAACGAAATATCAAAAACAGTTCCATCAGTATTGTATTTTTTTACTGTGATCCAGTCGCCTACATGTAGTGCCTTGTTGCCTGATAGTTGAATTCCTGCGATAAATCCAAGGATGGTGTCTTTGAAAACCAGCATGATCACGGCCGACATCGCACCTAATCCGGCCAGCAAACTAAGTGGGGATTGTCCGGCCAGAACAGAAATCACGATAATTCCACCAATGACATAAATGATAATCTTTGTGACCTGAATGTATCCCTTGATGGGTCTGGCATTGGAAACCTCATAATCGCTATATATCCGTTGAACGGCGTTCAGGAAAGAAGTGATCACGTAAAGAATGATGAAAATGATGTAAAGGTTGAGGCCAAGTTGAATGTACTTGATGAGGACAGGGTATGGGGCGATGACGGAATCGACAAATACTTTCAGGATCAGTGCCGGGATCAGTAACATTAGCCTTGAAAAGACCTTAGATTCATAAAGATGGTCATCCCACTTTCCATGTGATTTGGAAACCAAACGCTTCAGCACCCTGTTGATGATATACTTCGCGATGTAGTAAATAATGATCGCCAGGATGAGGATAATGAACAGAACAGAAAAATCAACAATGTATTCCGACCAGGTTTGATTCATACCCCAGTTTATCAGTAGATTTTTGAATTTTTCACTCAACGTTAATGCGGCTTCTTTTGTCATGTGAGAATTAATTATGGTATGATTATATACAAAGATAATGGATGAACCTTAACGATGAAAGATTTTTTTTCAATTTCCGGATCGCCATCCAGATGAATGAACTTCCCTTTCTTTCGGTTTATAATAATCTCTTTGGCTTTGATGATCTCAACAAATGGAGTTTTATCGAGCTTCTTCAGGAAAAACAGGGGAGTAATCAGAGTTACCTTCCAGAAAGGGATTTTTCTGACGATACAGACATTTATCAACCCATCATCAATTTCAGCGCCTGGATCAATCGTTGCATTATTCCCGAATTGACTGGAATTGGCAAAGCTGATTAACAGGGCTTTCCGTTTTATTACCCGACCGTCAACAGAGATCTTATAACTCCTGGGCTTGTATTTTCGATAGGACGAGGTGGCAATATTGAAATAGGAGATAAATCCCCGTTTCGTTGTTTTATCAAATTTCCGGGCTATATGAGCATCAAAACCAACCCCGGCTACGCTTACGAAAAACTGGTTGTTAAGAGTCGCTGTATCGATCTTCCTTCGCTTTGCCCTGTTGATCAGGTTGATTGCTTTCCTGAAATTCATAGGAATCCCAAGATGCCGGGCAAGTCCGTTTCCCGATCCGGTGGGAATAATCGCCACTGTGGCCTCCGTTCCAACCAACGCACGGCCCACCTCATTAACGGTTCCGTCACCCCCCACTGCAACAACGATACTGGCACCATCAGAAACAGCTTCCCTGGCCAACTCCGTTGCATGTCCCCTGTATTCCGTAAAAACCACTTTGAAACTGTATAAATTCAAATCCAGGTGTTTTTCGATCAATGCCTCAATGGTTCGTTGCTTCCCGGAACCGGAGATCGGATTCACGATAAAAAAGATGCGCTTGTCAGGAAGTTGCTTGTCAATCATTTCTGAACGGTCAGCATGTTTTCAATAACCCTGTTGTTGTATTGCTGGATATAGGCTTTGGTGAATCGCTCCATTTCTTGTGTCACCTCTTGTTCTGAGCCAAGCAGATTCTGCTGTTGCAACGAATCCTGCTTCAGGTTATAAAGAGAAAGGCTTTTTAATCCATCAAACTCCAGGGCATGATTCCCTTTGATCAGGGTATAGATCCCGGCAACATAATGCATAGAAAAATGAGGTGTTGCCGGATTCAGCATATCTGTTCCAAAAGCGAAGAAATCCTTGTCATACCCCATATAACTCAAAATTGTTGGCATCAGGTCCGTCTGCTGTGCAATCTCCCCATTTATCCCTTGCATCCCCTCATCAGGAAAAAGAAAGAGGATCGGAATTGAATACTGGCCTACACCACTTCGATAATATGGAAAATAGCCCTCAGAGGTATGATCCGCTGTGATCACAACAAGGGTATTCTTATACCACGGCATTTTCCTGATGGTCTGTATAAACCGACCGAGGGAGTAATCCGCATACATGATGCTCTTTTGAATAGGAAGTTTGCCTTCACGAAATACATGCTTGTATCTCCCGGGCACAAAATATGGATGATGAGAAGAGAGCGAAAAGAGTGTAGCTACAAATGGTTGCTTGATTTTGTTTAACTGCTCAGCTGTGAATTGAAAAAAGGCCTCATCACGAATCCCCCATTTTCCGTCATAATCCTCATCATTATTATATTCGGTTCGGCCATAATATCGATCAAAACCTGTAAGTCTTGTATAATTGTCCAGGCCCATAGTCCCATTTGTACCTCCGTGAAAAAATGCCGTCGTATATCCTTTCTCTTTCAATAATCCGGCGATACCTGTGATTCGATCACCGGAATAGCTCGATAGGATAAACGCATCATTCATGAGGGAGGGGATACTCGAAAGGATGGCAGGAACCGCCATCATTGAGCTCTTTTCATTGGCGAATGCCTTGAACAGGAGACCTTGATGTATCAATGAATCAAAAGCCGGGGTAAAGCCCCTGTATCTACCCTCTTCATAATGTCTGTTCAACGATCCAATATGCTCACAACCAAAACTCTCCATAATGACAATCAAAACATTGTATGGCTTAAATCCATTCTTCGATCC
This sequence comes from uncultured Prolixibacteraceae bacterium, assembly GCA_964616825.1. Lineage (GTDB taxonomy): Bacteria > Bacteroidota > Bacteroidia > Bacteroidales > FEN-979 > QYOJ01. Next base: position 46,587 of record CAZTSX010000006.1, read on the forward strand.
TTTGTGCAATGGGGAATAGATCTTAGCTAATTCAGACTCAGAGGAATAGTAATCTTTTATCGTCAGACTTGGATGAAACCAGGTTTTAACAATTGAAAATGGGGTATTCAGGACAAGAGGGCTATTGCGCGAGGAGGTGTATTTCCCGGCCGTTACCAATCCAATGGGACGAAGCTGAGTCCCTCCCCGCATTCCAATAACCGATACAAATCCTATTACCAGGAAAAAAATCGCTTGTACCGGGTAATAGAAAAACGCTTTCATTGTTTTTCTCCCGGGTTTCGCCCTGATCCTGCGGCAGAATAATATCATCACCAGAATGAATACAATGCAGATCAACTGTGCAAACCAGAAATCGTAAATGAACTGTAGAATCAGACTTGAAAAATCAGAAATTCCCCCAACGTAGCTGAAAATATCGGCCGTCATCCGCTTCAGGGTAAATCGAAAATAGACGATATCAATGAAATTCGTAATTAACACAAGGGTATTGATGATATAGAAATAGGCGTTGGTGAAACCCTGATATACCTTATCGTACCTAAACCGAAAAGGGAGGGAGTTCATCACAATAAAAGGGGTGTTTAGAAATAAGATAGCTGAAATGTCGAAGCGCAACCCGGCCGCGTAGATCCGGAAGAACTCCAGAAAAGAGATGTGAGAGAAATAGGAGAGATTAAACAGGTAAAAGAGAAAACGGGAAAGAAAGAGAAGAATCAGGACAACCAGGAGTTTGAGAAACATTGCAATCAGCACGTTTCCGGAAAAGTGTAATTTCCTTAATCCCGTAGAGTGTCTCCCTCGTTTTTTTTCCGGTGGTTTGCTCATGATTTCAGCGTTATTCCGGACAAATTTACTACTTTTGAGTTTGATTCCACGAAAGAAAAAATCTCACATGGGAGAACTTGTAACTGCATGAAATAAAGGCAAAGAGTGATCAGGCCTCCAACTCACAAACTCACTAATTCAATAGTTCACTAGTTAACATATCACCATATCGCCATATCACCATCTCACCATAAGTCATGGAGCCGCGCCAAATACTTCTTAAACACTGGGGTTATTCATCTTTTCGTCCACTCCAGGAAGAGATCATTCAATCCATCCTGGCAGGAAAAGACACGCTGGCACTTCTCCCCACTGGCGGCGGGAAATCAATCTGCTTTCAGGTGCCCGCTCTCACGAAAGATGGGCTCTGCCTTGTCATCTCTCCCCTCATCGCCCTGATGAAAGACCAGGTTGACAACCTGAAAAAGCGAAAAATTCAGGCCGCTGCCATCTACTCGGGTATGCACAAGGATGAAATTGATCTGGTCATCTCCAACGCGAAATTCGGCAAAACAAAACTCCTCTACATCTCTCCCGAACGACTGGAAACTCCATCGATGAAGGATGCAATCAGCAGGATGAAAATCAATCTCCTGGCTGTGGATGAAGCCCACTGCATCTCTCAATGGGGTTACGACTTCCGCCCACCATACCTTCAGATCGCCAGAATTCGCCCATTTATCCCGGGTGTGCCGGTACTGGCTCTGACTGCGACAGCGACACCAAAAGTGGTCAGAGACATCCAGCAGAAACTGGAATTCCAAAGCGACAATCTTTTTCAACAAAGCTTTGAACGGCAAAATCTGATCTATGTGGTGATCAAAGAGGAGAACAAACTCAACCGACTGCTCAAGATCGTAGAAAAAGTGAAGGGTCCCGGAATCATCTATGTCAGGAACCGCAGGGAGACCAAAAAGATTGCCACCTTTCTGACAAAGAATAAGATCCCTGCCGACTATTACCATGCCGGACTCGATCCCAAAACACGAGACCAGAAACAACAAGCGTGGATGCAGGAAGAGAAACGTGTGATTGTGGCTACCAACGCTTTCGGAATGGGGATCGATAAACCTAATGTCAGGTTCGTCGTTCACCTCGACGTGCCCGATTGTATCGAAGCCTACTTCCAGGAAGCAGGAAGGGGAGGGCGAGACCTGAAACGCTCTTACGCAGTTCTGCTCTACGAAAAAGCCGATATTCTGGATGCTCGTCACAATCTGAAGAAAGCCTACCCGGACCTGAATACCATCAAAGATATCTACCAGGCCCTGGGTAACTATTGCCAGTTACCCATCGGCAGTGGAATGGATGAATCTTTTGAATTTGAGATTTCCGGCTTTAGTGAACAATTCAACTTCCAGGCTGTAATCGTATATAGCGCTCTCCGGTTCATGGAGAAAGAGGGTTACGTGATGCTGAATGAAGGAATGAATAATCCTTCACGTATCTTCATCAAAGCTAATAAAGAGAACCTCTACCGCTTTCAGGTGGCCAATGAATCACTCGATCATTTCCTGAAAACCCTGTTACGCTCATATCCGGGCCTCTTTACCGATTTTGTGATCATCAGGGAAGCAGAACTTGCTAAACGGGTTACCATGAAAACTGAACAGGTTGTCAAAAACCTGAAATTTCTGGCCAAACAGGGAATTCTCGATTACATGCCCCAACGAAGCAAACCGGCTATCACCTATTTGCAGGAGCGCCTGGATCCTAAGAATCTGCACATCTCACCAGAGAATTACAGAATTCGGTTGCAAGAAGCTACAAAACGGCTGGATGCTATGGTCAGCTATATTGAATCCATCCATAAATGCCGGAGCCAGAGCCTGCTTACCTATTTCGGAGAGATAAACGCCAAACGGTGCGGTAAATGTGATGTCTGCCTTGAACGTAACAAACTCAGTCTCAACGAGCGCGAATTCGATGAAGTCATAAACCGCATCAAACCCAAGCTGAAGGAGAAACCTGCAACCCTGGAAGAAATCGTAGCAGCAGCATCACCTGTTCATGAAGACAAAGTCCTTCTGGCCATCCGATGGCTTTTAGATAACGAAAAAATCATCTCCTCAAAGGATCAGACCTACTCATGGAAATAACAACGATCCTCAAAAATCATCTCCAGCCTGCAGAGGACTTCATTTACGGTTTTGCTGATCTGCACGGGCTTATTGATTCAAAATTTGACGATTTTACATTTGGAATATCGATCGGAAAACGACTGGATAACCATATCGTAGATAATGTCGTAACTGGTCCAACTTTGGAATACTTCCGCCACTACCGGGCCATGAACGAAGAATTATTCAGCATCTCGCATCGCATATCTCAGGATCTGAACAAAACCGGTATTCAAACCCTGAACATCTCCCCTTCCGTCACCACCGAAGAGCTGAACACCACATACAATGCCACCCTCCGCACCGACCTCTCCCATAAAATGGTCGCTACAAGAGCCGGTCTGGGTTGGATCGGAAAACCAGCCCTGTTCATCTCCAGTAAATTCGGTCCCCGGTTGCGATTGGTTACAATTCTTACTTCTTACCCCTTGCCTCTTAAAAAAAAGCCAATAGAAACAAGCCGCTGCGGTACCTGCAACCTATGCGTAGAAGCCTGTCCGGCAGAAGCCACAACCGGACAACTTTGGGATACGTCTATTGATCGCGATGAATTCTTCGATGCACAGAAATGCCGTCAACAATGCAAGGAGTTTGGAGATCAATTCAACCAGGATATACGCATCTGCGGTATCTGTGTCGCCGTTTGCCCCATTGGCAAGTAACATCACCAGTCTCCAGTCACTTGAACCTTATCCTCGTCCCTCGATCCTCATTCCTCGACCCTGAAAATTATTATCTTTGCCATAAACCCGGGATCATGAAAAAAACCCTCATCTTTCTCTCTTTCCTCTTCCTCTTCTCCCTTTCCTGTAACGAACTTGATCAGTTTACCATGTTTGATATCGATTTCAACCAGTCATATACCATCCCACCCATCCCTGTTATCAATATTCCGGTCAAGATCTCATTACCTCCCGTAGCGACTCATTCCGATTCTCTTTTTCAAGTATATGATACAGATATAAGTCTGATCGAAAAAGCTACGCTGAAGGAGATGCGACTAATTGTCAATTCACCTGAAGAAGGTAATTTCAAATTTCTGAAGTCCATTTCTTTCTTTCTGGGAGCGGCTGGTATCCCTGAAAAAGAAGCAGCATGGCACTATAATGTCCCGGAAGCTGCTTCAGATACCCTCCTGCTGGAAACTACAGGCGAAGATCTGAGCCTATTTATCGTACAGGACACACTCCTGGTAACCGTGTCAATTTTAACCGACACCGCTACTTCTGAGGAATACAAGATCACTGCTGAGATGATTTTTTTTGTAGATGCCAAGATTCTGGGATTGTAGCTTTGAACCTACTATTTAAATATATATCGAGAAAATCACAGGAGTTGTCCATTATTTTTTCCAGGTTAATCCCACTTTTCTACTTTTAGCACAAAGTTTAATAAACAAAATGGAGGAATTTATGAAAAAAACACTTTTTACTATTTGTATTTTGTTCGTACTGGCAATTTCAGCCATGGCCCAGGAGGGCATGTGGCTGTTGAACCAGATCGATCAGCTGGATTTGAACGACCAGGGTCTTCAGATCAGTACAACAGAAATTTATCATCCCGGACAACCAGCGATTTCAAATGCCATTGTCCAGCTGGGTGGCGGGACAGCCTCTTTTGTCTCTTCTGAAGGATTATTACTGACCAACCACCACGTTGCCTACACAGCACTTCAACGGGCTTCAGATGTGCAGAGCAACTACCTGGCTGACGGCTTTCTGGCTAGAAAGAAAAGTGATGAGATCCAGGCTCCCGGTTATCGGGCAAGGATCCTGGTGGAGATGACAGATGTAACTGAAAAAGTTCTTCAGGCAGTCAAAGATCTCAATGACCTTGAGGAGCGCGACCGGAAAATCACTGAGATATCCGCTGCCATGACTAAAAAAATCGAAGATGATATTAAAGACGCAGATGCTCGAGTGGCTTCCATGTATAATGGCAAGCAATATGTGCTGTTTGTCTACAAAGTACTGAAAGATATCCGGATAGTCTATTCTCCCCCACTCTCTATTGGGAATTATGGCGGAGAGATCGACAACTGGATGTGGCCCAGGCACACAGGCGACTTTTCATTCCTGCGTGCCTATGTAGCTCCTGATGGAACCGGTGTCGAATACAGCGAAGAAAACGTGCCATACAATCCGGAGATCTGGCTAAAAATCGCCAATGAAGAACTGAAACCCGGTGATCTAACCTTTGTTGTAGGATTCCCCGGATCCACAACACGCTACCGGACATCAAACTCTGCAGGATGGAACCTGAAAGAGAACTACCCTTTCTCAATTACAAACTACAGCGACATCATTCTACTGGCTGAAGAGTTGACCCAAAATGACCCTGAAGGTGCATTGAAGGTAGCTAATCTGTCAAAAGGACTGGCCAACGCCAAAAAGAACTACCAGGGAAAAATTGACGGAATGACCCGGACAAAATATGTTGAACGAAAAAAGAAATTTGAACAAGAGTTCATGGATTGGGTAAACAGTACGCCTGAAACAAAAGTAAAATATGCGACCATCCTCGATCAGATCAAAGAACAGTATAAAGTCATCAAAAAGACAAAGGATCGTGATAATCTGCTGGGATTGTTCCAAGGGCTGGCTGGAACACGAACAGATGTTGCATACTATGCCTACCTGATTGCATCCGAGAACGAAAAACCCGAAAATGAAAGGATTCCCGGGTTTTCACCTAAACTGGTTGATAACCTCATCAAAGGTCTTAAGTATACCTATAACAACTATTATGAGTCGTTCGATAAAGCACTTCTTGTCAGGACATTAAAACAAGTTCAGGAACTTCCTGATGGTCAACGCATAGAGAGCTTGGATTACATCTTTTCCGATCCTGATAAATCCATTGAGGTCTTTGTTGATGAAGCCTATGAAAACTCGCGACTGGATGACCTGGATTGGGTCGTTACACTTGTCGATAAATCAACTGATGAATTAAACGCATTGAACGATCCGATTATCACGATGATGGCCAATCTCTATCCATATATGGAAGAGAATCGCGCCATGAACAACACATTTGCCAGAATCGTGATTGATCTTCGGAAACAATATATTGACGCATTGTACGAGTGGAAAGGATCCACCCTCTACCCAGATGCTAATGGTACCATCCGATTTACATATGGCCCCGTGAAAGGATATAGCCCAGAAGACGCTGTCTGGTATGAACCCTTTACAACCCTAAGGGGTGTTATAGAAAAAAATACCGGCGTTCGTCCTTTTGATGCTCCCGGGAAGCTGGTCAAACTTTATGAAGAGAGAGATTTCGGACAGTGGGCAAATTCAACATTGAAAGACATTCCAATAGCCTTTCTCCATAGGTGCGACATCACTGGAGGGAATAGCGGCAGCCCGGTAATGAACGCCAACGGCGAAGTGATCGGAGTCTGTTTTGACGGAAACTACGAGGCTATGATCAGCGACTGGCAGTACGATTATAAGATCCAGCGGACCATCTCCGTAGATATCAGGTACGTTCTCTTTATCACCGAGAAGTTTGCCGATGCTGGATTTATTCTGAAAGAGATGGGTATCTGATGATCCTGCCACGTGAATTCTACATACGGACCGATGTAGTAGAAATCGCCAAAGAGCTTTTAGGCAAATTACTTGTTACCCGGATCGACGGAGTATTCACCTCTGGCCTGATTACAGAAACCGAAGCCTATGCCGGAGTCACCGACCGGGCCTCCCATGCTTTTGGAGGGCGAAGAAGCGCACGGACGGAGGTCATGTACCGGATAGGGGGCACAGCATATGTCTATCTCTGCTATGGGATCCATTCTCTTTTCAATGTAGTCACAAATGATGTGGATATTCCTCATGCTGTGTTGATCAGGGGAATCCGGCCTGTAGATGGGATGAAACAAATGCTTCAACGAGCGGGGAAGAAAAATGCGCGAAAAGACTTTGCAAACGGACCGGGAAAAATATCAAAAATCCTGGGGATTAATTTTCAACATACCGGACTGGATTTGATGACCATTTCCCGTGAAAAACGTAAACCGGCAATCTGGATAGAAACCGGTGAAACCATTATACCTACAGCGATCATCTCTTCATCTCGCATCGGCATCAACTATGCGGAAGAGGATGCGAAGTTACTCTATCGGTTCCTTGTAAAATAAAAGGGCGGCCCGTAGGGCCGCCCTTTTACATTGAATTCGAAATGTCTTACTTTACTTTCGCTGCTAACTCAGCGCCAGCTTTGAATTTAACAACTTTTTTGGCAGCGATTGTAATCTCTCTGCCATTTTGAGGATTGCGTCCTTTACGAGCAGCTCTCTTCGAAACTGCAAAAGAACCGAAACCAACTAAAGCAACTCTCTCACCCTTGGCCAGAGCACCGGTTGTTGCGCCAATAACGGCCTCCAATGCCCTCTTGGCATCAGCTTTCGTCATCTTTGCCTCAGCTGCTATAGATTCAATTAATTGAGCTTTGTTCATTTTCTTTTCCTTTTTAGTGAATACTCATTTTTTAAGCCTCACAAATATACACTATTTACAAGGGTTGTCAAGGGTCAGTCGCCCAAAACCACTATAAATGTTAATAAAACGGTGATATTGTTAATAACTGGAGCTGAAAAGCCTTAATTTACAGGGGTTTCAGGCCAATTTAGATCCAAAACCATTCAAGAATTCACCAATACTCATCAGTTTCCTGGCTGCTGGTTGGAGAGAATGGATTAAAATGGCGCCTTGAATAGTGCAGATCTTAAGGAATTGCTTTCTGTCTGTGATGACCATTCCTGGAGAAGAGGATGAAACCAGGCTTTTATCAATCTGCACTGACACAATTTTAATACGTAAATGTGAGCCATCCTTCATACGGATCTCTGAAAATGCTCCGGGAAAAGGGGTCAGTCCCCGGATCTTGTTGTAAACATTGTCAACCTCACTGTTCCAGTCAATAATCGTATTCTTCCTGTGAATTTTTGGGGCAGGTTTCAATGAAACAGCTCTTTGTCCTATCTTGGTCTGATCCACGGGAGAAATGGTTCCCTCTGTAATTCGCTTTACAGTCTCAACCACCAGGTGAGCCCCATCCTTCATTAACTTGTCGTGCAACTGACCAGCAGTCTCATCCGGTCCAATCTCCGTTCTCGTCTGAAGCAGAATGGCACCTGTATCGATCTTATCATTAATAAAAAAAGTGGTCACACCTGTTTCAGTTTCACCATTTATGATGGCATGATTGATCGGAGCTGCTCCGCGATATTGAGGTAAAAGAGAAGCATGAAGGTTAAATGTACCCAATGCAGGCATCTCCCAAACCTCGCAGGGTAACATCCGGAAAGCAACAACAACTTGCAGATCGGGCTTGAGTTCAGATAAGGTTTGCAAAAAATCGGGACTCTTCAGGTTGGGAGGCTGAAAAAATGGAAGGCCGCACGCTAACGCATATTTTTTCACAGGCGGTTCACCCAGACTCAATCCCCGGCCAGCAGGTTTGTCCTGAGCAGTCACCACACCTACAACATCAAATCCGCTTGCTGCTAAGGCTTCAAGTGAAGCTATGGCAAATTCAGGTGTGCCGAAGAATACAATGCGCGGATTCTCTTTTATCACTACTCTCCTGCCTTTCCCCTGGCGTAACTTATATTCTTATCGATTTGCGTTCCTTCAAACGACCGTGGAAAATCCTTCTTAATTTGTTCATATGCATCCAACGCCCGGCTATAGTTGCCCTTGATCTCATAAGCAAGGCCCGCTTTCATCAAAAACATAGGAGCCGTGAGTTCGTTGTTACTTTGGTCAGCAGCATCCAGATAATACCCGATTGCCTTATCCACTTCACCCAATTCCATGTAAACATCTCCAATTGCTCCTGTTGCCATCGGAGCGGCTACCTCATCGTCGCCGTCAAACTTTTTCAGGTAGACGATCGCCTGGTCAAAATCAGTTAACCGGAGATAACTGATCCCGGCATAGTAACAAGCCAGATTTGCCGATTTTGTAAGGCCATACTGATCAATGATATCCAGAAATCCAAGATAGTTGCCGTCACCGTTTAATGCCAACTGTAATGAGTCTTGCTCAAAATACATCTCCGCCATAAACATCTGGCTCTGAGCCTCTTTCTCCTGAGGTTCCAGGTAATATTTTCTGAAGCCAAAGAAACCGAGTACAATGATGATTAAAATCCCAACAACGATCAGAATGATCTTCTGGTTTTTCTCAATGAAAGCTTCCGTCTTGCTTAATACCTCCTCAACGCTATGGATTCGTTCATCTGTCTTCTTCGTATCAACCTTTTTTGCGGTCATATCTGAATCTTTTGCTTGATTTTTAGATGTGCAAAATTAGTTATTTTTTTTACTTTTACGATGTATTCTGAAAACAAATGAAGTTCCCTGAGCACTATACCCTGGCTGAGAAAAACAAACTATTAGATCATCTCCTCACCTTTGTCTCAGGGAATAAACAACAAAAATTCCGTGAGATTATACAAAGCCGAACCCGGTATGTTACCATTGTCCTCGAAGATATCTTCCAGCCACATAACGCAAGTGCTGTTTTGAGAAGTTGTGACTGTTTTGGCATTCAGGATATCCATATCATTGAAAATAAAAATCCTTACGAAGTAAACCCCGATGTAGCTCTGGGATCTGCCAAGTGGCTCAACCTGATCAAATACAACAAAACAGTTCAGAATACAACTGAATGCCTGAATGGTTTAAAAGAAAAAGGGTACCGGATCGTCGCTACAACTCCTCACAAAGATGATTTTACACCTGAGGATTTCCCCCTAGACAATAAGTTCGCGCTTGTGTTTGGCACCGAACTTGAAGGATTGACGGATGATGCCCTCAACCTGGCGGATATGTATATCAGAATTCCGATGATAGGTTTCACTGAGAGCCTGAATATCAGCGTCTCAGCTGCCATCATGCTTCATACACTGACAGGCCGGCTATTCAGCTCCGGAATCAATTGGAAGCTGCCTGATGAAGAGATGACAGAGACCCTGCTAACGTGGGCATCATCGGTAGTGAAAAAGCCAGATCTGTTGATCAGAGACTTTGTAACCAATCAATAAAATTTTATTACTTTTGCGCCCTGCAAATAAGATACACAATCTAAAAAATCTGACATGGGAAAAGGAGATAAAAAAACGCGCAGAGGTAAAATTATCAATAAAAGTTATGGCGTTTCGAGGCCGAGAAAGAAAACCCGGACAGCTCCCGTTGTTATAACAAAACCGAAAAAAGAAACGAAACCAAAGAAAGAGGTCAAACCGAAGAAGGAAGAGGTCCCTGTAGTAGCTGAAACTCCGGTTGTGAAAACACCACATGTTGTTGAAGAAAAGGTTGAAAAGGTTGAGCTAGTTGAAGCACCAGAGAAGGAAGAGAAAAAACCTGCTGCAAAGAAAGTCCCTGCTAAAAAAGCTCCTGTAAAGAAAGCTCCTGCAAAAAAAGTCATTGCCACTGAAGCAAAAGCCAAAACGACAAAGACAGCTAAAACTTCTGCAAAGCCGTCAAAACCAAAAGCGAGTGCTGCCAAGAAAACGGATGAGAAATCTGAATAAATAAATCCCTCTGATCTCTTCCATTCTTACATATTTCCCGGATATTTCCGATCATCAACAGAGCCAGTTCTCTCAGATGTGCAAATTGTACCCATTCTGGAATGAGAAGATCAATGTCATATCCAGAAAAGACATCGACCAACTATACCTTCACCACATCCTTCACTCCCTCTCCATTGGATGTGTTGTCAAGTTCCGTGCAAACACCCGGGTTTTGGATGCCGGTACAGGGGGCGGTTTCCCAGGAATTCCACTAGCCGTTCTTTTTCCGGATGTAAACTTCACGTTGGCCGATTCAATCAAGAAAAAAATCCGGGTGGTGGATGAGATTGCCCAGGCATTGGAATTGAAAAATGTAACGACTAAGTGTGTGCGATTTGAAACAATCAGTGAAACATTTGATTTCATTACCGGACGAGCGATTACCGACCTTCTCGTATTTTATAACATGCTGAAAGATAAAATCGAAATCAAGAATCGAAACGATATTCCAAATGGTATGTTATATCTAAGCGGAGGAGATCAGAAATCAAAACTGAAAGAGATTCCTGTGAAAAAGACCATTACAAAGTTGTCAGATTTTTTCCCCGAGCCTTACTTCTCAACAAAAAACCTGATCCACATTCAGACCAGTTAGTTTCAGTTCATCAAGTAAACCTAGTTTATAATAAGTGCTAAATCACAAAAAACAAATAACAAACATAATCCGACCTCCTCTTTGTACTCTTAGTGAATTTTTGTTATTTAGAGGCCCTTAAGAAAAACAACCACCTAAACCAATAATCATGTCTGAACAAAAGAAGTTCGTTCCCTTTGTCTCCTCTGAGACTAAAATGCGTGAATTCACGATCCGTGCCCTGATCATCGGGCTCTTCTTTGCTGTCATCCTGGGAGCTGCCAACGCTTACCTTGGATTGAAAGCGGGAATGACAATTGCGGCAACCTATCCGGCTGCTGTTCTTGGGATGGCAATCCTGAGAATGCTTAGAGGGACAATTTTGGAAGAAAATTTTACTCGTACTGTAGGTTCAATCGGTGAATCCGTAGCTGCGGGAGCAATTTTCACCCTACCAGCCTTCTTTATTTCAGGAGTCTGGCCCGAATTCTTCACCGCCGGACACTACTTCACATCTACGCTGATTCTGATCGCCGGTGGAATCCTCGGGATCATGTTTGTCGCTCTGTTACGCCGGGTGATGGTTGAAGATGCCGAACTTCCTTTTCCGGAATCACTGGCTGCGGCTGAAATCCATAAAGCCGGACAATCGGGATCAGGTGGATCCAGGTTCCTCTTCTGGGCTATGGGTCTTGGTGGTTTGATAAAAATATTAGCAGAAGTCAGATTATTCCAATATATCTGGGAGAAATTTGTTGTTTTTTCTCAACAAACGATTGCCGGAACAGTCTTTACAGGCAAAGGAGGAATGCTTCTGAGTTCGCCGGGTGTGAGTCCGGCATACATGGGAGTCGGATACATTATCGGCCCGAGACTCGGCGCACTGAACTTTAGCGGAGGTCTGATCGCCTGGGGTTTGATGGCGCCCATGATCCTCTATTTCCTTCTTCCCAGCTTCGACTTTCAATCCTGGGCGACCTATCTCATGAGTATGGATCCTACACTAACCATGGATACTGCTATGGAGCGGGTAACCGATCCAACTTACCAGATTACCTCCATCTGGCGTTTTATCGTCAGACCAATTGCTATTGGCGGTATGCTTGTAAGTGCCGCCTATACATTATATATGATGCGAAAAAGTCTAATCACAGGTATCGGGCGCTCAATCTCTGACGTAAGAAAAGCAGCTACCGGGATCGATGCAGGTGAAACACGTGTAGAGAAAGACCTTAGCTTCGGTGTGATCATGATTGGGATCGCCGTTGTGGCTATACTGACGTTTGCGATAACTTACTTCATCTTCCAGACAAGCATACTGATCGCAGTTGTCGCCGCCACGTTGATGATCGTCCTTGCCTTCTTCTTTGCAGCAGTCTCAGGATATCTTGTCGGGATCATGGGATCCAGTAATAATCCGATCAGCGGGTTAACCCTGACAGCCCTGGTCGTGACCGCCTTGATCCTGGTCGGACTGGGTGTCCAGGGAGAAGCGGGTGTGGCAGCTGTGCTGGGTGTGGCCGCCATCGTTTGTGTCTCTGCAGCAGTAGCCGGAGAGATGCTCCAGGACCTCAAAGCAGGACATATCCTGGGTGGTACACCCTGGCGAATGCAGGTGGGTGATATTATCGGTGTGATCTTTGCCGGTGCTGTGATGTTTGTTGTGCTTGCATACCTTCACGAAGGGGATATTGCAAGCGGTGAAAACCTGGGATACCAGGGAGGATTCGGAAGTAAAAATCTCTCCGCTCCCCAGGCCAGCCTCATGGCCATCCTGTCAAGAGGGATTGTGGAAGGCGCTATGGCATGGCCACTGATTATCGCAGGGATGATCATGGGAACAGCATTCATCCTGATGCAGGTAAAGAGTCCGATGCTTGTCAGCGTAGGGATGTACCTTCCTATCGAAACAACCTTCGCCATCTTTGTTGGAGGGATATTTAAAGGTGCGGTCGACTGGTTCACGAATAAGCGGAAACTCAACAGCTTACAGAAGATACGGGTTGAAAATACAGGGGTATTGCTGGCTTCCGGATTGATCGCGGGAGAAGCTTTGATGGGTTTGGTGATCGCCATCCTGGCAGTTGTGAATATCTTCCTGTACGACTACTTCGTCTTCTTCCAGAGCCCCTCATTCCTCATCAGCCTGGTGATCATCGCAATCATCGCATATGTGATGATCCGGATCCCACTGAAGAATGCTGGCACGAAAGATGAACCTGCACCTCCTACATCAGGAATGTTGTAGAAGGGAAGAAAGGACAGAGGAATAAAGGGACATAGGGATAAAAGATTGTCATGTGCCTTTGTCCCTATGTGCCTTCGTCCCTAATAATTTAGCGATGGAAGTAAACTTTCTCAAACGACGCAGTATTTTCAAACGAACCAGTGCACTGGAACTGATTCCAATACGTACCATTGAGTATGAAACCCGAGAGGATGGTTGCGTTAACATCCTCCTTCCCCGGTTTAAAAACAAACTTCTGGCACACGTTATGGAATCATTCAACAGAAAAAAGATCATTCATATCAAACTGGATGAATTTGGTACTGCGACATGGTTGAGGATTGATGGAAAACGTTCTGTTGCAACGATCATCGAGAAATTAAAAGAGGAGTTTCCGGATAAATTAAAACCTGCTGAAGAGACAGAGGAGAGAGTAAATAAGTTTCTGACTATCCTTTATCAACAGCGCTTCATCTCATTCCAGCAAATCCAAAGAGAGGAGCACTCGGTTTTATGAAATTTTTCTACTTTTACACCACAAAAAAGCACCAACTCACTAACTCACTACCCTTGTCATTGCGAGCGAAGCGAAGCAACACCAGTTCACCGATTAACCCGAAACAACCAACATAATAACCATTAAACATAATAAGATGAGCAACGAAATAGCAAACATTCACCCCCAGGAACTCTGGAAACATTTTTATGACCTTACGCAAATACCTCGCCCTTCCAAGCATGAAGCAGCAGTAGCGCAATTTATCGTTGATTTTGGGGAAAAACTGGGTCTGGAGACCATTGTCGATACAATCGGAAATATTATCATCAAAAAACCTGCAACCCCGGGAATGGAAAACAGGCAAGGAGTGATCCTTCAGGCTCACCTTGATATGGTCCCTCAGAAAAATGAAGATACAGCACACGATTTTACAAAAGACCCCCTCAAACCATATATCGATGAGGATTGGGTGAAAGCAACCGGAACTACGCTGGGAGCCGATAACGGAATAGGCATTGCTGCTGCCATGGCTGTCCTTGAATCAAAAACGCTGGAACATGGTCCCGTTGAAGGCCTCTTTACCATCGATGAAGAGACAGGCATGACTGGCGCATTTGGCATGAAGCCCGGTTTACTTGATGGAGATATTCTCCTGAATATGGATTCTGAGGATGAAGGAGAACTCTATATCGGTTGCGCCGGAGGAACCAATGCTAACATCAGGTTCAACTACAAAGAAACACCGGTTCCTGACGGAATGACAGCATTCAAACTGACAGTGAAAGGATTGAAAGGGGGACACAGTGGCCTCGATATTCCACTGGGGCGTGGCAACTCCAATAAACTCCTCAACCGCCTGATGTGGTCTGCGGAACGCCTTTACGGATTACGCCTGGCCAGCATCGACGGAGGAAGCCTGCGCAACGCAATTCCCCGCGAATCTATGGCAATCGTTGTTGTCCCGGAGAAGAATAAAGATGCCTTTTTGAAAGAGATCAAAACGTTTACGGCTGATGTAACAAAAGAGTTCTCCATTGTTGAACCAGACCTGAAGGTTCTGGTAGACAAAGCAGAGATGCCAGACATTCTCATTGATGAGAAAACTCAACATACTTTTTTCAATGCTGTTTATGCCTGTCCGAATGGTGTGATACGCATGAGTAATGAAATGGAAGGCCTGGTTGAGACCTCTACCAACCTGGCAATCGCTAAATCCGCCGATGGCGAAATTAAACTGCAATGCCTGTTGAGAAGTTCTGTCGACTCAGCGAAAATCGATCTTGAGCAGATGATACAGTCGGTTTTTGAACTGGCGAATGCTGAAATCCTTTTCGATGGTCAGTATCCGGGATGGAAACCAAATCCCGACTCACCCATTCTCAAAACGATGATGCAGGTATACGAAAAGAAGTTTGGGAAAATTCCGGAGATCAGGGGAATCCACGCCGGGCTGGAATGTGGTATCCTGGGAAATCCATATCCACACTGGGATATGATCTCATTTGGCCCAACGATAAGGTTTCCGCACTCGCCTGATGAGAAAGTAAGCATAAGTACGGTTGAGAAGTTCTGGGATTTCCTGGTTGAAACCCTGAAAGACATCCCCGTAAAGTAAAGAAAAAGATTGCCATGCATTGCCATACATTGACATAGATTGCCATTGATTGTCATAGAGTAAATAATAATTACGTTTGTAATTTTGAATTTCTATTCGTATTTTTGCAGCCCTAAATTTGAATAGAGATGCCAAAACGTACATTTCAGCCCTCCAAAAGAAAAAGGAAGAATAAACACGGCTTCCGTGAACGGATGTCTACCGTAAGCGGACGTAAGATTGTTACAGCCAGAAGGGCTAAAGGAAGAAAGAAATTGAGTGTTTCAGACGAGAAGTTGGATAAAGATTAATCCTTATCACTGAATTAATTTAGAAAGAAGATTTGAAATTTGGTCTTCTTTTTTTATTTTCACCACTTCGTTAAACATCCTCCCGATCATGAAAAAATTTGATTTTAACATCCTGTTTCCTTACATAGGCGCAGTCCTTATCTTCCTGATAATTACACTTGTTTATCTTAGCCCTCTTCTTGAAGGGAAACGTATCCATCAATCTGACATCATCCAGTTCAAGGGAATGTCTAAAGAGGTCGTAGATTTCAGAGAGAAGACAGGTACTGAACCGCTTTGGACAAATTCCATGTTTGGAGGGATGCCTGCATACCAGGTCTCGGTTTCTTATAAAGGAAATGTGCTGGGTTACCTGGATAAAATCCTGTCATTGAATCTTCCCCGCCCGGCCAACACCGTTTTTCTCTATTTCATCGGTTTCTTTATACTGCTCCTGGTGCTGAAAATAAACCCATGGTTATCGATAGCTGGAGCCGTTGCGTTTGCTTTCTCCTCATACTTCTTTATCATCCTCGATGTAGGGCACAACTCCAAAGCACATGCCATTGCCTATATGGCTCCTGTCATCGCCGGGATCATTCTTACATTACGACGAAAATACCTCCTGGGAGGGATCGTGACAGCTATTTTTCTTTCCCTGGAGATCAAAGCCAACCACCCGCAAATCACATATTACCTGTTGATCATTGTACTCATTCTGGGCCTCTTTGAACTGATTTATGCGATCCGTGAAAAACGATTTGCTCCTTTTGCAGGAGCAGTAGGTATTTTAGTTATTGCCGCCTCATTCGCAGTTCTGTCGAACACTGCTACCCTTTGGGCTACCTGGGAATATGGGAAACATACCATCAGGGGGAAATCCGAGCTGACCCACGACCAGGAAAACAAAACCTCGGGTCTGGATAAAGATTATGCCACGCAATGGAGTTATGGTGTTGGTGAAACCATGACGTTGTTAATTCCCAACTTTTACGGAGGCCCCTCAGCGGCTTACATCAGCGATAACTCAGCCATTGTTAAAGCCCTTCAAGAAAACAAGGTCCCTCAAAACCAGATTAAACAGTTCACCAAATACCCACTCCCCTTCCTTTATTGGGGAGATCAACCATCAGTTGCCGGACCGGTATATGTTGGAGCTATCGTATTTTTCCTCTTTATTCTTGGATTGATCATTGTCAGAGGATCGCTAAAATGGTGGCTGGTAACGGTCACAGTGCTCTCTATTGCTCTATCCTGGGGGCACAACTTTATGGCTCTCACAGATCTCTTTATGGATTATATCCCCGGATACAACAAGTTCCGGGCTGTTTCAATGACATTGGTGATTGCCGAGGTTGCCATGCCAATCCTGGCTTTTATGGCCCTGAAAGTACTCTTTGATCAGCTCCAGGAACAGAAAAAGTTGTTCAAATCATTAAAGATAGCTACCGCGATAGCCGGAGGACTGACGTTGTTATTTGTCATCATGCCTGGCCTCTTCCTGAGTTTTTCGGGACCTGCAGATGCAAACATACAACAGCAATTCCAGTTCCCTGACTGGATGATGCAAGCCATCCGCGACGAAAGAACCCGTCTGATACGATTGGACTCCCTCCGTTCCTTTGCCTTCATCCTGCTGGCTGCTGCTACACTCTGGGCACTTCTGTTCAGCAAATTGAAGAAGAGCTACGTATATCTTATTCTGGGAACATTGATCCTGCTGGATATGTTTGTCATCAGTAAACGGTATCTCAACAATGATAGCTTTACTGAGAAAACTAAAATGGAAAATCCGTTTACTCCCACTGCAGCAGATCAGCGAATTTTACAGGACAAGGATCCTAACTTCCGTGTGATTAACCTGAGTGTAAATACGTTCAACGATGCCAGCACCTCCTATTACCACAAAAGCATTGGCGGATACCATGGAGCCAAACTGCGTCGCTACCAGGAGTTGATCGAGAACCAAATCAGCAAGAACAACATGGATGTGTTGAATATGCTGAACACAAAATATGTGATTATCGCTGGAGAAGACCGGACCCCGATTGCCCAGCAAAATCGTGAAGCGCTTGGGAATGCCTGGTTCGTGGAAGATGTTGAAGTGGTAGACAACGCAGATCAGGAGATGGCAGCAATCACGCATTTCAATCCTGCAGATACAGCTATCGTGGATAAACGCTTTGAAAATGAACTCAGTGCGTTCACTCCAGGGAGAGATTCACTGGCCTTCATAGAACTGACATCCTATGCTCCGAACGCCCTGGCATACAAGTATGAAACAGGAAAAGAGGGCCTGGCTGTATTCTCTGAGATCTACTATCCTAAAGGCTGGAATGCCTATGTTGATGGCGAATCAATGCCGCATTTCCGGGCAAACTACGTGCTCAGAGCGATGGTCCTGCCGGCGGGTAATCATTCGCTGGAATTCAAGTTTGAACCAGATGTCTATGTAGTTGGAGAAAAAATCTCACTGATCAGCTCCCTCATTCTCGTGATTCTTGTCATCCTCCTTGGTTTGCTTGAAATCCGCAAAGCATGGAAAGCATCAGCATGAAAACCGCGCTGATCATTACCTATTATTGGCCCCCAAGTGGTGGTGCCGGAGTTCAACGCTGGCTGAAATTCGTAAAATACCTCCGGCAGTGTGACTGGGAACCCATCTTATATATCCCTGAAAATCCTGAATATCCCGAGGTTGATCATTCACTTGAAGGAGACATCCCCGATAATCTGACGATACTGAAACAACCTATCTGGGAGCCATATGATGCATATAAACGATTCATAGGCAGGAAAAAAGATGAAAAGATCAACGCTGCATTTCTCTCTGAAAAGAAGCAAAACCCACTCCTCGAGAAGATTTCCGTCTGGACAAGGGGAAATTTCTTTATCCCTGATGCCCGTAAATACTGGATCAATCCCTCAATAAACTACCTGAATCAACACCTTACAGAACACCCGGTTGATGCCATCATATCTACCGGGCCACCACATTCATTGCACCTGATCGCGATGCAGGTCTCCCGAAAACACCAGATCCCATGGCTGGCTGACTTCCGGGATCCATGGACGAATATCGACTTCTATAAAGACTTGAAACTAACAAACTGTTCTGATAAAAAACATCGGAAACTGGAAAAAAATGTCCTGAAAAACGCCTCTGCCGTTACTGTGATCAGTAATTCGATGGCAGATGATTTCAACCGGATCTATCCACGCAAGTATGATGTAATCACCAATGGATACGACCCCGAAGATATCCCCACCGAATCCCCTCTTGAATTGGATAAAAAATTCACTATCGCACACATCGGTACACTTGTCAGCACACGGAACCCGGAAACACTCTGGATCGTCTTGAAGAAACTGATCTCTTCCCAACCTGACATGGCCAATGACCTGCAGATAAAGCTTGTCGGAAAAATTGATCACACCGTTACAAATTCATTGGAAAAGTATGGCCTGATACCTTTCGTCAACCGAATTCCCTATATGTCACACGATGAGGTCATGATTTGCCAGCGTCAATCTCAGGTGCTGCTCCTGATCATCAACAACACGCCAAATGCCGGAATGATTCTTACGGGGAAATTCTTTGAATATCTGGCCGCCCGGCGACCCATTCTCTGCATCGGTACACCAGATGGCGATGCGGCTAAAATACTTCAACAGACTCACGCTGGTCTGCTTGCCACGCATGATGACATCGACACAACTGAGCAACACATCCTGACCTACTACAAACAGTATAAAAGCGGAAACCTCGAAGTGGATAGCAGGGAAATTGAACAGTACGCGAGAAAAAAGTTAACAGAACAAATGGCGAAATTACTGACCAGAATACAATCAAACGGCTAATCAATGCGCCCCCCATCAACATGATACTTCACGACAGCCTTCTTTTTCCAACCACCAAATAAATAATAAATATAGGCTAGTATTACACCGGCTAACCATCCAATGGGAATGGACCAGAAAACACCGTAAAGGCCAATCGAAGTATACTTAGATAGAAGATAAGCCACCGGCACCCGAATCACCCAGAGGGAAAGCAGGGTGATGATCATCGGCACAAATGTATCTCCCGCTCCTCGCAACGTTCCGTGCAATGCGAACATGGTGGAAAAGAGAACATAAAAAGCGCCCACGATGATCAGATACATTCGACCTAACTCTATCACTGCCGGGTCGGTGGTGAACATCATCATGAGATATCGTCCGAAAAAGACCGTAACCACGGAGATCGAAAGCGAGATGCCAGCTGTCATCAGCAATGTCGAACGCAAGCCCCGCCGGATCCGGTCAGGCCGGTTTGCCCCCATGTTCTGGCCAACGAATGTACTCAGCGCAGCGCCGAAACTCATAGCTGGCATCGCAGCAAAACTATCAATGCGACCCGCTGCGCTGTAAGCCGCATTGGCGGTGACACCAAACTGGTTAACGATCCAGTAAAGAGCAAGCATCCCGGCAGCAACAAACGTATGCTGGAAACCGGTTGGCAATCCGATCCGGATACCCTGCCTGAAGATCTTCCGGTCGAACCGGAGCTCCCGAAATGAAAACTGCAGGAAACTGTGATACCTGTTCAGATATAAGATCTGGGCGATGAAGGCAATCCCTTGTGAAAACACGGTAGCCCAGGCAACCCCTTTGATTCCCCAACCAAAACCAAGAACGAAAAGCAGGTCCAGAGCAATATTCAAAATGACCGATCCGATCAAAAAATAGAGGGGTGTTTTTGAATCTCCCAGCCCGCGAAGAATCGCACTCGTTGCATTATATCCAAACAGAAAGACCATCCCGGCAAAATAGATGGTGAGAAACTGCGTCGCCATGGGGATGATTTGGGCAGGCAGATCAGTCATTTTGAATATCGACTCCCCAAGGAAAATTCCAGCTATACTGACAAGAATAGAAGAGATAAAGATAAAAATATAGAGTGTGTTGATTGACCGCTTTACCTTATCCATCTCCTTCGCACCAAAATACTGGGAGATGATGATGGTAAATCCCATGGTAATCCCGATAATGAAGGAGACCAGCATGAAAATGATCGGGAAGGAACTCCCCACTGCTGCCAGCGCATCAATACCAATGAATTTGCCCACAATGATTGTATCTACAATATTGTAGAGTTGCTGGAAAACATTTCCCAGCAACATTGGCATGGCAAATCGTGAAATGAGCTTTCCTTCGTGCCCCTGGCTTAGATCCTTCATTCTGGCATGTGAAAGGTGTGCAAAGATAGATAAATCCCAGTGATATTTTCTATCTTTGCATACCAGTAGTTCGTTCTGTCGCCACGCGATACGCGTGGAGGAAAGTCGGGACAACATAGAGCACCATGCTTCCTAACAGGAAGGGTTCCGCTTATGCGGGATACAGCCAGTGCCACAGAAAATAACCGTCCCGATCTACAGACTGTTTTTTTGCTTTGCAAAAATTACAGGCTGTTTTTCGGGACAAGGGTGAAAACGTGGTGTAAGAGACCACGGTACTGCCGGGTGACCGGTAGTGCGGGTAAACCTCATGGGTTGAAAGACCATGTATATCCCGGTGATGAAAATCATCTGGTCGCTCGCCAGGCCCGAAAGGTGCCGGGAGGGGTAGGTCGCTAAAACCGTCTGGTGACAGCCGGTTCAGATAAATGACAGAATCCCTTCGGGGAACAGAATCCCGCTTACAGAGCTGCTGGTATTTTTTATGCCTAACCATATGAAGATCGTTTCAGTGATCGGGGCACGTCCCCAGTTTATTAAAGCAGCAACCATTTCCCGGGTGATTAAGGCACGGGAAGACTTGCACGAAATCATCCTACATACCGGACAACACTATGATGAGAATATGTCGAAGATATTCTTTGAAGAGCTGAGTATTCCTGTGCCGGATTACAACCTGGGGGTTGGATCCGCAAGTCATGCCATACAAACAGCAATGATGTTGCAGGGGATCGAAGAGGTGTTGCTGAAAGAAAAACCCGACTGGACCCTGCTCTACGGCGATACAAACTCGACCGTCGCAGGAGCCCTGGCAGCTTCCAAGTTGCATATCCCTGTTGCCCATGTTGAGGCTGGTCTCCGGAGTTTCAACCGGCTCATGCCGGAAGAGATCAACCGGATCGTGACCGACCGGATCTCTGATCTTCTCTTCGCCCCCACACAAACAGCTATTGATAACCTTCATAAAGAAGGACTCGCAGAAGTCTCCTGCTTAACCGGTGATGTGATGTACGACTCCGTTCTTCACTCCCTGAATATCATCGCTGATGATCCGGAAAAATATCGGGTAGAAGGAACTCCTGACGAATACCTGCTTGCAACTATCCACCGGGCTGAAAACACAGATCATCCCGACCACATTGTCAGTATTCTTGATGCATTTGGAAAACTCACACTCCCCATTCTGCTTCCCGTTCACCCTAGAACCCGG
Source organism: uncultured Prolixibacteraceae bacterium (assembly GCA_964616825.1). Classification (GTDB taxonomy): domain Bacteria; phylum Bacteroidota; class Bacteroidia; order Bacteroidales; family FEN-979; genus QYOJ01. The sequence goes on from CAZTSX010000006.1 coordinate 68,738, forward strand.
AAAATCATCTCCGGATTTTCATTGCCCTCCAACCTTATCCTGAAAGAACCGGTAAGTTATCTGCAGATGCTGACGTTAATCCAACAAGCCAGAAAAGTCCTGACAGATTCAGGAGGACTTCAAAAAGAGGCCTATTTCCTGCAAACTCCCTGCATCACACTTCGAACCGAAACCGAATGGTTGGAAACGCTCAACGATGGCTGGAATATAGTCACAGCAACAGATCCTTCGCGGATTGTAGATGCTGTCAATAATCCCATTCCAACCGCTCCCCAATCGCATGCTTTTGGAACTGGAAAAGCAGCAGAAATCATTGTCGATTTATTTACAAAAAATTGTTAATAAAATCCCTGATTTACTGGCTTTTCTGCTTCTTTTGTATTCCATTTTTTCGTACATTTGTATAATGATATCAATTTATCTAACTAGCTGATTATGACAGATATAGAAAAAGATTTGGCAAGCAAGAATTACACTGCTGATAACATCCAGGTACTGGAAGGGTTGGAAGCGGTAAGAAAAAGGCCTGCCATGTACATTGGAGATGTTAATATCAGGGGATTACACCATTTGGTTTATGAAGTTGTCGATAACTCAATCGATGAAGCGCTGGCAGGTTATTGCACCAAAATCGAAGTCATTATACATCCGGATAACTCCATTACAGTAACCGACAACGGACGCGGAATCCCTGTCGATTTTCACGAAAAAGAGAAAAAGTCCGCCCTGGAAGTGGTGATGACCTTACTGCATGCTGGCGGAAAATTTGACAAAGACTCCTACAAAGTCTCCGGTGGACTTCATGGAGTAGGCGTTTCTGTTGTGAATGCCTTATCTTCCAAACTAAAAGTGACTGTTCAAAGAGGAGGAAAGATTCACCAGCAGGAGTACTCCTGTGGGAAACCGGATTATCCGATAAAAAGAATCGAGGACACCTCAAACACAGGCACTACCACTACGTTTAAGCCGGATGACTCAATTTTCATGGTGAAACATTACGACTACTCCATTCTTTCATCGCGACTTCGGGAACTGGCATTCCTCAACAAAGGAATAACGCTGGCGATAATCGATGAACGCGAGAAAGATGATGATGGAAATTTCATTACAGACACATTCTTTTCGAAAGAAGGATTACCCGACTTCATCGAATACCTGGATGCCACCCGCGAAAAACTCATTCCGGAACCTATCTCCATGGAAGGGGAACGAAACGGAATCCCGATGGAAATAGCCATGCAGTACAACACCTCTTTCTCTGAAAATCTCCATAGCTATGTAAACAATATCAACACACACGAAGGGGGCACACACCTTGCCGGTTTCCGAAGAGCGCTAACCCGAACCCTGAAAAGCTATGCTGAGAAATCCGGAATGCTGGCAAAATTGAAATTCGATATCAGTGGCGACGACTTCCGCGAAGGATTGACCTCTATCATCTCCGTAAAGGTCCAGGAGCCTCAGTTTGAAGGCCAGACCAAAACCAAGCTGGGTAACAGTGAAGTGATGGGAGTAGTTGATCAACTTGTAAGCGAACTCCTCACATACTACCTTGAAGAGCATCCGAAAGAGGCAAAAACGATCGTGAATAAAGTAATCCTGGCAGCTACCGCACGACATGCAGCCAGAAAAGCAAGAGAGCTTGTGCAGCGAAAGAATATTCTATCTGGCTCTGGTCTACCAGGAAAACTTGCAGACTGCTCAGAAAAAGACCCTTTTCTTTGTGAGATCTACCTGGTAGAGGGTGATTCTGCGGGCGGAACTGCAAAACAGGGCAGAGATCGAAGATACCAGGCTATCCTCCCGCTGCGCGGAAAGATCCTCAACGTGGAAAAAGCCATGCAGTATAAGATCTTTGAAAGCGAAGAGATTAAAAATATGTTTACCGCACTTGGGGTTACCATTGGCACAGAAGAGGACAGCAAAGCACTCAACCTGGAAAAACTGCGTTACCACAAGATCATTATCATGACCGATGCCGATGTGGACGGAAGTCATATCGCTACCCTCATTCTCACCTTTTTCTTCCGGTATATGAAAGAGCTGATTGAAAACGGGAATGTGTTCATCGCCACACCACCACTCTACCTGATTAAAAAAGGAAGCTCGGAAAAGTATTGCTGGAGTGAAGAAGAACGAGTTTCTGTTGTCAAAGAGTTCTCTTCCAATGGTAAAGAAACAGGGATTCACATCCAACGATACAAAGGTCTGGGTGAAATGAACGCTGAACAACTCTGGGATACAACAATGAACCCGGAATTCAGAACACTGCGGATGGTAACGATCGAAAATGGAACGGAAGCCGACCGTATCTTTTCCATGTTGATGGGTGATGAAGTTCCTCCACGACGGGAATTCATCGAAAAAAATGCCAAGTACGCCAATATTGATGCCTGATCCATCGTTTTTTCTTGCTCAGTTTATAAATTGACTTATTTTTGTGACATTAATATATCTTTCCTATGAAAGCAAAGAAATATGTCTACATTTTTGGCGGAATGATCATTCTGGCAATCATCCTCTATTTAATCTTCTCCGGACCTGAAACTACGCAGGAGGTTATCGTACCCGTTAAATCAGGCAGCTTCCCTATTGAAGTCACAACAACCGGGGAACTGATTGCTAAAAGTTCAGAAAAGATATACGGCCCACAGGGAATGCGGCGAATTCGCGTATACCAGGCAAAGATTGAAGATATCATCCCTGATGGAACTGTGGTCGATTCGGGTCAATATGTAGCCAGGCTTGATCAAACTGAAATCACAAACAGGATCAAAGATGAAGAGACAAACCTTGAAAAATATCAATCTCAACTGATCAAAACCAAACTTGACACCTCTCTTGAACTCAGAAATGCCCGTGATGAACTGATCAACCTGAAGTACAACCTGGAAGAGAAAAGAATAACCCTGGAACAGTCTAAATATGAACCGCCTGCTACCATCCGGCAAGTTGAAATTGAACTTGAAAAAGGAGAGAGAGCCCTTACACAAGCTACCCAGAACTACAATCTCAGGCTGGAAAAAGCCATCGCAAACATGAATGAGGTGACCGCCGAATTCAACAAAGCTGAACGGAAACTGACCCAGATGCTAGATATTCTTAAGCAATTTACCGTCACTGCCCCTAAATCCGGAATGGTAGTCTATCGTAGAAATTGGGATGGAAGTAAAATGGGTGTCGGAGCAACAGTTAACGCCTGGGATCCGGTTGTCGCAGAACTTCCCGACCTCTCGGAAATGATCTCGAAAACATATGTGAACGAAATCGACATCAGCAAAGTTCAAGCTGGACAATCTGTCAGGATCGGTATCGATGCATTCCCTGAAAAGGAGTTTACCGGGAAAGTAACCGAAGTAGCAAATATCGGAGAACAACTTCAGGGCACCAACGCGAAAGTGTTTGAAGTCAAAGTGCTTATCCATGAATTCGACTCCATCCTGCGGCCTGCAATGACTACAAAAAATACAATCCTCACAGCAATCATAGATAGTGTATTGTTTATTCCACTGGAAGCCATTTTCAATAACGACAGCATGACATTTGTCTATAGACGAAACGGATCATTGGTCAAACAACAAGTAGTTCTTGGGCTTAGCAATTACAACGAGATCATCGTAAAAGAAGGCCTCAATATAGAGGATGAAGTGCTCCTATTAGCTCCGGAAAACGATGAAAATCTTGACCTCATTACCCTCTCCCCTGAAGTGTTGGAAAAATACGAAGAAAAAGAAGTTGAGACTGAAAAGAAAGATGAGCCTGATCCGAATGCAAAACGAGACAGTATCCGAAAAATGATGAGAGGGAAAGGAAAAATGAGGCTCAATAAAGGCGACAAACCTTCTGGAGAACGGACTCGCAAACCGACGCACTAACGGATTAACAACATTATCTACATCGCCGTGTTCGAAAGGTATATATATATTCTCAATATCGCCCTGGAAGCAGTATTTCTGAATAAATTCAGGTCTGTCCTGACTGCCCTGGGAATTATTTTCGGAGTGGCTGCTGTGATTACAATGATGGCCATTGGCGCAGGAGCCCAGCAGGAGATCCTCGACCAGATGAAACTGGTTGGCGTAAATAACATCATCATCACACCAAAAGCTGAGAAAGGATCTGGAGATGACCAGGACTCAGAAGATTCAGGGGGCCAGGATGTAGGGATACGGAAAGATCAGAAACGGTTTTCACCGGGACTTACCTTGAAAGATGCAGAAAGCATCAAAAAAATAATTCCTTCTGTTGAACGAATCAGTCCGGAGGTCATTTACGAAACCGACGTAATAAAAGATGGGAGAAGGACCTCAACAAAGTTGACTGGCATCACGCCCGATTTCTTCACTGTATTCGGGTTGGAACTCAAAGAGGGTACTATGTTTAATGAGGAGCAGTTAGTGGATGGGAAGCCGGTATGTATAATAGGCCCTTCGATCCAATCCCGGTTTTTTGCCAGAGAGAATCCGATCGGAAAAGAGATCAAATGCGGGCATATCTGGCTACGGGTTATTGGTGTGCTCAAAAAACAGGAGATCAACCAATCAGCTATAGACGATCTCGGGATTTCAGATTACAATAACACCATCTATGCCCCGATCCGGACACTCCTCAGAAGGTTTAAAGACAGAGCCCTGGTAACATCAGCTTCACTCAAAGGAGGTGGTGGAATCATTTTCCGCGGGAACTTCACAGTCGCTTTTGGAGGATCACAAACCGGGGTGGAAAAGAACCAGATCGATAAAATTGTTGTCCAGGTGAAAGAGAGCTCAATGATTAGCCCTACTACTAAAATCTTAAGTAAAATGATGTCCCGCAGGCATCTGGGGGTTGAAGATATTGTGATCAAAGTCCCCGAGCTTCTGCTTCGTCAGGAACAACGAACCAAAGACATTTTCAATATCGTCCTTGGAGCCATTGCAAGTATCTCGTTGCTGGTTGGCGGAATCGGAATCATGAATATCATGCTGGCATCGGTGATGGAACGTATCAAAGAGATCGGGATCCGTCAGGCAATAGGAGCTACCAAACGGGATGTTATCATGCAATTCTTGACTGAAGCAACGCTACTGAGTTTCTCAGGTGGATTGATCGGGATCATCCTCGGCCTTATCTTCTCTAAAGTCATTATGGAGGTTACAGGGATCCTGACAATTATCTCCACGCTATCCATCTTTATTTCATTTGGCGTCTCTGTCTCCGTAGGTATCATTTTTGGATATATGCCAGCTAAGCGTGCTGCTTCACAGGATCCGGTTGAATCTCTCAGACATGAATAAATGATAACTATGCAGCCTATGAAAAAATTGCTCTTTCTATGTTCAATAGTCATCATTTCAGGAATCTGTAATCATCTCTCCGCACAGTTCATTCCAAGGCAACTTTCTCTTCAGGATGCTATTGAGATCGCCATTGAACAATCTCCTGATGCCCTTAATTCCAAACAGAATTTCCGTGCTAGCTTCTGGGAATACAAATCTTTCAGGGCTTCTTACCTGCCTGCCTTAGGATTTGATGCGACTATTCCTGAATTTCAGCGATCCATCTCACAGCAAACAGATATCTCGACCGGCCAGCAGGTATTTGTTCCCCAGCAATATATCAGTTCTGATGCAAACCTCTCCATTTCACAACGCATTGGATTTTCAGGAGGACAGGTGTTTCTCCGGTCAGGACTGGAGGCAGTCTACAATATTACTGATTCTAATATCACATCTTCATTCCTCTCTACGCCAATCAACATAGGATTGATCCAACCAATTTTTCAGTTCAATACATATAAATGGGCTCGAAAAATCGAACCTGTGAAATATAGCCAGGCAAAACAAAAATACCTGGAAGATGTGGAACAAATCAGTATTACAACCACCAACCACTTCTTCAATCTTCTGAATGCCCAGATTGAAATGGAAATTGCGCATACAAACCTCTCCAATTACGACACTCTTTATACAATTGCCAAAGGGAGATACCAACTGGGAAAAATTGCAGAGAATGACCTGCTTCTTCTGGAGTTGAATTTTCTTAAAGCACAAGCTGACGTGGAGAAAAGGGAACTAGACTTGGATAACGCTCTCTTTCAATTTAAATCCTACTTGAGGATTAAAGATTCTATTCCAATCACCTTGATCCCACCATCAAACATCAACTTTTTTACGGTTGATCCGGATGAAGCGGTTGAACTTTCTCAAGCGAATTCATCCACCTTCCTCAACTTCCAGAAACGCCTGCTGGAAGCAGCCAGAAATGTTAATATGGCTAAACTGCAAGGTCGGTTTGATGCGGAACTCTCTGCCGTTGTCGGGCTCACAAAAAATGCCAACACCCTGGGAGGTGCTTATAATAATCCCATAGACAAGCAGCAGGTTGCTCTGGGTATAAGTATTCCAATCTATGACTGGGGAGTAGCCCGTGGAAAGATCAAAATGGCCGAATCACAAGAAGAGATCGTGAAAACCGACGTTGAACAGGATATTCTGGATTTTCAGCGAAACGTCTACTTGAAAGTAATCCAGTTTAACATGCAAAAAAACCAGGTGACTATCGCAGCCAAATCAGATACTGTAGCCCGGAAAAATTACGCTGTCACCAAAGGACGCTATCTCATTGGCAAAATGAATAGTATTCTCGATCTGAACAATGCTCAGATTGAAACAGATAGAGCTGAAAAAGGATACTACACAGCTCTCCGAACTTTCTGGAGAAGTTACTTCGAACTTCGCAAACTGACCCTCTTCGACTTCCGAACGAACCGCCCGATCCAGTTCAGCTTTGACGATATTAAGTTGTAAGAAAATATCTAGAAAGAATACACCAGTGATATTCCAGGTCCTGTTGGTGAAACTGGCAGGACTTTTAATCTGCTCTCATTCCTGACGACCAGTTTTCCAATACCAAAACCAATTGCTGACCCGATCAACACATCAGAAGCCCAGTGTTGATTATCATAAACGCGTGATAAAGCGGCTCCTGTGGCCAGGGAATAACAGAGGATTGGAACCCAAATGGTCTCCTGATATGATGTGGCTATGACTGTGGCAATGGCGAAAGCAGTCGTCGCATGTCCGGATGGAAACGACGTGTAATCAAAGCCTTGAAACGGACCTTCCCACATCCACGGATCCGGAGGATCACCCTGGTAGGGTCGGTGTCGATGAGTTAGATGCTTAATGATCTGAGTAGCCATTCCTGCAAGTAAGAAAGCTTCAACTCCTTTCAAAGCCGTTATCTTCGCTCTGTCATTATTCCAGATAAATCCACACCCATATAAAATCCCCAGTGCAGACAAACTGTAAAGTCCACTGCCTATCGGTTCAAACAAATGTTCTGAAATTTGATCCAGTACTGGAGTCCGGCTAATCTGTATCCACTTCTGGATGTTTCCATCCTGAGTGAAAAGAACAATTGTAGTGCCTACAATGGCTGTTACACCAATCCACTGGCCGGTTTTCCATCGAACAGGAGAAATAGCGATATCCCTGGCATCAGTCAGGTAAGACTTTAGATAGTGTTTGTCAATAAAGGATTTTTGCCGCTGCTTTGAGATTGAGTCTGTTTGCCCCTGGACAAGTTGAGGGAAAACAAGGAAAATCAGGAAATATCTCGCTAGGTTGTGCATGCTGGTTATCGCTCAAGTTTTTTTGCCTCTCTCCAGAAAGCATCCATCTCTTCCAGAGTCATTTCCTGTAACGGCTTGTGCGCTTTCTTTGCTTTCTCTTCAATAAACTGGAATCGTCTGATAAACTTCTTGTTGGTCCGCTCCAAAGCATCCTCGGGATTCACATCAATGAACCGTGCGTAATTAATGATAGCAAAAAGAAGATCACCAAGCTCATGTTCCTTCTTTTCATGTGGCTGATTCGTATGAACTGCCTCCTTCAACTCGACAAGTTCCTCCCGCACCTTATCCCATACCTGATCAGGATGGTCCCAATCAAAACCTACCCCACTCGCTTTCTCCTGGATTCTGTTGGCCTTCACCACGGCCGGTAGCGAACCTGGCACTCCTGACAAGACAGATTCGTTCCCTTTCTCCTTCAACTTGATCTTCTCCCAATTATCACGAACTTCCCGGGCGTCTTTCACCTTCAGATCCCCGAAAATATGTGGATGCCGGTGAATCAATTTTTTCGTAATCGTTTCCAGCACATCCTGAATCGTAAATGAATCACTCTCGGAAGCTATCTTTGCATAGAAAACCAGGTGCAGCATAAGATCCCCCAGCTCTTTTTTGACACCTTCAAGGTTCTTCTCCAGGATAGCATCAGATAGTTCATATGTCTCTTCAATTGTCAAATACCTTAGACTCTCCAGTGTTTGTTTTTTATCCCAGGGACAATTTGCCCTCAACTCATCCATCACCTCGAGCAGCTTCCTGAAGGCTTCAACAGTATCTTCCATTTTATCATGCATTTCAGGCAAAAATACTTATTTATCCGGTTTCATCGTTTCTATTTCCTGATGTTGCTTAATCATACTAAATTTGCTGCAAACAAAGATTTGGATTGAGACTACACGATCACATATTATTTTCTATTCATAAACATCAAATTCTCTTAGTTTTTTTATTACTGACGAGCCCAATTATACTCACTGGTCAATCCGAGCATAAACAGTTCTCATCAAATATCTTTATCGAAGGAAAAATTCACTATGGCTTCTTTTATGCGCATCATCTCGAACTTGAACTGTTCAATACTCATTTTCCTGCTTTTGAGATCAGTCTGCAACAACAGACATATGGTAAACGAAAATGGGAAAGAACTTTTGCGTATCCTCTGATCGGGATCACCTGCTGGTACTCAGCTCTGGGTAACTCTCCCTCTCTGGGTCATGCCATTGCATTGATGCCATTTATCAACTTTCCGCTTTACCGGCATAACGACTTCTTTTTCGGATTTCGGTTTGCTATCGGAGCAGGTTATCTGACCAAACGATTTGACCGTATTGAAAACTATAAAAATACGGCGATAGGCACTCACTTGAACGCAGCTGTAAACCTGATGTTTGAAGCGCGTTACCGGATCAACACCTGGCTGACAGCTTCTGCCGGAATAAGCTTGCAACACTTTTCAAATGGTTCATTAAAAATGCCAAACTATGGCCTCAACGCTCCAACGGTTAGCGTCGGCCTGGCTTATTGGCCTCTTAACCAGAATAAAAATATAGGCGATCGAAGATATCCACCAACAGAACCATATTCAGCCATTATTCAGCGTCATATTGAATTTAATATTGGCGGAGCAATCGGTTACAAGAATATGGGATCTGTGTTGGGTGAGAATTATATAGTCTTTCATATATATGAGAATACCTTCTACAGGATCAGCAGAAAGAGTAAAGTTGGTATCGGACTGGATCTCTCATATGACCCATCCCATGTGAAAATCCTGGAATTGCAGGGGGATACCCTGATAAATACGATGAATATCCTTCGCCCAGGTGTCAATGCTGCCTACCAGCTCGTGATGTCGAAGCTTGGATTTATTTTTAACATTGGTTATTACATGGGCGGCGCTGAAAAAAGTAACGGCCCCCTTTACCAGAAAATCTCCCTACAGTATAATTTCTCTAAAAACTTTTTCGCCAACGTCATGCTCAAAGTTCATTTCGGGCGAGCCGATTACGTTGTCTGGGGATTAGGTTATAAATTCAATATACCATTTGGAAAAAAAACCCTGAAAGGATGAAACCAAAAAGAGATCTATACGCAGCTTTTACATTTTTTCTCCTCCTGCTAATCTCCGGTTGCGGAAAAACCGGAATCGATTGTTTTACGAGCACCGGTGAGATCGTTCACGAAGAGCGTTCAGTGGATGAGTTTGATTCAATTGAAATCAATAACAATGTGAACCTTTTTATTTCTAAAGATTCTATCAGGAAAGTAGTGGTAGAAGCGGGGGAAAATATCATCACAAACATTATCACTTCTGTTGAAAACAAGCAACTAACCATCAGAAATGAGAACACATGCAATTGGGTCAGAAGCTATAACAAACCTATAAATGTTTATGTGTCAACACCATATTTATATAAAATTTATTACAATTCCTCAGGAAATGTCAACAGCCTGAATACCCTCGAATTTGACTCCCTGAAATTAGAAGCATGGGGTGGATGCGGAACGATAGAACTGGATGTCGATATTTTTCTGGGATACTTTTATTTACAATTGGGAACATCAGATGTTCATCTAGAAGGTTCGTGTGGAATCGCCTCAATGGTTACCGGAGATTTTGGATTCCTTGATGCCAGAGAACTTCAAACCGGATTTGTTTTTATAGCCAGCCGGTCATCAAATGATTGCTATGTGCATGTAGTCCAGGGACTGAATGCCACAATTGAGTCTATAGGAAATATATATTATTATGGAAGTCCGAAAGAGATCACAACAACAATAAACGGCCCGGGAAGTGTAATTCAACTTTATTAGTAAGCCCTGGCAAACAGAACCCGCTCGGAAGAGGGTTTTCCAGATAAGATACAGGTTCCGTCCTCTTTAGGGTTATTGAAAGGAATGACCCGGACAGTCGCTTTGGTTTTCTCTTTGATTCTCTCTTCTGTATCAGATGTTCCGTCCCAATGCGCGTATGCAAAGCCACCCTTATTCTCAATAACATCCAGAAACTCTTCCCAGGTATCCACATTGTATGTGTGTTTCTCCCTGAAAGCCAAACTCTTTTCAAACAGAGAACATTGTATCTCTTCAAGCAGGACAGGAATCTCTGTGACTATACTTGAAATATCAATTACCTTTTTTTCAAGTGTGTCCCTCCGGGCTATTTCGACGGTGCCATTTTCCAGATCCCGTGGGCCAACGGTTAATCGCAATGGAACACCCTTAAACTCATATTCGGCGAATTTCCAGCCTGGTTTATGGGTCTCCCGGTTATCAAATTTCACAGAGATTCCTTTCTCCTCCAGCCCTTTTTTAATTGGCAACACCTTCTCTGTTATTGCTGACAACTGCTCGTCACTTTTAAAAACCGGAACGACTACAACCTGTATTGGCGCAAGTTTCGGGGGAAGTACGAGACCTTGATCATCTGAATGTGCCATGATTAATGCGCCCATTAATCGGGTCGAAACACCCCATGAAGTTGCCCAGACATACTCCAGTTGATTATCCTTATTCAGAAATTTTACATCAAATGCTTTGGCAAAATTCTGCCCCAGAAAATGAGAAGTTCCCGATTGAAGTGCTTTTCCATCCTGCATTAGGGCTTCAATCGCATATGTATCCAGAGCTCCTGCAAAACGCTCAGAGACTGTCTTTATCCCTTTCACAACGGGCATTGCCATCCAGTTCTCTGCAAAATCCGCATACAAATCCAGAATCGTCTTTGTCTCAGCAAAAGCCTCTTCCCTTGTAGCATGAGCTGTATGCCCCTCTTGCCAGAGAAACTCTGTTGTTCGTAAAAATAATCTCGTGCGCATCTCCCATCTTACCACATTCGCCCATTGATTGATTAGAACCGGAAGATCCCTGTATGATTGAATCCAGTTTTTGTACGTATCCCAGATAATCGTTTCTGAAGTAGGGCGAACAATCAACTCTTCTTCAAGTTTGGCATCTTCATCAACAATTACGCCTGATCCATCAGGATCATTCTTCAACCTGTAATGGGTAACAACTGCAACCTCCTTGGCAAATCCCTCTACATGACTTGCCTCCCTGCTAAAAAAAGACTTGGGAATGAAAATAGGAAAATAGGCATTCGAATGACCGGTATCTTTGAACATCTTATCAAGCACTGCCTGCATCTTCTCCCAGATTGCAAATCCATAAGGCTTTATAACCATACAGCCTCTAACTGATGAAGTTTCTGCGAGATCAGCTTTTATTACAAGATCGTTATACCATTGAGCATAGTTTTCTTCCCGGGTTGAAAAATTTTTCGCCATTTTTTAATACGGTATGATATTTGCTACTTTTAAAGTGCGTGAAATATTGCGCACAAAAGTAATAAAAAATTAAGGGCCCTTATGAAAGTTAATAGTATCAATAATTCCAAAGGAGGTAATATTATGAAAAAAGCAGCATTAATCATCTTCATCCTGGGTTTCATCCTCAGTGGATCCATAGCCCAAAACAATAAAGATGCTGTTTACGATGACGTATACTATTCAGTATCAAAGAAGAAGAAAAAGGACAAGCAGGAGGTTTCTGAACCAGACACTTCGGAGACATCTCTTCCAAAATCATCAACATTGTCTGATGATTATAACGATTACTCATACTCATCCCGTATTAAACGATTTCACAATCCAGAAGAGGATGCAAATTACTACGATGATGTCTATACAGATCCTGAAAATTACGACACCAATTACAGTACAGCTAGCTCTTCTCCCAATGTAAGTATATATGTAGGTGCCGGATTCGGTGTAGGTTTCGGTATGGGATTTGGTTACGGATGGGGATACGATCCCTGGTACTGGAACTACGGATGGGGCTACCCATATTGGGGTTACGGGTTTTGGAATCCTTGGTGGTATTATCCCTCACCTTATTATTGGAGTCCATATTCATATGGCTACTACAATGGATACTGGAATGGATACTATGGATATCCATATGGATGGGAAGGTGGCAATTCTCCTTACAATACCTATTACGGTCGTCGTCGTCCGCTTACCACAGGAGGAGGTGATTTTAACCAGCGAACAACACAAATTCAACCAACTACTTCCCCGAAAAATCAACGGACGGTGCCAGAAAATATGAATGACCGAACGGTTGCTAATACAGTGCCGAATTCACGTACAACAAACAACAACTTAGTTGACAGAGTTTCCTCTAACCGAACCGATCAGCCAACTTCTCAAAAAAGGTATCAATATACGCGTTCTGCCAACGACAAGCCATCTTCTACCAGAGAAAGTTCCAAAGAATATACCCGCAACAAAACTCAGCCAACGCCAAAATATGTTAAACCAGAATACAGAAGGTCTACCCAGTCAAATACAAGGGCGGAGAATTACTCATCACCAACGTATCGTCAACCGAAATCGAGTAAAGAATATCTCAGTCCAAGGACACAACCCTCAAATCGGGCTGTTCAGGCCAGAACCAGTTCTGAACAACCAAGATATACTCGTCCGAATGTCCCTCAGCAACAAAGAGTTGCTCCCTCACGGTCGAATAACAGCCGGCAATATAATGCACCAACCAGATCCAATGTGAAATCGACAAAGAATAATGCTCCAAGTCGGAATTATACACCTACCAGGACTTCACCCTCTCGCTCAAAAAACTACTCAACTCCTTCGAGGTCGAGATCCAACAGTTATTCTGCACCTTCAAGGTCAAGTAATCGCTCATACTCATCTCCTTCAAGATCAACAGGTAGCTCGCGTTCAAGCGGTAGAGTTGGTGGTGGAGGCGGCCGGCGGAAGTAATCAGGGAAATCAACACCAACTCAACAAATGAAAAAAATGAAGAAACTTGTAATCATCGCTTTCATTCTCGTAGCAGCTTTATCGGAAGTTACAGCCCAAACAGCACTTGATGCCTTACGCTATTCCAGGATCTATTATAACGGAACAGCCAGATTCATGGCGACAGGTGGTGCTTTCGGAGCCGTTGGGGCCAATTTCTCAGCCATCTCTACTAATCCGGCAAGTCTTGGATTATACAGGAGTGCCGAGATTACAATCTCACCATCCTTCTTCGGCAGCTTTACAACATCTGATTATAATGGATATTCAGCCAGAGATAATAAGTTAAATTTTGCGTTGGCTAATTTTGGCTACGTTTATACATTTAATACAAATAAAGCTAACAAACAAGGAGGATTACGCTCATTCAGTGTAGCGTTTGGAATGAACCGTCAGAATAACTTTAACAACAGAATCTACATCCAGGGTCCAAACCACACGAGTTCACTCATAAACTCCTTCACAGACATTCTAAATACGCCACCGCTGATTAACTCTAAAGAGATAAGATATAACTACCCATTTGATATTGGCTTGGCCTATGACTGCGGTCTAATCTACTATGACAGTACTCAAAACAAATATGTATCTGATATGCCAAATGGGGGTGTTTTCCAGGATAAATCCATAAGGACCTGGGGATCTATTAATGAATTTGATATCGCCTTTGGAGGGAATATCGCTGACAGGCTCTACTTTGGTCTTACTATTGCTATTCCAAGCGTCAGATATTATTACCAGAGCAGCTACTGGGAAGAGGACACCGGCGACTCAATCCCCTATTTTCAATCTCTCCAATACAATTATACTTACGAAACCCATGGAACAGGCGTGAATTTTAAAATGGGATTGATTTACCGTCCGGCAAATTGGATCCGGTTGGGAGCAGCTATCCATACACCCACCTGGTATCCCACGATGAACGATTACTGGTCTTCCAGCATGTCAGCCATTTACGACAGTGCCTTATCTTATCCCACTCAGTATTCTCCATCTGGTATGTACAATTACGAAATGATGACACCTTTCAGAGCTATTGCGAGTGTTGCTTTTTTTGTAAGCAGGTATGGATTTATTAGTGGAGAATATGAATATGTAAACTATAATCAAGCAAGATTTCGGGCTTCCCTGGACGATTTTTCCGATGTAAATACTACAATCATCAATAACTACAAAGCCCCTCTTAATATACGTTTAGGAACAGAATGGAGAATTAAAATGTTCAGACTTCGCGCAGGTTTCAGATACAACGGCGCCCCAGACAAAAATGGTGATTTCAGCAATAGATACACAGCCAGTGGCGGGTTCGGGATTTATATTAAACGCTTCTTTGTGGATCTTGCATACCAATGGTCCCGTTCCGAATCAAACCTCTATCTCTATAATCCTGCAATGGTAAATGCAGCCAGGATAACTACCCTGACACATATAGCTACCGGTACATTTGGATTTAGATTTTAATGCCTGGCTTTTTTTTTGAGCCTGCTTAATCCGGCCTTCGCCTTCTGGCGAAGGCTGTTTTCATATTCAGCATGTTTGAGCGAAGCACAAATGCGGTAGTTTGTATCGGCACCAATGAAATCTCCTCTCTTCTCATAAATCAAGCCCAGGTTCAAAGCTGCATTAGCTGCGAAATAGTGAGGGATTTTCCTCCCCAGATTGATTGTTTGTGTATAGAATCCCTCAGCTCTGGGAATGTTTCCCATTGCATGATGGATTCTTCCCAAACGGTAAGTATATTCCGTTAAATCTTTCCGGCTTCGAATGTATTGATCCAGAGACGTGTTCAGTAAAATATTCAATCCTTCCCGGTAATACCCTCCATCAAAAAGGAGACGGGCTTTTAACAATGGTAGAGCCGGAATTATTCCGACGTCGTATTCGGCATAGGCTTGCTTGTCATCATCTACAATCGCATGCCCATTGACTTTTGCCTTCATAATTTCAGCTTTGTAACGAAGGGTATCTCCCTGGAGGAGGTATATCCAGGCTAACTTCTGATGTCCGGACTTGATGTAGTTGATCCCTTTAAACTCATCCAGAAACGTATTAAAATAGTTAGAAGCAGAAGTGTCCAGTCTGTTTATATGTGCAAGACCCTCAAGAAATTCAAGATATAAGAATGGATAGGTTTCTGCATCGGGTTGATAACTCGAAAGAAGAGCGATCACTTCATCGTTCCTTCCATTCTTCATGTAGACGCTCGACTTGGCGAAGACGATCAACGGGCTGTTTTTGTATTGAATAAAAGAGGAGTCCTGGTCAAATCGACGGATAAATTCCAGGGATTCTAGCTTGTTGCTATGCAGGTTGGCATATACAAATGCCAGGTAAAAACATGCTTCCGGTTTTAATAATTTATATACCTCATTCGATCCGTTATAGAGGAAAACGGAATTCAATTCTGCTATACCTTCTGAGATCGTTCCTTCCAATCCAACCAGGTTTGCCAGCCAGAGATAATTCTCCGGAATTAAACCCACAATGATGTGAAGGATCCCTTGCCCAACTTTATCTGGCAGGAATTCGGGAAAGAGCTTTTCGTTCTCTTTCAGCAAAAGATACGCCCGCCGAATATCAAAAGCAGCTGTCATATACTCTCCGAATTTGAGTTTTACAAAAGCCCATTGAAGCTTCACTCCTGCAAGGCACAAACGATAGTAAGGGGATTTTTTATTCCCATCCTCCAGTAATTTCAGTCGCTTTGACTTGTTCCCTTTCAGAAGCTCGAATTCAAGCTTGTTCTCCCCGGTATAAAGTTTGAAAAAGTCGATATAATTTTCCAGGTAAACCGGGATCAGGTTTTCCGGATGTTCCTGCAGCTCCTTTTGTAAAAGATTTTGAGCGGCTTCAAAACGAAAGTTTAAGATTTCTTGATAGGCTTCCCTGCATTGGCTGTTGAAATAATACTGAGCCGATACAACACCAGATAAAAAAAAGAGAGCGCTGATGAGGATTAAACGACCCCCAAACAACGCTCTAGTTTTTAATCCAATTGAAAACATTATTTTACATAGTTGACAATCCCGTCATCCACAAGAATTCTTCCACAATATTCACAAACAATAACCTTCTTGTGCATCCGGATATCCAGTTGATGCTGAGGGGGGATTTTATTGAAGCATCCGCCGCAGGCATCACGCTCAATTTGAACCACAGCAAGACCATTTCTGGCATTCTTGCGAATCCGTGAATAAGCAGTTAAAAGACGCTCCTCTATGAACTTCTGATTTTCTTCAGAACTCTTGATCAAATCACTTTCCTCTTTCTCGGTCTCAGCGATGATATCATCCAATTCATTTTTCTTGATTTCCAGATCTGCACGCCTCTCATCCAGCACGCTCTCCAGCCTTTCTATCTCCTGTTTCTTTCCATCCAGTGAACCCTGGAACTCTTTGATCCGTTTTTCAGCAAGCTGAATTTCCAGGTTTTGAAACTCGATCTCTTTGGAGAGCGAGTCATACTCCCTGTTATTCCGTACATTCATCTGCTGCTCTTCGTAACGTTTAATAAGGGTTTTGCTATCCTTGATCCCATTCTGCTTTTCCAAAATAGATTTTTCTTGAGTGACTGTTTCCTGAATGTAATTTTCCACCCGGGTTCCAAGTCCTGCGATCTCATCTTCCAAATCCTGGACCTCCAGGGGGAGTTCTCCTCTGATAATGCGAATTTTATCAACCTGGGAATCTATCTGCTGGAGGTTGTATAAAGCAACTAACTTTTGCTCATTAGAAAATTCAGCTTTTTCGTCTTGCTCTTCTTTCTTTTGTTTCTTCTCAACCGTCTTCTTTTCCTTAACCTTAAGGTTTTTCAGCTTCTCTTTTTCCGTCTTCTCCTTCTCCTTCTTAGGTTCGCTTTTTACCTTTGGTGGTTCTTTCTTTTTCAGCTTTGAAGGTTCCGAAGTTGCAATAGGATCACTCTTTTTTTTCGCCATAATTCAGCAATTATAAATAGTTTATCGGATTTATTTCACGCTCAGAAATGAGGACCGCAAAGGTAGGAAATTTTTCAATTAGAACCGCATGGAGCATCTCTTTTACAAAGTGTTCACTTTCATAGTGTCCAATGTCAGCCAGCAGAAGATCCTCTCTACCTGCCTGAAAATCATGATACCTGAGGTCACCTGTCAGAAAAAGATCGATACCATGCCGGATGACCTCCGGAATCAGAAATGTTCCGGAACCACTGCACAATGCAATTTTTGAGATCTTCCTGTTAAGTGGAACCGTATGTCTCAATACCTTCATGCTAAAAAGTTCCTTCACCAAACAAAGAATATCTGTATCCCGTTTTGATTCAGGGAGAGTTCCCACAATACCTGCGCCAACTTTCGAAAAGGAATTGGATAGAGGATAGATATCATAAGCTACCTCTTCATACGGATGACTCTCCTGAAGTACTTGTATCAGTTTCTTCTCAATATGAATCGGAAATATGACCTCAATCCGGTTCTCATCTTCAAAATGAACAATGTTTTTTTCTCCAACGAATGGTTTGGCCTCATCGGATGCCCGGAAACTACCCTGACCGCTCCCGGTGTAACTGCAACAACCATATTCACCAATTTGACCTGCGCCTGCTTCAAACAAAGCCTCTCTAACGCTCGATGTTTGACCGATCGGACAAAAAGTGACCAGTTTCTTCAGGTATCCGGTCTTGGGTTTTAGTATGGAAATTTTTTCCAATCCAAGCTTTTTTCCAAGAAAATAATTCAGGCTCTCCAACTTGTTATCCAGGTTTGTATGGAGAGCATAAATCCCAATATTGTTCTGAACAGCAAATTGAATGACTGGATATTCATGAATAGCAGGAGTGAGCTTTTTCAGACCATGAAAGATCAACGGATGATGTGATACAACCAGGTTGCATTTGTTTGAAATAGCTTCCTGAAGAACTTCAGCAGTTGTATCCAAACTGATAAGAATCCCGGTTACTTCCGTATTCGGATCTCCTATGATTAATCCCGAATTATCCCATTCATCCTGGTAAGACAAAGGTGCCCAGGATTCCATTGTTGCAATGATCTCGTGTAGTTTCATTTCTGTTAATCTTACTGCATCAAAATTACGAAAAGAAAGGATGAATTCCAATTCTGTCATGATGTTGAAAAATGTTCGCAACTTTGTTAATAAAAAAGGGCGTGCACACAAAGATTCAAGTAAAAAATGTGGAATCTTTGTTCTATGAAATCGACTTTAGTTTTTATCGTTGACAAGAATCCAATCCACAGCAGCCTGCTGAAATATCATTTGACAATTCAGCGGTTTTCAAATGTTCAGTTATATCATTCAGCTGAAGAGTGTCTTTATCGCTTACGAAAAGATATTACACCTCAATACCTGATTACCGAAAATGAACTGTCGGATTACGATAGCCTGGATTTCCTAAGGATAGTTAAAAAGATCTCTCCTTCAACACAGGTGCTCTTCTTCTCTTCCAATGATGATCCGATTCTTGCCATGCGTTTGATTGATTCAGGTGCCATTGATTATGTCATAAAAACCGAAAAGCTTGATGATGGCATCCAAGATCTGATCAAGAATATTATTTTCCTTCAACGGGAAAAGATTCAAGCTTAACCATCCCGTCTTCCAGGAATGTTAGGTAAACATCCTAACATTTTATTGGATTGTATTTATTTTCTTTGTACCTTTCGCCGCTTCCCGAAAAAACATGAGGTTTCATAAGCTACTCCTATTGCCCTTTTCACTCCTTTATGGAGTGGTCATGTTGATACGCAACTGTCTATTTAGTTGGGGTTGGTTGCCATCCAGAAAATTCGAAACAGCGATTATATCTGTCGGGAACCTCTCCTTTGGAGGCACAGGAAAAACTCCACATATTGAATATCTCATCCGCCTTTTACATAAACAGTCTCTCGTCGCAACACTCAGCAGAGGGTATGGGAGATCAAGCCAGGGTTTTGTGCTTGCTTCCAAACGATCTGCCTATAAATACATTGGAGATGAACCACTGCAATTTGCCAAAAAATTTGATGACATCAAAGTAGCTGTAGATGAAAACAGGGTTAATGGTATTGAAGTGTTACAAAGGAAGTTTAACGACCTGGATGTAATCCTGCTGGATGATGCTTTTCAACACCGGCATGTCAACCCGGGATTATCAATTCTACTAACCGATTTCCATAAACTGTATACGGATGACCTGGTCTTTCCCTCCGGGACGCTTCGGGAGTTCTCCTGCGGATCAAAACGTGCTGACATCATTATTGTCACCAAAACACCAAAAATATTTTCCCCGATCACCCGGAGACGACTATTGGGAGAGTTGAAACCTCATGCTCGGCAACAAGTTTATTTCACATATATTCAATACGGCAAGCCGATCCCTGTAACATCAGATCACGCGAACTTATCTCCAAATGATAACTCTGTCATTCTCCTCTTTACCGGGATCGCGAATGACTATCCTATACGAGAGCATTTAAACAGACAATGCCGGGAGGTTGAAGTGATGAAATTTCCTGATCATCACCCATTTAACATAGAGGATCTGAAGAATATCAAATCCAGGTTTGATGACATTCACACGAGGAAGAAAGTGCTCTTCACAACAGAGAAAGACCTCATGAGGCTGAAAACTCCTGAACTAAGTAATTATATCAAGCGATTGCCATTATTTTACCTTCCCATTGAGGTTATCTTTCATGGTCAAAGCAAGGATCAATTTGATCAAACCATTATTGAGTATGTTGAAAAAAAATCATGAATCCGTTGAATTCCCGGAAAGCAAAACATCACTAAAACCAAATATAACTACCATCATTAAAATCTGCTAAAGAATCTTTAGCTTTTACAAAAAAGTCCGGCACTTTCAGTTTCTATTTTTTCCGTGTGGTCACTCATTGGAATAAGTAACTTTGTCCCAGAAAATGAATCGCCATGTCCTCATCGGTTTTCTGGTCATTTTTCTTTCTGGTTGTGTGCAGGATGATCCAGTAGATATAGGAGTACAGACCACTCAGCCTCAAAGGAACTATCCAGGGGAAGTGTATCGCTCATATCATCCTCTTTCCTTCGTAATGAGTCCTGACCCGGTTTCAATATCCAGGATGCCTGAGTTGCCTGATAGCGCACCCTGGAAACATGTTCCAAAACATAAGATTCAACGATATGCTGAGTTAATATCTACCCTGGAGATGTTTCGAGATCAGAACATCGTTTTGGATCTTAATGAACCTGTTCGCCGAAAGTATCTCAAATCATTTGTTGAGAATGGTCCTTTCAAGTCAATGATTACTCTCAGTTCTGAAAGCTATTTTCACCTTCAGCTGGATAATGATATATTTAATTATAGTGACAGATTTTTTACAAGCGGATTGAGGGTGGATGTGATCGTTCCTGCCTTCAGGTACAATCCATTAAACTTCTTAATGATCCCTTACTGGGGTAGCGGAATTAATTATTATGGTATCTGTATCGTTCAGAATATCTACACCCCTTCGACAACGAAAATAGGAGGTATTCTTTTTGACGATCGTCCTTACGCCGGTTATCTCTATGTCGGGAGTTATAAGATCACCAATGATCTCTCAAAAAGGATAAGGTTCTCCAGTGAGTTTCAGATTGGCATAATCGGACCTTCATCATTTGGGGGAGCCTTACAGATTGCGTTCCATTCGAGCACTCCAGAAAACCATCTGCCATTAGGCTGGGAGTATCAGATACAGGATGATTTGTTGCTGAATTACAAGGCAGAGATCGAAAAAGGCATCCTCAGCACCCGTTATCTGGAGAGCAACCTTCATGTAACTGGCATATTGGGGACAGTCTATACAAATATCTCAGGCGGGATCTATCTCAGGACCGGGTTGTTCAATCCATACTTCCGTAATCTGTTTTTGTCGAAATGGTCGCTCAATAAAAAAAGAGGGGATAGAAATTTCCAGTGTTACTTCTTTATTGACCTGGGAGGAAGGTTTGTTGGATATGATGCGACCCTGGAGGGTGGGGTGTTCAATCGGACCAGTATTTATACCTTGCCGTCTGGTGACATGAACAGATTATTGCTGCTTGGATCAGCTGGATTGACAATCACTCACGGGGGCGTTCAGATCAAAGGGGAGCAATTTTTACTGAGTCCCGAATTCAAAAATGGGTGGTGGCATAAATGGTTAAGCATAAGTTTGACCTACAGCTTTTAATGTTGAAAACTTTAATCGCATTTTTTTGAAGATTTCAGCCGTGGAAGTTTTACTTTTGAACTATGGAAGAGATGAAACGTGATGGTCCTGACCCCCTGGGCCAGGATAAAAAACAATTGCAGGACAATCAACGTACGAATAGAAAACAGGCGAAGAAGAGTCCTGTATCAGAAGTCTTTATAGAGCATGGCAAGGTTCCTCCACAGGCTGTAGATCTTGAAGAGGCTGTTCTCGGAGCCATGATGCTTGAGAAAGATCCGTTGACAGATGTGATTGAAATCCTGAAGCCTGAGATTTTTTATAAAGAGGCTCATCAGATCATATTCAAAACGATTAAAAATCTTTTTGCCAGCACGGAGCCCGTCGATATTTTGACAGTTACAGAAGCCCTAAGGAAAAGTGGCGAGCTGGATCTGGTTGGCGGTCCCTATTACATTACCATGTTGACCAACCGGGTTGCTTCTGCAGCTAATATTGAATACCATGCGCGCATTCTTCTCCAGAAATATATTCAACGTGAACTGATACATATCTCATCTGAAGTAATCAAAGAGGCTTATGAGGATACCACAGACGTATTAGATCTCCTGGATAGAGCTGAAAACAACTTATTCTATATCTCGGAAAACAGTCTTCGCAGGACCTCCCGTTCCATGGAAGATCTTGTCAAGGAAGCCATCCAGGAGATTGCTGCCGGAGAGAAACAAGCCGGGCAACTCAGAGGTGTTGGATCCGGATTTACGGAACTCGACAGGGTAACTGGTGGCTGGCAATGCGCTGAGCTATCGATTTTAGCATCCCGGCCCGGCATGGGAAAAACAGCGATGGCTTTAACGATGGCACGAAATGCAGCAGTTAATTTCAATAAACCTGTTGTTGTATTCTCTCTTGAGATGTCTGCCGTTCAGCTCGTTACACGCCTAATTGCCAGCGAGACAGGGATCCCGGCCGAGAAATTGAAGAGAGGAACTCTTGACACAGACGAATGGAACCTGCTCAACAGCAAAGTCTCACATTTGATTGACGCTCCGCTATATATAGACGACACCCCTGCACTGACCCTCTTTGAACTTCGCGCAAAAAGCCGGAGGCTTAAACAACAATATGATGTTGAAATGATCATTCTCGACTATTTGCAACTGATGCAGGGAGGTGCAGAGCACAAAGGGAACCGTGAGCAGGAGATTAGCAGTATTTCTCGTTCCCTGAAGGCCCTGGCTAAAGAGCTAAATGTTCCTATCATTGCGTTGTCCCAGTTAAGCCGTGAAGTCGAGAAACGTGGTGGGACAAAGAAGCCCATTCTCTCTGACCTGCGTGAGTCGGGTTCGATCGAACAGGATGCAGATATGGTCCTCTTTATCTACCGGCCTGAATATTATAAAATCGATGTAGATGAGAAAGGGGAGTCCACAACCGGACTGGCTGAGATCAGCATTGCAAAAAACAGAAGCGGCCCAACCAAGGAGATTAAACTACGGTTTATAGCCAGGTATGCGAAATTTATTGATTATGAAGATGATGCCGCCTTTGCTGATACTTTTTCCCCCAGCGCTTCGTTTGATGGTAATGTACGAACGCGCAAGGTAATGTCGAGAATGGATGACATGGAGTCTGATGAGAGTAGTCCCGATGAAACCCCGTTTTAAAACGCTGAAATCCTCCTTCCTTCTTTGTGCCCTGTTTGTGGTATCCACTACCCATGGAGCGTATATTCTAATTCCCATGGGAGAAGGTCAGAAAGACCACTTGAAAGCATATGGTGTCGCCTATTGGGTGTTGCAGAAGGATGTCGAAGTCAGCTGGTTATTGAACTACCGGGGGGGTAGTTTCCTGATCCCATATGCCCCTCAAATAGACCAGGAGTGTCAGATCAGGGGAGTATCCTCTCAGGTGATCAGTGATGCCCAGGCGAATGCTATTCTGCTTGAAATTGGTGATCCGCAAATCAATATGGAAACCATCAAGCTTCACAAAGCTCCCCGGATTGCGGTCTACTCACCAAAAAACAAACAACCATGGGACGATGCAGTGACGCTGGTATTGACATATGCAGAGATCCCTTACGATATCATCTATGATGAAGAGATCCATGCTGGTGTGTTACCTCTCTATGATTGGCTACATCTGCATCATGAAGATTTCACAGGTCAATACGGAAAATTCTGGAGTGTCTATAAAAACTACACCTGGTACCGGGAGGATGTACAGTTAAATGAGGAACTCGCATCCAGGTTGGGCTTTGCAAAAGTATCCAGGATGAAATTAGAAAGCGCTAAAAAGATCAGAGATTTTGTTGCCGGAGGTGGATACCTTTTTTCTATGTGTTCAGCACCCGACAGCTACGATGTTGCCCTGGCTGCCGAAGGTGTAGATATCTGTGATGTGATGTTTGACGGGGATCCTCCTGATCCGGATGCACAAAACAAGCTTGACTACTCCCGGTGTTTTGCTTTTGAAAATTTCATTATCAGTGCAAATCCATATGAATATGAGATCTCTTCGATCGATGTAACAGTAACCAGACCGCGAGCCTTAACCAAGTCCAACGACCTGTTTACGCTGTTTGAATTCTCGGCCAAATGGGATCCTGTTCCCTCGATGCTTTGCCAGAATCATGAAAAGATCCTTGAGGGTTTTATGGGGCAGACAACTGCATTCAATAAAGTGTATCTCAAACCTGCTGTACTTATCATGGGTGAAAATAAGGCCTTGAACGAAGTGAGATACATTCATGGAGATTTTGGCAAAGGGACCTGGACTTTTCTCGGTGGGCATGATCCGGAGGACTATCAACACCTGGTCGGGGATCCGCCGACAGAGCTTAATCTGCATCCAAACTCTCCGGGATACAGGTTGATCCTGAATAATATCCTGTTCCCGGCTGCAAGGAAGGAAAAACGTAAGACGTAGGTTAGAGGGTCGAGGGATGAGGGATGAGGGATGAGGGACGAGGGTAGAATAATTTCCCTTTATGATCTTATGACTTAATGACCTTATTTCCCTCTGCGGATTCGGTCGAAGATAAAGTACGTATAGCCAAAATCATTATGTTCATCTGGGGGATAGTCGTCTTTCGATACCCGTTCCCAATCAAGCAGGTTCAGCACAGGGAAAAAGACATCTCCTTCAAATGATTTGTGCACTTTTGTCAGATAGAGCCGATCACAAAGCGGCAAAAATTGTTCATAGATTGAGGCTCCTCCGATGATGAATATTTCCTCTTTTTTATCACATAATGCCAGAGCAGAGTCAATAGATGTTGCCATCTCGGCTCCTTCAAAGGCATCATTCGGATCATCTGTAATCACAATATTCCTGCGTCCGGGTAACGGGCGTTTGGGAAGCGACAGCCAGGTTTTTTTACCCATGATCATGGCATGACCAAGAGTGATTCGTTTGAATCGTATCAGGTCATGCGGGATATACCATAGCAGTTTATTATCCTTTCCAATCGAGTTGTTTTCGGCAACAGCAACAATAATTGAGATCATCTTTTTTGTTTTAGACAGAAATTTCTCCTTTAATATGTGAGTGAGACTGATAGTCAACCAGCTCAAAATCTTCAAATCTAAAATCCAGGATATTCTTCACATTTGGATTGAGTTTCATGGTTGGAAGCGAGTAGGGTTTCCGGGTTAATTGAAGTTTCACCTGATCGATATGATTCAGATATATATGCGCATCTCCCAGGGTATGAACAAAATCTCCCGGTTCCAGTCCGGTTACCTGAGCCATCATCATGGTCAGTAATGAATAAGATGCAATGTTAAATGGCACCCCCAGAAAGATATCACAGCTTCGTTGATACATCTGACAGGAGAGCTTTCCATTTGCCACATAGAACTGAAACATCAGGTGACAGGGAGGGAGAGCCATATTATCCAGTTCACCAACATTCCAGGCAGATACCAGGTGCCTGCGTGAGTCGGGATTATGCTGGATGGACTCCACTACCTGGGAGATCTGGTCGACATGTGAGTTATCGGCTTTTGGCCAGAAACGCCATTGATATCCATAAATGTGGCCCAGGTCACCATTCTTATCTGCCCATTCATCCCAGATCGTTACCTTGTTCTCATTCAAATATTTCAGATTGGTTTCTCCTTTCAGGAACCAGAGCAGTTCGTGGATGATAGACCTCAGATGCAATTTTTTGGTTGTTAGCACAGGAAAGCCTTCCTGAAGATTGAATCGCATCTGGTGCCCAAACACACTGATTGTACCGGTTCCGGTTCGGTCAGTTTTTTTCACGCCATTCTTCATGACATGGTCAAGGAGTTCAAGGTACTGTTTCATTAATTAACGGTTTACCCCTCTGTAGGAGGGTAGGATCTCAGCATGATTTCAGTTAGTGTGGCAGAGATATATACCATCCAATAGCAATCAATACGCCGATAAATATGGTGGTTGGGATGAGAATAACCACGAAAATCAACCTGTTTACGGACTTAAAATATTGTTCAGGATCCTTGTTTTCGCTTGTTGATCTCATCCCTTACCTTGGATGCCCTTTCATACTCCTCGCTTTCCACAGCACTTTTCAGCAGCTTGTTCAATTCAGCAAGGGTATATTCAGAGAAATCATCTTCATGTTCAGCGTGTATATCCTTTTTGACTTCAGGCGATATAACCTCTGAATCTTCCTCCTCCTCCATAATAATTCCAGCAGCAACCACGATATGCTCGTAGGTATAGATAGGACAATTGAATCGTAATGCAAGTGCAATGGCATCTGATGTTCGTGAATCAACTTCATACTCTGTATTTCCATCCGAACAGACAAGTATGGCATAAAAAACCCCTTCGCTGAATTTATTGATGATCACCTCCGTTATATTGATGTGGAAGGTCTCTGCAAAAGATTTGAACAGGTCGTGTGTTAGCGGACGGGGTGTTTTAATTTTTTCAATTTCAATCGCGATCGCCTGAGCTTCAAAACTACCTATGATGATGGGTAGCCGTCGTTTCCCATCCTGCTCCCCCAGTATAATGGCATAAGCGCCACTTTTAGATTGGCTGTATGACATTCCAATTATTTCCAGTCGTATCTTCTCCATCCCAGGATTCATTTTCCTATATACAAACCTACGTGAATTTTATCAATCCGGCAAGTAAGTGTGTAAAAAAAAATCCGCTCAATCTTGAAAAATGTTTTAATTTTGCCCGAATTAAATTTCATCAAACTAAATACTTTCATATGAAGCGAATATCGACAATTTTGGTAGCCTTGCTGCTCCCATTTCTAAGTATGGCCAGTGAAGCAGACCTGGTTATCCCTGAACTAACAGTCTCCCAGAATAATTTGTTATACTTCGGATTCATCATCTGTGTCCTGGGCTTGTTATTTGGATGGTATCAATATGCTAACGTGAAAAAAATTAGAGCGCATCAATCGATGCTCGACGTGGCAAATGTGATCTTTCAGACCTGTAAAACCTACCTGGTCCAGCAGGGAAAATTCCTTATAATCCTGTTTGTCATCATAGGATTATGCATGGCTTTTTACTTCGGATATCTTCAGCATAACGCTTTTGGTGGCGTGATGTTAATCCTTGCCTGGACTGTCGTTGGCATCCTGGGATCATACGGTGTTGCATGGTTTGGTATTCGCATGAATACCCTGGCAAACAGCCGGATGGCTTTTGCCTCCCTGGAGAGAAAGCCACTCAAATTGTTAAACATCCCGTTGAATGCGGGAATGAGCATAGGTGTCGCATTGATCTGCGTAGAGCTGATCATGATGCTTGTCATCCTGCTTTTCGTCCCCCGTGAATATGCCGGCGCCAGTTTTATTGGCTTCGCCATCGGGGAATCGCTGGGAGCCTCCGCGCTTCGTATTGCGGGAGGAATTTTTACCAAGATTGCTGATATAGGTTCGGACCTGATGAAGGTGGTGTTCGGGATTAAGGAAGATGATCCCCGAAATCCTGGAGTGATTGCTGATTGCGTTGGCGATAATGCTGGTGACAGTGTTGGGCCTACTGCTGATGGATTTGAGACGTATGGTGTGACAGGTGTTGCATTGATCGCTTTTATCGTACTCGCCATCACAAGTATTGATTATCAGCAGCAATTGCTGACATGGATTTTCGTCATGCGTGTTCTGATGGTAATTACCTCTATTGGATCCTTTTATATCAACAAAGTTATCAGCAAAGTCAAATACAGTAATGTTGATGATCTTGACTTTGAGAAACCCCTGACCAGTCTGGTCTGGATCACATCGATCTTCTCCATTATTGTCACGTTTCTGGTCAGTTACTGGCAGCTGGGAGCATTGCCTAACAACTTGTGGCTAACTCTTTCCATCATCATCAGTTGCGGAACCCTGGGTGCCGCTCTGATCCCAGAGTTTACCAAGATCTTTACCAGCCCCAAATCCAAACATGTGAATGAGATCGTTACCGCTTCCAAGGAAGGGGGAGCTTCCCTGAATATCCTTTCCGGCTTGGTTGCAGGTAATTTCAGCGCATTCTGGCAGGGTGTTATTTTTCTTGCTCTGATGTTCATCGCATTTGTAGCCAGTCAGTATGGCCTGGGTGAGATGATGATTTACCCCTCAATCTTTGCTTTTGGCCTGGTTGCATTTGGTTTTCTGGGAATGGGACCGGTCACGATTGCGGTTGACAGTTACGGGCCGGTAACAGACAATGCTCAATCCATTTATGAATTGTCGCTGATCGAAGAAAACCAGTCAGAAGTTACAGTTGAAGTGGAGAAAGATTTTGGTTTTAAACCCGACTTTGAGAAAGCGAAATACTACCTTGAAGCTAACGATGGAGCTGGAAACACGTTCAAAGCAACGGCAAAACCGGTACTGATCGGAACAGCAGTGGTTGGTGCTACCACGATGATCTTCTCTCTGATCCTGATTATCAGGAACCATTTCGGGATCACACCAGAGGAGATCCTGAATGTTTTAAATCCGTATACCATCCTTGGATTCCTGGCTGGTGGAGCGGTGATCTATTGGTTCACCGGCGCCTCGATACAGGCTGTAACAACAGGAGCTTATCGCGCTGTTGAGTATATTAAGAAGAATATCAACCTGGATGACAAAGCCGAGAAAAAGGCGTCGATTGAAAAATCGAAAGAGGTAGTGAAAATCTGCACCCAGTATGCTCAAACAGGGATGTTTAATATCTTCGTAGCGGTCTTTTCATTTGCCTTAGCGATTGCCTTCTTTTCGGGCTATAGGAACCTGGGACTGCCAGAAGGCGATCCAAATATATATGCGGCTGCCTCCTTCTTTGTTGCCTATTTGCTGTCCATTGCATTCTTTGGATTATTCCAGGCTATTTTCATGGCTAACGCCGGTGGTGCCTGGGATAATGCCAAGAAGGTGGTTGAGGTTGACATGAAAGAGAAAGGGACCCCATTGCATGAAGCATCCATTGTAGGTGATACCGTTGGTGATCCCTATAAAGACACATCATCTGTTGCATTGAACCCGATCATCAAGTTTACCACGTTGTTCGGATTACTGGCAATGGAGATGGCTATTTCAGAAGATTTCTACAGAATGGCTCCTTACCTGGGGATCGTTTTTGGCCTGATCGCCCTCTACTTTGTATACAGATCCTTCTTCAACATGAGGATCCCGAAAAAGAGGTAAAAAATCCGATCTGATCCTTAAGGCTGATTCGTTGTGAATCAGCCTTTTTTTACACAATAAATTTCTTGAATCCAGGCAACTTTCAGACCTTGTAGTGTTATTACTAATGAAGCGTATGGGTATGGATCGTGAGGAACAGTTGGTGAGAGGTCTGAAAAGGAGAGAAAAAGGTGTTTTGGAAACACTTTATAATACCTATGCCCCTCCGTTATTGAGTATCTGCCTCCGTTATTGCGGGAATCGTGAAGATGCTGAGGATATACTGCATGATGGATTCATGAAAATCATCCTACACATTCATACCTTCAAAGCCCAATCAACAGGGTCATTTGAAGGCTGGATGAAACGGATCATCGTCAACACTTCCCTGAACTTTATTCGTGATCATTCGAAAGAGAAGCGATTCCTGGATGTGGATACGATGGAGGAGATGATAACCTCAGAAGAGGAGATGGAAGATCATGACAGGGAAAGAGTACTTGAGCTGGTAGGAAAGGAGCATATTATAGAGATGATATGTGATCTTCCGCCAGGATACAGGACCATTTTTAACATGTTTGTTTTTGAGCAGTATTCTCATCATGAGATCGCGAAGTTGCTGGACTGTTCTGTAAACACATCCAAGTCTCAGCTTTCGAAAGCAAGAAGAGCACTCAGACAACGGATTCTTGAAGTAGTTGAGAAACAAAAAGCAATATAGATGAAACGAGAGAGACATCCGGTTGATGACTTTTTTAAAGAGGCATTGCGCGGACACCAGGTCAAGCCATCTGGTGAGGGCAAGCAGCGATTCCTCGATGAAGCCGCAACCATTTTTAAGAAAAGGAGAAGAGGCCGCAACCGCTGGATTTTTCTCTTTGCCGGGATAGCTATTATCAGTTTTACGGCACTGCTGGTTATCCTGCCCAATACGGAAGATCATAAATTGTCAAAACCAGGCAACGCTACTGAAGATCCGTCATCGGAATCCACAGCACCTCAAAACGCGATGCTGACCTCATCTACATCTCCCTCTGGCCCTGCCCTGCCAGACGATTCCCCTGGCCTGATTTCTCAATCATCCTCTTCAAACTCCCGGCCAAAGGCCCAATTATCGCCTGCCTTAAGCAGCCAACAACCTTCTGATGATAAAACCAACACGCAGCCTGATGCTGTCAACCGTGAAAACCTTATTGCTGCGTCAGTTATCTCCCATGACTTACCCCTCCCACTCCCATTAGAGGCTGTAGACTCCACACTCAGCTATCCAGATACCATTTCAGCCCAGATTGATATATCCTTTCCAGTCATCACAGCTCCACAAGATGATACATTGACTCTCAATATTCCTGAATCAGCCAAAAAGAGAAAGCCAAAAGAAAGGGCCACGAAAAAGTGGGAGTTTTCAACATCTCTCTATTACACTCCTGAATGGATGTTCAACACACTGGAGGGGGAAAAATATGTCAATAACATGGGGGTTGAAGGTGCCTTTCAATTCGACCGGTACTCCATCAGAACAGGGGTTGGTTTATCCATCACAAAAGGGACAAATGAACTACTGGTGGAGTATAAAGACTACCTTGGTTCCTACAGTCGGCTGGATTCCATAACATTTCAATGGGATGAGAAGCATTATCATCTCATCCCCACCTATTATTCGTCAAATAAAGATGTGTGGGACAGTTTAATGAAACTGGATTATCCAAGGATCACAAAACGATACACTTATCTTCAGGTCCCGTTAATTCTGGGATATGACATCATCCGACAAAACTGGATCACTTTCGGAATTCGCGCTGGTCCTATTTTATCCATTTTACTGGAATCAAAACAGTTATCAGGAGAGTATGATCCGGGCAAGAACAGGATTATCCGTATAAATCAGGTCACGCCAGACCGGATCCAGACCAACTGGCAGGTGGTGGGAGGAGTGAATACATCATTCCGCATTTCACCACGGATCTCGTTGGAAGTCGAACCCAATATACGATATTATTTCAACTCGGTCTATGAAAAATCCGATGCTACGAAGAAGCCCTGGTCTGCGGGTTTCCGGACAGCTTTTACGATCCGGTTATAATAAACAAACGAAATCTCAGGCAACCATTCACGCTGTCTGTGTTTTATAATCAACGAATCTCATTGCAATGAATCACACACCAACTATTAACATTTAAAACCAACTATTATGAAACGGTTCATATTACAATTTCTCATACTTTTAGTTACAGTTCCGCTGGTTGCACAAACAAA
Source organism: uncultured Prolixibacteraceae bacterium (assembly GCA_964616825.1). Taxonomy (GTDB): domain Bacteria; phylum Bacteroidota; class Bacteroidia; order Bacteroidales; family FEN-979; genus QYOJ01. The sequence goes on from CAZTSX010000006.1 coordinate 100,189, forward strand.
CTTGATTCTCTCCGGGTATATCACAGAAGACTCGACAGGGGTACCTATCTCGAACCAGGAAGTCAATATCCAATCTGATTCCGGTATCGGAGGGCTCATCTATTATAACAATGTTTATACTGACGACAATGGCTTCTATGTTGATACGATCACGCTTCCAGTCGGCGTTACCAATGGAACCCTGATCATCACAACCATCGACTGCCAGGGCATCCCCCATACAGAGACCCAGACTTTCGATCCGGCTAACATGAATCTTGCCCAGGATTTTCAGATCTGCTACAATTCGCCTTCACCCTGTGAAGCGGATTTTACCTGGACAAATTACGGGACCCTGGCTGTGCAGTTTACCGATCTTTCAACAGGAACCACAGGGCCATGGAGCTGGAGTTTCGGGGACGGAACCGGTTCATCTGCACAAAACCCGCTTCACACATTCTCTCAGGAAGGATACTATGATGTTACCCTTACCATTGGTGACAGCAGCAGTGGTTGCTGGGATATGATTACACACACAGTTCATGTCATTGATTCAACAGGTGGCGGTTGCCAGGCGCAATTCACATACTATCCTGATTCTGCAGGGAATTCCACACTCATTCACTTTCTCGATCTCTCATCCGGAGACATTATCAGCTGGTTCTGGGAGTTTGGGGATAGTACCTTTTCTGCTGAACAGAATCCGTCACATCTCTTCCCTGCGAATGGCACCTATTATGTGTGCCTGACCATTGAAGCAAATAATGCAGGAACAACATGCCAGAGTACCTGGTGTGAAGAGGTGGTTGTAGGGAATTCTTCCGGATGTGCAAGCTACTTTACTTATCAAAACAACGGCTTATCAGTAAGCTTTATGGGACATATGGTAAATGGTCAGCCAGCAACCTATTCCTGGGATTTCGGAGATGGACAAACAGGTCAGGGACCATCGATCATCCATCAATACCCGTCAACAGGTATCTATTATGTTACACTGGCCACCGTTACCCAGGATTCAATGGGATGTACCTACTCAACAGGTCAATCCATTTCTGTTGGCGACAGTACGCAATGGAACCAGGTCTACGGACAGGTTTTCACCGGCAATTTCCCGCTGGAATCAGGCATGGTGTTGATCTTTTCCCTGGATACCATGGTCAACTTTCAGCCTTTCATTGATATCAGCATGGTGGATTCGTCAGGGATCTATTACTTTCCAATGGTCCCCTTGGGAGAATATTTCATCTATGCCATTCCTTTCCTGCCGGCAGGATATCTTCCTACTTATTACGGAGATGTCCTTGACTGGGAAAGTGCAACCATTATTTCTCTGGGACAACCAAATAATCCATACAACATCAACCTGATTCCTGCCGGATCATATGCTCCGGGCATCGGGACGATTAACGGACAGATCTATACAACTCTAAAAACCTCACTGGTTGATAAGATTACGATGCTACTGATGAATGAAGCCGGTCAGGCAATCTCATTCCAGCAAGTGGATGTGGATGGACAATTTGTCTTCCCTGATCTTGACTTTGGCATCTATTATCTGCATGCCGAGATGGCCGGATGCCACAGTGATGTGATCAAGGTAGAGATCACAATGGAGGATCCGGAAATTGATGTGATCATGACATTCAGCGGTAACCAGATCTTGGGTGTTCGTGATGCCAAGCCTGTTCTGGAAGCGGGTGTTGTTTATCCTAATCCGGCAGCCGATCAGGCAACGATCAAAATTAATCTGGAGAGTCCATCTCTGGTTACGATCGAACTATACAATCTGACAGGACAACTTGCTTTCCGCCAGACGAGGAATCTGAGTTTAGGAGAGACTACATTGAATATTCCTGCCAGCCAGTTGTGTAGCGGACTATACTCTCTCAGGATCTATACAGACTCGGGGCTGAGCCTCACCCGAAAACTCCTTATCTCCCAATAACTTCCCGCACCATGTGTGCGTTTCAAGGCTGTTCCGAATTTCGGGGCAGCCTTTTTTTTCAACTCTCTTTTCCTCCTTATCCTTCTTGTGGTTTGATGATTATTTTCAGCGCTTCGGATCCATCCAAAAGCATCTTAAAACCTTTAGCCGTATCTTTCAACGGCAACCTATGAGTAATGAGATCATCAACAATAATATCCCCTTTCGCTATCAGGTCAAGGGCTTCTTCGATATCAGGAGGACCGCAATAATAGGAGGTGAGAATACGGATCTCCTTTCGCCAAAAATCATTGACCGGAACAACCACATCCTGATCGGGTCCGGGAACGGCAAACAGAACCACAACGCCACCCATATCGACTGTTTCCCACGCCTGTTTAAAAGCGGACATAGCAGAAGTTGTCACAATAACGACATCAGCCTTCTTTCCGTTAACGTGCATAATCTCTTCCAGAATATCAGAGGCCGCATCTGCGACACGATCAGCGCCAAAACTCGTTGCCATTTCAAGCCTTCTTTTATTGATGTCAGTGGCTATTACCTTGCAATTTTTATATTTGGCAAGTTTGATATGCAGAAGTCCTGATAAACCGGAGCCAAGGATAAGAATCGTCTGTCCCTCTTCAATAGAAGCAAGTCGGTGGGATCTGACGACACAAGCCAACGGTTCGATAAAAGTTGCCTGGTCATAACTCATATTGTCAGGCAACAAGTAACAACCGTTTTTAACCAGCTCCTTTGGGACCAGGATGTATTCAGCAAATCCTCCGGGAAGCCTGTCTTTCATTGCTGTACATTGAGGATAATGGCCCTTCAAGCAATAATTGCATTTCAGACAAGGCACTTTTGGTGCAATAAAAAGCCTGTCTCTCCTTTTGTATCTGGACACCCCTTCCCCAATCTCCACAACCTCAACACCCACCTCATGGCCCTGAACAAGCGGAGCTCTTGGCAAGCGGTACCACTCGACTAAATCGCTGCCGCAGATCCCACAGGAGATAACCTTTACCAGCATCTCCCAAGGACCGGGTGACGGAGTTGGGATCTCTTCGACCCGAATGTCGTTATTATTGAACCACATGGATACTTTCATGGTTCTCTAAGGATTATTTATTCTTTAATTCAGTATAAAGGTCAAAAGCCTTTTCAGGAGTTTCATTGTCATGAACAATTGCTCTCAATGCCTGGAGCATGGCAATAGGGGCATCAGACTGGAAAACATTCCTGCCCATGTCCACTCCGGCAGCACCCTCCTTAATGGCATTGCAGGCCATCCTGAGAGCATCCAGTTCAGGGAGCTTTTTCCCACCGGCGATCACAATCGGGACAGGGCATGAGGCTGTGACCGTCTCAAACCCTTCCGGAATGTAATAGGTCTTGACGTATTGGGCTCCCAGTTCGGCACAGATACGTGTAGCCAGCCTGAAATATTTGGCATCACGCACCATCTCCTTCCCCACTGCGGTTACAGCGAGTGTAGGAATTCCATACCGTAACCCCATATCCACCATTCTGGTCATGCTGAGGATAGTTTGATGTTCGTGTTCACTTCCAACATAAACTTGCACAGCCATCGCGCATACATTCAGCCGTATAGCATCCTCAATATCCACGGCCAGATCCTCGTTGGAAAGTTCTTTCAGGATACTGGATCCGCCTGTGACCCGGAGGACGATTGACTTTTGGGTATCCGGAGGTACCATCGTTCGCAATGCACCACGGGTAATCATCAGGGTATCGGCGTAGGGTATCAATGGAAGAATGTTTACATCGATTCGTTCCAGGCCTGCCGTGGGTCCCAGAAAATAACCATGATCAATAGCCAGCATGACTGTTTTTCCGCTAACCGGATTAAAGATCCTGCTCAACCGGTTCTGCATTCCCCATTCGAGGGAGTTTGATCCTTTCAGAAAGAATCGTTCAGCTGGTTGCGGCACATCCGTATAAAATTGTTTTGGTTCGTTGGGTCCGTCAATATCCGCCATATTAGATCTCCTTATATTAAATCCTACATGAATATTCTAATGCAAATATCGACAATAGATCAAATATACTCGTCATGATCCTGAAAATAAAAATTAATATTGGTATTTTTGCCACCTGTACACTGCTTGCTGTTTATTAATTCACAATTCTTATGATCACAGATAATTTTGTTTGCCGGCACAATGGTCCGAATACCTCAGAGACCAGGGCTATGCTGGAAAAGATTGGCGTACAATCACTCGATCAGCTCATTGATGAGACCGTTCCATCGTCTATCCGGATGGATAAGCCGATGGATCTTCCGAAAGGTATGAATGAGTATGAGTTTCTGAACCACCTGAAAGAGGTCGCCGCAAAAAACCAGATCTATAAAAGTTTTATCGGGATGGGTTATTACAACACCATCACACCGGGAGTCATTCTCAGAAATATTCTTGAGAATCCTGGCTGGTATACCGCCTACACACCCTACCAGGCAGAAATCTCACAGGGGCGGCTGGAAGCGTTGCTCAATTTTCAAACGATGATATGCAGCCTGACAGGTCTTCCGATTGCCAACGCCTCCTTGTTAGATGAAGGCACATCGGCAGCCGAAGCGATGATCATGCTCTTTAATTCCCGGAAACGGGCTGCTGTCAAACGAGGTGCAAACAAGCTTTTTGTCGCGGATGATCTATTTCCCCAAACAACTGATGTAGTCAAAACACGTGCTGTTCCATTAGGCATTGAACTGGTCTTTGGTAAACCTGATGAATTTTCGTTCACGGATGATTTTTTTGGTGCATTAATCCAGTACCCGAACCAGTATGGCGAAGTGTTGGATTACAATGAGTTCGTTGAGAAAGCACATCAAAACGAAACCGCTGTTGCAGTAGCCGCTGATATCATGAGCCTGGTGATGCTTACACCTCCCGGCGAATGGGGAGCAGATGTCGTGTTTGGATCCACACAGCGATTTGGCATCCCTATGGGTTATGGTGGGCCCCATGCTGCCTATTTCGCTACAAAAGAGGAGTTTAAACGTCATATCCCAGGCCGTATTATTGGTATCTCAGTCGATGCCAACGGAGACCGTGCATTACGCATGGCCTTGCAAACCCGCGAGCAGCATATAAAGCGAGAACGTGCTACGTCCAACATCTGCACATCGCAGGTACTCTTAGCTGTAATGGCAGGAATGTACGCAGTTTATCACGGTCCGCTTGGATTGAAACAGATTGCCCACCATATCAACATCCTCGCTGGAGTATTGGCTAAGGAAGTTACGAACTATGGATATCAGCAACTCAATTCTCATTTCTTCGACACCCTCTACATCCGGATCCCTGAAGGTGTGAAGATGAATAATCTACAGAAGCTGGCGTTAGAGAATGAGATTAACCTCCGCTATATCGATGATACCCATCTAGGTATCAGTTTAGATGAAACAACCACCTTATCTGACATCAACCTTATCCTCAGCGTCTTTGCCAAGGCAGCGAGGAATGAGTTCTCGGAGTTTATCTGCAAACCAGAAGAGTGCCGGAAGATCAACACGATTCCGGAAGAGGTCACACGCAGATCGGAGATTCTGAAACAAGCTGTCTTCAACAGCTACCATTCTGAGACGGAGATGATGCGGTATATCAAGCGTCTTGAGATCAAAGACCTGGCTCTCAACCGTTCGATGATCCCTCTGGGGTCATGTACCATGAAACTAAATGCTGCTGTGGAATTGTTGGCCCTGAGCTGGCCGGAGTTTGGGAATGTCCATCCATTTGTTCCCAAAGAGCAGGCCGAAGGGTATCAATACCTGATCAGGGAGTTGGAGGAACAGTTGTGCGCAACAACAGGCTTCGACACCGTCTCTTTTATGCCCAACAGCGGGGCTTCCGGCGAGTATACCGGCTTGCTGGTGATCCGTGAATACCATATCGACCGGGGCGAGGGGCACCGGAATGTATGCCTGATCCCTTCTTCTGCACACGGAACCAATCCCGCCAGCGCAGCCATGGCCGGCATGGATATCGTGGTGATCAAATGCGACGAAAAAGGGAATATTGATATCAACGATCTGCGGGAGAAAGCGATCCAGCACAAAGAGGATCTCTCCTCCCTGATGGTCACCTATCCTTCCACACATGGTGTTTTTGAAGAAGATATCCTGGAGATTTGCCAGATCATCCATGAGAATGGCGGACAGGTATACATGGATGGTGCCAACATGAACGCCCAGGTTGGATTGACCAACCCGGCTATCATCGGAGCTGATGTCTGCCATCTGAATCTACACAAGACGTTCGCCATCCCTCATGGTGGAGGTGGCCCGGGTGAAGGCCCGATCGCCGTTGCCAAACACCTCTCACCGTATCTTCCCAATCATGTTGTGGTTGAAACTGGTGGGAAAGAGGGAATTCACGCGGTAGCGTCAGCTCCTTATGGAAGCTCCCTGATCCTGACCATCTCTTATGCATACATCAAACTGATGGGTGAGCAAGGGCTGACTGAGGCAACCAAAATAGCTATCCTCAACGCCAACTATATCAAATCAGCTCTGGAACCTTACTATCCGATTCTTTATACCGGAAGCAAGGGATGGTGTGCCCATGAGATGATTGTAGATTGCAACGGGATTGCGAAAGAGACAGGCATTACCGCTATCGATATTGCCAAGCGATTGATGGATTATGGATTTCATGCTCCCACCGTGGCGTTCCCGGTTCATGGCACGTTGATGGTTGAACCTACCGAGAGTGAACCGTTATATGAGCTGGACCGGTTTAACAACGCGATGATCTCGATCAAAAAGGAGATTGATGAGATCCGTACAGGAAAGGCAGATAAAGCCGAAAACGTGATCAAAAATGCACCTCATACTGTGAACATGGTATCTGCTGATGAGTGGGCACTCCCCTATTCACGTCAGAAAGCCGCTTTTCCGGCCGAAGGGCTGAAGGATGACAAGTACTGGCCAACAGTTACACGGATTGATGATGCGTTTGGGGACCGGAATTTGGTTTGCTCCTGTGAAACGTGAGACGTGGGACTTGGGACGTAAGACGTGAGACGTAAGACGTGGGACGTGAGACGTGGGACGTGGGACGTGGGACGTGGGACGTGGGAAGTGGGACGTAGGAAGTGGGCTTAAGAGTTGGAGCAAAAGGATTTTGCTTTTCGTTGCATGGTTAAAAGTTGAGCAATTATATGTTCGTAATGCTCAAAATGTAGATCAAAAACTATTTTATCAATGTATCCACAAGCCAGAGAGAACTCGAGCCAGGTCTGAGTTTCTGATGCTTCCTGAACGGAATCAGTAAGTTTATGAATAAATGCTGCAAGATACCTTCGCTTATGCCAGCCTTCAGCTAGGTTGCTACATACTGATCTAGATGATCTCCGGATTTGATCTGTTAAGGAATATTTCTCCTCCTTGGGAAACCTTTCAGATAATCTAAAGATGTCCATGGCAGATGAAAAAGCAGCCTGATAAACTTTTAAGTCCCTAACGCTTTTTGCGAATTCATAATTTCTTTTCATTGTAATCAATTTGGATTTCCCTTATTAATCCGAAAAATCCAAAAAAGTTATACATAAAAAGAGGAAAATCACGTCCTACGTCCCACGTCCCACGTATTACGTTCTAAGATAAGAAGCTCCATTCATATCCACGATACAACCTGTCATGTATTCATTCCCGTCAGCAGAGAGGAGGAGAATAGCATGGGCGATCTCTACGGGTTGGGCTATTCGGTTCAATGGACTCTGGCTTTCAATCTCTTTTCGCTTCTCTCCGTTGAGACAGATTGTAGTCATATCGGTTTCGACAAAACCGGGTGCCAGGGTGAAAACATGGATCCCATATTTCGCAAGGGCTTTGGCCATACTCTGACCGGTAGCATTCAGGCCAGCTTTGGATGCCCCATAGGCCCATGAGGTGGGTTCTCCACGGAAAGCACCACGGGAGGTGACATTGATAATTTTTCCACAACCAGTTTTTATCATCTCCTTAGCCACCAGTTGCGACAAGAGTGCAGGACCGGTCAGGTTAACGCTAATGGTCTTCTCCCAGTATTCAGTAAAATCATCAAATGGCATCTTAGCCATATCGTCTTCTTCATAGATCCCGGCGTTGTTAACAAGGATATCTATCCGCCCATATTTTTTGATGATCTCTGAAACCATCTCTTTCAACTCTCCTGGTTGAGCCATATCAGCTTGTGCAATTGAGTGATTGCTTCCAGGGAGAGATGTCAGAACTGATTCAGCTGCTTGTTTGTTCTTATGATAATTAGCCACGATAGTGGCTTCGGATTCGGCGAACAGTCTGGCTGTTGCTGCTCCGATTCCCCTCGAGGCACCTGTGATGAGGACGATTTTGTTGTTGAATAATATCTCCATACTGGATAACTGGATTACTGGATAACTGGATAACTAGATGACTAGATTGCTGGATGAATTATATATAATCGTTGAGAATATTCTTAAGTTGTTCATAATCATAGGTTACTGGGAGTTCAGGGTGGTCGTTGATCACATTTTGCGGAGGGCGGAAGAGGATTCCTATATCGGCCTGTTTTAACATGCTGATATCGTTATAGGAATCTCCAAACGCGATAACCTTGTATGTCAGGCTCTGCAGGGCTTCGACCGTTTTGCGCTTGGGATCAACCTGCCGGAGTTTGTATCCTGTTATCCGATTGGTTTCATCCATCTCGAGGTTATGGCAGAAGAGTGTAGGCCGGCCCAGTTGTATCATCAGCGGTTCAGCAAACTGACGGAAGGTGTCAGAGACCACGATCAGTTGAGTCCGTTCTTTGATCCAGGCAATAAACTCCAGTGCACCAGGAAGAGGCCGGATCTGAGCGATCACGTCCTGTATGTCATGCAATTTCAGGCTGTGTTCATCCAGGATCTTCATCCGGTAGTGCATCAATTTATCGTAATCGGGTTCATCGCGGGTAGTGCGGCGGAGTTCTTCAATACCGGTTTTATCTGCGACATTGATCCATACTTCTGGAACAAAGACGCCTTCAAGATCAGAGCAAACGATATACATAAAAATGAAGTTTGAATTTTGATATAGTTTAGGATTTAGATATTCGTGTTTAGGATTTATTCTTTCTAACTACTTACCTCAAGCCTCATCAGGTAATCACTGAATGCCTCGTAAGTATTCTGAAGGTCCGAAACATGTTCCGGCAGGTGATCGATGCCTTCCAGGCTTGGTGGGAGTTCCGGTTCAATCTGGAGGATCTTCTCAATCTCTTCCGGAAATTTTGCCGGGTGGGCAGTCTCCAGTGAGATACATAGTTGACCGGCTGAATCGCTTTCTGGAAGGGATTTCAGGTATTCCATCAATCCAGCCCATCCTACTGCTCCGTGAGGTTCCAACAGCAGTTCATACTGCCGGTAGGCATCTGCAATTGTTTGCCGGGTTTGATTATCCGAGATACTGACCGACCATATCTCATTTCGCATTTCCTCCATATTGGCAGCCTTGTGAATGATCCCTTTTTCGTCCATCATTCCTCCATAGAGAGCAACCAACCGGGCCAGATTACTCGGATGACCCACGTTCATCGCGCTGGAGATACAGTTTCGAGAGGGTTCTATTTTCTTATAAATTCCGGAATTGAGATAAGTTGGGAACTCATCGTTTTCATTGGTGGCGATCACGAATTTCTTTACCGGAAGCCCCATTTTCATGGCCAGTACTCCTCCCATCATGTCGCCAAAATTACCTGAAGGGACTGAAAACACCACCTTTTCATCATGATCCCGATCGTGAAGCCTGGCAAAGGCATAGAAATAGTATACAATCTGTGGCACCAATCGCCCGATGTTGATTGAATTGGCTGAAGAGAGTGGGAGATGTTCCAGATCGGGATCGGCAAAAGCCTCTTTCACCAGTGCCTGGCAGTTGTCAAATTTGGCATCCAGAGCCAGGACCCGAACATTCTTTCCCAATGTGGTCATCTGTTTCCGTTGACGAGCTGTTACTTCATCCTGTGGAAAAAGAACCACGATATCGATATTATCCAGGTCATAGAAGGCATTGGCCACAGCGCTTCCGGTATCTCCTGATGTAGCTGTCAGAATAAGTAGTTTCCGGTTTTCCTTCTTCAGGTAGTATTGCATCAGGCGCCCCATCATACGGGCAGCGAAGTCCTTGAACGATGCAGTAGGCCCTTGATCCAGGCGCATCATATAGCTCCGGCCATGGACATATTCCAGTGGCACATCGTAATCATAGGCATCCTTCACAATCCTCATCAGGTCTTCATCCGGAATTTCGCCTTTCAGAAAACGCCGTGTAACCTCAAACGCAATCTGATAGTATGGCTTTTCAACAAATCCATAGATCTCTTCCAGGGGAATTACAGGGATCGTCATAGGCATATATAGTCCCTTATCTGGAGCCTGCCCTTTCAGCAATGCCTGGCTAAATGAGACCAGATCAGCATTCAGATTGGTGGAATAGAACATTTCTATAGATTACCAACAGTGTCAAAGGCTTCAGTCAGGTCATCGATGAGATCCTGCTCATCTTCGATCCCGATGGAAAACCGGATCAGTGAAGGGGAGATACCCGCTTTCAGCATCTCTTCTTCACCCATAGCTGAATGAGTAGTAGATGCCGGGTGTGTGACAATGGATTTATTGGTCCCCAGGTGGGTAGCATGCGTAATGATCGTCAGGGCATCAATGAATTTCGTCGCATCTTCATACGAGCCTTTCAGTTCGAATGACATCAGAGAGCTACACCCTTTCATCTGGGGTTTGATCAGCTTATTGTAGGGATTGGATTCGAGGCCGGGATAGTTCACGTAGTTCACTTTATCGTGACCTTCCAGGAATGTGGCAATTGCCATCGCATTTTGACAATGACGATCCATCCGAAGTGCCAGCGTTTCGAGTCCATTGAGGTTCAGCCAGGCGTTCAAAGGCGCCATAGATGGTCCCAGGTACCGGATGCCATTCTGCCGGATCCCTTCCACGATCTCTTTGGGTCCACAGATGATCCCTCCTAAACTTGTCGCATTTCCGCAGATATATTTTGTTGTGGAGTGAATCACCATATCGGCTCCAAGCAATATTGGCTGCTGTAACGCTGGGGTATCAATAGTATTGTCAACAACGAGTGGCAGGTTATGCTCTTTTGCCAGGGTTGACAGGGCTGGAATATCGGCGATAAAGAGGGCCGGATTACTGGGTGTCTCTACAAACAAGAATTTTGTCTGCGGTGTGATCGCAGCCTTCCAGGCATCAATGGCATCGGGTTGCGTAACCCAGTTCACTTTTGTTCCCATCCGTGTTAACCCTGTTTCAAACAGACCGAATGTTCCACCATACACCCGGTTGGAAGAGACCACTTCGTCTCCTGGCTCCAGCAAATGGTGGCAAAGCAGAAATATGGCTGCCATCCCTGACGATGCAGCAATGGCAGATTCCGTGTTTTCCAGTGCGGCCATCCTTCGTTCAAATGCGTCCACAGTCGGGTTGTCCCATCTGCCATAGGTATAGCCTGGTTTTTCGCCTGTAAAGATATCGGCTGCCTCCCTGGCATCCTCATATGGATAAGCTACTGACTGATAAATCGGCACAGACATTGATTCAGGGCGAAACTTGATCTCTCCTGCATGCATTGCTTTGGTTGTGAATCCTATAGTTGGCATTGGTTTTGAATTTTTAGTGTATACTGTTTTTATTTGATTAACAAGAATGTCGCTGCAAATATACGGAGATGATTTGAGCAGCGTGTATGATTATCGTTTTCTTAACCGGGATGATGATGCTCCACCTGCCGAATATTCGGGAGCAGTCACCTTCACTTTTTTTCCGTCCAGCACTGAGAGGGCCTGGTCAAGATCATAGATTACATCATCAGGATGTTCTGCACCCACACAGAGTCGGATCAGGTTTGGTGGAATGTTCGCCAGCTTCCTGCCCTCCTCTCCCTGCTGAGAGTGAGTAGAGATAGCAGGGATGGTGGCGATGGACTTGATACGGCCCAGGTCCGTGCCTCTCCAGATACGTGTGAATGCATCAAAGACATTTCTTGTGTTTTGATCCCCCCCCCTAACGTTGAACGACATCAGGTGTCCGTATCTGTTCACCTTTTTCTGGTAAATTTCATCATATTCAGAATCAACCAGAACCATATACCTGGAGGCGAGGTCATGGAACGGGTGTGACTTTAATCCCGGGTATTCAACTCTCTCCACATGCTTATGCGCTTCGAGAAATTCGGCAACTTTCCGGGTATTCCGGCTCATCATATCCATCCGCATCCGTAGAGTCCGGATATCATTCAGTGCCATAAAGGCATTCATCGGCGAGATATTCGGTCCGGTGTCACGATTCGGAAGTAGTTTGAGGTATGTGGCAAAATCGGCTTTCATCTCCGGGTTATCGATATTGGTGTTGATGTTTTTCCGTGAAATGACAGCTCCCGCAATGCTTGTTCCTCCGGTTGCCAGAGATTTTGTAACAGACTGGATCACGATATCGGCGCCATACGCGATAGGCCGGAACAGGGCCGGGGTTGCAACAGTTGAATCTATGATCAATGGGATGTTGTATTTGTGAGCCATTTCAGCCACAGCCTTAAGATCGAAGAATGCCAGCCCGGGATTGCTGGGTATCTCTCCATAAAGAAACCGGGTATTTTCATCAATCCGTGATTCCCATTCTTTCAGATCCGTAGAGTTTACCACCTTCCGCCATTCCACATTCCGTTCCAACTGCTTGCGCATGGAGAACTGTTGAAATGTGCCCCCATATACCTGTGCTGTGGCTACGAAATTCATCGGGGCAGAGGGGCGCTTCGGATCCACAACAAGGAACTGATCCACCGCACTCTGGATAGCTGCCATCCCGGAAGAGGTAGCGATGCAACTGGTTTCAATACCCGTGCCATATCCTTCGAGCAACGCCAGAACCCCTTCAAGGTAGTATACGGTTGGATTAGCAATCCGGGAGTAGCACCAGGTTGGGATTGCATATCCCAGAGCAGCTTCCATTTCGTCTGAGTCGCGGTAAGCCTGAGAGGTAGACATATATATGGGTTCGATGATTGAACCCTGGTTGTAATCCAGGGCTTCCTGCATCGAGTAGATCCCATGAACCGCAATGGTATCGAACCGGCAATTCATCATCTCTTTTTTGTACTCCGAATGCCATTGCATCGCTCGTTTAGCAGCTTCTTTGTAATCGTCAATTCCTAGTGGTTTCATGTAAATATACCTATTTCCTCTGTTTGTCTTATGCTTTCTTTCGTGGATGTAAATGTACATGATTTTTTTGTAATTTCGCGCTTTAAAACGAACCTGTATGAATTACGATATCATTGTCATTGGCAGCGGTCCGGGTGGATATGTCGCTGCCATCAGAGCAGCTCAATTGGGGCATAAGGTGGCCGTTGTGGAACGTGCCGAACTGGGTGGGATTTGTTTGAACTGGGGGTGTATCCCTACCAAAGCTTTGCTGAAAAGCGCACAGGTGTTCAACTACCTGAAGCATGCATCATCATATGGAATTGAAGCCGGAGAGGCTAGCCCTGATTTTGAAGCCATCGTTAAACGCAGCAGAGATGTTGCTGGCCAGATGAGCAAAGGGATCCAGTTCCTGTTGAAGAAAAACAAGGTGGATGTATTGGTCGGAACCGGCAAGGTGAAACCCGGGAAGGTTGTAGTGGTGATACCAGTCACCAGTCACCAGTCACCAGTCGCCAAGGATCCAAAAGAATATAAGGCGAAACATATTATCATCGCTACTGGTGCCAGGTCACGTGAGTTGCCAAACCTGAAACTGGACGGTAAGAAGATCATTGGTTACCGTGAAGCAATGAACCTTTCGAAGCAACCTAAATCTATGGTTGTAGTTGGATCAGGAGCCATCGGAGCTGAGTTTGCTTACTTTTATAACTCACTTGGCACACAGGTTACTCTTATCGAGCTAATGCCGAATGTTGTTCCCCTGGAAGATGTAGAGGTATCTAAAACCCTGGGTCGTGAATTTAAAAAGGCAGGAATTAAGGTGATGGTAGGCTCTACCGTTGAGAAGGTTGACACCAGGGGGCAACTATGCAAAGTGTCTGTAAAGAACAAAAAGGGGAAAGAAGTGGTTGAGGCAGAAGTCGTTTTCAGTGCGGTAGGAATTTCAACAAACATTGAAGGAATAGGGCTGGAAGAGGTCGGGATCAAGACAGAGAAAGACAACGTGATGGTGGATGATTTTTATCGCACCAACATTGAAGGATATTACGCAATAGGAGATATCGTTCACGGTCCTGCTCTCGCCCATGTCGCGTCTCATGAAGGAATTATCTGCGCTGAGAAAATCGCCGGTAAAGATGTGGAGCCTTTGGATTACGGCAACATCCCTGGCTGTACATATACGAATCCGGAAATAGCATCAGTCGGCATGACAGAACAACAAGCCAAAGATGCAGGATACGAAATCCGGGTGGGAAAATTTCCGTTTACAGCCTCCGGGAAAGCGGCGGCAGCCGGAGCACGGGAAGGCTTTGTAAAAGTGATCTTTGATAAAAAATACGGCGAGTGGCTGGGTGCCCATTTTATCGGTGATAACGTGACCGAGATGATCGCTGAGGTTGTGGTAGCACGAAAGCTGGAGACCACCGGAAAAGAGATCATCGAATCGGTTCATCCGCATCCAACGATGTCGGAAGCAATCATGGAGGCAGTGGCTCAGGCATATGATGAGTGTATCCACTTATAGTGCCATGGTGCAGTGGTGATATGGTGATATAGTGAGATGGTGAAATGGTGAGGTGGTGAGATGGTGAGTGATGGGTTGAGAAACAAATCGTAAATCGAAAATCCCAAATCGAAAATCAATTATATGGAGATTATAAAAACCCCTTTAGAAGGTCTGCTTATTATTAAACCGGATGTGTTTGAGGATGAGCGTGGCTATTTCTTTGAGTCATATAACCGGGAACAGTTTCTGGCGCATGGGATTGACATAACTTTCGTGCAAGACAACGAGTCGAAATCTAAGAGAGGCGTACTACGCGGACTTCATTTCCAGAATCCTCCGTTTACCCAGGAAAAGCTGGTGCGGGTCATGAGTGGATCGGTACTCGATGTAGCAGTGGATATCAGACAAGATTCTCCCACGTATGGTGAATGGTCTTCTATCGTGTTATCCGGGCAAAACAAGTGGATGTACTGGATTCCGGCCGGTTTTGCGCATGGTTTCTTAACTCTGGAAGATGATACGATCTTCTTTTACAAATGTACCCGTGTCTATAATAAGGAATCGGAAGGCAGCATTCGCTGGAATGATCCGGATTTGCAAATTGACTGGGGAGTAGAAGATCCGGTTATCTCTCCGAAAGATCAGGTAGCACGGTTTTTTCGTGAGCTGGTGGGGTGGTGAGTAAGTGATAAAATGGGAAATAATGATTAAGCGGAAGAGAGAAATCCTGTGGAAGAACAGTTAGAGATTTACGGCGCCCGGGTTCATAATCTGAAAAACACTGACCTTGCGATCCCGCGAAACAAGCTGGTGGTGATTACCGGCTTAAGTGGCAGTGGAAAATCTTCACTTGCTTTTGATACAGTCTATGCTGAAGGGCAGCGTCGCTATATGGAGACCTTCTCGGCTTATGCACGCCAGTTCATCGGTAACCTGGAACGGCCGGATGTGGATAAGATCAGCGGGCTCAGTCCGGTGATCTCAATCGAACAGAAGTCCACCAACCGGAATCCACGTTCAACGGTAGGGACCATCACTGAGATCTATGATTTTCTGCGACTTCTCTTTGCCCGGGCCAGTGATGCTTACTCCTACGAAAGCGGTGAGAAGATGGTCAGGTATGCCGAACAACAGATCGTGGATCTGATCCTTTCCAATCAGAAAGGAGACGAACTGCTTGTGCTGGCTCCGGTTGTCAAAGGAAGAAAAGGCCATTACCGTGAGCTGTTTGACCAGATCCGAAAGCAGGGATTTTTAAAAGTGCGAATCGACGGAGAGATCAGGGAGATCACTCTCGGCTTGCAGCTCGACCGGTATAAGATTCATGATATTGAGATCGTTATTGATCAATTAGTCGTGAACAACGAGTCCAGGAAGAGGTTGATCCAATCGGTTAACCTGGCCATGGAGCATGGAAAAGATCAATTGATGACCTCACCTGTTGATGCGAATGCACCACGTCATTACAGTCGACTGTTGATGTGTCCGACCACGGGTATCTCCTACGATGAGCCGGAGCCCAACACCTTCTCATTTAATTCGCCATACGGAGCCTGTCCGAACTGCAATGGTCTGGGAACCATATCGGAAATTGACCTGAAGAAGATCATCCCAGACCGGAAGAAAACAATCAAGAAAGGTGGGATTATTCCTATAGGTGAATATAAGAACAACTGGATCTTCAAGCAGATAGAAGCGATTGGAGACAAATACGGATTCACTGTTAATACCCCGATTTCGGAAATTCCTGAGCAAGCCATCAACGTGATATTATACGGTTCGGACGAGGTTTTCAAAGTAAAAAACGACTACCTGGGTGTTACATCTACTTACTCACTCAACTTCGAGGGGATTGTCAGCTTTATCAATTCCCAGCATGCCGAAGCAGCACCTGCCGGGATCATGAAATGGGTCAGAAGCTTCATGAACAAAAAATCCTGTCCGGAGTGTAATGGCGCCCGGCTGAAAAAAGAGTCACTCTGGTTCAAGGTCAACCATAAAAACATCGCGGAACTCTCCGGGATGGGCCTGGTGCAACTTAACGAATGGTTTGAAGATCTTCATCATCATCTTGACGAAAGAAAACAGGTCATCGCTTACGAGATTATCAGAGAGATCCGGAATCGTATCAAATTCCTGCTGGATGTGGGGATTGGCTACCTGACACTGAACCGTCCGGCACGAAGCCTGTCCGGAGGAGAGAGCCAGCGGATCCGGCTGGCTACGCAGATCGGTTCACAACTTGTTGGTGTTTTGTATATCCTTGATGAGCCAAGTATCGGATTGCACCAACACGACAATCTGAAACTTATCAAAGCACTTCAAAGCTTACGTGATACAGGAAACTCCGTGATTGTGGTGGAGCATGACCAGGAGACGATCCTGCATGCCGATTACGTGATCGATATCGGACCTTATGCGGGAGCACATGGAGGAAAAATTGTGGCTCACGGCACACCAGGAGAGATCATGCAAACGGATTACCTTACCGGGAAATACCTGAGTGGAAAATTAACAATCGATGTTCCGTCATCACGCCGGAAAGGAAATGGAAACGTGCTGACACTCAAAGGAGCAACCGGTCACAATCTGAAGGATGTAATCCTGAACCTTCCGCTTGGAAAGCTGATCTGTATCACAGGCCTCTCCGGTAGTGGCAAATCTTCATTGATCAATGAAACCCTCTACCCCATTCTGAGCCATCACTTCTACAGATCTGATAAAAAGCCTCTCCCCTATCATTCTATTGAAGGGATTAAACATATTGATAAAGTCATAGAGATCGATCAGTCCCCGATCGGACGTACTCCCCGGTCGAATCCCGCCACGTATACCAAAGTCTTTGACGAGATCCGGAAACTCTATGCAAACCTTCCGGAGTCGAAGATCCGCGGTTACAAACCCGGACGGTTCTCTTTCAACGTAAAGGGAGGCCGGTGCGAGACCTGCAAGGGTGCCGGATTACGGGTGATAGAGATGAATTTCCTCCCTGATGTCTATGTGTTATGCGAAAACTGCCAGGGCAGAAGATACAACCGGGAGACGCTTGAAGTGCGTTACAAAGGCAAGTCCATTAACGACGTGCTCAACATGACCATCATCCAGGCGGTAGTGTTCTTTGAAGCGATCCCGATGATCGTCAAAAAGATTGCAACCCTGCAAGAGGTAGGGCTTGGATATATTACCCTCGGACAACAATCCACGACTCTCTCCGGAGGCGAGGCACAGCGCGTGAAGCTGGCTGCAGAACTCTCTAAAACCGATACCGGCAATACCCTATACATCCTGGATGAACCTACCACCGGACTTCACTTTGAGGATGTCAAAGTACTGCTCACTGTGTTGAATAAACTGGTGGGCAAAGGCAACACAGTGTTAGTTATTGAGCACAATATGGAGGTGATCAAAGTAACCGATCACATTATCGATCTGGGCCCTGACGGCGGCGAAAGCGGTGGTGAAATCCTCACAGAAGGTACTCCTGAAGAGATTGTGCAGAGTGGTAAAGGGTATACCGCATTGCATTTGAAGAGACATCTAAATACGTGAGACGTGAAACGTGAGAGGTAAGACTGATACCGGGAAAATTGGTCCTCTTTCACCATTTCACCATATCACCATTTCACCATCTCATGATTTCACTATTTCACTATCTTTGTTTGACTAAAACAATTCCTGCCATGAACATCGATGATAAAGAAATGCTGAAGAATAAGTTTGAGGAGAAGACCTGGTCGGAAACGATCAGCTACGACACCTGGGAGATCTTAAAGGTGATGTCGGAGATGGTTGAAGGATTTGAGAAACTGACCCGGATTGGTCCCTGTGTCTCCATATTCGGATCTGCACGAACACTGGATAATCATACATACTACAAGCTTACCGAGGAGATCGCTTACTTGCTCACCAAGAACGGTTACGGGATCATAACAGGTGGTGGACAGGGAATCATGGAGGCCGCTAACAAAGGAGCGCATTTTGCCGGGGGGAAATCGGTGGGACTAAACATTGCCCTCCCTTTTGAGCAACAGCCCAATCCTTTTATCGACAGCAACAAACTGATCACGTTTGATTACTTCTTTATCCGCAAAACCATGTTCATGAAATACTCCATGGGTTTCATCTGCCTGCCTGGCGGATTCGGCACCCTGGACGAGATGACGGAGGCGATTACCCTGATCCAGACTAAGAAACTGGCCCCATTTCCAATTATCCTGGTAGTTAAAGAGTATTGGGAAGGATTTGTAGATTGGGTAAAAAAGGTGCTGCTGGAGGCCAAAAACATCAGTCCGGAAGACCTTGACCTTTTCGTCCTGGTCGACACAGCTGAGGAGGCAGTAAAGGCGATCAATGACTTCTACCAGAAGTATGCCCTGAAACCAAACTTTTAACTACCTTTGCATTCACTAAAGCGCTTTCATGCCCCGAAAGAAACCGGAACCCAGGAGTGAATCCAAACTGCTTACAGAGGCGATTCTGAAAGGGATGCTGGATAAAAAAGCAAACGATCCTGTTGTGCTGGATCTTTCGAAACTGGATCAGGCTGTCTGCAACGCATTTGTGATCTGCGACGGGACGTCCCGCACACAGGTTGAAGCGATTGCTGATGCTGTGCTCAGTAAGGTAAAAAAAGAGAGAGGAGAATCTCCCTGGAATAAGGAGGGATTTGAAAATGCGGAATGGATTTTGATCGACTATGCCGATGTGGTGGTTCATATTTTTCAGGATACTCGCAGATCCTTCTATAACCTTGAAAACCTGTGGGGTGACGCGGAGATGAGCCGGATTGAATCGCCCTGATAAAGCTTTTTTCTATTTATTGTTATCAGACAGAATGGCAGACCAAGAAAAAGATAAAAAGAGTAAAGGTGGATTTCAACCCAATCTGACTCCAGGGAAAAAAGGGAAGACCAAATTCAGTTTCTACTGGATCTATGCGATCCTTGCGATTATCTTTATCGCTATCCAGTATTTCAACTATACCAGTCCATTAACAGAGATCACATGGCCACGCCTGGAGGAGATGCTGGTGAATGAGGATGTGGAGAAGATCGTGGTCGTCAACAAGGAGAAAGCCGAGATCTTCATCAAGAAAGATAAGATCATGACCGATACTGCGTACCGAAAGTTCGACAAAAAAGGCTACGCCAGCTCCTCTTCATCCAACCCGCAATATTTCTACCAGATCGGTTCTGAACAGATCTTTAACTCGTTGTTGAAGGATACCCGGGATACTTTAACTGCCCGTATGGTGAGAAAGGGTTATCGGATCTCAGATCTCGTCGAGTTCAAGAAACAGTATCCCTATCCTCCTTTGAATGATACAAGAAAAGATGTATTTGGTGACATACTCAGTTACATCATTCCTATTGCTATCCTGATCGGCGCCTGGTTCCTGATCATGCGGTTTATGAGTCGTGGTGGTGGTGGTGCCGGTGGCCAGATCTTTAACATCGGGAAATCCAAAGCACAACTTTTTGACAAGGACACCAGTGTCAATGTCAATTTCGAAGATGTTGCCGGCCTGGAGGAGGCTAAGGTAGAAGTCATGGAGATCGTAGACTTCCTGAAGAATCCTGGAAAATACACGGCTCTTGGGGGAAAAATCCCGAAAGGCGCTCTTCTGGTCGGTCCTCCGGGAACCGGAAAAACGCTGCTTGCCAAGGCTGTGGCGGGAGAAGCCCAGGTTCCCTTCTTTTCGATCTCCGGATCTGATTTCGTAGAGATGTTTGTCGGTGTGGGAGCTTCCCGGGTGCGTGACCTGTTTCGCCAGGCAAAAGAGAAAGCGCCCTGCATCATCTTCATTGATGAAATTGATGCCGTGGGCCGGGCACGCGGTCGCAACCAGATCACCGGTGCCAACGATGAACGGGAGAACACCCTGAACCAGTTACTTACAGAAATGGACGGCTTTGCAACCAATGCCGGAGTGATTATCCTGGCAGCCACCAACCGCGCAGATGTCCTGGACCGTGCACTCTTAAGAGCCGGGCGGTTCGACCGTCAGATCTACATTGAACTGCCCGACCTGATCGAGCGGAATGCGATCTTCCAGGTCCACCTGAAACCATTGAAACTGGATACCGAAGTAAATATCGATTTTCTTGCTCGCCAGACTCCTGGTTTCTCAGGTGCCGATATTGCTAATGTCTGTAATGAATCAGCGCTGATCGCCGCCCGTAAAGACAAGAAGAAGATACATAAGCAGGACTTTATGGATGCAATCGACCGGATTATCGGCGGATTGGAAAAACGAAGCAAGATTATCTCACCACATGAGAAGAAGGTCATTGCTTATCACGAATCGGGACATGCTTCCATCAGCTGGCTGTTGGAACATGCACACCCCCTGGTGAAGGTGACTATCGTACCCCGCGGCAAAGCGCTGGGGGCTGCGTGGTATCTTCCGGAAGAGAGGCAACTCACAACCTTCGAGCAGATGTTTGATGAGATCACTGCTGCTCTCGGCGGACGTGCATCCGAAGAGGTCTTTTTCGGAAAGGTTTCTACAGGCGCTTTGAACGACCTTGAAAAAATTACCAAGCAGGCGTATGCGATGGTTGTTTACTTCGGACTGAACAAGGAGATCGGCAACATCAGTTTCTACGATTCCACCGGACAATCTGAATTTACCTTCCATAAGCCTTATTCCGAAAAGACGGCGGAAGTTATAGACCGGGAGGTGAGAGAGATTGTTGAAACGGCATACAAGCGGGCGAAAAAACTCATTGCTGATAACAAGGAGAAGCTTGAACAACTGGCAAAGATACTACTGGAGAAAGAGGTAATCTTCCGGGAAGATTTAGAGCACGTTTTCGGCAAAAGGCCTTATGATAAAGAGGAGGAGAAGGCGCTTCCTATGAGTAATAAACCTGCACTAAAGCCAAGACGCAAGCCACGAGACACCAAAAGCGCCAAACCAAAAGCAATACCGAAACCGAAAAAACCATCCGCCAAGTAACCTGAACCTGAAGAATCCCGCTATGGAAGAGAGCGCATCACGGGAAAAAATTCTAAAGAGGATACGGAACGCGTTGATTGAGAAGACCGATCCTCCTTTTCCTATCATCGATCAGGAGTTGAATGTCCATCCGGAGCTGACCGATACACTTGATGTTATCTTCGCTCAGGAGCTGGTAAAGGTGGCTGGCAAATTTGTCTACAGCGAAAGCGAGGATGAGTTTCTGGGTGTGTTGAAGTCGTTTATCCTGGAAAAGGATTGGCCACTCCTTTATTGCCTTGATCCCATAATACAAAAAACGCTTAAGCGGGCCGGTATCCCTTTTGAGTCGACCCCGGACAAGATCCTTGAAGCCCGGATCGGGATCACCCGTTGCGAATACCTGATAGCCAGGCTGGGAAGCGTGATGGTTTCCTCGACACTCAATCCCGGAAGAAAGATCATTGTCTTTCCTGAGATTCACCTGGTAGTTGGTTATACTTCTCAACTGGTCCCGGAATTGAAGGATGCGTTCAAGCTCATCCATAAAAAATATGCAGAAGATTGGCCCTCTATGGTCTCGCTGATCACCGGACCCAGCCGGACGGCTGATATTGAGAAAACACTTGTCATGGGAGCACATGGACCTAAAGAGTTCTATGTGTTTCTGATTGAAGATGGAGCGGGAAATAATGGCTGACAAAAGTCAATCAAACTGGGAAGTCTTATATGTCACCAGGCACCCGTATAAAGCAGAGATCCTGAAAGGAGTTCTGGAGGAGAATGAGATTCAGGCGGTTATCATCAACAAACAGGACTCAGCGTATGTAGTAATCGGTGAAATTGAAGTATATGTAAAACGGAATGATCTTGTGAAAGCAATTCAGATTTTAAAACGATTTCTGGCGGATGACTAATTTCTGGGCACGAACAATTACAGGACTCTCCATGGTTTTCATTCTGCTGGCAGCCATGGCAATCAGCTATTGGTTTTTTGCCGGAGCATTTCTTCTTGTTACCATTCTCGGGTTATGGGAGTTCTATTCTCTCCTTTCCAGCAAATCTTCACATCCTCAGAAGATATTTGGCACCGTTGCCGGTGCTTTGATTTATATTGTCATCACCCTTGTGGATTTCATTCCGCTATTCTCAGATCTGCCATCCCACACACAAATTCCATACCTGATCTTTATTGTCCTCTTTTTCCTTCCATTTATCGTTGAGATATACAGGAAGAAACCACACCCCATGATAAACGTGGCCCTGACGATAACAGGAATCATCTACATTGCTGTCCCACTTGCTCTGCTTAACCTGTTGAATGGACCTGATGCCTATCGGTTATGGCATTTCCCGGTCATATTGGTTGGATTCTTTCTTATCACCTGGTTATATGATACCGGTGCTTACCTTTATGGGAAACAGTTTGGAAAGCATAAGTTTTTCGAACGTGTCTCACCTAAAAAAACCTGGGAGGGGATCATTGCAGGAACGATTATTGCCCTGGCAACAGCAGTTGGATTACACTATCTTACCCCTGAAATCCAGTTGGTTGACTGGTTTGCAATGGCACTATTAATCATTGTTTTCGGTACATTTGGTGATCTCGTTGAATCACTCTTCAAGCGGAGCCTGAGAATCAAAGATTCCGGATCAATTCTCCCTGGGCATGGCGGTATACTCGATCGGTTTGATGCTATTTTCCTTTCCGTTCCTTTTGTATTTTTGTATCTCTTTTTACGCAACCTGATCTGATACATGACAATTCACCAGGAAGGATACAAAACCATCTTTATCGCCTTGTTATTTGTGGCCGTTATATTCCTAACATTTAATCACATCTTGCCCGACCAGACCTGGATTCATTTTTGTCTTTACGCATTGGGGTTATGGTTCTTTCTGATGATCGTCAGGTTTTTCAGATCACCAAAACGGGAGGTTATCAGTGGTGAGAATCTGATTCTATCTCCTGCTGACGGCAAGGTTGTGGTTATAGAACGAACGATCGAGCCAGAACTCTTCAAAGAGGAGCGTATCCAGGTATCAATCTTCATGTCGGCCACAAACGTGCATGTCAACTGGTTCCCCATATCCGGCAATATCACCTATTACCATTATCATTCGGGGAGACACCTGGTCGCTTTCAATCCAAAAGCTTCCCTTGAGAATGAGCGTACCACGACTGTGATCGAAACAGATAATAAGAAGAAAATTTTGATCCGGCAGATTGCCGGCGCTTTAGCACGTCGGATCAGATGTTATCCGGTTGTTGGCGAACCGGTGATCCAGGGTGAGGAGCTAGGCTTTATTAAGTTTGGTTCGCGTGTGGACCTTCTCCTTCCGGTTGACACAAAACTGGATGTGAAAATAGGCCAGAAGGTAATTGGTAAAAAAACAGTGATCGGAAAGTTGGTGTAATTAGCCATCCAATGCTCTTCCCAAAAATCCATTGAACGACTTCATTGCCTGAAAAACCTTCAGTGCATTATCTACGTATGCCGGATCCTGTACCTGTTTGTCAGACAAATTTGCAGAGACAGTATAGTGCTTGTTCTTCAGGATCTCTATATCCGGAAATTCTGCAGGAAAATCTTTGGGAGGCCTTTTAAGCTTTTCCATCTCATCCAATCCTTTTGTAAATTTTGCAAGCTTCTTATCCGAAAGGATCTTTTTAAACTCATCAATGTTATACAATATCTCCTGTCTGATCTTCTTCAGGCTATCGGGGTCGGGCATATAGATCCCTGCCGCCAGAAATGATTCCCCGGGTTGTAAATGAACATAGTACCCTGGACCACAGCTCTTTCTGCCTGATTTCGCGATCCATGCTCCAAAGTTGGTTTTGTAAGGGGATTTATCTTTTGAGAAGCGAACATCCCGGAAAATTCGAAACATTGTTTCTTTCGCTGTTACAAACCTGACGGAAGGGTCGAATTTTGCAATACCAGAGATCAGCGTATTGATCAGGCTTTCCATCTCCAGTTTGGCTTCGTCGTACCACCCTTTGTTTACCTTGAACCACTCCCGGTTATTATTATTTTCCAGCTCCTTAAGAAAAGGGATAATCAGATCAATCATGATAGTTTTTTATTGACAAAGGTACAGAAAGTGAACTTGTGAACTAGTGAACTGGTGAGCTTGTGAACTGGTGAGTAAAAAAAATTCTTTTTAGGATATAACCTTTTTGAGGCAAACCGGATTAATAGGAAATGAAATGCCATGAGAGGGAAAATAATTTGCATTATCTTGTTTATGCAGTCGATCTATGCTCACGGCACCGGGGGAGACATTTTTCCTGGTGGCCGGATATCAGCTATGGGATCTGCTGCAGTAGCTACCACCGGGATCTGGTCTGTTGCCACAAACCAGGCTGGGATAGCATGGTCACAGGGCTGGAAAGCCGGCTTGTATGCAGAGAATCGGTTCCTGATCAAAGAACTTTGTTATGAAGCCGTTGCACTTACCTGGAGTGGAAGACCGGGAGCATTTGGCCTAGTGGTTTCTTATTCCGGATTTCAACTCTATAATGAGATAACTGCCGGGATAACCTATGCACGAAAATTCGGTCGACGGTTCAGTGCTGGAATCCAGCTTTATTATAACCGGATCCAGTTGGGGGAAGAGTATGGTTCAAAAGGCCTGGTTTCGGGTAAGATCGGATTGATGTATAAACCGGATGATTCATGGACTCTGGGTATACAGGTGTGCAATCCTGTTCCAGTGAAGATATCAGACTACCCGGAAGAACGGCTACCGGTTCTGTTCCGGATGGGGATCGGATATAACATTTCGGGTAAAGTTCTTGTATTGTTGGAGGGAGAGAAGGACCTGGAGCACAAACCAGTAATCCGAACCGGGATAGAGATCAGGTTAGCGAGGATGGCATGGGGGCGATTGGGTGTGATCTCAGATCCATTTATGGTGACTGGTGGAATTGGGCTTGGGCTGAAAAATATCCGGATTGATATCGCTACCCGGTATCACATGGTGCTGGGATTTTCTCCTTCATTATCGGTTGTTTATTCAATTCAAAAATAAGATGACCAGAAGATTAACAATCATATCCTTTCTCGTGGTTAGTTTGCTTCAGTCCATCTCACAGACAGACAGCACGTTTACACTTGAAGAGATGGTGAGTGAATTCGCTGAGATCCATGAAACAGAGCCAGATCCGGAAGAGATTGAAGAGTTCCTTTCCGGGAATGGAAAGATCAATGTTAACCAAACCACTCTGGAGGAGTTGCAACAACTCACCTGCCTTTCGCCTGTGCAGGCAACCAAACTGATCCAATACCTGGAGACATATGGCCAGGTATTTTCCATCTATGAATTACAGGCAGTTGAAGGATTCGACTCACTGACCATCCAGAAGCTACTGCCATTAATCACTATCGGCCCGGTACCACCCAGGCTGAAATTCACTCCTCGTAACCTGATTAAACATGGCCGTCATCAGCTCGTTATCCGGTATCAACAACTGTTGCAGCAACAGGCAGGATATCAAACGCCAGACTCTGTCAGGGTGATTGATCCGGACAGCTATTTCCTGGGAAGTCCACAGAAATATTATTTCCGCTACCGGTATTCTTTTTCTGATAAGCTGATGATCGGCTTTTCAGGAGAGAAAGATGCCGGAGAACAATTTTTCGGGAACAGCCAACCTTTTGGAATGGATTTCTACTCCGGTTTTATTTCACTCCAAAACCTTCGTTGGATGAAGAACCTCACCATTGGCCATTACCGGATTTCCTTCGGGCAGGGCTTGACGATGGGAGGCAATTCGTTTGGTTCTTCCATCAGTTTTGGAAGCTCAATGCAATATTTTAACGGTTTCCGGCCTTCTCAATCAGTTTGTGAATACGGATATCTTCGGGGTGCTGCTTTGACGATCCAAACAGGCCGTATGGAGTGGTCAGGATTTATATCCTATGCTTCGAGGGATGCAGCTGTTTCATTTGTTGATACTGCCCTTAATGTGCTCATTTTCAGCTCTATTACTGAATCGGGCTATCACAGAAAGTATTCTGAGATTTCCAGGAAAAACAAGATCAAGGAGCTGGTGTATGGTGGCCATTGCAGTTACCGGGGGAAATTTTTTATCGTAGGTGTAACTGGATATTATGGAGCGTGGAGCGGGAATTTCCAGCCGACCGAAAAGTTGTATCGCAAGTTCTCATTACAGAGCTCAAAATTTGGGGCAATTGGTATTGATGCCCGGTTCAGGATTTCCGTTTGTCAACTTTTTGGTGAATACAGCATGAGTTTGAATGGCGGCAGAGCCTGGAATGCCGGTATCACTGTTACACCTTTTCCCGGTGTTGATTTGCTGACTATCATTCGCAGTTACCAGCGGAATTATCAGAATCCATTCTCGACTGCCCTGTCGCAGAACTCCCAGCCAGCCAATGAACAAGGTTTATTCATCCGGTTACAGATGCAACTCTTTCCCAGAGTGGCTATTACTTGTTACTCCGACCTATATCGCTTCCCATGGATCACATACCGTTGCAACTCTCCTTCCGAAGGAGTGGAAACAGGTATCCTGGCAACTTATCAAGTCTCTCCAGACTGGTCGCTCATCCTCAGGTATTCACTGAAACGGAACCAAGTCAATCGCAATGAAACAGGGTATAAGATCAAACGTGTGGTTTTCGGAAAAACAGATAACCTGAGGGTTGAGGTCAGGGCCTATACTACTCCAGCGTTGAGGGTAAAGAGTAGCTTTAACTTCAAAAGCTATCGTGAGGAAGGAGAAGAAAGTCATCCCGGTTATCTGATCAGCCAGGAGGTCAGATACAAACCGATCAGGTATAGCTGGGCCGTAACGTTCAAGTATGCTCTATTCGATATTCCTGCTTTCGAAACACGTATCTATTCTTATGAGCCGAATGTACTATATGGGTGGTCAGCCCCTGCATATTATGGAAAAGGATCCAGGGCAGTGCTACTTCTCTGCAAAGATCTCGGCAGGCATATCGAGCTGTGGGGATGGTTTGGAATCTGGAAATATAACGACCGGGTAACCATCGGTAGTGGGACAGATGAGATAGAGGGGAGTGTGAAGTCTGAGGTGAAAGTTCAGCTGAGGATGAGACTATGAAAGGGACGAGGGATGTGGGTAATAAAAAAAGGCCGTCGTGGTGGGACGGCCTTAAAGAGGTGTTTCGGATTACTTTTTGTCCTTATCGTGATCTTCTTTGTGTACTTTGTCCAGTTTATCCATTCCGTGGATTTTCATGGTTCCGGAAAGTTTTGAGATCGTAGACATATCGATGAGGCCTACCAGGCTCAGCAGCGTTACTTCGTGATCATCCTCAGCGATCATAACCATCTCCAGAATCTTTCCATTATCTGCCTGCTTCGTTAGAAACCGGATATTATTTCCATTCTCTTTGACGGTCATCAACTCTGTATAATCTGAGGCAGGGAAAAGAGCGCTGAACTCCTTATAGAGAGATTTCACTTTTCCCGGATTCTCTTCGTCCTCAAAGGTCAGGACCTTTAAACCATTCAGTTGTTCCATCATCTCCTGCACCTCTTTTATCTTCTCCGTATCTTCTCCATCGATCTCCATTTTCATGATCATCTGGAAAAGTTCTTTATTGATGTTGACGGATGTAAATCCATCTTCTCCGGCATATTTCTGATAGGCTTTTTCTGCCGGGCTTTGATACTGCGCCATTGCAAGGAATGGTACCAGCATAAATAATACTAACGTAGTTCTGATTGTTGTTTTCATGTGATTTGGGATTTTATGGACGTTTTGTTTGGGTTTTGTCCGTGGATAAAATTATGGGTTGATATCTATCTAACCGGTTAAATTTTTCTCCTTTAGTAAAACTATTCTGAAACGTTTCGAGTTGGCTGGCCTTATCCAATCCTGTCTGGAACGCTTCAAGCTGGCTAGCTTTATCCATGCCTGTATTAAACCTTTCTGACACCATAAAGAGAGCGTTACGAGCTTCTATATAGGCTAAATCCGGATCAGAAATTGTTCCAAAGGGTTGTGAGGGTGTGAACATTCCTAATTGGAATGTGATGATCAGGCCGGTAACCAGCATGATACTGGCGGCTATCGACAAGGCGTAGGTGATTTTTCTGCGCCTGTTGATCAACGATACAACTTTACCCTGTCTGAGTTTTTCCTCAAAGGCAGGCTCAAATGCCTCCGAAGTTGCTACATCTCCTTCTTCAGTAAAAAATCCAAAGATGGGTTTATGCGCCAACAGATGTTCAGGGATATCTGTTCTCAAAAAGAACTCTTTTAACTGGTGTTCTTCCCGGAGGGTGGAATTCCCATCGTAATACTTAGCCAGGATGGCTTCAATTTCTTTGGTGGTCATTTATCTTTGTTGTTGTTATTAATTCTCTGATTCGCTTCCGGGCTCTTGACAGGTTAACCCGGATTGCATTTTCATTCATCTCCAGGATCTCCGCTATCGATTCGAAGTCGTACCCATCAATATCGCGTAACTGCATAATCATTTGTTGTTGTCGTGGGAGTGTCTTCATTGCAACCTTCACTTTCCTGATCTCATCGGAATAATCCCGCATTTTTTCTTCAGGTAAATTTTCCAGAAAACGACGGTGGTTGTCCATTGGATCTACCGGATATTTTTTTATTCTGATTCTATCCAGGCACATATTTTTTGTCATGATCATTGCAAGGGCTTCAACACTTCTGTATTCGTCCAGTTTTTCTCTCCGGGTCCAAAGTTTTATAAAAACTTCCTGAACCACATCTTCTGCCTCTTCTGCTTGTCCAAGGATTCGGCTGGCAAACCGGAAGAGTTTGTTTTTCAATGAAACAACCTGTATTGTGAATTCCTGGTGGTTCATGTGTCGAAGAGACGATAATTCAAATAAAATATTACAAGCGGTTTAAAAAAAGTTGAAATTCTTCATATGAATAGAACAAATTTTGCTGGTATACAAAAATGTTTATTTTTGCAAAGCCCTTTTTGAAATTCAACTAACTACTCACAAATAACTAGGACATTATGTTTAAAGGACATCCAAAAGGACTTTACGTAGCTTTCTTCGCAAACATGGGTGAGCGTTTCGGTTTTTACACCATGATGGCGATTCTGGTTCTATTTCTCCAGGCAAGATACGGACTTCCTGCTGATCAGGCCGGTTATATTTACGCCACTTTCTATTTTTTAATCTATGGCTTGGCCCTTTTGGGAGGATTCATTGCAGACAGAACCCAGAACTACAAAGGGGTTATCATGGTTGGCCAGATCGTTATGTTTCTGGGATATGCGTTACTGGTCATTCCAGGGATGGATTTGGTTTTTACTATCATTGGTCTCTTTACCATTGCATTTGGTAATGGATTGTTTAAAGGGAACCTCCAGGCGCTTGTCGGTCAGATGTACGACAATGAGAAGTATTCAAAACTCCGGGATTCAGCATTCAGTGTATTTTACATGGGTATCAACATCGGTGCTTTCTTTGCTCCGAGTGCAGCCCGGGCTATCCGTTCCTGGTGGTTGAGAACCAATGGTTACTCATACGATCCGGATCTTCCATCCCTTTGCCACAAGCTGATTGATGGAAATCTTACCGAATTCGATACCATGCAAGCGCTGGCTGATCAAGCTACACTTTCAGGACAGCCTGTTACTGATCTTTCCCAATTTGCACATAATTATATCCAGGTATTCTCTGCCGGGTACAATTAC
This sequence comes from uncultured Prolixibacteraceae bacterium, assembly GCA_964616825.1. Lineage (GTDB taxonomy): Bacteria > Bacteroidota > Bacteroidia > Bacteroidales > FEN-979 > QYOJ01. The sequence continues at coordinate 130,430 of CAZTSX010000006.1, forward strand.
GCCTTTGGGATCGCTGCTGTTGCTATGATAATCTCCCTGGTTGTCTATTTTGTTTTCAAGAAACATCTTCCTGACAGGAAAAAAATGGTTGAAAAGGATGCTTCGATCATTAAGATGCCATGGGCGCAGGAAAAGAAACGGCTGATCGCACTTGGACTTGTATTCCTTGTGGTTATCTTTTTCTGGATGTCATTCCATCAAAACGGTCTCACGTTAACATTCTTTGCACGGGATTATACAGATAAGGAGGTAGGACCGTTTACCTTCATTTTCTTCTACCTTCCTGCATTTCTTTCATTGATCGCTATGATCATCGGGTTCGTAATGCTTGTCCGACAAAAGATCAAATTGCTCATGCGAGGGATTGGAGTCATACTCATTGTTGCAGGTGGATGGCTTCTCTGGTATTTCTATAGTAATTTTCCCTCGGCGAATCTTATTGAGCCAGAAACATTCCAACAGTTTAATCCTATCCTGATCGTATTTCTGACACCGATTGTCGTAGGCCTGTTTGCCTGGCAACGAAAGAGGAATAAAGAACTATCTACTCCACGTAAGATTGGCACCGGAATGGTCCTTGCTGCCGTAGGATTTGTATTGATGATGGTTGCATCATTTAGTCTTGTCTCACCGGCTGACCTGGCAGGAAACCCGTCGCCTGACCGCGTTTCACCCTATTGGTTGATGGGCACCTATTTTGTTTTGACTGTTGCTGAGTTGTATCTCAGCCCGATGGGACTCTCATTTGTTTCGAAGGTTTCACCCCCTCGATTCCAGGGTCTCATGCAAGGTGGATGGCTGGCAGCAACGGCAATTGGGAATGCACTTCTCTTCGTTGGCAGCACATTATGGCTGAAGCTGGAACTCTGGCAGGTCTGGATGGTATTTGTCATCTGTTGTCTGCTATCTGCTGCTTTCATCTTCTCAATCATGAAACGACTCGAAGCAGCGACAAAATAGCTCTAATCTATCACAAGAAAACGGCATGGAGAGAATTCTGTGCCGTTTTTTTAACTTTATAGACTGATGAACTGGTGAACTGGTGAGGTGGTGAGGTGGTGAAATCGAAAATCGTAAATCTTAAATCGTAGATCGAAAGTGTATTCTTGGGGACATAACCGGCGGTTCAACTCCTATACGGAATATATAAGAAATATTTTTGGCGAGCGCGTACAAAAGGTGATTGTTGATGCGGGATTTACCTGTCCGAATCGGGACGGGACTAAAGGCGTTGGCGGCTGTACCTATTGCGACAATGTAGCCTTCAATCCCACCTATTGTGATCCGGCAGAGCCATTGCATGTACAAATTGACAAAGGGATCAGTTTCCACTCTATCAGGTATCGCCGGGCCAACCGGTTTCTGGTTTACTTTCAGCCATATAGCAATACCTACGCTCCTCTATCCCAATTGAAAAAACTTTTTGAAGAAGCTCTGAAACATCCGGAGGTGATCGGGTTGGTGATCGGTACCCGACCCGATTGTATGGATGACGATAAACTCGCCTACCTTCACACACTATCACAGCGCTATTTTATACAGATTGAGTATGGCTTGGAGTCGTGTTATGATCGAACCCTGCAACGAATTAACCGGGGTCATGATTTTAAGATCAGCCGGGATTTAATCCGGCAAACTCGTGAGATGGGTATCCTGACAGGTGCTCATTTTATTTTCGGTCTGCCTGGTGAGAGCTTAGAAGAGATGCTGGAAGAAGCAGAAATCATCTCAGAACTCCAGGTGGATACAGTTAAATTTCATCAACTTCAGATCGTCAGGGGTACTAAGATGGAGAAGGAGTATATAGAGGATCCATCATCATTTCATCAATTCAGCCTCGACGAATATATCGACTTTATCATCCGGTTCCTGGAGAGATTATCACCAACGATCGTCGTCGAGCGATTTGCCGGAGAGGTTCCTCCCCAGATGTTACATCATCTAAGCTGGGATCTGATCCGATACGATGGGGTGCTTAAGCGAATTGAGGCGGAACTTGAGAAACGGAATACGTTTCACGGTTCAAAATACGTGGGATGTAGGACGTGAGACGGAAGAGGTAAGAGAGAAGAAGGAAGAAGTTATTAAATATCCAGCATCAGGAATCCGGTATCAGTCATCCAGTCATCCAGTTATCCAGTTATCCAACATCTAGTTTTCCAGTAATCGTTGAATGAAATCTTCGACTTTGATCCCTTCGGCTTCGGCTTTGTAGTTGCGGACGATCCGGTGACGAAGGACAGCAGTAGCTACTGCTCGTATGTCTTCGATATCGGGAGAGTATTTCCCACATAAAACAGCATGACATTTCGCCCCTATGATCAGGTATTGCGAAGCTCGCGGGCCCGCACCCCATGTTAAGTATTCGTTCGTCCAATCCGTTGCATGAGTCGTATTGGGTCGTGTTTTAGCTACCATAGAGACTGCATAATTATATACATTCTCAGGGACAGGAATTTTCCGAATGAGGTTTTGAAAATAGAGGATTTCATCCGTTGTAAGTACCACCTCGGTAGCGACTGTTTTCTCTGTTGTGGTTTCCTGAACAACTTTGATCTCCTCTTCAAAGGATGGATAGTCGAGCCAGATGTTAAACATAAACCGGTCGAGTTGCGCTTCAGGCAATGGATAGGTTCCCTCCTGTTCGATCGGATTCTGTGTAGCAAGCACGAAAAAGGGCTCATCCAGTTTATATGATGTTCCGGCTACGGTGACTGCTTTCTCCTGCATCGCTTCCAGTAAGGCGGATTGCGTTTTAGGCGGTGTTCTGTTGATCTCATCTGCCAGGATGATATTGGCAAAGACCGGACCTTTGATGAAACGGAAATGTCTCGACTCATCAAGAATCTCTGTTCCGATGATATCAGAGGGCATCAGATCAGGAGTAAACTGGATTCGGCTATATGAGAGCCCAAGAGATTTTGACAGTGTATTTACCATCAGAGTTTTAGCCAGGCCTGGCACCCCAACAAGGAGGCAATGCCCTTTGCAAAAGATGGAGATCAAAAGATTCTTGATCACATCATCCTGTCCGACAATCACCTTGGCGATCTCCTGCTTCAATATTTCATATTTTTGGACCAGCGCATCAATCGCTTCAACATCAGTGGAGTAGTTCATATCTTGTCGTTTATTCAAAGCGGATTCTATTTTGTTACCCAATCTCTATCGAAGGTGCAGTCAATATATGGAGACATAATTTGTACAAATGATTCATCAACCTTCTTATCGACCCACTTTTCAATCTCCTTCATCTTCTTTTCATCCAGCTTCCACGATTGGATACGGGCATAATCGTCATTCAGGTTAGCGTAGTGAGGTGTAGATCTCTCTTTGAGATAGTAGATCCTAAAAAACTCTTTTCCACGTTCTTCCCATTTAACCGGTGCAGATATCTCCCCTACTTTGAGTTTATCAATGACGAAAAAAATCTTCGGGTCTACCTGCTCAATTTCGAACCTGGTGTTTCCAGAGATCTGGTTGATAAGCATCCCTCCATTGTTTCTTGATGGGTCGTCAGAATATCTCAACACAGCATTAGCAAAGTTCACCTCTTTGTTTTGAATTTTGCTTGCGATGCTATCCAGGAAGAGCTTGGCGTTATTCAGTTCGATAGGAGATACTTTTGGCTGTATCAGAATATGCCGCACATTGAAGAAATCACCCCGTCGTTCGATCATCTGAATCAGGTGGAATCCATCAGGAGTCTCGACAACATCTGAAACCTCCTCCGGTTTCAGTTTAAAAGCTGCTGCTTCAAACTTCGGTCGCATATCCCCCCGTTGAAACATGCCGAGTTCTCCGCCCTGTTTGGCTGAAGCAGGATCTTCGGAATAGAGAATAGCAAGCGTCGCAAAATCATCTCCATTTTGAATCCGCTCTTTAAATCCCTCCACCTGTTCCCTGGCAAGTTGCATTTCCTGCTCACCAATTTCCGGTCTTCTGGAGATGATCCCAATCTCCACTTCTGCACTGATTTCCGGGATACTGTCCTTCGGGATCTTCCTGAAGAAGGCTTTCACTTCAGCAGGCGTTACCGATACATTTTCGGTGATCTTCTGCTGTTCTTGCTCCACCATCATCTGTTCCCGAATAATTTCGCTCATCTCTTCTTTGATCTCTATCAATGATTTGTTATACATCTCCTCCAGTCGTTCCGGAGAACCGGCCTGCGAAATAAAATAACGCATTCGCCGGTCTATTTCACTCCCCACCTGAGAATCCGATATTGTAATGCTATCTACGTCTGCTTGATGATAGAGTAACTTCTGGTACAAAATGTTCTCCAGGATCCGGCACTTTATACGTGTTGGACTTCCGGTTATATTTCCTTGATCACGATATTGCAGGTACTGTGCCTCGACATCAGATTTGAGAATAATACGGCCACCAACAATCGCGACAATGCCGTCAACGACAGAGTCCTGTGCTGTTGTTGAGAAATGCATCAACGAAATAAACAGGATGAGCAATAAATAGCGGATTAGTTTCATGTCGGTTCGTTTTGGAAATACTCTCTAATAGATTTCTACCTCATTTTTCTGGAACGCTTCATTATAGACATCCTTGTGCATAGATTTGAGCAGGCTAATTTTACGTTTATTGATGATAATGCTGTTAATCCTGTCCTGTTCGAATTGCAGCGGAGAGACTCCCTCTTTAATCTTGAAGTCAATAAATTTAACAAGATAGAGGTAGAGTGAATCCTGGATCTCCAATGATCTCCTGTACTTGAGAAATGCCTCCTGGTTGTATGTTCGGATCGGGATCTCTTTCATTACATTATCAAATACCATCCAGGTATCATCATAAAGATAATATTCAGCTTCCTGTTGATCACACAGGTCTGCCAGCTCATCCTTGTCATCCGGATCATCCGAATAGAATAACCGTCTTATCTTTCTGATCTTTTTAGAGTTAACTGGTATTTTAACATAATTGATCTTTACGATATTATCCTTTAAAAGGAAATTGCTCTGATTTGCCTGGTAATAGTTTTCGATCTCCAGGTCGGTTACAACCGTATCGAGTCTTTGTGCCACCAGAATGTTTTCGTAAGCGTAAACCACCAGGGAGTTTCTGTAATCCTCTAACTGGCTTGAAAAATCCAGCTGATCCTCCGTCAGATTTTTTTCAGCCTGATGGATCAGGATTTTCCGCTGAATCCAACTATCGATATAGTTATGCACAAGATTCAGACTATCCGTTGGGGATGTTCCGGCAGCAACCAATCCTGTCAGATCCGATTCATTTAGATATTCATCGTCAACCCTGGCAACCGGCCTGTCGCCATTATTATCGAGATAGGAACAAGAAGTTACCAAAAGCAAAAGAAGATAGAGCAGGCTGTTTTTCAATGGTTACTTGATTTTGTTATAGACCTCTTTGTTAACCACGATAGGATACGTTTTCTTCAGTTCTTTGATCCAGGCCTTTTCCAGGAAGTTTTGATAATCTGCGGTGATCAGACCACGAGCTTCATTCAACTGCTTTGGCTCTGGGTTTAACACTTCACGGATGTTTACAAATACGACACCATTGTCAGTTGTGAACTCCTTGGAGACCCCAACTTCCCACGTTACTTTCTCGATATACGAATTATCTTTCCTGGAGAATTTCCCGTCTTGAATTGTCAGAATCTGTTCATCATCAGAATTGATCTCTTTCAGGATGTCATCATCGGATAGGCCTGTTGAAATGAAACTTCTGACAGCTGTCGATGCCTGCGGATCTTTCAAGGTATAGATCGAGGCAACAACCCGCGGGCCCCACATATACTCCGATTTATGCTCTTCATAAAAATCTTTCAGCCCGGTAGTGTCCTTCACAGCTTTTGACCAGACATTTTTATCTGTCAGGTCAAAGAGAAGAATCCCATCGCGATATTCACTCATCAGTGCTTTGAATTCCGGATATTTCTCCTCCAGGTGCATATTTTCATACATCAGGAGAGTCTCATGCAGAAAATCTTTGTATTGCTTATTCACATATGATTGAATATTCTGCTTCGCCTGTTTCTTCTGGTTTTTTGCCAGATATTCCGCAAATTCTTGCTGGGAAGTGACCTGATCACTAATCGTAAAGAGGGATTTTTCCATCCCTTCTGCGATTACTACATCCCATTTCCCTTCAAAAATACTATCAGTGACAATTGGATAGAAAGCCTCTTTTTCTGCAATGTACTCTTTGAGGCCGTATTCATCGATGATTTTATTAATCACCACCTGACGTCCTGCCTGTGAACGACTGTCTTTGATCACCTTTTGTTTCAGATCGCCTTTTATCTGTTCGAAATCAGGTTTCGCATCCCGTTCTTTGAGTTTGATGATGTGCCATCCGTAGGATGTCAGTACAGGTTTAGTATAATCTTCAATTTCGTCAAGATTATAAATAGCTTCGATAAATTCAGGTACCATGCGGTTTACACCAAATTTCGGCAGAATTCCTCCGCGTGATGAGGATCCTTTATCATCCGAGTAGAGCAAAACCAGCGAGTCCCATTCTGCTCCATTCTTCAACATGGCATAGATGCTATCAATCTTCAGCGCCTTGTTGAGTGAATCTTCTGGTGAAGAACCTTTCGGGATTGCCTGATAGAGGTGTGCTACAGTGACTTTACCCATAGCCGGTTGTTTCTGGTAGACCTTGATCAGGTGATAGCCATAATCAGTGTGTACAGGCTCCGAGATCTCTGCAACTTCTAATGTAAAAGCAGCAGTTTCAAATGGGTAGACCATATCAAAAACAGTAAAATAGCCCAGGTCTCCTTTGTTCCCTTTAATGAAAGGGCGTTTAGTATTGGCTTGCCTGTCGCGTGCGGATGGGTCTTCTGACAGTTCAACGGCAAGATCTTCAAAATTCTCACCGGAGATCAGTCTTTCCCGAATCTCTTTAATTTTTTGCAAGGCAACCATTGTATCTGCTGGCAGAGCGTCCGGATTCAGGCGGAGGAAGATGTGGCTGGCACGAATATCGGTATTTGACCTGTTGTAGGCTTCCTGCACAAGTTGTTCGATCGTAGCTTTATCCATGAAGTAAGGCTTAGCGAGCTGTTCACGATAGCCAGCTAATTCTGTGATAAACGAAGAGACGGTGTCAAGTCCCAAGTCTTCGGCTTCACGGACCTTTAATTTAAAGTTAATGAACAAATCAAGATATTCGTTCAACGATTGCTGATCGATCGGTTGATTCTGTATATTGTTCTTTTGATAAATAGAGATGAACTCTCTCACTGTTATGTCACTATCAGCAATCGTCATCAACACCTCATCGTTGTCGGTCTGAGCTTGAGTTCCCAGGAGAATACCCAGGAGTGATAATGATAATAGAAATCGGAATGTCATACGTTTCATTACTTATTCTGTGTTTAATTTTGAACTAATAACGATTCTTATCTGGAAAAATTTTATCTGCTGTAGTTAGGCGCTTCACTGATGATTTCAACATCGTGAGGATGGCTTTCCGACACGCCGGCTGAAGTAATCTTTATAAACCTGGCTTTCTGCAGGTCACTGATCGTAGATGATCCGGTATACCCCATCCCTGATCTCAGGCCACCTACCATCTGGTGGATCACTTCAGAAAGAGCTCCTTTGTAGGGCACTCTGCCTACGATCCCTTCCGGCACGAGTTTTTTAATATCATCTTCAACATCCTGAAAGTAGCGGTCTTTTGATCCCTCCTGCATAGCTTCAATCGAACCCATTCCACGATAGGTTTTGAACTTCCTCCCTTCGAAAATAATGGTTGATCCAGGAGATTCATCTACACCGGCAAATAGTGATCCTGCCATAACCGTATTTGCCCCGGCTGCAATTGCTTTGACAATATCTCCCGTATACCTAACCCCACCGTCGGCGATGACCGGTATACCGGATCCTTCAAGCGCTTTTGTAACCACGTTGATGGCGGTGAGTTGTGGGATTCCGATACCGGCTATAACCCGGGTAGTACAGATAGAGCCTGGGCCAATACCTACTTTTACGCCATCTACATTGATTTTAGCCAGGTCCTTTGCTGCTTCTGCCGTTCCAATGTTCCCAACGATCAGATCAATATCGGGAAACGCTTTCCGCACCCGTTTAGCCATATCCAGCACGCCTTTGGAATGTCCATGAGCTGTATCTATCACGATAGCATCGACACTCTCATTGACCAGGGCATCCACCCGTTGTGGTGTGTCGGAAGTGATCCCAACAGCTGCGGCAACGCGAAGTCTTCCCAGTTGGTCTTTACTGGCATTTGGGCGAGCTTTCACCTTGATAATATCCTTATACGTGATTAATCCAACCAGTTTGTTGTTCTCATCCACAACCGGTAATTTTTCAATCTTATGTTGCTGCAGGATATCCTCAGCTGTCTCAAAATCGGTGAACTCCGTGATGGTAATCACGTTAGATGTCATGACTTCTGTAACTGGCCGGATCAGATCTCTCTCAAACCTAAGATCCCGATTCGTTACGATTCCTACCAGTTCATTTCTCTTGTTGATGACAGGAATTCCTCCGATACTATGCTCTTTCATTATAGCGAGTGCATCGCATACCAGGGCATCCTCTGCCAGGGTAATAGGATCGAGGATCATTCCGTTCTCAGCACGTTTCACTTTTCGGACCTGCAGGGCCTGTGCTTCGATCGACATATTTTTGTGCAATACACCAATGCCTCCCTCCTGTGCCATCGCAATCGCCATGGCTGATTCGGTCACCGTATCCATAGCTGCAGATACGATCGGTATATTTAATTCGATATGCTTGGAAAGCAGTGTAGTCACAATGACATCACGAGGTAACACGTCAGAATAACCGGGTACCAGAAGCACATCGTCATATGTCAATCCTTCACCCTGAAACTTATTTGGATCTGCTAACATAAACTGCCTCCTTTTTGAGTGTGCAAATTTATGAAATTATTTGAAATGATTCTGCAGAAATCAATTGTCAGCTACATGTTTTTATTAATAGGGTCCCAAAAAACTGGACAGAAACTTAAGGTTAGAAAAATGAGTATAAACCTTAAAAACTTGTCCAATGAAAAGAACCAGAAGAAGACATTCAGCAGAATTTAAAACCAAGGTTGCCATCGAAGCAATCAAAGAACAAAAAACATTAGCAGATTTATCGGTTATGTTCGG